>CADEDH010000024.1:62771-83402 GCA_902826025.1 uncultured Actinomycetes bacterium
CCAGCCTGGAGGCGCGCCGCTCCCCGGCGGGATTCCGGACGACAACGATGGCGGCGTACTGGGCCGGCACCGTGGTGGAGCTGTTGGTGAACGTGAGCTCGTAGGCATAGCCGCCGAACTCCCCCGGTCGGAGGTTCTGGCAGGCGCTCACGTCGGCCCGGCCGAGCTCCTCGGGAGTGGGCGTGGCCGACACCTCGCTCACCTGGCAGCGGGTCACCGACGTGTCGGTGACGTCGGTCCGGCCGAACCCCTCCCGCACCTGCTCGCCCGGCTGCACGGCGTTGATCAGCTCGAAATCGTCGAACCGCACCTCGTCGCCGGCCAGGAACTGCACCTCGATGCCGTAGTTGGCGGCGGCACCATCGTGGCGGAACTCGAGCTCGAAGAGGTTCGGATCGTTCCCCAGGATGCAAGCGATGTCGCCACCCGACGAGGCCTCGCCACCGGCCGCGCCGGCGCCGTCCGCCGGCGCCCCGTCGTCCGCCGCCGACGTGGTCGGCGCGCTGGCCACGGTCGCCCCGTCGTCACCCGAGCCCGAGTCGCCGCCCCGGGTGCAACCCGCCGCCAGCAGGCTGGCCGCCGCCAGGGCCGCCCCTGCGCTCCTCATCGACATCTCGCCACGCCTCCGTCGTCCGATCTCCCGGCTGATCGAGCGCCGAGCGTAGCGACGGGCCAGCACCCGGCAACAGCAGGGGGGATCGATCCCCGGCTGCCCCGACCGCGCCGGTCAGGGCTGGTGGGCGACCTCGGGAACGGCGAACAGCCCCGCCAGCGAGGCGCCGTCGGGGGCGGCCAGCAGCCGGTCGACCCAGCCATGGAACCGCTGTCCGCCGGCCTCGTTGCGCCCGAAGAGCACGTTGCGGCGCAACCCCGTGGCCAGGGCCCGCTGGATCCGCAGCCCGGTGGCATAATCCTCGTCTCGCACCACGCCCAGCAGGAACCGCATCTGGGCCTCGATCGCCGCCTGCAGGGCCGGCGTGGGTTCCACCGTGGACAGGAACGTCTGCTGGGTGGTGGAGGAGGCCACATCGGCCCCCGGGAACAGGGTCGACACCATGTAGAGCGACGTGGCCGAGCCGTCGGAGCCCTTCACCGGGAACCCGGCGATCGACGTCTGGGGGAACACCGTCCACACCCCCGCGGTCAGCGCGGCCAGGGGCCAGTCGTGATCGGGCAGAGCGTCGAAGCGCAGCAGCCGCTCGTCGGGCGAGCTGACCCGCTGGTGGGGCCCCCAGGCATCGTAGATCGCCTGGTTCGACAGCTCGGTGCCGAAGGTGTCCTTGTGGAGGACGGGCAGGTGATAGAAGTCGAGGTAGCCGTCGTAGGCCACCTTCCAGTTCGGGCCGGCTACGGCCTGTTGGCCCACGAACCAGCACCGGCCGAGGCCGAGGTGATCGAGCACCTGGTCGTAGCCCGACAGGAAAGCATCGATGTCGATCGTGGACCGGGGATCGGGCACCACGAACACGAGCCCGGCCCGCTCGGCCGCTGGCAGGGCACGGAGACCGTGGGAGGCGACGTCGAGCGGGCCGAACTCCTCGCGGTCGAGCACACCCACCAGGCAACCGGCGGCATCGTAGGTCCAGGCGTGGTAGGGACAGGTGAAGCGGCGGGCGCTGCCGTGGCCCTCGGGCACCACCACCGCCCCCCGGTGGCTGCATACGTTGAGATAGGCCCGCACCTCACCGTCGTCGCCCCGCACCACCAGCACCGGTACCCCGGCCAGTTCGATCGAGCGGTAGTCCCGGGGTCGGTGCAGCTCGGCGCTGGCCGCTGCCACCAGGGGCAGGCGACGGAAGATCAGGGCCAGCTCGGCCTGGTAGCGGGCGGGGTCGACGTAGTTGGCGGCCGGCACCTTCACGATGCCATCGGCCAACGGAACAGTTCCGGCCCGCGTGTGGGCCAGCGTGCGGCGGGCCATGTGCATCAATGCATCGTGGCTCACCGTCGGCCTCCGGTGCTCACTGCTCTGGCCCGATCTCCCCGACCCGGTCCGCTGCCAGCTCAGCTCACCCGGCTGGCGATGAAGACCGGAATCTCGCGGTCGGTCTTGGCCTGATACTCGGCGTACGGCGGGTAGGCGGCCACCGACCGTTCCCACCACTCGGCCCGCTCGGCCCCCTCCACCAGCCGGACCACGGCGTCGAAGGGCTCGGGTCCGTCCTGGATCATGACCTTCGGCTGGGCCAGGAGGTTGGCCACCCAGGCCGGGTTCTTGGGCGCGCCGCCCTTGGAGGCGATGATGGCGTACTCGCCGTTGTGCTCCACCCGCATCAGGGGAACCTTTCGGACCTTGCCCGTCTTGCGCCCCACCGTGGTCATGACGATGATCGGCATACCGGTGTCCCGCAGGGTGTTGCCCCGCTCCCCGCTCGATCCTTCGTACTCCGCCACCTGTTGGCGGACCCATTCCCACGTGCTCGGCTCGTAGTCACCGCTGATTGACATGATCGCGAGCCTACCTCTGCGGCCACCTCCCTCTGCGAGCCGGCCGGCCGTAGTCAGTTCGGCCGGTCACCCCTGATCGTTATGCGGCGCATCCGGCGCCGCTGGCCCTTGTAGTCGTGGACGGCGTAGTGCTGCACGCTGCGGTTGTCCCACATGGTGACGGTTCCTACCGTCCAGCGGATCCGGCAGGTGAACTGCTCGGCCACGGCCTGGCGGAACAGGATCTCGAGCAGGCCGGCCGACTCGGTGCGGGTCATGCCCTTGATCCCGATGGTGAACGCCCGGTTCACGAACAGAGCCTTGCGCCCGGTCTCGGGATGGGTCCGCACCACCGGATGCTCGACCTCGCTCTCGCGCGCCCCGTCGGCGTCCCGGGTGGTCATCGCCTGGGAGCGCTGGGAGTAGCCCCGGCCGCCGAACTGGAGCTTGGCCGAGTGGATCCCCACCAGCGGGTCGATCAGCTCCTTCATGGTGTCCGACAGCGCCTCGTAGGCGGCGTGCTGGTTGGCGAACAAGGTGTCGCCGCCCACCGGGGGCAGTTCCACGGCGTACAGGATCGAGCCCATGTCGGGCTCGGCCAGGAACGTGACGTCGGAATGCCAACCGCCGCCGAAGTTCGTGCGGTCGTCGGGCTCCACCACGATGTCGAGGATCTCGGGGTGCTCGGCGTTGCCGGCCACATACGGGTGCTGGCCGAGCTCACCGAAGCATCGACCGAACGCCAGCTGTTGCTCCGGTGTGAGCGACTGGTCCCGGAACACGAGCACGTGGTTCTCGTTGAGGGCGGCCCGCAGGGCGGCCGCGGTGTGATCATCGAGGGGCTGGCTGATGTCGATACCGCCGATCTCGGCGCCGAGGGCGCCGGTCAGGGGCTCGATGCTGAACGGAGCGGTCATGATCCACGATCGCGCCGGTGCTGGCCCCCGGTCCACCCGCGGTGTAGGAAGGGACCATGACCGACGTCACCGCTGAAATCGCCCAGATGGAAGACCGGCGCTGGGAGGCCCAGATCGCCGAGGACATCTCCACCCTCGAGCAGCTCTACGCCCCCGAGCTCTCCTACACCCATTCCAATGGCCACGTGGACACCAAGGAGTCCTACATCAAGGCCATCGCCAACAAGGTGTTCGACTACCGCTCCGAAGACCGGACCGACACCGCCTTCGTCGTGGTGGGCGACACCGCCATGGTCACGGGCCGGGTCAAGATCCATGTGATCGCCGGCGGCGCCGACCGCCATCTCGACGCCCGCTACAGCGTCATCTGGGTGCGACGCAACGGCACCTGGCAGTTCCTGTGCTGGCAGAGCACCCCCATCCCTAGCTGAGTTGTCCGGGGGCTCGCGCCCCGCCGGGGCAGCTGCGCTACGCCCTACGTGAACCGGGGCATCACCTTGTCGGCGAATAGGCTCAGCGATTCGCAGACCTGGTCGGCGGGGTGGATGCCCTGGGGGATGATCATGAACGCCTCCTGAGGGCTGAACCGGGCCTGGGCCGACTCAATCTTGGCGCTGATCGTGTCGGGGCTGCCCACCAGGAGCTCGGGTAGGGGGTTGCCGAACGGCACCGACCACTTGTCCCAGAACCAGGACATGTCCTCGAACTGCGCCTGCGCCTCGGCGTCGGTGGGGGCGCAGATCACGATCCCGCCCCAGGCCGCCTCCGTGCCGGGCGCCGGCTCGTGGCCCGATCGCTGGGCCTCCTCCCGGTACTTCGACCACAGCACCTGGCAGAAGTCGTAGTTGCCGCTCATCACGATCGGGCGGCCGCCATGGCGGGCCCAGAACAGGGCGGTGCGCATCGAGGCGCTGAAACCGCCGTACAGCTGGGGATGGGGCTGGCTGTAGGGCCGGGGGGCGATGCCGACCTCGGTGATCGACATGTCGGCGTCGACCCCCGCCCCCATCTCGGTGTAGACGTCGTGGCGGTGGGGGTTCTTCATCCCCGCTGGCGGGAACTGCCAGAACGCGCCCTGGTGGCGGAATGTGGGCTCGGTCAGGGCCCGCAGCACGATGTCGACGTACTCGGCGAAATGCTCCCGGTTGCGGTCGTCGGCTTCGGTGTCTTTGTTCCACGGGCCCACGGCGTCGAGTTGGGGCAGGACCTTGAAGTTCTCCACCCACCGGTGCTGATAGCCCCGCACCAGGCCGAAGGCGAACCTGCCCCGCAGCATGTTGTCGAGCGTCGAGATCGTCTCCGCCGCCCGCAGGGGGTTGTGGGTGGTCGACACCCAGCCGCACGAGATCACCTTGAGCCGCTTGGAGTGCTGACCGATGAACATGGCCAGGGCGGCCAGGTCGTTCGACGGCTCACACCCCTCGATCTGCAGGTGGTGCTCCGGGTGCCCGAACCCGGCGAAGCCGGCCTCGTCAGCGAACGCCACGATCTGGGCGGTCTCGTCCAGCATCCGCTGGTAGAGGTCCACCCGGAGCCCGGCCAGCCCGGCTTCCAGCTCGGGACGACGGCCCATCGTGAAGTAGCTGAAGAGGTTGAAGTCCATGGGCCCCTTTGATATCCGACCGCCGCCGTCAGGGCCGCATCGGCTCGCCGGGCGCAGCAGCACGGCGTCAATCGACGGCGACCCCCGGCGCACGCTACCTTCGGGGCCGCCGGCCCGGCGGAAGGTCGGTGACCGACACGACGCACAGCGAGGCAAGGGGGATGATGGACGACGACCATCGGGTCCTGGCAGGGCTCAAGGTGTTCGAGCTCAGCGTGGCCGTGGCCGCGCCCTGCGCCGGGCGCTACCTGGCCTACCACGGGGCCGACGTGGTGAAGGTGGAGTCCCGGGTGAACCCCGACGTGGCCCGCCTGTTCGGCTCGGCCTGGGCCCGCACCGAGGAGTACCTCCCCCTGTTCATGGACACGAGCCCCTACCTGCCGGAGATGACGGCGGGCAAGCGCTCGATCGGCCTGGAGCTGAAGGACACCGACGCCCTGGCCGCCGCCCACAAGCTGATCGAGGGCTGCGACGTCTTCCTGTCGAACTTCACCCCCGACGCCCTGGAGCGCATGGGGATGAGCTACGCCCAGCTCCACCCGGTCAATCCCGGGCTCATCCACGTGATGATGCCGGGCTTCGGGGCCGATCCCGAACTCCCCTACTACCCGTTCCGGGCGTTCGGGCCCAACCAGGCCCCGCTGGTGGGCCTCGACGCCCTCACCGGTCACCCGGGCGAGGAGCCGGCCGGCATCGCCTCGGTGGCTCCGCCCGACTACGTCGCCGGCATGCACGCCGTGGTGTCGATCCTGTCGGCCCTGGAGCACCGGGATCAGACCGGCGAGGGCGTGAGCCTGGTGATCTCCCAGATGGAGACGACCGTGTCGCTGCTCGGCCCCTACCTGGTCGACCACGCCATCACCGGCCGCACCCCCGAGCCGGTCGGCAACCGCATCCCGTGGGCCGCCCCCACCGGCGTCTACCCCTCCCGCGGGCACGACCGTTGGGTGGCCCTGAGCGTGTCCGATGACGCCCAGTGGGCCGCCCTGGCGGCCCTGGTCGGAGGCGACGCCTTGGCCGACCCGGGGTGGACCACGCTGGAGGGCAGGGTGGCCGCCCACGACGCCATCGACGAGGCCCTGGGGACCTGGACGGCTGCCATCTCCCCGGCCGAGGCGGCGGCCCGCCTCCAGGCCGCCGGCATCGCCGCCTACGAGGTGCTCGACCACCGGGGGGTGCTGACCGACCCCCAACTCCGGGACCGCAGGGTGTACGACGTCGCCCCGTCCGTCCGCTTCGGGCGGGACCTCTTCACCGGCCATCCGATCCGGATGTCCGACACCCCGGCCTCGGTCCCCTGGGCCGGGCCCAACATGGGCCAGCACACCCGCGAGGTCCTGGGCGAGCGGGCGGGGCTGAGCGAGACCGAGATCGAGGCCCTGATGGAGCGGGAGGCGGCGTTCGGGGAACGGGTGCCGGAGATGACGGTGACCCGGCCGTTCGACCGGTGGTACGAGATCGTCGGCCTGGTCGGCGACGACGGGGCCGCCGACGGCGGGGAGGAGAGCTGATGGGACCCTGGTCCGGTAACCGCGTGGTCGACCTCACCGGCCTGGCCGGTGCCTACGGCACCCGGCTGCTGGCCGCCCTGGGGGCCGAGGTGATCAAGATGGAGCCCCCCGGGGGCGACCCGATGCGCACCTACGCCCCCCACGCCCCCGGCGTCGACGGCCCCGAGTCGGGCCTGTGGTGGGCCTTCCTGTCGGCCGGCAAGAAGAGCGTGGTCATCGACCGCTCGTCGGCCGACGGTGAGGCACAGCTGGCCGCCCTGCTGGCCACGGCCGACGTCGTCCTCGACGACTCGCCGGCCGGCCTCCAGGACCGCCCGGTGTCGGGGTATTCGGCCGTCCGGGTGGCCAACCCGGCCACGTCGTGGATCGCCATCACCCCGTTCGGCCTCACCGGGCCCCGGCGCGATTGGACCACATCGGACCTGGTGGCGTGGGCCTCGTGCGGTCTGGCCTCCACCATCGGCTTCGCCGATTCCCCGCCCCTGGCCCCGGCCGCCCCGGTGCAGCTGGCCATGCACTTCACCGCCGTCAACGCTGCCATCGCCTCCATGCTCGCCCTACGGGGCCGGCGCCGCACCGGGCGGGGCCAGCTGGTGGAGGTGGCGATCCAGGAAGCGATGGTGTCGATGGCGCCCGAGACCGGGGTGCCGCTGTTCCTCGACGACCAGGTGCCCCGCCCCCGGGCCGGCAACCGGCGCCCCGTCACCAGCCCCTTCGGCCTGTTCCCCTGCCAGGACGGCTACGTGGCCATCCTGGCCCTCCAGCCCAACCACTGGCAGGCCATGGCCCGCTGGATCTGCGACGCCACCGGCAACGAGGGTGTGCTCGACGAGGTGTTCAACGACATCGCCGTTCGCCACGAGGCATCGGAGGCGGTCGACGCCTGGACCGAGGAGCTGACGCTGGCCGCCACCAAGCACGAGCTGTTCGTGGAGGGCCAGCGCCGGGGGATCCCGATCACGCCGGTGAACACGGTGGCCGACCTGCGGGGCGATCCCCATCTGGCCCAGGCCGGCTGGTGGCGCGACGAGGACCACCCGGCCCTGGGCCAGGTCCAGGTGCCCGGCGCCCCGTTCCTCGTGTCCCACCAGTGGTGGAACTGGTCGGTCGCCCCCACCCTGGGCCAGCACACCCACGAGGTGCTGGGGGGTCTGTAGGCCATGCGGCCGGGAGCCCCCGGAAGTTACAGGATGCCGATCATCTCGGTGCCAGAGCGCAGGACCACGGCGCCGTCGGTCCACTGCTCCATGCCGTCGGGCTGGATGGTGGACTTGAACCCGTCCCAGCCGTCGCCGCTCTCGAACCACAGCTCGGCCATCCCGGCGTAGGGCTCGGCCTCGGGGTGGGCGGAGTGGCTGACCACGTAGCCGAAGCCGCCCACCTGCTCCATGACGGAGCGCACGTTGGGCACGTGGACCTCGAGCCAGTGGCGGAACAGGGCGGCGTGGTCGGCCCCCGGCTTCGTCGTGACCAGGAACGTCTGTTTGAAGAAGCCCGACCGGGTGGTGGGGAACGGAGCGTTCAGCGTGAGCGGCTCCACCGGGAGCCGAGGGCGAGGATCGAGCACCACGTACTCGGTGGTGGCCCAGGGCACGTAGGGCTCGGCCCGCTCCTGGAAGCTGTCGGCCGGGGTGGTGCCGTGGGCCTGGGGCGGGGCCGGGGGTTCGGCGTCGAACCACAGCTGGGCCACGCCGTCCCACGCCTGCTCTCCCGATCGATCGGGAGAGAACACCGTGGCCCGGTACCGCCGGGCGTGAGGGCGCCCCGCTTCAGCCGCCCGGGCCTGGCCGGCGATGACGCCCGGCATGTGGTTGGCGAACCAGTGGGCGATCAGCTCCTCCCGGGTGACCTCCGCCCGGCGGCGGATGAGGTACTGCATCTTGGCCCCGGGGGTGGCGGCGGGGCGAGGGGTGTCGGTCACGGTGGCTGCCTTCCTGTGCTGCGCCGACGCGGGCGGGCGCCGGCCCAGCGTGCTCGATAGGGCCCACCGGGGGCAAAGGCGGGGTGGTCGGCGGGAGCGATGGTCCACACGGCCTCAGAGCTGGTAGCGTGGAGCCCGCTGCGTGGACACGCATGGCGGCAGCACACGACGGCACGGCACGGGCTGAGGGTTACGGCATGGAGGGTTCCGGGCTCGGCCCGTTGGCGGAGGGGTCATCGTCCGACGACACCGTCCGGCTCGAGGACGCCGTGAGCCTGGCCGACCAGATGGCGGCGGCCCTCCACCGTCTCGTCTCGGCGCCCGACACGGCGGCGGCGGCCGATGTGATCGCCAGCTTCCCCCCGATCCGCCAGCCGGCGGCCCTGGCCCTGCTCGATTCCAGAGCCAGGCTGGCGGCCTCCAGCGGCAAGGAGCGGCTGGCCCGGCGCCTGTGGAACCGGGTCGAGCTGCTGGCCGGCACGACCGCCACCGTGCCGCTCCAGGTCCTGATCGATCTGGGCCACGCCGAGCGGGCCCTGCTCGGCGCATCACAACCGGGCCGGCCCGCGGCGGAGGACATCGAGCGGGCCCGGCAGTCGGTCACCAACCTGATGGCGGCGTCGCCCGAGACCTATCCCCGGCCCCTTTGGCCGCCGGTGTGGGACGCTGTGGCCCGCCTCTCGACCCGGCTGGCTGAGCTCAACGAGAACCCGGTGTGGATCGAGGTGGCGGTGTCGGCCACCCGGCGGGCGGTGGAACTGGCCCCGCCCGACGGGCCCGAGCTGGCCCGGCAGCTCAACAACCTGTCGGTCCGCCTGGCCCGCCTCCACGCCGCCAGCGGCGACGAGGGGGTACTGGAGGAGGCCCACGCCACGGCCCAGCGGGCCGTCGACCTGACCGACCAGCACAGCTCCGAGCTGGCCGGCCGCCTCGGCAACCTGGCCAATCGTCTGGCTGAGATCTACCACGCCGGGGGCGGCCGGTCGGCCCTCGACGAGGCGGTGAGCGTGGCCCGCCAGGCCGTCGCCGCCTCGCCGCCCCAGGCGGTCGAGCTGCCGGCCCTGCTCGACAATCTGTCGGCCCACTTGCTCGAGTCGTTCGACGTGGGTGGTCCCCGGGTACGGCTCGACGAGGCCGTCAGCGTGGCCCGGCGGGCGGTGCAGCTCACCCCCCAGGGCACCCCAGCCCACGTGGCCCGGCTCGACGGCCTGGCCCTGCGCCTCACTGCCCAGGGCACGGCCAAGGGCGACGAGCAGGCGCTGGCCGAAGGGATCGAGGCGGCCCGCCAGGCTCTCCAGCTCGCCCCCACCGACTCGGTGTGGTGGGTGGGCCTCACGCTGGCGCTGGCCCTCGTCCGCCGGGCCCAGGCGGCATCCGACCGGGCCGCCGCCCTCGACGGGGCCGAGGCCACCCTGACCACCTTGGGCGCCCTGCCCCCACCGGCACCCCGGGGCCGGCCGGGTCCACTCACGGGCGAGCACACCGACCGACTGGCGGCGCTGGCCGTCACCCTGGGCCAGCTCCATGCCCGCTTCGGCGAGGCCCGCCTGGCCGAGGCGGCGGTGGCCGCCGCCCGGGCGGCGCTGGCCCACACCGCCATCACCAGCCCGGCCCGGTCGGCCCGCACGTCGGAGCTGGCGGCGCTGCTGTCGTCCACCCATCCTGGGGGCGACGAGCGGGCGGCGCTGGCCGAGGCGGTGGCGCTGTGCCGCTCGCTGGTCGACCAGACCCCGGTTGATGTGCCGCACCGTTGGCTGTACCACGAGCAGCTGGCCCATCATCTCGGTGAGCTGCATCGGCTCGACGGCAACCCCGACACGATCACGGCCGCCGTGGCCGAGGCCCGCCGGGCCCTCGAGGTGAGCCAGATCGCCAGCCGGTCGGCGGCGGCCCGCCACGCCCGGGGCGGCGGGGGCGGTTCCGAGCTGCCGAGCGATTCGGTGCCCCGTCCCGGCGCCCCCACCGAGGCCGACCGCACCCGCCTCGTCCACGCCCTGTCCCTCGTCCTGGCCCGGCAGTACAGCGCCACGCGGCGTCCCGCCGTGCTCGACGAGGCCCTGGCCACGGCCCGGGAGGCGGCGATGGCCACGCCCGCCGACAGCGGCGAGCAGGCCCGCCGCTACCACGATCTGTCGGCCCGCCTGCTCGAGCAGTACGGGCTGACCCCGGAGACGGCCCTCCTGGAGGAAGCGACCGCCGCCGGGCGCACGGCGGTCGACTCGGCCCGGCTCGACGATCCGGCCCGGGCCGCCTACCTGAACAACCTGGCGAACGCTCTGGCCCGCCTCCACGTGACCACAGGCGACCTCGACGTGCTGCACGAGGCGGTGTCGGTGGCCCGGGAGACGGTGAAGGCCAGCACCGGTCGGCCGTCGGTGCTCGCCGGCCGGCTGTCGAAGCTGGCGGCCCGGCTCACCGAGCTCCACCGGGCCACCGGCGCCCGGTCCGCCCTCGACGAGGCGGTGGAGGCGTCCCGCCGGGCCGTGGCCACCACCCCCGACCGGGGGGCCGACCTCGACCGCCGACTGGGCAACCTGGCCAACCGACTGCTGGAGCTGGTGGCGGCCGACCCCCGACCGGAGGTGGTGGCCGAGGCGGTGACCGTGGCCCGCCGCCGCCTCGACCAGGTCACGGCCGATGCCCCCGACCGGGCCGATCGGCTGGTGTCCCTGGCCGACCGGCTGCTCGACTGGTACCGGGTCTCGGGCCAGACCGCCGTGCTGGAGGAGGCGGTGGAGGTGGCCCGGCAGGCTGAGGCGGTCGAGCCCGACAGTCCCGAGCTGCAAGCGCTCATCACCCGCCTCGACGAGGAGCTGATCGCGGTCGACGGCGGCGCCGGTGAGACCGATGTGCTCGACCAGGCCCTGGCGGCAGCCCGGGACGCAGTCGACGCCACTCCGCCCGACAGCCCCGAGCTCCCCTACCGTCTCAACCTCCTCGCCACCCGGCTGGCCGACGTGTACGCCGCCAACGGCGAGCGGCCGATCCTGGTGGAGGCGGTGGAGGCGGCCCGACGGGCGGTGGCGGCCACGCCGGACGCCAGCCCGGAGCGCCCGGCCTATCTGAACAACCTGGCCAACCGGCTGGCCCGCCTGCACGCGGTGGAGGGCCGGCGGGTCGTGCTCGACGAGGCGGTGGACGCCGCCCGGGAGGCAGCGGCCACCACACCTGACGGCAGCCCCGAGCTGCCCGGCTACCTGAACAACCTGGCCAACCGCCTGGTCCGTCTGTACGCCGCCAGCGGCGACGAGGCGGTGCTGGCCGAAGCCGTGTCGACGGCCCGGCGGGCGGTGGACGCCACCGGGCCCACCAGCCCCGAACTCCCGACCCGGCTGAACAACCTGGCCAACCACCTGGCCCGCCTCCACACGGTCACCAACGACCGGACCGCGCTGGCGGAGGCGGTGCAGATCGCCCGGCGGGCGGTGGACGCCACCACCCAGGAGGGGCCCGAGCTGGCATCCCGCCTGAACAACCTGGCCAATCACGTGGCGCGCTTCTACGTCGAGACGGGCGACCCGGCGGTGCTGGCCGATGCCGCCGACGCTGCCCGCCAGGTCCTCCGGGCGGTGCCGGCCGACAGCCCGGACCGCCCCCGGCACCTGGCCAACCTCGGCACCCGCCTGGCCGGCCTGTTCGCCGCCAGCAACAATCTGGAGCTGCTGGCCGAGGCGGCCGATGCGGCCGGGGAGGCGGTGGCGGCCACCCCCGACCACAGCGCCGAGCTGCCCGGCTACCTGTCGGATCTGGCCCGCTATCTGGGGGAGTTGAACTCGGCCCGCAACGATCCCGAGGCGCTGGCCGACGCGGTCGACACCGCCCGACGCTCGGTGGCACTCACTCCGGCCACCTCGGCCGACCTGGCCGACCGCTGCAGCGACCTGGCCCGGCTCCTGGCCCGGGTCCACGCCCAGGGGGGGCCGGTGTCGGCGCTGGTGGAGGCGGCGACCGCTGGCCGACAGGCGGTGGAGGCGGCCGCCGCCGGTCCCGGGGACGAACTCGGGGCCTGCCTCGACGAGCTGGCCGACCACCTGGTCCGCCTTTACCACGCCAACGGCGACCGCAACCTGCTGGCCGAGGCGGTGGCGGCGGATCAGCGAGCGGTGTCGGTGACGCCGCCCTCGAGCGCCGACCAGGTCCGGTACCGGGAGAATCTGGCCCGCCATCAGGCCCTGCTCGAGGCGGCTGCCCCGAGCGAGCCGACGTCGCCGCCCGGCTGACCGGCTGCTGATCGACCGGCTCCCTGACGGCGGGTGGTGTGGCCCAAGGAGCGGCGGAACGGGCCCCGGCCGGCGCCGGGTGCCTAGGCTGGTCGCCGTGAGCAGCGTGACCACCAGCATCCCCGAGGTCGATCTGAGCCTGTGGCGGGCCGGCACCGGGGCTGAACGGCGGGCCCTGGCCGACGAGGTCCGTCAGGTGTGCCACCACATCGGGTTTTTCCACCTCGTGGGCCACGGGATCAGTCCCGCCCTGCTGGTCGAGCACGCCGGGTACCGGGCCCGCTTCTTCGCCCTGCCGGAGGAGACCAAGCGCCGGATCGACAAGGCCCGCTCACCCCACTTCCGGGGCTGGGAGCCGGTGGGGGCGGAGCTCACCGGCGGCCGTCCCGACCAGCGGGAGCAGCTCGACCTGGCCGTGGAGAACCCGGTACGGGGCCTACGGGCCGACCCGCCCTTCCTCCGCCTCGACGGCCCCAACCAGTGGCTTCCCGAGGAGCTGATCCCCGGTTTCCAGGATCACCTCGGCCGCTTTTTCGCCGCCCTGTCGGCACTCGCCGACGAGTTGCTCGGCGTGTTGTCGGTGGGCCTCGGCCTCCCCGAGAACCATCTGGCCCGCCTGTTCGGGGATCGGCCTCTGTCGCTGGTAAAGCTGATCAGCTACCCGCCGACGCCCGACGGCGAGGCGGGGGTCAACGCCCACCACGACGCCGGGTTCCTCACCCTCCTCCTCCAGGACGATGTGGGCGGCCTCCAGGTGGAGGCCCCCGACGGGGCCTGGGTCGACGTGCCGCCCCGGGCCGACGCCTTCGTGGTCAACCTGGGCGAGATGCTCCAGGAGATGAGCGGCAACTACTACGTGGCCACCACCCACCGGGTGATCACCGGTGCGGCCCGTTTCTCGTCGGCCTGGTTCCACGGGCCGGCACTGGAGACGGAGCTTGTTCCCCTGCCCCTGGCCGCCGGGTTGGCAGCGGCAGTGGCGGCCAGCCCCCGCCATGCCGGGGCCGGGTTCATGGCCCGGCACGAAGAGTTGGAGTCGGGTCTCGACGGGATCGCCAGCCGCCGGGGCGCAGGCGTCTACGGCCAGCAGCTGTGGAACTATTACCGGCGCAGCTACCCCGAGAACATGCGGCGTCACCACCCCGACTGCGCGTGATTGCACCGGCCGGGCCGGTCGTGACAGGGTGCACGGGATGACCGACACCGATGCCCGCCCCCTGGTCGCCGTGGTCCCCGGTGACGACGCCGCACCCGAAGCCATGACTGCCTCGCTCGGTGTGCTCGACGCCCTCGACCTGCCGGTTCGGCTCGACATCCTCCCCGACGGGGCCGAACTGGGTCGGATGGAGGCCGGCGAGCGGGAGGCGTTCGTGATCGAGCGGCTCGATGCCGCCGACACCGTGCTGTTCGGCTCCAGCAACGGCACCACCCCTGGCCTCGCCCACCTCCGCTGGGGTCGGGGCACGTTCGCCAACGTCCGGCCCGTCCAGTGGCGACCCGGCTACCGCTCGCCCATGGCCCGCCCTGAGGGCCTCGACTATGTGATCGTGCGGGAGAACCTGGAAGACGCCTACGTGGGGATCATGGGCAACGTGGAGGACCTGCGGGCCTCGGGCCTCATCGGCCCCCGGGCCCGGCTGGTCTACGAGGGCGAGGGTCGGTATGCGGCCAAGATCATCACCCGGGCCGGAACCGAGCGGGTGGCCCGCTTCTCCTACCAGCTGGCCCTGAAGCGGGCCGAGCGCAGTGGGCGGCACCCAAGCCTCACCGTGTCGGCCAAGACCAACATGCTGCCGGCCACCGACCGCTACTTCGCCGACATAGTGGCCGAGATCGGCGCCGAGTTCCCGGATGTGAAGCTCACCCGCTACATCGTCGATGACATGGCCCACCGGCTCGTCACCAGCTACGACGAGCTCGACGTGCTGCTCCTGCCCAACCTCTACGGCGATGTGCTGAGCGATCTGGCGGCCGGCACCGTGGGCGGCATGGGGTTGGCCCCCTCGGGCTGCTACAGCGAGAACTACGCCTACTTCGAGTCGGCCCACGGCACCGCCCCTGACATCGCCGGCCAGGAGCGGATCAATCCCACCGCCACCCTGTTGTCGGCGGTGATGATGCTGGAGCACCTCGGGCTCGACCGGCCCGCCGCCCGCCTCGACGCCGCCCTCTCCGCCGTCTACGCCGAGGGCCGCCACCTCACGGTGGACCAGGGCGGCACGGCCACCACCTCGGAGTTCGCCGCCGCCGTCACCGACCGCCTCTGACCGAGCCCGCCCGCTTGCCCCGGACGCTCCGGGGGAGACATGATCGGCCGCCATGGACGTGAGCACCGCGGTGGACAAGCGCAAGTCGGTTCGGGCCTTCCTCGATCAGCCGGTCGACGGTCAACTTCTGGCCGACCTGGTGGAGAAGGCGGCCCGGGCACCGTCGGGCGGCAATGTGCAGCCGTGGCGGATCTATGTGGTCAACGGGCCGGCGGCCGAGCGGTTCAAGGCGTTCGTGGCCGGCCGCGACCTGGAACGTCCGGCATACGACATCTACCCCCGGGAGCTGGGCGAGCCCTACCGGACGTCACGCTGGGAGCTGGGCGAGCAGATGTACGCCTCGATCGGGATCCCCCGGGAGGACAAACCAGCTCGGCTCCGCCATGTGGCCCGCAACTACGAGCTGTTCGGGGCGCCGGCCGCCGTGTTCTGCTTTGTCGACCGCCAGATGGGACCGCCCCAGTGGTCGGACCTGGGGATGTTCCTGCAGACGCTCATGCTGCTGGCCGAGGAGGCCGGGCTCGGCACCTGTGCCCAGGAGAGCTGGGCCATGCGGGAGCAGGCCGTCAGCGAGTTCGTCGGGGCTCCGGCCGAGCTGCGGATCTTCTGCGCCATCGCCCTCGGCTACGAGGACACGGCCCATCCCATCAACAACTTCCGCAGCCCCCGTCTCCCGGTGGCCGACTGGGCCACGTTCGTCGAGTAGACCCCGATCTGGTGTCCTGGAACGTCGCCCGTGACGGCTCCGGACACCAGATGATCAGGCCTTGACCGGCGCCACCCGGAACAGGAACTCGATCACGGCCCCGGCGAAGATGTCGTTGCGGTCGCCGGCCACCATGTGGGCGGCGTCCGACACCTTCACGTACTCGGCGTGGGGGCACTGGGCCAGGAAGCTCTGGGCCCCTTCCTCACTCAGCACGTCGGACAGGCCGCCCCGCACCAGCAGCGTGGGCGCGTTGATGTTCTCGGCGCAGCGGCTCAAGCGACTGCGGTACTCCTCCATGTCCCACGTACGGTTCCGGCGACGGGGATCCCAGTGCCAGTGATACTTGCCGTCGTCGCCCAAGCGGACGTTCTTCACCAGGCCGTCGAGGTTGCGGGGCCGCTTGCGGTGGGGCTGGTAGTTGGCGATAGCCTCAGCCACCTCCTCCAGCGTCTCGAAGCCCTCGGGCTTCTGGTCCATGAACTCCCGGATCTTGCGGGAGCCCTCGGGCTCGATCTTGGGCGCCATGTCCACCAGCACCAGAGCGGCGGCTTGGAGGTGACCGTCGCCGATGGCGACCAGGCTGGTGCCGCCCCCCATCGAGGCCCCGACCAGGATGGGCGGGCCGCCGCCGAGAGCCTTGACCACTTCCAGCAGGTCGCGGACGTTCTCGTCGTTGCCGTAGACCCCGTCGGGCGACCAGTCGGAGTCTCCGTGGCCCCGGGCGTCGAACGCGATGGCCCGGTAGCCGGCTGCGCCCAGCGTCTCACCGGCCCCCTTCCAGGCGTGGCGGGTCTGGCCGCCACCGTGTTGGAGCAGGACGATCGGGCCGTCCTCCGGCCCCCAGGCGTCGCCCCGGATCGTCACCCCGTCGGCCCCCGGCCACTCGTAGGAAGGCTCCGGCGTTCCCGGCAACCGCTTTCCCGGACGTACATCCTGTGCCACGTCGTCCCCCTCCTTGGCTGAGCTGGTGTCGCTCAACCCTGTCAGCGCCGCTAGTCAACTGGCAAAACGGTGTTGACATCTTCGAACTGTGGCGCGACCGCGCAAATCGCAGCATCAGGTGCCACAGTTCCAACGGGTTGGGGCGATCGTTTAGGCTCCGGCGCATGAAATTCGGAGTCATGTTCGCCAACACTGCCCACTACGCAACGGCCGAGGGGGCGGCCGCCATCGCCACCGCGGCCGACGAATGCGGCCTGGAGTCGATCTGGTCGGTCGAGCACGTGGTCATCCCCCACGGTTACCAGAGCCGGTACCCCTACCACGAGAGCGGCAAGATCCCCGGCGGTGAGGATCCCGACATCCCCGACCCCCTGATCTGGCTGGCCTACGCCGCCGCCGTCACCAAGCAGGTGAAGCTGGCCACCGGCATCCTGATCGTGCCCCAGCGCAATCCGGTGGTGCTGGCCAAGGAGTGCGCCAGCCTCCACAAGCTGTCGAACGGCCGCTTCGAGCTGGGCATCGGCGTGGGCTGGCTCCAGGAGGAGTTCGACGCCCTGGGCGTGCCGTGGCCCGACCGGGGCCGCCGCACCGACGAGTACTGCGCCGCCATGGCCGCCCTGTGGAGCCAGGACAAGGCAGCCTACGACGGCCGCTACGCCAACTTCTCCAACGCCATCTCCCGGCCGCAGCCCTCCGGCGGGGCCGTACCCATCGTGGTCGGCGGGCACAGCGACGCCGCAGCCAAACGGGCCGGCCGCTACGGCACCGGCTTCTTCCCCGCCTCGGGCACCGACGAAGAGCTGGCCCACCTGTTCGAGGTGATGAAGACCGAGGCCGCCGCCCACGGCCGCAACGGCGACGACATCGAGGTCACCACCATGGTGTGGTCACCCCGGCGGGAGTCGCTCGACCGGGTGAAGGAGCTGGAGGACCTGGGTGTCCATCGGCTGGTGGTGGCCCCGCCGACCTCCAACCCCACCAAGATCCGCCAGGCCATGGAGCAACTGGCGGAGACGGTGGCCCCGGTCGCCACGCACTGAGCTGACGGGCAGCTTCGCCCGCTCCCCCTATGCCCGGGCCCGGCGGTCGGGGCGGCTAGCCTCTCCCGAGGCCCGCCGCCCCACCACCCCCGGCAGAACGACCCATGCCCGGTGCCGAGGCGTCGGGAACCCGATGGCGTCGACGTTCGTCTCTGGTACCGGTCGGGCCCGTACCCGAACGCAACACCAGCATCGACGAACCACCACAGTCAGGGAGTGAGCAGCATGGAACCCACGCGCAGTGGCAGGAGCCTGGGGCGCATCGTAGGTGGAGCGGTCCTGGCCGGTGTGCTGGTCGGCGGCGGAGCCGCCGGGTACCTCGTGGTTCGGGGCGGCGATGACGACACCGCCGCCGTCAGCACCGACGACACCACCACTGATTCGGTGGTGTCGGCCGAGGCCGGGATGGCGGCCCGGGCCCAGCGGGCCCAGTTCTCCCCCACCGGCGGGGCGGGCCTCGCCGAGTCGGCCACGGCCAAGGTTGCGGCGGGGTCCGACGCCGCGCTGTGCGGGCCGGCCGACGGTGAGAACTACGTCCCCACGGCTGAGGACCTGGCCAACGCCAACGCCGACACCGAAGCCCAGGCCGCCGTGTTCGACGCCTACGGGGTCTCCTACACCCGGTCAACCGACAGCTACGGCTACCTGATCCTCCAGTGGGACACCAATGACGTGGTGGCCCAATCGGTGAGCGACAGCTTCTGGGCCGACCGCTATCCCGTGCCCGTCCCCACCCAGGCCGAGCTGGACAAGGCCAAGGCCGACAACGACGTGATCGCCCGGCACCTCGATGAAGCCGGCATCGGCTACACCCGCAACACCGACGCCGCCGGTTGGGAGACCATCGACTACGACTACGAGGACCCGGCGGCCCAGAAGGCGGTGGACGCAGCCTACGGTGAGCTCTACCCGCCAGTGGCCCCCACGCCGGAGGAGAAGGCGGCCATGAAGGCCGACAACGACAAGCTGGCCGCCGCCTTCGACGAGGCGGATATCGCCTACACCCGCAAGTCGGACGAGCTGGGCTGGGAGTGGATCGAGTGGGATTACGAGGACCCGGCGCTCCAGGCCAGGGTCGACGCCGTGTTCGCCGAGCTGTACCCGGTGGAAGCTGGCCCGGTGTGCCTCGACGCCGTCACCGCCGAGGGCGCCGCAACCGCTGAGGCCCCGGCCGCCGGCGCGAACGACGTGAGCCTGGGCGACGAGGGGCTGGGAGACTTCGTCGAGCCCACCCCGGAACAGGTGGCGCGCCGTGACGCGGAAGCTCTGGCCCTGGTCGACGGGTTCGCCAAGGCCGGGGTGCGCAACGAGTTGTTCGGCGAGTCGCCGTGGCAGAGCGTCCAGTTCGACATCACCAACCAGGCGTCGGTGCCGGTGGTCGCCGGTGTCCTGGCCGCCCGCCCCGCCGCCTGATCCGAGATCACCCGAAATCAGGAGCCTGAGCCGCGCTGAGCGCGGTTCAGGCTCCTAATTTCCACCGATGGGGACGTCGGGGAGCCAGCCGGGCGGGGCGATGCCGATCTCCCGCCCGTCGGGCAGCGGCGGATCCCAGGCCCCGGCGTCGTCGTCCCAGCGGCGGACCACCCGGGCGGGGGCCCCGGCCACCACCGACCGGTCGGGCACCCGGCCCCGCACCACCGAGCCGGCGGCCACCGCCACGTGCTCACCGATATCGGCCCCGGGCAGCACCACCGCCCCCACCCCCAGCCACGATCCGGCCCCGATGCGCACCGGCGCCTCCACCACCCACTGATGTCCGATCGGCACCCGGGGATGGGCGTAATCGTGGTTGTGGTCTGTTACGTAGACCCCGGGGGCGACGGTCACGTCGTCGCCCACCTCGATGCCCACCCGGCCGATGAACGAGCTGCCCCGGCCCAGCGAGCACCCCTGGCCGATGCTGATCACCCAGCCCCGGGGCACGTCGAGCTGCTCGTCGGGCCACATCCCGGCCGACAGCACAACGTCCGGGCCCACCAGGGTGCGGGCCCCCAGGCGGATCCAGCGCTCCCCCATCGACGCCCCGGGTGGGAAGGCGAAGGCCGTCCCCTCCCCCACCGCCCCGAACCGGCGGGCGTGACGGGACCGGTGCCCGGCCGTGCCGGCCAGACCGCCGGCCCAGTGCCAGGCCCCGAACAGGGCGTCGGCCGTGAGGCGGTGCAGGGGGCCCATGCCGGGGGTGCGCACGACAGGACGCTAGCGGAACCCTCCAGGTTCGTGGGCGGAGACGCCCCGGAGATGGCAAACTCTCGTTACCCAGAAAGACTGACGTCATTCAGGATCCCTAGCACCTCACCCTCCGAGGAGATCATGGCAACCATCGAGCAGCCCCTAGTCACCAAGGCCATGACCGGCGCCGAGTACCTGGAGAGCCTCCGGGACGGCCGCACGGTCTACTTCCACGGTGAGCGGGTCAAGGACGTGACGACCCACCCGGCGTTCCGCAACAGCGCCCGGTCGATCGCCCGCCTGTACGACGCCCTCCACGACGCTTCCCTGCGCGACACTTTGATGTGCGAGACCGACACCGGCTCGGGCACCCTCACCCACAAGTTCTTCCGGGTGCCGAAGTCGGCCGACGACCTGGTGGGCGCCCGCGACGCCATCGCCGGCTGGCAGCGCCTGGTCTACGGCTGGATGGGCCGCAGCCCCGACTACAAGGCGTCGTTCCTCGGCACCCTCGGGGCCAACAGCGACTACTACGGCGACTACAAGCAGAACGCCTTGAACTGGTACGCCTCGTCCCAGGAGTCGGTGAAGTTCTGGAACCACGCCATCGTCCACCCCCCGATCGACCGCCATCTCGGCGCCGACGAGGCGGGCGAGGTGTGCATGCACGTGGAGAAGGAGACCGACAACGGCCTGATCGTGTCGGGGGCCAAGGTGGTGGCCACCGGCTCCGCCCTGACCCACTACAACTTCATCGCCCACTTCGGCTCGATCCCGATCCAGAAGAAGGAATACGCCATCGTCTGCGTGACGGACATGGAGACCCCCGGGGTCAAGCTGATCAGCCGCAACTCCTACGAGCTGCAGGCCGCCGCCACCGGCAGCCCGTTCGACTACCCCCTGTC
>CADEDH010000025.1:0-5762 GCA_902826025.1 uncultured Actinomycetes bacterium
GACCTTCGGGGGAGCGCCATACAGAAAGGCGAGCTGCCCGAAGTCCGAGTCCTTGGAAACGATCACGTAGTCGTTGTCAGCGGCGTAGGTCCAGATCTCGCGATCGGTGGCGGTGTCGAGACCGACGAGGGCGACGTGGGTGCTGTCCGGGAAGACGTCAGCCAGGATGCTGACCAGGCGACGCGACAGGTTTTGATCGAACAGCAGCCTCATGCAGGAATGGCGAGGCGGCGCTCACGCAGCGCTGCGAACTCCAGTGCCGCCCGCACGTGGTCGGCGGTCAGCTCAGGGAAGTCTCCTACGATCTCGTCGCCTGACATGCCGGCAGCGAGATACTCCAGTACGTCGTAGACGGTGATCCGGGTGCCTACGAAGCACGGTTTGCCACTCCGTACCCCCGGCCGTACGTCGATCAGATCCAGGAGGCTCACAACAGCATCGTACTGCGGCAGCGTCGTCCGAGGATCAATCCCATCCCTGCTGGCAGGGGTTACCTCCTGCTCCCAGAGGGGTCTAGATCAGGGCAGGTGACCGTCAGCGATCCAGCCGGCGTGTTCGCTGAGTCTTCAAGATCAGCGCTGACGGTTCGCCCGTTCCGCTCTCGATCGGGGCCCGATACCAAACCGGGCGCTGTGACCTGGGGACTTCGGTACTGACGCTGGTAGTACCCCCGATAGGAATCGAACCTACGCACACGGTTCCGGAAACCGATGCTCTATCCACTGAGCTACGGGGGCCAGGGCTCCACAAGCTTAGCGGCCGCTCGCTCGGTCACTACCTGGTTTGCCGATCGGCCCGAGTGAACCCGCAGTGGCTCACCCGGGCGCCGGCTCGAAGTGGGAGATGGCGTACAGCGTGCTGTGCAACAGGGGCAGCTCGTGTCCGAACCGGACGACCACCAGGTCGGCGTCGGGCACGAGGTACGTGATCTGCCCGCCCAGGCCGCTGAAGTAGACGAACGGCCCCTGCAGCGCCTCGCCCTCCCGGTCGAGCACGTCGTAGTGCAGCTGGCCGCGGTACAGGTTCTGGCGGCGCTGCTCGGCGGTGAGGTCGTCGCCCAGCAGGTAGCGGTGCCACTGGTCCGACAGCAGCGGGGTGGCGCCGCCGTTGTGGAGCACGAAGTAACCGACCCGGGCCCACCACTGGGCGGTGGCGTAGAGGCAGCAGTACGGGCTCACCGCTCCCGTGGGCGACGAGGAGTACTGCCGCCACCGAAACCCGCCGGCCCCGGCTGGTTCGGCCAGGGTGTCGTAGACCAGCTCGTCGATCGGCCGGCCCCGGACCTCCTCCAGCACCCGGGCCAGGATGGCGGTGTTGAGGTTCTGGTACGAGTAGCGGCCCCGATCGGCCGCCACCAGCTGCACGTCGCCCAGCACGCTGTCGAGGCCCTCGACGTGGAGTCGGGCCATGTCGCTGAACGGGCCGTAGTTGAGAGCCTGTTCCGACTTGCCGTCGGCACCGGCCCCGCCCACCTGGCCCGGGTCCTTCTCGAAGGCGAGCCCGCTGCGCATGTCGAGTAGCTCACCCACGGTCACCGGCCCAACGGCCGTGGCCTCCGCCGCCGGCCACAGCTCGCCCACGGTGGTGTCGAGGCTGGGAATGGTCCCGTCCGACAGGGCGACCAGGGCCAGCACCCCCACCAGGCTCTTGGCCATCGAATAGGAGTTGAACAGGGTGCCGGGATCGAGGCCGGGTTCCGTGTCGCTGAAGACGATCTCGCCCCCCTGCATCACCACCACCGCCGACGCATCGGAGCGGGCGAGCTCCTGGCGGAACGGGTCGGTGGCCTCCAGCCGGTTGGCGGGCACGGCGGTGGTCTGGTCGATCGGGCCCCGGGTGGCGAACCGGCCGTCGGCCGGCCAGGTGTCGGACGGGAACCCCTCGCGGAGTGCGGTGACGGCCCAGGGACGGAACGAGAAGAGCACGATGATCAGCAGCGCCGCCAGGAGCCCCGCCACCTGGGCCACCTTCAGGATCCTCGACCAGAGACGGATCCACCCCATAAGCCGGGAAGCGTAGATGCCACGTCCCACCGGGAGTCGTCGGCCCTAATACCGGCCGGGACCGTCACACCCGCCCGTTAGCATCGAATCAAGCTCTCGGACCGGCGCCCGCCACAGGCGCCGGGCCACAGATCCGACCCCCACCGTCGTGGGCCGCGCCCAGCCCGACAAGGAAGCTCGCCAATGATTCGCCAGCAACTGCTCGACGCAGTTCGAACCGCCCTCGCCGACCTGGGCGTCGATCCCGTGCCCGAGGGCGTGGGGCTGGAGCGGCCGGCCCGCCGAGAGCACGGCGACTGGTCAACCAACGCCGCCCTGGCCTGCGCCAAGGTGGCCAAGCGCAACCCCCGCGAGCTGGGCCAGGCCCTGCTCGACCACCTGGCCGCCGCCCCGCCGCCCCACGTGGAGCGCCTGGAGCTGGCCGGCCCCGGCTTCGTCAACTTCCACCTCGCCCCCACCTGGCTGCACGACGTGCTCACCGACGTGATCACCCAGGGCGAGCCGTCCTACGGCCGGTCCGACATCGGCGCCGGCCGCAGCGTGAACATCGAGTTCGTGTCGGCCAACCCCACCGGCCCGATCCACGCCGGCGGCGGCCGCTGGGGCGCCTACGGCGACTCCCTGGCCCGGGTCATGGAGCGCTGCGGCTACAAAGTCCACCGCGAGTTCTACGTGAACGACCGCGGGGTGCAATCCCGCCTGTTCGGCGCCTCCCTGGCCGCCGCCCGCGACGGGGAGCCCGCTCCCGACAACGGCTACCTGGGCCAGTACATCACCGACTGGGCGGCCGAGATGCCGGCCGACGCCGACCCCACGGCCTGGGGCATCCAGCGCTCCCTGCGGGACGCCCGCGACGTGTTGGCCGCCATGCACGTTGAGTACGACACCTGGTCGAGCGAGGCCGCCCTCACCGAAACCGGCGCCCCGGAGGCGGTACTGGCCGAGCTCCGGGCCCGGGGCCAGATCTACGAGGCCGACGGCGCCACCTGGCTGCGTTCGTCGAACTTCGGCGACGACAAGGACCGCCCGCTGGTCAAGAGCGACGGCGAGTACACCTACGCCCTGCCCGACATCGCCTACCACCTCGACAAGTACCGCCGGGGCGATCATCTGATCGACATCCTCGGCGCCGACCACCATGGCTACGCGCCCCGCATGCGGGCCGCCCTCCAGGCCATGGGGAGAGACGCCGACACCTACGAGGTCATCATCGGCCAGAACGTGAAGCTGCTGCGCGACGGCCAGGAGCTGAAGCTGTCGAAGCGGGCCGGCACCATGGTGGAGATCCGAGACCTGATCGACGAGGTGGGCCCCGACGTTGCCCGCTTCGCCTACCTCCTCCAGTCGATCGACTCGGGCCAGACCATCGACATCGACGTGCTGCGGGCCCAGGCGGCCGAGAACCCCGTCTACTACGTACAGTACGCCAACGCCCGCATCCACTCGATCGCCCGCGAGGCCGCCACCCGTGGCATCGAGCGTCGCCCCCTGGCCCAGGTGGATCTGGCGCCCCTGGTGGCCGAGCGGGAGCTGGAGCTGTTGCGCCAGCTCGAACTGCTGCCCGAGACGGTGGAGCTGGCCTGCGCCGAGCGGGCCCCCCACAAGATCACCACCTGGGTCCGGGAGCTGGCCGGCGCCTTCCACGGCTTCTACCGCGACTGCCCGATCCTCCGCAGCGATGTGCCCCCCGACCTCCAGCAGGCCCGCTTGTGGCTGGCCGAAGGGGTCCGGATCGGGCTGGCCGTCGGCCTCGACCTGCTCGGGGTGTCGGCCCCCGAGCAGATGTGACGGCCGGGAACTAGAGTGCGCGCCCGATGATCCCCGTCCCCTGGTCGCTCCTTCCCGACAACGCCTCGGTCGGCTCCGCCGGTCAGCTCCTGATCGGCGGTGTCGACACCCTCGAGCTGGCCCGGGAATTCGGCACCCCTCTGTTCGTCTACGACGAGGACCACCTGCGGGCCCGTTGCCGGGAGGCGGTCGAAGCCTTCGGCGACCACGCGGTCTACGCCTCCAAAGCCTTCCTGTGCAAGGCCATGGCCCGCCTGGCCCACGAAGAAGGCCTCGGGCTCGACGTGGCCACCGGCGGCGAGCTCCACACCTGCCTGGCCGCTGGCGTGCCCGCCGGCCGCCTCGTGTTCCACGGCAACAACAAGTCACTCGACGAGCTTCGCTACGCCCTCGGCGTCGGCGTGGGCCGCATCGTGGTCGACTCCTTCGACGAGTTCGACCGTCTCGATGCTCTGGCCGCCGAGGCCGGCCCCGCCCACCAGGCCCCCGATGTGCTGTTGCGCATCACCCCCGGCATCAAAGCCGAGACCCACGAGTTCATCGCCACCGGCCACGACGACTCGAAGTTCGGCTTCACGGTGTCCACCGGGGCGGCGACCGCTGCGGTGGAACGGGCCCGGGTGTCCCGCTCGGTGAACCTGGTCGGCATCCACGCCCACATCGGATCCCAGGTGTTCCGGGTCGACTCCTTCGCTGCCGCCATCGACGTGCTCGGTCGTTTCGCCAACCCGCTCGACCTGCCCGAGCTGGTGGTGGGCGGCGGCCTGGGTGTGGCCTACGTCGAAGGCGAGGAAGCCCCCACGATCACCCAGTGGTCCCGCATCATCGCCAAGGCGGCGGCCGATGCTGGCATCTCGGCCCGCATCGGCATCGAGCCGGGCCGATCGATCGTGGCCGCCGCCGCCGTCACCCTGTACACGGTGGGCACGATCAAGGACCTCCCCGGTATCCGCACCTATGTGGCCGTCGACGGCGGCATGAGCGACAACCCCCGGCCCGTGCTCTACGGCTCGGGCTACGAGACGTTCCTGGCCCGCTCGGTGACCGGTGAGCGCCACCGCTCGGCCCGGGTGGTGGGCAAGCACTGCGAGTCGGGCGATCTGCTGGTCCGAGACGCCAAGATCCCGGCCGATACCGCCGTCGGCGACGTGCTCTGCACGCCCGTCACCGGCGCCTACGGCCACTCCATGGGCTCCAACTACAACAAGGTCACCCGGCCCCCGGTGGTGTTCGTCCGCAACGGCGACGCCCGCCTCGTGGTCCGCCGCGAGACCTGGGACGACCTGCTCGCCACCGACGTCGGCTGACCCGATTTCGCCGGGATCGTATGGATCCGGGGCGGTCGGGCGTGGAGAAGGTGATGGCGACAGCACCGCCGGCCGATGTGGCCGCCTCCACCCGCTTCGAGGCCTTCTACCGGGCCGAGAGCGCGGCCCAGGTCCGGCGGGCCGCGCTGCTGCTGGGCGGTGACGAGGCGGCGGCCAACGACGTGGTCCACGACGCCTTCCTCGCCCTCTACCGGCGGTGGGCCACGGTTGCCGATCCCGGCCCCTACCTCAACCGGTCGGTGCTGAACGCCTGCCGGGACCGGGCCCGCCGCCACCGGCGATGGCAGGCCGTGGCCCCCCGGCTGGCGGCCGGATCGGCGGCCGACGCCGGCCGGCACGGGGCCGCCGGCGACGACGAGATCCTGTGGGACGTGATCGCCGCTCTGCCGTTCAACCAGCGGGCGGTGGTGGTGCTGCGGTTCTACGAAGGCTGCACGGAGGCCGAGATCGCCGCCGCCCTCGGCTGTCGACCCGGCTCGGTGGGACCCTGGCTCCACCGGGCCCTCACCTCGATGCGAAAGGCCCTGCGATGACGAGCGACCCCCGTGACGTCGACAACGAGCTGTCCATCCGCATCATCGACGCCCTCCACCAGCGGGCAGCGGCGGTGGCGGTGGACGACCGCCTCGACCACATCACCGAC
>CADEDH010000025.1:5862-17793 GCA_902826025.1 uncultured Actinomycetes bacterium
GATCGGCTTTGCGCCGGCCGGTCAGGTCGTCATCGAGCGCGACCCGGTCACTCAGCCCGGTGCGGCCCTGGTGCTGGGCCGGATCGACGGAGATCGCCTCCGCGACCTGGTCACCGTCTCGGTCGTTTCTTCCCCGTTTCCGGCAACGGTGACCCGTCCCATGGGGAACCGGTCGGTGGGCCTTCCCTACGAAGGGGACGGTACGGCGGATCTCACCGTGTGGCTCGGGTCCGACGCCCGGCAGGCCGAGATCGACGGCGTCCGGGAACTGCTCGAAGACTCCCGCGCCGTCTGGTCGGTGATCTACGTCAGTCAGGAACAGACCTGGGCCGAGTTCCAGCGCTCGTACGCCGACCAACCCGAGGTGCTCGACCTGGTTGAGTCGACCGACCTGCCCTCCTCGTTCCGGGTCGATCTGGAGATCGACGACCGCACCGTGATCGACGCGCTGCGCGCCGAGTTGTGGGCGCTGCCGAGTGTCAGCTCGGTGAGCCCCGATTCACAGCGCTACGAGTGGGACGAAGCGGGCGTCACGATCGCGGTTGACGTCGCCCCGGGCAGCGATCTGCCCATCGAGGCGGTCATCGCCGCGCTGGTTGTGACGCCCGGACCGGAGGGCGGCCCACCCAACCTCTCGGTGACGGGCCAGCTACCCGACGGGTTGTCCGTCGTGGCCGGCCCCGCTGGCCCGGACGACGGGCCGCCGCGCAGCCTGGCCCTGAGCACCGACCACGACCACGACCAGGGCGACGACGCCTACGGCAGCATCACCGTCACGCGCCAGCCCTACCTCGGTCCGCAGTTCGTCCCCACCCGGGTTCGGGTGGGGGCCCGGAACGGTTGGCTGAGCGAGCAGAACGGCGAGGTGACGGTGACCTGGCCCATAAACGATCAGGGCTGGTGGGCCCAGGTCATGACCATCAGGCTGACTACGGATAAGGCCCTCGCCCTGGCCGACGCCGTCACCTTCACCGACGAAGCGACTTGGACGGCCCGCTACCCGGCCCCGGCAGACAGCGACCCGGGCGCCACCACCACTGCTCCGCCGACGGTCAGCCCCGACGTCACCGTCGATTCGGGCATCGAGACGACCGCCACCCAGCCCTGACCGGCCGGGCCTCTTGGCCCGTTGCCCCGGGCCGGTGCCATACTCGCCCCACCGAGCCCCCACGGGCACCGGACGAGAAGGGGAACCCAGCCATGAAGACGGCCCGATTCGACGACGGCAGGGTGGTCATCACCGACGAGAACGTGCGTGACCCCGGGCCCGACCAGGCCCGCCTGCGCCTCCTCACCGCCGGCGTCTGCCACTCCGACCTCCACATCGCCCGGGGTCACTGGGACGGCATGCCGTCAGCCGGCAAGCTGGGCCACGAGGGCATCGGCGTGGTCGAAGCCCTCGGCCCTGGAGCCGACCGGTTCACCTCGATCGGCGACCGGGTGATCGTGGGCCTGGGCGGCAGTGGCGGCGGCTACTGGTGCGGGGCCTGCGAGTTCTGCCTCGGCGGTGAGCCCCGCCTGTGTGCCCAGACCAAGGGCATCCTCGGCACGTTCGCCGAGGAGATGAACGTCTACGCCAAGTCGCTCGTTGCCCTGCCCGACTCGGTCAGCGACGACGAGTCACCCCTGGCCTGCGGTGGCCTCACCGCCTACGGGGCGGTCAAGAAGCTGTTCAAGCACGGCGTGTTGCCCGGCCGCACGGTGGCCATCGTCGGCGCCGCCGGCGGACTCGGCCACTATGCGGTCCAGATCGCCAAAGCCTACGGCTACAAGGTGGCCGGCATCGACGTTGGCCCCGAGCGCCTGGCCTTCATCGAGTCGCTGGGGGCCGACTGGGCCGTCGACGCCAGCGAGGCAACCGAGAAGATCGGCAAGGAGCTGGGCGGGGCCGATGGCTGCCTCGTGTTCGCCGCCCGCATCTCCGGCTTCCAGCTCGGCTTCAAGGTGCTGCGCCGGGGCGGGATCTACGTCGCCGTCGGGATCCCACCGGCCAGCGAGGGCCCGATCCAGCTCAACCCGATGGAGTTCTTCGGCAAGGGCTTCACCGTCATGTACTCCGCCGTCGGCAACGTGCAGGACATGCGGGAGTTGGTGGACATGGCGGCCGAGGGCAAGGTTCGCAGTCACATCGGCCGGGTCGGCCCCCTGTCGGCCCTGAGTGAGATCTTCGACGAGCTCGAAGCTGGCGCTTACGTGGGCCGGGCTGTCATCAACGACCTGTCGCACTGAGCCCCGGACAGCACCGGGCACCGCTGCGCCGCCGGCGGCGGCCGATCAGTCATCGACGGCGAAGCGGTCGAGGAGGGCGGCCTGCAGCTTCTCCTCCTCGATCCGCTGCTGGCGAAAGTTGTCGGCCTTGAGCTTCGGTGTGAGCGCGCCGAAGGCGGCGACGAAGGCCAGGCCAACCAGCAGGGCGACACCGCTGCGGGCCGATGCGACCACCACCAGGGCGATCACCGTCCAGATACCGATCCACAGCGTCAAGTTGATGGCGTCGACCCGGGTGACATGCCCCTGCACCAGGATGCCCCGGTCGTCGGGCACCAGCCGGGCCGTCAGGGTCGGGCGGATGGACTTCGACCGGGGGTAGGCGATCTGGGCTTTCAGTCGACCGTCATCGGTGACTACCGCCATCAGCTGGCCCCGCGCTACCCCCTCCGGCCACAACTGGGGATCGGCCAGGTCGTGTACCTGGGACAGGGTGGCCCCGGGGAGCACCCAGTTGATCCCGGTCTTCCACACTGATGACCCCGGCGGGATGTTCCCGGGGGGAGGTGCGGCGGCCGGGACGCTCATCGGGTTCGGGGCCGGGCCGTTTGCCGCTCCCGGCCACGCCCGAAGCGGATCGTCGGCTGCGGTTCGAACGGTCGATACCCGGTTCCCTTCCACGTCGACCGCGTGCCGCCGCCCGGTGTGTTCTCCATCGGCCTTGCAACCTAGTGCACCGCCAACGGTCAGCGGTCCCGGGGCGGCCGGTCGGCCACCGGACGGCAGAACCTACCGACGGCCGGTGGTCGGTCCCTGCAGCCCGCTGTCGCCGGCCCAGAACTCCCGGAGACGGGCCGTGAACCGGTCGGGGTCGACCAGGTGGGGATAGTGGCCGTGGTCGGCCCACACCTCCACCGCCGCCCCCGGGATCCGCTCGGCCAGCCACGCCGGGTAGTCGGGTTCCGGGTCGGCGCCGAGCAACGTGAGATGGGGAACGGTGCGGCGGGTGGAGATGGCCTGGTCGATGGCCGCCGCGATCTCGGCCGGCGGGGTCTCCAACAGGAACGACCACACGCCGAGCACCACCTCCTGCTCGGCCCGTCGTAGCGCCCGCAGGCGCTGCCGCTCCTCTGCGCTCAGGCGGTCGCCCACGCTGAATTCGAATACCGCCTCCATGACAGCAGGAAAGGTGGCCGGGTGGCGCAGCTCGCTCTCGAACCATGCCACCTGGTCCCGGAACCCGGCCAGCCGCAGGGGCTGGTCGACCACCACCACCGACGCCACCGGCCGGGCGGCGCCCACCGCGGCCACCACGAGACCGCCCCGGGAGTGGCCGACGAGGCGAACGTCGCCGCCCACCCCGGCGGCGTCGAGCACCGCCACGAGGTCGGCGGCCAGCGCCGTCTGGCCGTAGTCGCCCGAGGGATGGTGGGCCGACCGGCCGTGCCCCCGCAGGTCGAGGGTGATCACCCGATGATCGCCGGCCAGCCGGTCGGCCACCGGGTCCCAGACCTCGGACGACTCCGTGAGACCGTGTACCAGCACCACCGGCGGGCCGAGGCCCGTCTCCTCCCAGTGGATCGATGTCCCGTCGTCGCTCGTCGCCATCGGCATCGCAGACGATTGTGGCCCGTCGCCCGGCCGGGCCGGGGCCGATTTCGGCGGGCCGACCCGACGCCGGAGGGGGATCAGCCCGGCGCCACGACCCGCACCACATGGGCCGGCGGGAACCCCCAACCGGGGAACCAGACGTGCTGGGGGATCGGGATCGTGCCCCCGGCCACCACCACCAGCAGCCGGTCGGGATCGGCCAGCACCGGTACACCATCACCCGTGCCGTCGCCCCCGCCGTCGCTGTCAGCAACCGCCGCCAGCGCGGCGGCGCCCTTCACTGCGCCCGCCACCCAGAACCGGCGCCACACCGCGGCCGGGATCCGGGCCTCGGTGCATAGCCGCTCGGTCACGTCACGCCGCGACAGCCCCCGCCCGGCCAGCTCCCGGGCCGTGTGCGGCGCCAACAGCACCGCCGCCGACCCGCCGTGCAGGGCGGTGAAGGCCGACGCCGCCGACCCCATGGCCGACACGACCTCGGCCACCCCGCCCGTCACGTTCACCGCCGACTCGGCCCGGCCCACCACCACCACGGCGTCGTCGACCCCGTGCCCCAACTCCACCCGCAGCGGCGGCCAAGGGCAGGTCTCGTCGTCCTCCGGCACCACCAGCGTGTACCGGCCGGGCTGGCCGGCCCCGGCGAAGGCCACCACCCCGGGCCAGCCCCCACCCAGGTTGTTGAGGGCGAACCGCACGGCCCGGCCGATGGTGGCGTTGCCCCGCCAGCCCGGCCCCAGCACCCCGAACCCGGCGTTCAGTTCGGCTCGTTCCCGAGCGGCAGCGGGGGCGCTGATCACCACCAGCGGGGCCACGTTCTCGTCGGTGGTCTGCACCCCGGCCAGGTTGAACGCCGGATCACAGACGGCGCTCACCGCGGCGAGCACGTAGCCGAACTGTTCCGGCCCGCACCCGGCCATCACGGCGTTGGCCGCCACCCGCTCCACTGTGGCCAGCCCGCCCAGCGGGGCCAGCTCGCCCACCACCTCCTGGGGGTTCCGGCCCGACACCGCCACCAGGTCGGCCACCCGGGCCGTGGTGGGCGGCACCACCGGCAGCCCGTCGGTCCAGCCCCGGCGGCGGAAGGCGACGTCGACCGCCTCGGCCGCCCCCGGCCCCCGGAACAGCTCCACCCGCTGGCGGGGGAAGCGCCCGGCGTCGGGCGCCCGGGCGGCCGACGGACCCAGCCCGCCCCCGCCCGGCTCCCGGTCCGCAGCCGACGCCGCCTCGGCCGTGCGGGTCACCAGGGTGTCGTCGATCCAGCTCCCGTCCCGCCGCTGAGCCGCCGGCACCACACACCACAGCGACTCGCCCCCGCCGTCGCTCACCGCCGACCCCCACCCCAGCGGCGAACTCTGACACCGGAGGCCGCAAAGCGTGACCTGGTGTCAGAGTTCCTCACCGGTTGCGGGCGGCGGCCAGCTTGGCCTCCCAGTCGTCGGGCAGGCGGACCTTCTTGGCCACCGGGAACCCGAGCATCCCGTTGTGGGCGAACACGTAGGCGTTCGTCCGCAGCGGGTCGCCGGTGACGGCGATCGAGATGTGTTCGGCCTCGGTGCACACCGGCACCAGCCGCTCGGGGTCGGCCGACTCGGCGTACACCTTCGGCGCCCGTCGCATGTTGACGAAGTCCTCCAGGCTGCGCCGCCCCGGCACCAGGTTCGTCCAGTGCCCGAGATAGTGCTCGAACTGCCAGGCCGGGATCCGGGCCTTCTCCCACAGAGCCCGCTTGAGGTCGGCCCGGCTCCAGCCGGCCTTGGCGATCGTCTCGGCCAGAACCGGCGACAGCAGCAGCAGCGGCCGGTAGGTCCCGCCGGCCACCCCGATGGTGAACACGTACTCCCAGCCGCCGATCTTGGCCAGGCCGTCGGCCAGGTAGTCGACCATCTCCTCCGGGGTCGACCCGAACACCGAGGTGACCACGCCGCCGCCGGTGTAGCGGGAGATGGTGACGGCGTTGTCGCCCGGGGCGAAGCCGAAGTCGGCCGATTGTGGCTCCCACCCCATCTTGGCCAGCGCCGCCTCGTTCTCGGCCATGGCCACCCGCCACGTGTTGCCGTAGGTGGCCTTGTCGGTCTGCCACGGCAGGAACCCGGCCACATTGCGCAGGTACAGCCGCAGGAAGCGGCCCACCGATGTGTTGGCCTGGAACCCGTCGCGCAGCACCCCCTGCTCGCAGTTGAACCCGAGCTGGGTCGCGATCGGCCCGTTGACCGTGATCAGGGTGTCGGCCCCTGGCGTGTTGCCCGAGTGCTCCACGCCGTAGGCCGGGTCGGCCAGGCCCTCGACGATGGCCAGCAGCACCGGCAGGTACTCGGGCCGGCACCCGGCCATCACCCCGTTGACCGCCACCGACCACACGGTGGCGGCCCGGTTGTCGGGCAGGAGGGGGCCGAAGCTGTGGTCGGCGTCGAGATCGGTGTACGACAGGAACTCCTCGACCGCCTCGATGGTCGGCGGCACGATGGGCAGCCCGTCGGACCAGCCGTTCTCGTAGTACAGCCGGTTCACCTCCTCGAATGAGCCGGTGAACACGACCTCGGTGCGCTCCGGGTCGGCCACCTCCACCGCCTCGGGCCGGGGCGACACCAGGTTCTCGATCACGGCCGGCAGCGTCACCTCCACCACGTTGCGCTCCAGCACGTCCGCGGCCTGGGTGTCGACGTGGCCCGGCACCGGGGCCACGGCCAGGTTGGGCATGCCGAGGCCCACCGCGGTGGTGGCGGCCTGGCCCAGGAACCCCTCGCACACCAGCGACGACGTGGGAACGCCGGCCAGCTCAGCGGCAGCGGATGCCCGCAACACGGCGGGCGTGCAGCTGCCTCAACAGCCCATGCCGGAGACGACGGCGTCGACCTCCAGCTCGGTGAACCGGTGGGCCAGGTTGGCCAGCACCTCGTGCTCGCCCTCGCCGTGGGTGGTGCCGAACTCGCTGAACGGCACGAACGTGACGCCCGGATACCGGGCGGCCAGCTCCCGCTCCAGGATGGGGAAGATCTCGTCGCCCCGGAACAGATAATCCCACAGGAAGGCCACCTTGCGGCCCTCGAGCGAGTCGAGGCGGGGGGCCAGCTCCACGAGCTTGGCCGTCTTGGGCCCACGGGGCCACACCACGGAGTACTCAGCCATGGGCCACCCTACTTCCGGCTCCTCCGTTCCGCCCACAGGCCGCTGATGGGCAGCGCAGTCAGTCGATCGCCGAAGGCGAACGGTTCGGAGCCGGTATACAGCACAACGCCGTGCTCGAAGCGGTCTCTCGTCAACCGCTGAAGGTGTTCCAGATGGCGGAAGTCCTCGCTCCGCACCGCCCTCGCCGCCTTCACCTCGATGCCCACCAGTCGTCCGTCGGATGACTCCAGCACTGCGTCGACCTCCTGGCCGTCCCGGTTGCGGTAGTGGTGGAGACGAGCTGCGGTGCCGGCCCAGGTGAGTTGGCGGCCGAGCTCGCTGATCACGAAGTTCTCGAGCAGCGGGCCGGTGAGCGACGGATTCCGCTGAAGCCGCTCGCTGGTGAGGCCGCTGAGCGAAGAGGCGAGCCCGGAGTCGACCAGCAGCAGCTTCGGTGCCCGGTTGGCCCGCCGCGTCGCCGAGCTCGACCACGGCGGGACGCGCTTGACGAGGAACACCTCCTCGAACAAGGTCACGTAGCGTTCGACCGTCGACCGCGGAAGGCCGAGCTCGGTGGCCAGATTTTCCACATTCAGGGGCGACGCCATGCGCCCTGTGAGCGCAGCCAGCAGGCGATGGAGATCAGGGCGCCGTTGTATCTCGGACAGCTGCATCACGTCCCGGTCGATGAGGTCGTTCACATACGACTCGAAGAACCGTCTTCGGCGATTGGGCTGACGGTGCACCGCCTCCGGGTAACCGCCCCGGAGAGCCCGTTCGACGTAGCTCTCACGGGCGACCGGTACCGGGGCGAGCCGATCGAGGTGTCCGTCGAACACTGCGTCCACGAACGTCTCGGAGGTCCCCTCGATCTCGCCCTGGGAGAACGGCCACAGCTCGATGGTCTCGCTTCGTCCGACCAGGGCATCGGGTAGGCCACGCTGGCCCAGCAGACGAGCCGAGCCGGTGAGCAGGAACTGGCCCGGTCGGTTGTCCTCGTCCACCCGGGCCTTGATCGCCAGCATCAGCTCGGGTGCCCGCTGGACCTCGTCGATCACCAGGAGGCCCTCGGCTTCCACGAACCGCTCGGGGTCCCGATGGGCGGCCTCCCGGTCGGCGACCCGGTCGAGACGTCGCTCGGAGGTGGGAGCTCGATGGCGGGTGACGGCATGCACCAGGGTCGACTTTCCTACTTGGCGGGCACCGACGACGATCACGGCTCTGGTGTCGGTGAGAGCCAGGGTCACGAGATCTTCGGCTCGGCGGGGAACGATCGACGGCACGGGTACAGGCTAGCGTTGGTGGTGGATCTGCCGCAGGTGTCGTGGTGGATCTGCCGGATAGGCCGTGGTGGATCTGCCGTGCGACTTATGGTGGATCTGCCGCATGCATCGACGGATACCGGCCGAGGGGAGGGGGGCAGCGCCCACTACTCTCGTTTCACGTGAGAATCGGACTCCTGGGTTGCGGCATCGTCGGTGGTGCCTTCGTCGAGCTGCTGAACGAACGCCGAGCCGCCATCGCCGCCACCAGCGGCGTGGAACTGGAGCTGGCCCGGGTGGCCGTCCGCTCGATCACCAAGGAACGGGCGGGCGATCTCGACCCCGCCCTGCTCACCACCGACGCCCAGTCGGTGGTCGACGATCCCACGATCGACCTGATCGTGGAGGTCATCGGCGGCATCGAGCCGGCCCGCAGCCTCATCCAGAGCGCCCTGCGCTCGGGCAAGTCGGTGGTCACCGGCAACAAGGAGCTGCTGGCCAACGTGGGGGCCGACCTCTACGCCGACGCCGACGCCGCCGGGGTCGACCTGCTGTTCGAGGCGGCCGTGGCCGGCGCCATCCCCATCGTCCGCCCGCTGCGGGAGTCGCTGCTGGGGGAGGACGTCACCCGCCTTCTCGGCATCGTGAACGGCACCACCAACTACATCCTCACCCAGATGAGCGCCGACGGTGTCAGCTACGCCGAGGCCCTGGCCGAGGCCCAGCACCTGGGTTACGCCGAGCGCGACCCCACCGCCGATGTGGAGGGCTACGACGCCGGGGCCAAGGCCGCCATCCTGGCTTCCATCGCCTTCGGCGAGCAGGTGGTGGCGGGCGACGTGTACCACGAGGGCATCGCCGGCATAACCGACGCCGACATCGACTACGCCCACCGCCTGGGCTACGAGATCAAGCTGCTGGCCATCGCCGAGGCCTTCCCCCCAGCGGAGGGGAGCGCCGGCCGGCGGGAGATCGGCGTCCGCGTCCATCCGGCCATGGTCCCCGTCGACCACCCGCTGGCCTCGGTGCGCGACAGCTTCAACGCCGTGTTCGTCGAGGGCACCGCCGCCGGCGAGCTCATGTTCTACGGCCGCGGCGCCGGCGGCCGCCCCACCGCCTCGGCCGTGCTGGGCGACGTGGTCGACGCCGCCGCCAACCGCCTGCGGGGCCACCACCGCCCCGTCCCCACCGGGGCCCGGGCCAAGATCCGCTCCATCGACGACCTGGCCAGCGCCTACTACGTGAACCTGGAGGTCACCGACGCCCCCGGCGTGCTGGCCGCCGTGGCCGGGGCCTTCGGCGCCCACGGAGTGTCGATCCGGTCTATGGAACAGCAGGGACTGGGTAGTGGAGCCCGCATCGCCTTCATCACCCACCGGGCCATCGAGCGCAACCTGCGGGCCACCCTGGCCGACCTCCGTCGCCTCGACGTGGTGGCCGGCATCGGCAGCGTGCTGCGTGTGGTCGGGGACTAGGGCAGGGGAGTAGCCGAGCGATGGCCGTCACCTACGTCTCCACCCGGGGCCGGGCCCCCGAGCTGGGCTTCGCCGACGTGCTGCTCACCGGCCTGGCCGCCGACGGCGGGCTGTACTGCCCGGCCACCGTGCCGTCCCTGCCCGAGCTGGAGCCCGGGCTGCCCTACGCCGAGGTGGCCCGCCGGGTGATGTGGCCCTACGTGGAGGGGTCGGTCGAGCCCGACGAATGGGCCGCCCTGGTGGCCGACGCCTACCGGGCCTTCCGCCATCGCGAGGTCTGCCCCGTGATCAGCCTGGGCGACAACCACCACCTGCTCGACCTCACCCAGGGCCCCACCCTGGCCTTCAAAGACGTTGCCCTCCAACTCGTGGGCCGCCTCCTGGATCGCGAGCTGGCCCGGCGCCACCAGCGGGTGGTGGTGGTCGGGGCCACCTCGGGCGACACCGGCTCGGCCGCCATCGAGGCCCTGGCCGGTCGGCCCAACGTCGACGCCGTGGTGCTGCACCCGGCGGGCCGGGTGTCGGAGGTGCAGCGCCGCCAGATGACCACGGTCGACGCCCCCAACATCCACAACCTGGCCGTTGACGGCACCTTCGACGACTGCCAGGACCTGGTCAAGGCCGCCTTCACCGCCCCCGAGCTGGCCGGGCGCCACCTGTCGGCCGTCAACTCGATCAACTGGGCCCGGATCATGGCCCAGATCGTCTACTACGTCACCGCGGCGCGCACCGTGGCCCCCGACGGCGGCCCGGTCAGCTTCACCGTGCCCACCGGGAACTTCGGCAACGTGCTGGCCGGCTGGTACGCCAAGCGGATGGGCCTGGCCGTGGACCAGCTGGTGGTGGCGTCGAACCGCAACGACGTGCTGGCCCGCTTCTTCGCCACCGGCGCCCTCGAGGCCCGCACCGTGGAGCCGTCGCTCAGCCCGAGCATGGACATCCAGGTCTCGTCGAACTTCGAGCGCCTCCTGTGGGAGGCGTCGGGGCGTGACAGCGAGGCCGTCACCGAGCTCCTCACCCGGTTCCGAGCCGAGGGGCGGGCGACCGTGCCCGAGCCCTGGGTGGCCGCCATCCGGGCCGAGATGACCGGCTTCCGCCTCGACGACGAGGGCACGCTGGCCGAGATGGCCCGCCTCCACACCGAGCTGGACCGGGTGATCGACCCCCACACCGCGGTGGGCCTGGCCGCCGCCCGGGCCTGCCGACGGGACCGGGCGGTGCCGATGATCACCCTGGCCACCGCCGATGCGGCCAAGTTCCCCGACGCGGTGGAAAAGGCGGTGGGCGCCCGGCCGGCGTTGCCGCCGTTCCTGGCCGAACTGCTGAGCCGGCCCGAGCGCATGGAGCCGATGGCCAACGACCTCGGCGCTCTGGTCGAGGTGATCGAGGGCCTGCCGGCGTGAGGCCCGGTCCGGGCCGTCCCGGCCCGGCGGCGGCCCGGTCGGCGAGCGGCCTGCCGGGAAAGCGGCGTTTTCCGGGGGGTGTTGGTAGTCTGGCTGTGAGCAGGTCGGGGTGGTTCCGTTTGGCCGGGTGACGGCCGATCTCACCTGGTGCCTTCGAGTGCACCGGCGAAAGCCGCCCCGGGTCAGCGGATAGTTCTGTCGACCAGCCTCGGCCGGCCCTCTCTGGGCAACCCGGGTTTGATCAAGGTGTGGATGTCGAAGGGTTTCCTACCTACCCCAGTCCGTAGGCGGCCGCGGGCCGCCGGCACACGTATGAGGAGTGCTTCCCATGAGCGACCAACTGATCGTTGAGCGCAGTGGACTCGAGAAGAAGGAAAAGGGCGAGCTGCAGGCGATCATCTCGGCGCTGGGGGGAACCTCGACGGCCCGGGCCCGCAAGTCGGACCTGATCGACATGATCATGGAGCTGTCGGGCGCCGCCAACCTGATGGGCGACGCACCGGCGGGCGACGATGTCGCCCCCGATGCCCCCAACGGTGATCTCGGGTCGGATGCCGACGCCTCGGCCGACGATGCCGGCGACCAGCTGGCACTGGCCGTCGACGACGGCGCCGATGCCTCCCCCGACGGCGACGAGTCCGCCGACGCAGTCGATGCCGCCGATGCCGGCGACAGCAACGGCCATGTCGAGTCGGCCGATGCCGATGCCGATGCCGATGCCGAGGACGACGAAGACGAGCAGCCGGCACCCCGGGCCGAGCGTGAGCGGGTCCCGGCCCGCCCGGGCGCCGGCCGTGAGCGGGGTGGTCGGGAGCCGGGAGGCCGTGAGCCGGGTGGTCGTGAGCCGGGTGGTCGTGAGCCGGGTGG
>CADEDH010000025.1:17893-19901 GCA_902826025.1 uncultured Actinomycetes bacterium
GACCGGCAGGGCAACCGGGGCGAGGGGCGGGGAGACCGCCGCAACGACCGGACTGACCGCAACGACCGGAATGATCGCAACGACCGGAACGATCGGGCCGAACGCAACGATCGGGCCGAACGGAACGACCGGCGGGACGGGCGCCCCGGCGGCAACGACCATCCGGCCGAGGCCGAGCCTCTGGCCGACTGGGAACTGATGCTGGACGGCCCTGGCGGTCAGGGCGCCGGCCGGCCCGGACCAGCCGACGGTGATCTGGGCGACGACGTCGATCCCAGCAACCGCCGGAGCCGGCGACGGGGTCGGGGCCGGGGCCGGGAGCGCGACGAGGTGGCCTTCGAGCCCGTCTCGGCCGAGCCGATCCCGGTGGCCGGCGTCCTCGACCTGCGGGACGAGGGCTACGGCTTCCTCCGGGTCGACGGCTGCCTGCCGTCGAAGGACGACGTGTACGTGTCGGTCAAGCAGGTCCGCCAGTTCGGCCTGCGCAAGGGCGACGTGCTCACCGGCCTGTCCCGCCCGGCCAACCGCAACGAGAAGAACCCCGGGTTCCACGAGATCCACACGGTCAACGACCTCCCGGCCGAGGAGGGCCGTCACCGGGTCCGCTTCGACGATCTGACGCCCCTCTTTCCTGACCAGCGCCTCCGCCTGGAGATGCGGGAGGAGCCGCTCAACATGAGCACCCGGATCATCGATCTGGTGGCCCCCATCGGCAAGGGGCAGCGGGCGCTGATCGTGTCGCCCCCCAAGGCGGGCAAGACGTCGGTCATCAAGGACATCGCCCGGGCCATCGAGACCAACAACCCCGAGGTTCGCCTGATCGTGCTGCTGCTCGACGAGCGGCCCGAGGAGGTCACCGACATGAGCCGCCACCTCGTCCGGGGTGACGTGGTGGCGTCCACCTTCGATCGGCCGCCGGAGGAACACTGCGCCGTGGCCGAGCTCACCATCGAGCGGGCCAAGCGCCTGGTCGAGGCGGGCGAGGACGTGGTGATGATCGTCGACGGCATCACCCGGCTGGCCCGGGCCTACAACCTGACCGTTCCCCCCACCGGGCGCTCCATGTCGGGCGGGGTCGACGCCGGCGCTCTCTATCCCCCGAAGCGGTTCTTCGGTGCTGCCCGCAACCTGGAGGAGGGCGGCTCGCTCACCATCCTGGCCACCGCCCTGGTGGAGACGGGCTCCCGCATGGACGAGGTGATCTTCGAGGAGTTCAAGGGCACCGGGAACTGCGAGATCCGCCTCGACCGGCGCCTGGCCGACAAACGTCTCTACCCGGCGATGGACATCGACGCCTCGTCCACCCGCCACGAGGAGCTGCTGTTCGACCGCCAGGAGCAGCTCGTGGCCTGGAAGCTGCGCCGTGTCCTGTCGGGCATGAAGGCCGACGACGGCAGCTTCGGGCCCGCCGTCGAGATGCTCATCGACCGCCTGAAGTCGTTCCGCACCAACGCCGACTTCCTCAACGAAATCGCCAAGGGCCCGTCGCTTTAGGCGGCAGATCCGGCACACTGGAGCTGGTATGAAGACCGATATCCACCCCGACTACCGGCCGGTCGTGTTCGTCGACGCCGCCGCCAACTTCTCGTTCCTGACCAAGTCCACGGTCCGGACCAACGAGACGATCGAGTGGGAGGACGGCAACACCTACCCCATGGCCAAGGTCGAGATCTCGGCCGCCAGCCACCCGTTCTTCACCGGCCAGATGCGCATCGTCGACACCGCCGGTCGGGTGGAGCGCTTCGAGCGCCGTTACGGCTCCCGCCGCAACCGGTAAGCCCACCCTGGCCATCAATCCGGCGCTGGCGGAGGCGAAGCTACGGGCCCTGGCCCGGGCCGCCACCGGAGCGCAGCTCACCGAGGTCGACCCCGCAGTCGGGGCCGGCCTCGCTGGCGATGTGGCCTTCTACCTGGCCGACGAAGACCCCCGGGCCGTCGGCCGGGCCGTGCATTGGGCCCAGTCGAACGGGGCCTCCCGGGTGGAGATCCTGGCCGCCGGCCCGCCCTC
>CADEDH010000025.1:20001-27426 GCA_902826025.1 uncultured Actinomycetes bacterium
GACTTGGCCCGGCGGGCCGCGCTCCTGGCCCCGCCCGAAGGCGGCGAAGCCGCTGTGGGCGTGTGGGCCACCGAAGGCACCACAGCCGTGCCGGCCCAGCCGGCACCGGTGGCCGAGCCCCCCGCTCTGCCCGCCGGCTACTGGGCCCTGGCCGGGCTGATCACGGAGGCCGGTGCCCGGCCGATCGACGATCACGGCCAGCTCGTGGCCGAGGTGGCCGGGTTGGAGGTGGCCCGGGTGGTCATCCCGCCCAGCCTCGACGGAGACGCACCGCCCACCATCGAGGTGGGGGTGGGTCAGGCCGACCGGGAGATGAGCTCCCTGGTGCACACGGGCGACGACATCAACACCGGCCTGCGTCGGGTGGTGGCAGCCGTGGTGCAGCACCGCCGGGAGCACGGCGACAGCCACCATCCTCTCGCCCGGCTGGCCCGGGAGCGGTGGCTGCGATCCCTCGTGCTCGATCGGCCCGAACTGGTCGACGCAGCCGAGCTGGCGCCGCTGGTGCCGCTGCGGCCCCGGCAGGGCCTGGTACGGGCCGAGCCGTCGGCCGCCGCCGGCACCCTGCGCTCGGGCCGGCCCGTGGTGGTGGTGGCCATGGCGGGCATCGACCTGGATCTGATTCCCGAGGCGGCCGACTACCGGGCCCGGTGGAACGCCGAGGCGGCGATCGTGCTCCTGCTGCCCGAGCGGGATCTGGCGCTCAACACCCGCCTGCTGCGTCGTCTCCCCGATGCCACCGTCGTTGGCCTCGCCCCTCCCTGGTCCACCTGGGCCTGACCTCGCCGGCCGCAACCCGCATGGCGGGGATCGCGGCGAAAGAAAGCCAACAGCACACCGCGCACTTCGGTTCATCTGGCCGAAATACGCCGGGCCCAGAGGATGCGTAGCGTCCCCGAGCAGTGGATGCGGGACTAACTGAGGGGCAGGCCGGCTCGGCCGTGGCGGTCGCAAACGACACGCCGGTGTTGTCGGCGCATGGGATCACCATGCGCTTCGGGCCGGTGGTGGCGAACCGTGACGTGAGCCTCGACGCCTGGGCCGGCGAGGTCCATGCCGTGCTGGGCGAGAACGGGGCCGGCAAGTCGACCCTGATGAAGGTCCTCTACGGGGTCAACCACCCCCAGGAGGGCGAGATCCTGATCGACGGCAGCCCGGTGACGATCGACTCGCCGGTCACGTCGCGCCGGCTCGGCATCGGCATGGTGTTCCAGGATCTGCGCCTGGTGCCGGCCTTCACGGTGCTGGAGAACATCGAGTTGGCCACCGGCTCGGGCCGGTTCCGCCCCGCCGCCGCCCGGCGCCGGGTGCTGGAAGCGGCCGAGCGGTTCGGGCTCAGCGTCGATCCCGACGCCCTGGTCCGCCAGCTCTCGCTGGCCCAACGCCAGCTGGTGGAGCTGGTGCGGGTGCTGCTGGGCGACGCCCGGGTGGTGATCCTCGACGAGCCCACCAGCGCCCTGGCCCCCCAGGAGGTGGAAGCTCTGTTGACCGTGATCAGCCGGCTCCGGTCCGAGGGCATCGGGGTGCTGCTGATCACCCACAAGCTGGCCGAGACCCGGGCCATCGCCGACCGGGCCACGATCCTGCGCGGTGGCCGCCTGATCGTGGGCGGCGTCGATCCGGGCGAGCTGACCGACGACGAGCTGATCACCCACATGGTGGGCCGCACCGTGCCCCCGCTGCGCTCCGAGCGTCCCCCGCCCCAGGACGGCCCGTCGGTGCTGGTGGTCGACGGCATCAAGGTGGCCGGCGACGACGGCCGCACCGCGGTGAGAGACGCCACGTTCACGGTGGAGCCGGGAGAGATCGTTGGCGTGGCCGGCGTGGCCGGCAACGGCCAACGGGAGCTGCTGGAGGCGGTGCTGGGGCAGCGGCCCCTGCAGGGCGGGACGGTCCACATCGGCGGCGTACCCATCGACCGGGCCCGCCCCGGCCAGGCGCTGGCGGCGGGGGCCATCGACGTGCCCGAGGACCCCATCCGGGCCACGGTGGTACCGGGGATGACCGTGCTCCAGCACCTCGTGCTCGACGGCCGGCCCCTGCCGGCCAAGGGTCTGGGGGTCGACTGGCGGGCCAGCCGGGCCCGGGTGGAAGGCATGGAGGAGCCGGGGAGGCTCAACCTGGCGTCCCTCGACGCCGAGGTGGCCACCCTGTCGGGCGGCAACATCCAGCGGGTCATGCTCACCCGGCTGTTCGCCACCTCGGCCGATCTGCTGGTGGCCGCTTACCCCAGCCGGGGCCTCGACATCGCCTCGGTCCGCACCACCCAGGAGCTGCTGTTCGACCGCCGGGCGGCCGGAGCCGGGATCCTCATGCTGTCGGAGGACATCGACGAGCTGCTGGCGGTGGCCGACCGGATCGTCGTGCTCCACGACGGCGAGATCGCCGGGATCGTGCGTTCACACGACACCGACCGCCAAGCGGTGGGGCGTCTCATGCTGGAAGGAGCGGGGGCATGACGGCCACCACCGACACCACCGACGCCGAGACCACCGACACCGACGCCACCCCGGCCGCCCCCGGCCCGGGCGACGCCGCCCTGGCGGCCAGGGCCTGGATGCCCCTGGCCACCGACATCGGACGCTGGGTGGCGGCCCTGGTCGGCTCCTTCGTGCTGTTCGGCCTGTTCGTGGCGCTGCGCGGGGTGTCGCCGGTGGAGGCCCTGAAGGCCGTGTTCGAGTCGGCGGTTGGCGACACCGACGCCATCGGCGAGACCCTCGTGCGGGCCACCCCGCTGGTGCTGGCCGCCCTGGCCGTCACCGTGCCGGCCCGGGCCGGTCTGTTCAACATCGGGGGCGAAGGCCAGCTCCTGCTCGGAGCCATCGGCGCCGTCGGGGCCAGCCGCATGCTCGACGGTGCGGTGCCCATGGTCCCCACGCTGGCGGTGATGGGCCTGGCGGCGGCGGCGACCGGCGCCGCCTGGGCCGGCCTGGCCGCCGTGTTGCGCCAGGTCTTCGGCACCAACGAGGCCATCACCACCCTGCTCCTCAACTACATCGCCGGCCTGATCCTCACCTGGCTCGTGTTCGAGCCGTGGAAGGACCCTCAGAGCCTGGGTCAGGCCTACACCAAAGAGCTCGACGACCAGTCCCGGCTGCCCGTGCTGTGGGGCAACCGGGTGCACGCCGGCCTGCTGATCGCCGTGGTGGCGGCAGTGGCGGTGTGGTTCCTGCTGAGCCGGACCCGATGGGGGTTCCGCCTCGGCGTGCTGGGCGGCAACGCCGAGGCGGCCCGCCGGGCCGGGTTCCGGGTCGGTGGTCTCAGCCTGGGGGCCATGATGGTGGGCGGGGCCCTGGCCGGGCTGGGCGGCATGACCGAGGTGGCGGGCGTGGAGGGACGGCTGCGCCCCGAGATCCTCGTCAGCTACGGCTACACCGCCTTCCTGAGCTCGTGGCTGGCCCGCCACCACCCGCTGCACACCCTGTGGGCGGCCACCCTGCTGGGCGGGATCATCGTGGGGGGCTTCGGCCTCAAGATCGCCACCGGGTTGTCGGGCGGTGCCGTTGAGGTGCTGTCGGCCCTGGTGCTGCTGGGTGTGCTCGGCTTCGCCCAGACCGGCACAAGGAAGGCTGTCTGATGCTGCTGGAGTCGGTGCTCACGGGGGCGGTTCGGGGCGGGACCTCGATCCTGTACCCCACGCTGGGTGAGGTGATCTCGGAGCGGGCCGGGGTGGTGAACCTGGGCACCGAGGGGTGCATGCTGGCCGGAGCCCTGACCGCCTACGCCGTGGGCATCGAGACCGGCAGCGTGTGGCTGGGCGTGGTGGCCGGGGTGGTGGCCGGGGCCGTGCTCGGCCTCCTGCACGCCTTCATGGTGATCACCCGCCGGGCCAACCCCATCGCCACCGGGCTCGTCGTCACCTTCCTCGCCCTCGGCCTCACCGCCCTGTTCGGCCAGGACTATGTGGGCCAGGGCGTCAACGCCATGGGCCCGGTGGCCATCCCCGGCCTGTCCGACCTGCCGTTCCTGGGCCCGATCCTGTTCGACCACGACCCCCTGACCTACCTGTCGTTCGCCGCCGCCCCCGCCATCTGGTGGGTGTTGTTCCGTACCCGGGCCGGGCTCAACATCCGGGCCGCCGGTGAGCGGCCCGAGGTGCTGGAGGCGTTCGGCACGTCGCCGGCGAGGGTCCGCTACGCCGCCGTGGTCATCGGTGGCGCCCTGGCCGGCCTGGGCGGGGCCCAGCTGTCCACCGCCTTCACCCTGAACTGGTCGGAACGGATGACGGTGGGCCGGGGCTTCGTGGCCGTCGCCCTCGTGATCTTCGCCGCCTGGGATCCGCTGAAGGCGGTGGGTGGCGCCTACCTCTTCTCCGGGGCCATCTCGCTCCAGCTCCAACTCCAGGCCCGGGGCTGGGAGCTGAGCCGCTATCTGCTCGAAGCCGTGCCCTACCTCACGGTGATCCTCGTGCTGGTGGCCCTCAGCCACCGCCGCCGCCACGCCGCTCCCGAGTCGCTCGGGCGCGTGCTGGCCTGACGGCCCGCCGAATCCGCACCCAAAACAACCCATGACGACCCGAGGAGAGGAACTCGACATGTCGCCCCGACGTCCGAGACATCTACTGTTCACCGCCCTGCTGGCCCTGGTGGCCCTGCTGGCCGCCGCCTGCGGCAGCAGCGGCGACGACACGGCCACCACCGGTGGTTCCGAAGGCTCCGGTGGGGCCACCGAGTCGAGCGGGGGCGGTGCCGCCTCCGGCGACACGTTCACCGTCGGCTTCATCTACGTCGGCCCCAAGGACGACTTCGGCTATAACCAGGCCGCCTACCAGGGCAGTCAGGCGGTGGCCGCCCTCGACGGGGTGGAGGTCATCCAGAGCGAGAACGTGCCCGAGACGGCCGAGGCCGAGGCCGTCATGCAGAGCATGATCGACAAGGGGGCCAAGCTGATCTTCGCCACCAGCTTCGGCCACCTGGAGTTCGCCCGGAACCTGGCCGAGGAGAACCCCGACGTGGTCTTCGTCCACCAGGGAGGCCTGGAGGGCGAGCCGGGGCTCGACAACCTCGGCACCTACTTCGGCACCGTGTACGAGCCGGTCTACACCGCCGGCATTGCCGCCGGGGCCGCCACCAAGACCGGGAAGCTGGGTTACGTCTACGCCTTCCCCATCCCCCAGACGCTGGCCAACATCAACGCCTTCACCCTGGGGGCCCAGTCGGTCAACCCGGCGGCCGAGACGATCGCCATCTCCACCGGCAGCTGGTGCGATCCCGGCCTACAGGCCGAGGCGGCCAAGAGCCTGCTCGACCAGGGGGTGGACGTGATCACCCAGCATCAGGACTGCACCAAGACCATCATCGAGGCCACCGAAGCGGCCGGGGCCTTCACCGTGGGCTACCACGCCGACGCCGCCGAGCTGGCCCCCAAGGGTTGGCTGACCGGCTCGGAGTGGAGCTGGGACCAGCTGTACGTCGACATCACCACCACCGTGAAGGACGGGAAGTTCGCCGAGAGCGACTACAACGGCGACTACCGCATCGGCCTCCAGACCGGCGACAACCCGTTCGTCCAGTCGGAGTTCGGGCCCTCGGTCACCGACGACACCAAGGGCAAGATCGACGCCGCCCGGGAGGCGTTCATCGACGGCGGCAGCCCGTTCAAGGGCCCGGTGGCCGATCAGGACGGCAAGGAGATGTACGCCGCCGACAAGCAGCCCACCTACGCCGAAGTGGAGACGATGGACTTCTTCGTCAAGGGAGTGATCGGGACCATTGGCTGATGGCCCCTCGGGCGCGCTCCTGGTCCACGGCGTCGGGCTCGACGGTGAGCTCTACGCCGCAGTGGCCGGGAGGCTCGAGGGGTCCGGCCGGCGAGCGGGCGGCCCGCGGGCCCCGGCGGTGGTGCGCCGCCGGGGCTACGACGGCCGACCGCCCACGGCCGACCTCGGGCGCCACCTCGACGACCTGGCGGCGCTGCTCGACGGCCATCTTCATCGGCTCGGGCCCCGTTCGGTGGTGGTGGCCGGCGTGAGCGGCGGCGCCACCCTGGCTCTCGGCCTGGCCCTCCGGGGCCACCCGGCGCTGGCCGCCGTGGTGGCCCACGAGTCTCTGCTCGGTCCGGCCGCCCCGGCCCAGCACGAGCGGATCACGGCCTCCATGGCCCGCCTGGCCGCCGAGGTGGGCCCGGCCGGCGTGGAGGGCTTCCTGCGCCGTCTCATCACCGACGGCACGTGGGAATCGCTCCCGCCGGCCGTCCGGGAGCGGGCGGTTGCCGCCGGCGACACGGTGCGCACCGAGGCCCCCGGCTTCGGGGCCTTCGCCGTCGATCGGGCCGCCCTGGCCGGGTTGGCCGTTCCCCTGACCTGGACCGTGGGCCGGCACTCGCCGCCCTGGCGCCACGAGGCGGCGGCGGTGGCGGCCGACGCCGGGGTGACGGTGGTCCAGCTGGCCTGCATCCACACCCCCCAGGTCGAGGACCCCGAGGGGTTCGCCCGGGTCATCGCCGCCGCCGTCGAAACGTCCGTCCCCCGTCCCGCTGGAGCAACCGAACCATGACCGCCGACGCCAGCCGACCGTGCTGCGCCACCGAGCCGGTGCACGTGGCCGGCACCACCCCCTACCCCTGGCCCTACGACGGCAAGCTGGCCCCGGCCCGCCTGGCCCTCGTCGTGACGGGATGGGACGAGCATTGGCGGGCCGCCGTGGCCCCCGCCGGCACCGATGCGGTGGCGGCCGCCGTGGCCAACATCGCGCGCCTGGCCTCGGCCGTCGACCGCACGTTCACCGTGGCCCACCCCCCGCTGCCGGTGCGGGGCCCGGTGCCGGCGTCGAGCGAGCCGGTGCCGCCCGTGGGCGCCATCCCGGGGGCCGTCACCGTGACCGCAGCCGGGGTGGACGGGTTCTACGGGGGCCCGCTGGCCGCCCTCGTGCGCCGGGCCGGCGTCGACCAGATCCTGCTGGCCGGCTTCGGGCTGGAGACCACGGTCCACTCCACCATGCGCTCGGCCAATGACGCCGGGCTGGAATGCCTGGCCGTGGTCGATGCCTGCGTGGCCCTCGACCCCGAGCTGACGCCCCGGACGGTGTCGATGATCGAGATGTCGGGCGGGATCTTCGGCGCCGTGGGCGCCACCGCCGCCGTGCTCGACGCCCTCACCGCCTCCTGCCGCTGCCCGGCGGCCTGATCCGATTCCCCATCCCCGACCGCGCTGTACCGAGACTTGAAGGAGACCACCGACGTGAGCATCCACCCCGCTATCGAAGGGGCCGACCCCTACCCCTGGCCCTACGACGGCTCGTTCGACACGGCCCGCACCGCCCTGATCAACATCGACTGGCAGACCGACTTCTGCGGCCCCGGCGGCTACGTCGACGCCATGGGCTACGACCTCAGCCTCACCCGGGCCGGCCTGGAGCCGACCCAGCGGGTGCTGGCCGCCGCCCGGGAGGCCGGGATACACGTGCTCCACACCCGGGAGGGCCACCG
>CADEDH010000025.1:27526-29237 GCA_902826025.1 uncultured Actinomycetes bacterium
CACACCACGATGCGCGACGCCAACGACCGGGGCTACGAGTGCCTGCTGCTGTCGGACTGCACGGGCGCCACCGACTACGGCAACTATCTGGCGGCCCTGAAGATGATCACCATGCAGGGCGGGGTGTTCGGGGCGCACTGCACCTCCGATGAGCTCCTCGCCGCCCTGAAGGCGTGAGCGGCGGCCCGCCGGACCCGGGCCCGGCTCTCCCCGACATCACCCTCGACGGCCTGCGGCGGGCCTACGCCGAGGGGACCACGGTGGCTCAGGTGGCGGCGGCGGTGGCCGCCGCCCACGAGGCCCTGGCCGACCCGGCCGTGCTCATCGGCGGGCTGGCGCCCGATCTGGCCGACCGGGCCGCTGCGCTCGACCGCCTGCCACCCGACGAACGGGCCCGGCTCCCGTTGTTCGGCGTGCCGTTCGCGGTGAAGGACAACATCGACGTGGCCGGCGTGCCCACCACCGCCGCCTGCCCCGCCTTCGCCTACACCCCGGACCTCGACGCCCCGGCCGTGCGCCGCCTGCTCGACGCCGGCGCCCTCTACGTGGGCAAGGCCAACCTCGACCAGTTCGCCACCGGGCTGGTCGGCACCCGAACCCCCTACGGCACGGCCCGCAACGTGCTCGATCCCACCCTCGTGCCCGGCGGGTCGAGCAGCGGCTCGGCCGTGGCCGTGGCCGCCGGTCTGGTCACCCTGGCCCTCGGCACCGACACCGCGGGGTCGGGGCGGGTGCCGGCGGCGGCCAACCAGGTGGTGGGGCTCAAGCCCACCCGCGGCCTGGTGCCGGCCAGCGGGGTGGTGCCGGCCTGCGCCTCGCTCGACTGCGTCTCGGTGTTCGCCGCCACCGTGGCCGACGCCGAGGCCGCCTTCGTGGTGCTCGACGGGCCCGACCCCCACGACCCCTGGCAGCGGGGGCCCGGTGATCGGGCCCAGCTCCCGCCGGTGCGGATCGACCGGGCCCGGATCGGGGTGGTGGGGGAGGGCGAGCTGGTGCGGCTCGATCCCGCCGTCGCCCGCTCCTACCAGCACCTTCTGGAGCGCCTGGCCCTCCTGGGGGCCGAGCTCGAGCCGGTCGACCTGGCCCCGTTCCTGGCCGCCGGGCAACTGCTCTACGGCGACGCCCTGGTGGCCGAGCGCCACGCCGCCGTCGGCGACTTCATGGTCGCCAACCCCGGCGCGCTGGTGGAGGTGACGGCCCGGATCATCGGCGACGCCGCCCGGTGGACGGCCGTCGACTACCACCGGGTCATCACCCGGGTGCTGGCCGCCCGCCGGGAGGTGGCGCCCCTGTGGGCCCGGCTCCACGCCCTGGCCCTGCCCACGGTGGAGCGGATCCCGACGCGGGAGGAGGTGGCAGCCGACCCGATGGGGGCCAACGCCGCCCTCGGCCGCTACACCACGTTCACCAACATCTGCGACCTGGCCGCCCTCACCGTGCCCGATCCGTCGGCCACCCGCGCCGGCACCGGCGGCCCGGTGCCCGGGGCCGGCCTCACATTCCACGGCCCGGCCGGCAGCGACCGCCGCCTGGCCGCCCTGGGCCGGGCCCTGCTCGATCCGGCCCCGGCCGGCGGGCGGGCGGCGGCCGAGCGGCCGGCCCCGCCCGGGATCACCGAGCTGGTGGTCGTTGGCGCTCACCTCGAGGGCCAGCCCCTGAACGGTCAGCTCACCGACCTGGGTGGCGCCCTGGTGGTTCGCACCGCCACGGC
>CADEDH010000025.1:29337-42176 GCA_902826025.1 uncultured Actinomycetes bacterium
CCTTCGCCGCCGGGATCGCCCCGCCCCTGGGGCTGGGCACCGTGATGTTGGCCGACGGCACGAGCCGGCTCGGCTTCGTGTGCGAGGCCGGCGGCCTGGCCGACGCCGTTGACATCACCGTCCACGGCGGCTGGCGCCCCTGGCTCGCCGCCCGGTAGCCCCTCTCTTCCCAGAACTCTGACACGGCGTACCGCCATCCGGGACCTGGTGTCAGAGATCCGGGTGGGAGAGGGGTGAGGAGCCGGCCGGGCGGGGCCGGAGTGGGGGATCGGTAGCCTCGAAGGTGATGTTGGAGCGGCTGCGTGGGCTCGAGGACGAACACCGGGAGCTGGAGGCCCGCTTGGGCGATCCCGCAATCGCGGCCGATAACCGCCGGTTCGTGGAGCTCACCAGGCGGTACGCCGAGCTGAGCGACATCGTGGCCGTGGCCGTCCGGCTGCGGGAGTGCCACGACGCCGTGGAGACGGTGAAGGCCCTGTTCAGCGAGGCCAGCCCGGCCGAGCGCGATGAGCTGCGAGCCGAATCGGCCCAGGCCGAGGCCGACATCGCACGGTTGGAAGAGGAGCTCAAGGTCCTCCTGCTCCCGCCCGACCCCAACGTGGGCCGCAACGTGATCGTGGAGATCCGGGGGGCCGAGGGGGGCGAGGAGGCCAACCTGTTCGCCCGCGACCTGTTCGAGATGTACAAGGCCTACGCCTCCCGCCAGGGGTGGACGTTGGAGGTGCTGGGGGCCAGCGTGTCGGACCTGGGCGGTTTCGACGAGATCACGTTCTCGCTGGCCGGGGCGGGTGTGTGGACCCGCATGAAGTTCGAGGCGGGGCCCCACCGGGTGCAGCGGGTGCCGGTCACCGAGTCGCAAGGCCGCATCCACACCTCGTCGGCCACCGTGATCGTTTTGCCCGAGGCCGACGAGGTCGAGATCCAGATCGACCCCACCGACCTGCGGGTCGACACCTACCGCTCGTCGGGGGCCGGCGGTCAGCACGTCAACACCACCGACTCCGCCGTCCGCATCACCCACCTGCCCACCGGGCTGGTGGTGTCGATGCAGGACGAGAAGAGCCAGATCCAGAACCGGGACCGGGCCCTCAAGGTGCTCCGGGCCCGGCTGCTCGACCTGGAGCGGAGCCGCCAGGAGGCGGAGGCGGCGATCACCCGCAAGAGCCAGACGGGCATGGGGGGTCGGTCGGAGAAGATCCGCACCTACAACTTCAAGGAGAACCGGGTCACCGAGCACCGCCTCGGGCTCACCCTCCACAAGCTCGACCGCATCCTGGCCGGGGAGCTCGACGAGATCAGCGACGCCCTGGTGCAGGACGAGCGGACCCGCCAGCTCCAGGCTTCGGCCGACGAGCCCGAGGCCGCCGGTGCCCACTGATCCCTCCGACGGCACGATCTCGTGGGGCGAGCTGGCCCGGGAGGTGGCCGACGCACTGATCGTCTCCGGTGTCGAGGGGGCCCAGCGGCAGGGCCAGTGGATCGTGATGCGAGCGTGTGGGGCGGAGGACACCGCTGAGTGGGCGGCAATGGCCGACCAGCCGGCCACCGTTCGGGGCGTGGCCGCCGTCGACCGGATGACCCGGCGCCGGGCCGACGGGGAGCCCCTGCAGTACGTGCTGGGGGAGTGGAGCTTCCGCCGGCTCGACCTCTTCGTCGACCAACGGGTCCTGATCCCCCGCCCCGAGACCGAGGTGGTGGCCGGCCTGGCGCTGGCCGAGCTCCACCGGCTGGCCCCCCGGGGGGCGGCCGTGCTGGCGGCCGACCTGGGCACCGGCTCGGGTGCCATCGGGCTCTCGCTGGCGGCCGAGCACGACGGGGCCGAGGTGTGGCTCACCGATGCCTCGTCCGCCGCCCTGGAGGTGGCCCGGGCCAACATCGCCGGGCTGGGCCGGCCCGGCACCCGGGTGCGGGTGGCCGCCGGCTCCTGGTTCGAGGCCCTGCCGCCGGAGCTGGCCGGCCAGTTCGGGGTGATCGTGTCGAACCCGCCCTACGTGGCCCACGGCGACGAGATCGACCCGGTGGTGGCGGCCTGGGAGCCGGCGTCGGCCCTCTACGCCGGTCCCGACGGCACCGAGCACCTGACCCATCTCGTGGAGGAGGCCCCGGCGTGGCTGGCGGCAGCCGGTGCCCTCGTGCTCGAGCTGGCCCCGGCCCAGGCTGAGGTAGTGGCCGATCGGGCCCGGTCCTGCTTCACCGACGTGGCGGTGGAGCCCGACCTGACCGGCCGCCCCCGGGCCGTCGTCGCCCGCCACCCCCGTCACCCCCGTCCCCGCTGACGGCGGGGCCCGTACTGGGAACTCTGACACCAGGTCCCGTTTCCTGGGCTGCGCCGTCAGAGTTCGCCGTGAGGGGCCGGTACCCTCAGATGACATGCGCCTCGCGGTGGGATCCGACCATGCCGGCATCGAGCTGAAGGCGGCCGTTGCCGGTCACCTGCAGGCCGCCGGGCACGACGTCACCGATCTCGGCACGCAGGACGCGTCCTCGGTCGACTACCCCGACTACGGAGCCGCCGTCGGGCGAGCGGTGGTGGGCGGGGACGCCGACCTGGGGGTCGCCGTGTGCGGCAGCGGCATCGGTATCGCCATCGCCGCCAACAAGGTGCCCGGGGTGCGGGCGGCCACGGTCCACGACGCCACCTCGGCCCGCCTGGCCCGGGAGCACAACGACGCCAACGTCCTGTGCCTGGGCCAGCGCCTCATTGGGGTGCAGGTGGCGCTCGATGCCGTCGACGCCTGGCTCGCCGCCGGCTTCGGTGGCGGTCGGCACCAGGGCCGGATCGACAAGATCAGCGCCCTCGAACACGAACCCCAGCCCCAGCACTGACCGGCAACGACGCCGCCGACAAGGAGAAACCGCCCGTGCCCTGGCCCCACCTGGTAGACGACGAGATCGAGCGCCTCACGGCGGCCGAGATCGACCGTCAGAACACGGCCCTGCAGCTCATCGCCTCGGAGAACTTCGCCTCCCCGGCGGTCATGGCGGCCACCGGCTCGGTGTTCACCAACAAGTACTCCGAGGGCTACCCCGGCAAGCGCTACTACGGCGGCAACCAGGTGGTGGACCAGGTGGAAGACCTGGCCCGCCAGCGGGTGTGCGAGCTGTTCGGGGCCGACCACGCCAACGTCCAGCCCCACTCGGGGGCCAACGCCAACATGGCCGTGTACCAGGCCCTGCTGGAGCCGGGCGACACCGTGCTCGGCCTCCGGCTCGACCACGGCGGCCACCTCACCCACGGCTCGCCGGTGAACGCCTCGGGACTCACCTACAACTTCGTGAGCTACGGGCTCACCCCGTCCGACGAGCGGATCGACATCGACCAGGTGGCCGAGTTGGCCCGCACCCACCGGCCCAAGCTGATCGTCACCGGCGCCACCGCCTACCCCCGGGTGATCGACGCCAAGCCGTTCCGCGACATCGCCGATGAGGTGGGGGCCCGCCTCATGTTCGACGCCGCCCACATCGCCGGCCTGATCGTGGGCGGGGTCCACCCCAACCCGGTCGACGTGGCCGACATCGTCACCTTCACCACCCACAAGACGATGCGGGGTCCCCGGGGCGGGTGCATCCTGTCCACCGCCGAGCTGGCCGCCGCCATCGACAAGGCCGTGTTCCCCGGCCAGCAGGGCGGTCCCCTGGAGCACGCCATCGCGGCCAAGGCGGTGGCCTTCGCCGAGGCCGCCACCCCCGAGTTCCGCACCTACGCCGCCCAGATCGTGGCCAACGCCTCCGCCCTGGCCTCGTCGCTGGCCGGCCACGGGTTCCGTCTCGTTTCGGGCGGCACCGACAACCACCTCCTGCTGGTGGACCTCCGCCCCTTCGATGCCGACCTCACCGGCCGGGAGGCCCAGGAGGTGCTCGACGCCGCCGGGATCACGCTCAACCGCAACGCCATCCCCGACGATCCCCGCTCGCCCTTCGTCACCTCCGGCCTTCGCATCGGCACCCCGGCCGTGACCACCCAGGGGATGACGACGGCCCACATGGCGGTGATCGGCGAGCTGATCGCCGAGACCCTGCGTCACCGGTCCGATGCCGCCACCGTGGCCTCGGTGCGGGAGCGGGTGCGGGAGCTGTGTGCCCCCTTCGCCCCCTACCCTCAGGCGTGACGGCCTGGACCGGGCCGGAACGGGTACCTTCGTAGAGGTGGTGCGCCCGACGGCCAGAGACTCGATGCGGCGCGGCCGATGAGGCCGGAGTTGACGTCGTACCTGCTGGTGGCGGGGGCCGGCTTTCTGGCGACGGTGGTCTCCGTGCCCCTGTTCCTCCTGCTGTCCAACCGCCTCGGCCTGCTGGTGGAGCCCGATGCCCGGCGTCAGCACGAGCGGCCGACTTCGGCCCTCGGCGGCGGGGCCATGTACCTGGGGTTCGTGGCCGCCTTCGTGGTGGCCTGGCAGAGCGGCCGGTTCGACGCCGTGTTCGACCAGTCGACCGAACCCTGGGGGGTGCTGGCCTGCGCCACCGCCGCCTACCTGGTGGGGGCCCTCGACGACGTGATCGAGTTGTCGCCGCCGGCCAAGCTGGCCGGCACGATCGTGGCCGCCGGGCTCCTGGCCGCCGGTGGCGTGTCGATATTCTGGTTCCGGGTCCCCTTCCTCGACCTGTTCCCTCTGGGCTACGACCTGGCCTTCGTGGCCACCGTGATCTGGGTGCTGGGGATGACCAGCGCCGTCAACTTCATCGATGGGCTCGACGGGCTGGCCGCCGGGATCATGGGCATCGGGGCCACCGCGTTCCTGCTCTACGGCATCCGGCTGGGCCAGCCCGGGGTCGACCTGCTCCGAGAGGGCAACGTGGGCCCGCTGGTGGCGGCTGCCGTGCTCGGCATCTGCACTGGCTTCCTGCCCTGGAACGTGTTCCCGGCCCGGATCTTCATGGGCGACGGCGGCGCCCTGTTGCTGGGGGCGCTGATGGCGGCGTCGACCATCGCCGTGGGCGGCCGCACCCCCGATCCCTACAGCGGGCAGACCTTCTTCTTCTACGCCCCGCTCGCCATCCCCCTGGTGATTCTGGGGGTGCCGATGCTCGACACGGCGTTCGCCATCCTGCGCCGGGCCCGCAGTGGCAAGGGGGTGGCCACCGCCGACAAGGACCACCTCCACCACCGCCTGGTCCGGCTGGGGCACGGCCACCGGCGAACCGTGTGGATCCTGTGGGCCTGGACGGCGCTGCTGTCGGCCTTCGTGCTCTATCCCACCTACAACGAGGGTCAGGGCGATGCCATCGTGCCCCTCGGGGTGGGGGCCGCCGCTCTGGTGCTGTTCACCCTCTTCCGCCCGGGGTTCCGGCTCGACTCCTCCCTCCGTCAGCTCGGGATGGCCGCCCGTCACCGCCGTCACCGCCGTCAGCGCCGAGCGCCGCTCAGCGCCGCTGCCGCCCCGCCGGCACTGGCCATGGTCGAGCCCGATCCACCACCTCGGGCCGCGGCGGAAAGAGAGCCCGAAGCGGCGCCCGAGTCCGCTCCGGAGCAGGATCCTGAGCCCGTTCGGCCGGCCGGTTCCAGTCCCGTGGTGGTCATTGTCGAGGCACCCTCCAGGGAGTGAGGTGCATTGCCCACGAGGGCCCTCCGAATGGGTCCCTCGTCGGTTGCGAACACAGGGGGCCACCGATACAGTCTGCGGGGTCCTAGCGAGCCTCTACCACGGCAGAGGCTCCAGTCGCGCCCGGGGAGGTTGTTGCGCATGCTCACGTCTGGTGCACGTCCGTCCACCGACGAGCGCAACACCCGCAACCCCAGCGAACGCAGCCCCGCCCGCAACGCCGACGGGATCTTCAATGCGGCGTTCGAACTCGTGGCCACGCCGGCCCTGTTCGCCTTTCTGGGCTACCTGCTCGACGGCAGGCTGAACACCGGGCGCCTCTTCACATTCGTGTTCGCCATCGTGGTGGCCGTCTACGAAGTCTGGAAGCTCTGGTACGGCTACAACTGCCGAATCGACGAGCTCCATGCCGAGATGCTCCGACCGAAAGTCAAGCCCTCGGCCACCGGTGATGAGTCATGACCAACGCGGTGGTCGGGGCCCGCGGGCCGGAGCGGGCGATGGCGGCCGACATGGCACGTCTCGGGTTGATTCTCGGGCCGGTGCTGGTGGCCATCTGCACCATCTTCTGGCGGTTTGACGGCTTCCTGTCCAGTGTGCTGGCCTTCGCCCTCGTGTTGGGCAACTTCACGCTGGGCGCGCTGATCATCGACCGGGCCGCCGCGATCTCGCCGACGGCGCTCACTGGCGCCGTGCTCGGTGGTTTCGTCGTCCGGCTGCTGCTGCTCACCGTGATCGTCGTGCCGCTCCGCAACGTCTCCTGGTTCGAGGCCGTTCCCTTCGGGATCGCCCTGATCGGTGGCCACCTCGGCCTCCTGTCCTGGGAGTCGCAGCGGGTGGTCGCCAGCCTCGCCGCCTCAGATGCGGCGGCCAAGGCCGCCGCCGGCCACGAGCCTTCCCCGTCCAACCTCCCTACGAGGAGTGAATCCGAGTGCTAGCCCTCGAGTTTCCACCGATCTCGCACCTGTTCGAATGGCCGGAGTTCGCCTTTGAGGGCACTCCGATGGCCATCAACAAGACCGTGGTCATCTATCTGGCCGCTTTCGTCCTCACGCTGATCGTGTTCGGCGTCGGCGGTTCGAAGAAGAAGCTCGTTCCCACCGGTCTCCAGACGGTCGCCGAAGTCGGTATCGACTTCGTGGAGAACTCGATCATCGAACCCACGCTGGGCATCGCCCACGGCAAGAAGTTCCTGCCGTTCCTCACGGCCATGTTCTTCTTCGTGTTCTTCACGAACATCTTCGAGGTCGTGCCGCTCGTCCAGTTCCCGGCGAACTCCCGGATGGCCTTGCCGATCTTCCTCGCCATCGTCGTGTGGCTGGTCTACAACTACCAGGGCTTCCGCAACCAGGGCATCGCCTACATGAAGAACGCCATCATCCCGCCCGGGGTGCCGGTGGCGATCCTCCCCCTGGTGGCCCTGATCGAGCTGCTGCAGGTGCTGATCATCCGGCCCGCCTCGCTCGCCATCCGGCTCTGGGCCAACATGGTTGCCGGCCACCTGCTGCTCGTGACCTTCTCCGTGCTGTCGGCCGCACTCTGGGACAGCACCAAGGTCGGTGCCGTCCTCCCCTTCGCTGTGTTGATCCTGATGACCGGGTTCGAGATTCTCGTCTCGTTCCTCCAAGCGTTCATCTTCACGATCCTCACTGCGGTGTACATCAACATGGCATCCCACGCGGAACATTAGGAGAGATTGCGTGCTGACCTTCCTGCTTGCCCAACTTGCCATCCTGGCCCAAACCGGGGCCGGTGAGATGGAAAACGGTCTCAAGGCCATCGGCGCCGGTCTCGGTTACGGCCTTGCCGCCGTAGGCCCCGGTGTCGGTATCGGCATCGTCGTCGGTAATGCCATCAGCGCCATGGCGCGCCAGCCAGAGGCGGCCGGTGTCGCCCGGACCACGATGTTCCTCGGCATTGCCTTCACTGAGGCCCTCGCCCTCATCGGCTTCGTCGTGTTCATCCTCCTGCTGCCCAGCTGATCGAAGGAGAGAGCTGACTTGAGACCAGCACGCATTGCAGCGCCTTTCGTCTGCGCCGGTGCTCTGTTCTTCCTGGCCCAGCCGGCCGGCGCCGCGGAGAGCATTGGCTCCTGCGTCGTAGAGAAGATTGAGGAGATCGGCGGGCCGGAAGAGCTCGAGACCATTGTCGAGGCCGGCCACGCCGAAGGCGCCAGCGCCGAGGCCGAGGAGGCCCTTGTAGAGGTCGAAGACAAGCTCGAGAAGGAGTGCATCGAGGCTCCGAGCCTGATCATCCCCGAGCTCAACGAGGTCATCTGGGGTGGTGGCGCCTTCCTGGTGCTGCTGGCCGCCATGATCAAGTGGGGCTTCCCCCTGGTGCGCAACACCATGGAGGCCCGGACCGAGCGGATCCGCACCGATCTCCAGGCGGCCCAGGCCGCCCGGGTCGAGGCTGAGAACAACCAGAAGCAGCTGGCCGCCGAGCTGGCCGAGAGCAAGGCCAACGCGGCGAAGATCGTCGAGCAGGCCCGCCAGGAAGCACTGGTCCTCAGCGCCAACATGCAGGTCAAGGCCGAAGCCGACATCGCCGAGATGCGTCAGCGGGCCGCTGGTGAGATCGAGTCCGCCCGGTCCCGGGCGCTCGCCGATCTCCAGGCCGACGTGGCCGACATCGTGGTCGGCGCCGCCAGCCGGGTCGTCGAGCGCAACCTCGACGTCAACAGCCAGCGACAGCTCATCGACGAGTACATCGCCAGCGTCGGGCGCCAGTAGCCGATGGCCGACGATCTGATCACCAGCTACGCCCGGTCGCTGATCGGGGTGGCCGAAGCCGAGGGTGCTGTCTCCGTCATGGAGCGGGAGATGGCCCAGATCGCGGCGGCGTTCAACGCCTCCGAGGAGCTGCGGGCCGCTCTCGCCGACGCCACGCTGCCGGCCTCGCGCCGCCAGCAGGTGGCCGAGGACCTGCTCGGCGGTCAGGCGTCGCGGGTGACCACGGCCCTCGTCTCGATGGTCATCGCCTCCGGGCGGGCCGGCGAGCTGGGTGCCATCGCTGACCGGATCGTCCAGATGGGCGCCGAGCAGCGGGGCCACGTCGTGGCCGAGGTCCGCACCGCCGTCGCCCTCGACGCCGACCAACAGCAGCGCCTGGCCTCCGCCCTGTCGAAGGCCACGGGCAAGGACATCGAGCTGAAGGTCGTGATCGACCCGTCGGTGCTGGGTGGCGTGGTCACCCAGATCGGCGACCAGATCATCGACGGCAGCGTCCGTACCCGGCTCCACCAGCTGCGCGAGGCCTTCTAGCCCTCGTTGCTGGCTGTGGGGCGCTCTCTTTCTCCGTCGATACCGGCTGCGGCCAGTGCCCCGACGATACTTGTTTCGACCCTTTAGACGTGTTCGACGATTGAACGTGCTGGAAGTGAACGCATGGCTGACATAGTGATCGACACCTCGCGCATCAGTGAGGCCATCCGCCGGAACCTGGAGGGCTTCCAGCCCAAGCTCACCTCGTCGCAGGTGGGCCGGGTGGCCGAGATCGGTGACGGCATCGCCCGCATCAGCGGCCTGCCCGACGCCTCGGTGAACGAGATGCTGCGGTTCGAGGACGGCACGGTCGGCCTCGCCCTGAACCTCGACGAGGACACGATCGGCGCCGTGGTGCTCGGGTCCACCGAGAACATCCAGGAAGGCCAGTTCGTCGAGGCCACCGGCGAGATCCTCTCGGTGCCGGTGGGCGAGGGCGTGCTGGGCCGGGTGGTCAACATGCTGGGCGAGCCCCAGGATGGCAAGGGCCCCCTCACCAACGTCGAGACCCGGCGCATGGAGATCCAGGCGCCCGGCATCATCGGGCGCCAGCCGGTGCACGAGCCGATGCAGACCGGTATCAAGGCCGTCGACTCGCTCATCCCGATCGGTCGGGGCCAACGGGAGCTGATCATCGGCGACCGCAAGACGGGCAAGACCACCATCGCCATCGACACCATCCTGAACCAGAAGGGCAAGGGGGTGAAGTGCATCTACGTGGCCATCGGCCAGAAGGGCTCCACCGTCGCCCAGACGGTGGCCCTGCTGGAGCAGTACGGGGCCATGGAGTACACAGTGGTCGTGATCGCACCGGCCTCCGACCCGGCGCCGTTCAAGTTCCTCGCTCCCTACGCCGGCTGTGCCATGGGCCAGCACTGGATGGAAAACGGCCAGCATGCTCTGGCGGTCTACGACGACCTGTCGAAGCAGGCCGAGGCGTACCGCCAGGTGTCGCTGCTGCTCCGCCGCCCGCCGGGCCGTGAGGCCTACCCGGGCGACGTGTTCTACCTCCACAGCCGTCTGCTGGAGCGGGCAGCCAAGCTGAGCGACGAGCGGGGTGCCGGCTCTCTCACCGCCCTGCCGGTGATCGAGACCAAGGCCGGCGACGTGTCGGCCTACATTCCCACCAACGTGATCTCGATCACCGACGGCCAGATCTTCCTCCAGGACGACATGTTCAAGTCGGGTATCCGCCCGGCGGTGGACGTGGGCATCTCGGTGAGCCGGGTGGGTTCCGCCGCCCAGGTCAAGGCGATGAAGGCGGCTGTGGGCACGCTCAAGTCCGACCTCCAGCAGTTCCGGGATCTGGCCGCTTTCGCCGCCTTCGGTTCCGACCTCGACGCCGTGTCCCAGGCCCAACTCGACCGGGGCTACCGGCTCACCGAGCTGCTCAAGCAGGGCATCAACTCGCCGGTCCCGGTGGAAGAGCAGGTCATCACGCTGTTCGCCGGCACCCGGGGCTATCTCGACCGCATCCCGGTCAACGAGGTGGGCCGCTTCGAGACCGACCTGGTCACGTTCTTCCAGACCCGGCACGCCGACATCCTGGAGGCCATCCGCTCCACCGGCGAGGTGCCCGACACCGAAGTGATGGAGGCGGCCATCGGCGCCTTCACCGATCAGTTCTCCAGCGCTGGCACCGGTTCCAACGAACCGGCGGCCGAGGCCCAGGGTGCAGCCACCACGACCATCGTGGATGCGCCCAACATCCTGCCCGAAGAAGAGATCAACCGAGCCAAGGACTGATCTCCCATGCCGGGTGGAGCCGAACGCATCCTTCGCCGTCGAATCAAGACGGTGTCGAACACCAAGAAGATCACCCGCGCCATGGAGCTGATCGCCGCCACCCGGGTAGCGAAAGCCCAGATGCGGGCCCGGGCCGCCCGGCCCTACAGCGAGCAGCTGACCGGCGTGATCGAGAACCTGGCCGCCGGCGGCGCCAGCATCGATCACCCGCTGCTCCGCCAGGTGGAGAACGTCGAGCGGGTGGCCTTCGTGATCTGCGCCGGCGACCGCGGTCTGGCCGGCGCCTACAACTCCAACGTCGTCCGCACCGCCGAGCGTGAAATCCAGGCCCTGCGCTCCAGCGGCGGCGACTACCGGATCGTGGCCGTGGGCCGCAAGGTCGAGGGTTACTTCCGCTTCCGGGGCTACCAGATCGACAGCTCCTTCGGCGGCTTCACCGACAACCCGACCTACGAGGACGCCCGCCGGATCGCCCACCGGGTGCGGGAGCTGTTCGACGAGGGCCTGGTCGACCAGGTGGAGCTCGTCTATACCGAGTTCGTGAGCCTCGGCACCCAGCGTCCCGTGGTTCGGCGCTTCCTGCCGTTGGAACCCGCGGCGGTCATCGCCACCGAGGGTGCCCCCGGCGCTCTGGCCGGCTTCTCGTTCGAACCGTCGGCCGAGGGCGTGCTGGAGGACCTCCTGCCCCGCTATGTCGAGGCCCGTCTCCTCACCGCCCTGCTCGACGCCTCGGCGTCCGAGCACGCCAACCGGCAGCGGGCCATGAAGGCCGCCACCGACAACGCCGATGAGCTGATCACCAAGCTGTCCCGGGCCATGAACCGGGCCCGCCAGGACGCCATCACCACCGAGATCATGGAGATCGTCGGCGGTGCCGAGGGTCTGGCCGCCAGCGGCGACGATGACGGCGACGCCTTCAAGGACCTGTTCGACCAGGTTTCCTGATCCTCCCCTTTCCTTCTTTCTTTCTTCCGATCGACACCAGCTTTTCCACCAGTCCAGGAGCAAACCGAGAGATGACCGCTACTGAACCGCAGCTCAAAGACGGCCGGATCGTCGGCATCGCCGGCCCGGTGGTGGACGTGGAGTTCCCGCCCGACTCGCTGCCCTCGATCAACACCGCAGTCGAGTTCGACGTAGACGCCGGCGGCGGCGAGATCATCGCCGTCATGGCCGAGGTGGCCCAGCAGCTGGGCGAGGGTCGGGTCCGGGCCGTGGCCCTCAAGCCCACCGACGGCCTCCGCCGGGGCCAGACCGTCCGCAACCTCGGCCACGGCATCCAGGTGCCGGTGGGCGACGTGACCCTGGGTCACGTGTGGAACGTGATCGGCCAGCCCCTCGACGTGCCGATCGAGTCGCTCGACATCCAGACCCGGTGGGACATCCACCGTCACGCCCCGAGCTTCGACTCCCTCGAGCCCACCAAGCAGGTGCTGGTCACCGGCATCAAGGTGATCGACCTCCTCACCCCGTATCTCCAGGGCGGCAAGATCGGCCTGTTCGGTGGGGCCGGCGTGGGCAAGACCGTGCTCATCCAGGAGATGATCACCCGGGTGGCCGTGAACCACGGTGGTGTGTCGGTGTTCGCCGGCGTGGGTGAGCGCACCCGTGAAGGCACCGACCTGTTCAAGGAGATGGCTGAGACCATGATGGGTGACGGCGTCACCCCCGTGCTGGCCAAGGCCGCCCTGTGCTTCGGCCAGATGGACGAGCCGCCGGGCGTGCGCCTGCGGGTGGCCCTGTCGGCCCTCACCATGGCCGAGTACTTCCGTGACGTCCAGGGCCAGGACGTGCTGCTGTTCATCGACAACATCTTCCGCTTCGTGCAGGCCGGCTCCGAGGTGTCCACCCTGCTGGGCCGCATGCCTTCGGCCGTGGGCTACCAGCCCACCCTGGCCGACGAGATGGGCGAGCTCCAGGAGCGGATCACCTCCACCGGTGGCCGCTCGATCACCTCGCTCCAGGCGGTGTACGTGCCGGCCGACGACTACACGGATCCGGCGCCGTTCACCACCTTCACCCACCTCGATGCCACCACCGAGCTGAGCCGTGACATCGCCGCCCTCGGCATCTACCCGGCGGTGGACCCCCTCGCCTCCACCTCCACCATCCTCGCCCCCGAGGTCGTCGGCCAGCGCCACTACGACGTGGCCCGGCGGGTGCAGGAGATCCTCCAGCGCTACAAGGAGCTGCAGGACATCATCGCCATCCTCGGTCTCGACGAGCTCTCCGAGGAAGACAAGATCACGGTGTCCCGGGCCCGCAAGGTGCAGCGGTTCCTGTCGCAGCC
>CADEDH010000025.1:42276-45525 GCA_902826025.1 uncultured Actinomycetes bacterium
CACGAGCCCTTCATCGGTAGCCTCGTGCCCTCCGAGGTGCGGGTGTACGAGGAGGACGGCACGATCCGTCGCTTCGCCGTGCGGGGCGGGTTCGTTTCGGTGACCGGCACGGTGACCGAGACGAAGGTGACGGTGCTGTCCGACGCCGCCGTACCTGCCGACTCGATCAACCGGGCCGCCGTGCAGGCCGAGTTGGCTGAGGCCCAGGCCGCCCTGGCCGCCGATCCGGAAGACACCTATCTGCAGGACGACGTCCGGTGGGCCGAGGTGCGTCTGCGAGCCAGTGAGGCCGGAGCCGCCACGGCACAAGCGGCCCATTGATCACAACTCCATCCGCCAACTGAAGAGGCAATGACATGAACGTGGCCGACGACCTCAAGCCGGGACGGAACCTCGCCCTTGAGCTGGTCCGAACGACGGAGGCGGCGGCCGTGGCCGCGGCCGCGTGGATGGGCCGGGGCGACAAGAACGGAGCCGACGGGGCCGCCGTCGATGCCATGCGCACCGTCCTGGCCGGCATCGACATGAACGGCGTGGTGGTGATCGGCGAGGGGGAGAAAGACGAAGCCCCCATGCTCTACAACGGCGAGATCGTGGGCAACGGCAGCGCCCCGCTGGTCGACGTGGCCGTCGACCCGATCGACGGCACCACCCTCACCTCGCTGGGTCGGGGTGGCGCCATCGCCGTGATCGCGGTGGCCGACCGGGGCACGATGTTCCATCCGGGGGCCGCCGTCTACATGGAGAAGCTGGCCGTGGGGCCGGCGGGGGCCGGCATCGTCGACATCCGCCTCCCCGTGTCCCGCAACCTCCAGGCCCTGGCCAAGGCGAAGGGGACTCCGGTGTCGGACGTGACGGCGGTGGTGCTCGACCGCGACCGTCACGACGACCTGATCGCCGAGATCCGGGCCTCCGGGGCCCGGATCCGTCTCATCCCCGACGGCGACGTGGCTGGGGCCATCGCCACCGCCTGGCCCGAGTCGGGCGCCGACATCCTGTTCGGCATCGGCGGCACGCCCGAAGGTGTGATCGCCGCCGCCGCCCTCAAGGCCATGGGGGGCGACCTCCAGGGCCGGCTGTGGCCCCGCACCCCGGAGGAGAAGGACCTGCTGCTGGAGCAGGGCTACGACCTCGACAAGGTGCTGACCATGGACGACCTGGTGTCGGGCGAGAACTGCTTCTTCGCCGCCACCGGCATCACCACCGGCGACCTGCTGCGCGGGGTGCGGGTGCACGCCGGCGGCATCACCACCCAGTCCCTGGTGATGCGGGCCAAGTCGGGCACGGTGCGGCTCATCGAGGCCACCCACCGCCACGACAAGGTCGAGTTCCAGGTCAAGTAGCCCGATGTCGGGGCGCAGCAATTCCTGTACCAAGCGGTACAGGATCATGTACCGTCTGGTACATGATCACTGAATCGAGCATCGAGATCGAGGCGCCGGCCGACGTGGTGTGGCGTGTGTTCGCCGACGTGGAGCGTTGGCCCGACTGGACGGCGTCGGTGCGGCGGGTGACGCCGCTCGACGGGCCTGAGCTGGCCGAACGCCGCCGGTACGAGATCCTCCAGCCCCGGTTTCCCCGGCTGGTGTGGACGGTGACCGAGCTCGACCCGGGCCGGGGGTGGACCTGGCGCCAGCGGTCCCCCGGGGCCACCACGCAGGCCGTCCACGAGGTGACACCCCTGGACGGCGGGCGGCGCTCGCTGGTGCGCCAGCGGATCGACCAGCGCGGCCCCGGCGGGATGGTAGTGGGCCTCCTCACCCGGCGTCTGACCCGCCGCTACCTGGCCCTGGAGGGCGCCGGGCTCAAGCGGGCCTCGGAGGCGGCGGCCGCCGACGACCAGGGCTCCGACCCAGACCCCGCCGTCGCGACCATGGGGCACGATGGCTCGCCCGCCTGACGACAGCCGGCGCCGGGAGCTGCTCGACGCCGTGATCGAGACGGCGGCCACCGGGGGCATCGGTAACCGGTCGCTGCGTGACCTGGCCGAGGCCGTGGGCACGAGCCACCGGATGCTGCTCCACCACTTCGGGACCCGGGAGGAGCTGCTGCTGGCCGTGGTCCAGGAGGTGGAGCGGCGCCAGGCGGCCAAGCTGGCCGATCTGCCGCCCGATCCGGCCGAGGCGCTCGCCATCACCTGGGCCGACCTCCGCCAACCGGAGCTGTGGCCCTTCGAGCGCCTGTTCTTCGAGTGCTACGCACGGGGGGCCCAGGGGGAGGAGCCGTTCACCCGCCTGCTCGGCCCCGCCGTCGACGGCTGGCTGGCCGACATCGCCGACACGGCGGGCCGGCCCCTGGATCCAGCCGAGCGGGCCTTCGCCCGCCTGGCCCTGGCCGTGCTCCGGGGCCTGTTGCTCGACCTGGTGGCCACCGGCGATGCCGAGGGGGTCGACGCCGCGGCGCAGACCTTCGTCGACCTCCTCCGCCCCACCAGCCCGGAACTCTGACGTCAGGTGCCGCCGAGCGGTCTGTCCTGTCAGAGTTCCGAGAGGGTGGCCCGGTCGAAGCCGTAGGGTAGGGCGAGCTGGTGGGTGGCCAGGAGCTCGTCGTCGGCCAGCAGGGCCCGGGTGGGGCCGTCGGCGCAGGTGGTGCCGCCGTCCATGATCACCGTACGGGGGCACAGAGCCAGTGCCAGGCCCAGGTCGTGGGTGATCACCAGCAGAGTGGGGGACAAGGTGCGCAGCAGGGCGATCAGCTCCCGCTGGCCCCGAGGGTCGAGGCCGGCCGTCGGCTCGTCGAGCACGAGCACGTCGGGGTCCATGGCCAGGGCCGTGGCCAGCGCCACCCGCCGCTTCTCCCCCGTGCTCAGGTGGTGGGGGGTGCGCCCGGCCAGATGCCCGGCCCCCACCGACTCGAGCGACGCCGCCACCCGAGCCTCCAGGTCGACGCCCCGTAGGCCCAGGTTGGCCGGGCCGAAGGCCACGTCCTGAGCGGCAGTGGGCATGAACAGCTGGTCGTCGGCGTCGGCGAACACGAGCTGTACCCGGCGGCGGACCTCCGCCAGGTTGGCCTCGGCCACCGGCAGCCCGCCGGTGTGCACCGTCCCCTCCTGGATGGCCAGTATCCCGTTGAGGTGGAGGGCCAGCGTGGTCTTGCCCGCCCCGTTGGGGCCGAGGAGCGCCACCCGTTCTCCGGGGTCGAGCCGGAGCGACACGCCCCGCAGCGCCACCGAACCGTCGGGATAGGTGTAGCTCAGCCCCTCGACGGCGATGGCGGCCGGGAGGCCGGCCGGAGGCGAGGCGCTCACGC
>CADEDH010000025.1:45625-54305 GCA_902826025.1 uncultured Actinomycetes bacterium
GCGGCCGCCGCCACCAGCGGGAGCAGGGCGGCCAAGGCCCACTGCGACGCCCGCGGTCGCGCCACCGGTGCCACCTCGGGCAGGGTGCCGGTGTAGCCCCGGCTGAGCATGGCGGCATGCACCCGCTCGCCCCGTTCGTAGGTGCGCACGAACATCGTGCCCAGGCTGGCCGCCAGCGGCCCGGTCTGGGTGAGGCGCCGGGGCCGGTATCCCCGGGCCGTCATGGCCGTCCGGCGGCGGCCCAGGCCGTCGACCACCAGGTCGAGGTACCGCAGGGTGAAGCTGGCCAGCGCCACCAGCGGCCGGGGCAGGCCGAGACGGCCGAGCCCGGCCAGGAGGTCGGGGAGGGGTGTGGTGCCGGCCAGGACGATGCTGGTGAGCGCCCCGATCAGGGTCTTGGCCCCCACAGTGGCGGCGGCCCACAGGCCCTGCTCCGACAGCGTCAGCGGCCCCACCGTCACCTGCGGCCCGCCGGCCACCAGGGCGGTCAGGAGCGCCGCCACCAGGAACGGGACCACCACGGTCAGCCGTCGCACGACGAATCCGACCGGCAGGTGGGCCAGGCCCGCCACGATCACGATGGCCAGCCCCTGCACGGCCAGCACCGGCAGCGCCCGGCGGGGGGTGACGGCCACCACGATCACGAAGGCCAGGGCGGCGGCCACCTTCACCTCGGCCGGCAGCCGGTGCACCACGCTCGCCCCGGTGGCGATCGGCGGCCGGTGGCCCCTGCTCATGCTGCGGCTCGGCGGCCCCGCCGAGACGAGGCCAGCACGCCGGTGCCGACGGCGCCGGCCAACGCGGCGCCGGTGAGGCCGGCGACGGCCAGGCTCAGCTCCTGGTTGTCGATGCCCCGGGTGGCGTACTCGGCGAACACGGGGTCGGCCAACACGGTGCGGGCCGTCGACGCCGGGGCCGCCTCCGACGCAGTGGCGAACCCCTGGTCGGCGGCCACCCGTTCCAGGCCGTCGGGGCTCGACGAGGCGAGCTGGCTCACTGCCGCCGCCACCACGGCCACCGTCAGCACGGCGGCCCAGGTGGCCCCCCGGGCCGACCACCGGCCCCGCTCGGCCAGCGTCGCCCGGGTCAGGTCGGCGGCCCCGGCCACCAGGTCGGGCCGTACGGCCAGCACGGCCGACAAGGTGGCGGCCGTGATCATCCCTTCGCCCACGCCGATCAGGGCATGGATCCCTACCATCGACCCGAACACCGTGTCGAACGGCACGGGGGCGGTGGCCCCGAACAGCCACTCCAGTGAGAACGTCATGGCCCCCAGCACCACCGACAGGCCGCCGGCCAGGCCCCCCGCCATCACCACCCCGGAGGCCGATCGGGGGAGCAGCCGTCGGAACGCCAGGAACAGGGCGTAGCCCCCGAATGTGGTCACCACGGCCATGTTCAGCACGTTGTAGCCGATGGCGGTGAGGCCTCCGTCGGCGAACACCAGGGCCTGGAGCAGGACCACGACGGACACCACCAGGCAGCCGGTGGCCGGGCCCAGCAGCACGGCGGCCAGCAGGCCGCCCAACAGGTGGCCGCTGGTGCCGGCGGCCACTGGGAAGTTGACCATCTGGGCGGCGAACACGAAGGCGGCGGTCAGGCCGGCCAGCGGGGTCTGGCGGTCCGGCAGGTCCCGGCGAGACTGGCGCAGCGCCAGGCCGATGGCGCCGGCGCTGATGACGGCGGTGGCCGCCGCCGTGCCGGCGTTGAGGAACCCGTCGGGTGCGTGCATCTCTGCCCTGTGCCTCCTCCGTGAACCGTCACCGTCGATTGCGAACCAGTCGCAATCTAGTGGTGCGAAGGGTTCGCAATCCAGGGCTCGCCGTCATCGTGGCTGTGATCGCGGTCACAGCTCACGCAGTGGCCGTGCACCACCAGCTCCACCCGCTCGGGCACGAACCGGTGGGAGGCGCTGAGGTGTTCGGTGATGGCCGCCACCAGCGACCCGGCGTGGTGGTCCACCCGGCCGCAGCGGTCGCATACCACGTGGAAGTGCTCGTCGGGGTGGGCCAGCTCCCAGCGCGACGCCTGATCCCCGCCGGCCAGGCGGGATTCCCGCACCAGGCCCAGGTCCCGCAGGAGGGCCAGCGCCCGGTAGATCGAGGCCAGGTTCACCTCGGGGTGAATCTCGTGCACGGCCCGGGCCACCTCCTCGGCCGTCCGGTGCGCCCCGTCCTGGAGGGCGTCCCACACGGCCTGGCGGGGCCGGGTGCTGCGGTAGCCCCGGCCGGCCAAGAGCGGATCCAGGTCGTGGGTGGCCATCGGGGCGCGCTCCGTCCTACTCCGGGATCACGAGGTCGGCGATGTTGGGCGGGGCCGGCGGATAGCTCATCTTCAGCCCCTCCAACGTCTTGACCAGGATCTCCGACACCGCCAGGTTCCGATACCACTTCCGGTTGGCCGGCACGATGTACCACGGCGCCCGATCGGTGCTGGTCTCGGCGATGGCCTCCTCGAAGGCTTTCTGGTAGTCGTTCCAGCGGGCCCGGGGCACCAGGTCGGCCTCGTCGAACTTCCAGTTCTTCTCCGGCTCCGTCAGCCGTTCCTGGAGCCGCCGCCGCTGCTCCTCTTTCGAGATGTGGAGGAACAGCTTCACGATCGTGATGCCCTCGTCGGCCAGCATCCGCTCGAACTCGACGATGTGCCGGTAGCGGCGACGCCACCGGTCTTCGGGCACCAGGTCCATCACCCGCACCACCAGCACGTCTTCGTAGTGGCTGCGGTTGAAGATGACGAGCTCGCCGTTCGCCGGCACCTGCTGGTGGATCCGCCACAGGTAGTCGTGGGCCAGCTCGGGCTCGGTCGGCTTCTTGAACGAGGCCACCCGCACCCCGGAGGGGTTCACCCCCTCGAACACCCGGCGGATCGTGCCGTCCTTGCCTCCGGCGTCCATGGCCTGGAGCACCACCAGCACCCGCTCCGACGACTGGGCCCACAGCAGGCTCTGGAGTGCGGTCAGCCGTTGGGTGAGCTCGGCCAGCTTGGCCGCAGCCTGCTCCTTGTCGGCCAGGCCCTCGTCGGCCTTCCACGACGGGGTGGACGCCGGGTCGATCTTGGCCAGCTTGACCTTCGATCCCGGTTCCACCCGGAGCTTGGCTATGTCGAACCCCGAACCGTTCTTGCCCATGACCCCCCATGGTGGCACAGGTCCCGGTGCTTCACGCCCGCTGGGCGGCCGCTACCTTGGCCGGCGTGATCGTGGCCGAGCTCGACATCTACCACTCCCGTCCGATCGCCCCCACTCGGCGGGTGGCGCTCGGTAACCGCAACCTCCCGGTCGACCCCGCCCCGGGCGCCGGTGGCGTGCTGTTGGCCGGGATCGTGGCCCACAACGCCCCCAACGTGGAGCCCGAGCTGCGGGAGGATCTGGTGTCGGTGATCGACACCCTGGCCGGCGGGCGCCGGGTGATCCAGCCCCGGGTCCGCCACCGCTACCAGCGCGACGTCGTCGGCCTGACCAAGAGCCACCAACGGCTGATGGCGGTGAGCGGCGCCCTCGAGTTCGACTTCGAGGACACGCTGGGCCGGCCGGTGCAACTCATGCTGGGGGCTGTCTACGCCGCCGGCTCGCTGCCCATGGCGTCCCGCACGTCGGTGTTCGACGCCCTGCGCACGGCCCTGGTGTGGGGCCGTGACGTCGACAACCGGTTCATCTCCTACGTGATGGGGGGCCGGTCCGCCGACCTGGTGGACCTCAAGGCGTGGAACGACCCGGTGGCCTGGGCCCTCGAGGTGCTGGGGATCGAGGCCGACCCGGCCGACAAGGTCAACAAGCGGGTGGTACAGCGCAAGTTCCGCTCTCTGCTGCGGGAGGCCCACCCCGACCACGGGGCCGAGACGGTGGGTGCGGCGGCCCGCATCGCCGACCTCACCGAGGCCCGTCGCATCCTGCTGGCCGGAAGCTGATGACGGCCCGGGGCGGTGGCCGGGGAACCCGCCGCGAGGCGAAACCGGCCGTTGGCGGGCTCGTGCTGTTCCACGGGGCCGGCGGCGACCGGGAGCACCACACGTTCGTGGCCCTGGAGGCCGGGCTCGACGTGCCGGTGGCCCGAATCAACTTTCCCTACCGGGCCAAGGGCCCGGGGCGCCGGCCCCCCGACCGGATGCCCAAGCTGGTGGAGGCGGTGGGAGCGGCGTCGGCGGCGGCCGCCGCCGAGTGGGGGGTTGAACCGGGCTCGATCGTGCTGGGGGGCCGCTCGATGGGGGGTCGGGCCGCCTCCATCGCCGTGGCCGAAGGGGCGGTACCGGCTCGGGCTCTGGTGCTGCTGAGCTACCCGCTGCACCCGCCGGGCAAGCCGGCCAGCCTGCGGGTGGAGCACCTGGGGGCCGTCACCTGCCCCGTGCTGCTGGTGCAGGGGACCCGCGACCCGTTCGGCACGCCCGCCGAGTTCGCCCGGGAGCTACCGGCCCTGGGCGGCCCGCTCACCGAGCTGTGGTTGGAGGCCACCCACGACCCGGCCGCCCGTCACGACCCGGCGATCGTGTCGGCCGTCGGCTCGTGGCTGTCGGGGCTCGGCTGAGGCTCCGGTAGCCCGCCGTCGATGCCGGGATCTGTGGCGTCAGCGCGCAATCCGCCACTCGAGGCGCCACCGTTCTCCGGATCGAGGCTGGGGTCGTCGGGGTTGAACGCCTCCAACTCCACCGCTGCGGTCTCGGGGAACAGGAACAGGATGGCGGCCGCCACCAGCACCGGGAACACGGCGAGGACGGTGATGGCGTCGCCCAGGCTGTCCCACCGGTGCGACAGGTACCCGGCCACCACCAGGCCCACGGCGCTGCCGGTCACGGTGACGGCGTCGAGCAGGCCGCCCACCCGGGCCCGGGCCCGGGTGGGGAACAGCTCGGTGGAGTACCCCCGGGTGGCGGGAAAGGCGGCCCCGGCCAGGATCACCCCGACCGATGCCGTGAGCCACATGGTCAGCCCGCCCACCTGGTAGCTGATGGCGCTGAGCACGGCCCCGGCGCCCACCCCCACCGCCCCCACCCGGCGCCGGCCCAACCGGTCGGCGGCCCGCCCGGCCACCACGATCGACACCCCGGCCGGGGCCGCCACCACCAGCTGGAACAGGCTGATCCCGGCGGCGGAGAAGCCCCGGTCGTCGCTCAGGAACTCGTTGCGAAGCTGCGAGGCCGGCGACAGGTAGATCGACGACAGGAAGGCCGCGGCCCCGATGAGGGTGAAGCGCCACCAGTTGACGGCGGCCGGGGCCCCCACCTCGGCCGCGGCGTCGAACCGACGGGTCTCGGGCAGGTGGCGGGCCACCCACCACAGCACGGGAAGGAACAACAGCGGCACCACGTAGACCACCCGCCAGCCCCCGTCGGCCGCGCCGGCCACCGGCAGCACCCACACCACCATGCCGGCCCCCAGGGCCGCGGACACGGTGGCCAGGCTGATGGCCAGGGCCCGGCTGCCGGCCGGCGCCTCCTCGGTGGCGGCCAGCATGATCAGGGTGATCAGACCGGTGGTGAGGCCCCGGCCGATCGTCTGGGTGGCGCCCAGGGCGGCCAGGTTGGGGGCGGCCGCCCCGGCCACGGTGAACAGGATGGCGCCGGTGGTGAACCACAGGATCAGGGGCCGGCGGCCGATCCGGTCGGCCCGATGGATGGCGAGCACCGACACCAGCACCCCGATCCGGGTGGCGGCCAGGGTGTTGGCCTGGGCCGAGTCGGTGCGGCCGAAGTCGGCGGCGGCGAACGTGATCGTCTGGCCGATCACCACGCCCAGGTAGCCGGCCATCACGCTGATCACGCACAGGGCACCGATCAGCTCGCTGGTGCGATGGCCCACCACCTCGGCCGACCACCACCAGCGGTTCCGGGGGTGACGGTCGGTGTCGGCCAGAGCCCGGGCCATCAGCGGCCGCACGACGGGGCCCCACAGCGGCACAGCGAGGGAGAACTCGGTTCGTTCGGTCACCTCGTGGCGGCCGGCGGGGCCGGGACGGACCTCCAGGGTGCGGCGGTAGGACCGGAACGGGCCCGTCACCAGGGAGAACGTGTCGTCCCCGTGCGCCTCCTCCATCACCAGGTCGTGCCGAGGGGCTCGAAGTACCGCCAGGCCGTCATCGTCGACCTGGCGGGTGCGTTCGACGCGACTCACGAGGGGCTGTCGGGCTCGGGCTCGGCTCCCGCCCGTTCGCCACCACCGGCCGGGCCGGCATCCAGGCCGGACTGCTCGGCCAGCTGGCGAGTCACCCGCCGGTTGGCCAGCCACAGGGCGCCACCCACCAGCGTCAGCGGACCCAGCACCATCAGCATCTCGTCCCATCCGCCCTGATGGGCCAGGATCGGGAATGCGCCGAGGGTCGGCCACGCTTTCATGGTCAACAGGGTAGGCCGGTAACCTGGACCTCTGGCCTACCGACCCAGCCGATCCCGGCTGAGATCAGGCAAGGAGCGCACCCCGTGGCACAAGACCCGCAGCCGGCTGAGGCGAGCGAGCTCGAGAGCAAGGTAGCGGAGGTCATCAAGGTGATCCGTCCCGCCATCCAGGCCGACCAGGGCGACATCTATCTGCGCGGGGTCGATGTCGAGACCGGTGTGGTGTCGGTGGAGCTGATCGGGGCCTGCGTCACCTGCCCCGCATCCAGTCAGACCCTGAAAGACGGGCTGGAGCGGATCCTCAAGCAGCGGGTGGAGGGCGTCACCTCGGTCGTCCACGTCGGCGAGGCCCTGGTGGGGGCGGAGGAAGGCACCCGGGTCTCGCTCTGAGCCCCCCGGGCACCCGCCCGCACCTCCTACGGTCTCAGCTCAGCTGAGTTCGGTTCAGCGGCTGGCCAGGCTGTCGCGGATCTCGGTCAGCAGCTCGATCTCGGTGGGACCGGTCTCGGCCTCCGGCTCCTTGTAGCCGGTGGCCTTGTTGTACGCCTTCACCAGGAGGAACAGCACAAAGGCGATGATCACGAACGAGATGATCACGTCGATGAGGTTGCCGTAGGCGATGGCGGCCTGCACCTTTTGGCCAGCGATTTCCGTCTCCTTGCCGCCCAGGTTGATCTTCAGCGACGAGAAGTCGGGGGCGTTGAAGATCCGGCCCACGATCGGTAGCACCACGTCACCCACCACCGAATCCACGATCGGCTTGAAGGCCAGGGCCAGGATCAGGCCCACCGCCGTCTGGAACACGCCACCCTGATTGATGAACGCCTTGAATTCTTTCCACATGTCTCTCTCCTCCAGTTGAACGCTCCGGGAAATCGCCCAGGAGACCGCCGCAAGTGAACCACATGAACGCTTCCTGATCGACAACCTCGTCTCTGACGCTGATGCCGGCTGAAAGGTCGCGAACGACCGTGTCACCTTCGGGACCGGGCCCTGGCGATACCGTTGGAAGCGGTGCTGGCTGACGACACGACCTGCTACAGACATTCCGATCGCCCGGCGGCGGTGGCCTGCCAGCGGTGCGAGCGGCCGATCTGCTCCCAGTGCATGACCCCCGCCTCGGTGGGCTTCCACTGCCCGGAATGCGCCCGAGCCGGGGCCCAGACGGTGATCCCGGCCCGCGCGCTGATCAACAAGCGGTCCACCACGATCACGTCGATCCTGATCGGGCTGAACGTCGCCGCCTTCCTGCTGCAGCGGGCCACCGACCGGCCCGGCTCCACCTGGTCCTACGCCAACTGGGGGGCGCTGTTCGGTCCGGCCGTGTCCGACGGCGAGCTGTGGCGGATCGTGAGCTCGGGCTTCGTCCACACCGGACTACTCCACCTCGGGTTCAACATGTACGCCCTCTACATGTTCGGGCCGCCGCTCGAGCGCCTGTTGGGCCCGGTGCGGTTCGTCCTGGCCTACGGGGCCGGCCTGCTGGGCGGGTCGACTGCCGTGCTCCTGTTTGACTACAGCCAGGTGACGGTGGGGGCGTCGGGGGCCGTGCTGGGCCTGGCCGGAGCCCTGGCCGCCGTGCTGTGGTCACGGGGGGTGAAGATCACCCAGACCTCGCTGGGCGGCATCTTCGTGATCAACCTGGCCCTGCCCCTGCTGATCGGGGGGATCTCGTTCTGGGGGCACCTGGGCGGGATCGTCGGTGGGTTCGCCGCCGGCTGGCTGCTGAGCTGGCTCCCGGGCCGGTACCGCCAGCCCATGGGCACCGCCATGGGGGCCACCGCCGCGCTGTGCGTGACCCTGTTCGCCCTGGCTGCCGCCTCCGGCAGCTTCCAGTGACCCGCCGGTCAGTGGAAGCGGTGGCGGAGCTTGCGGAGGTTGCGCTTCCAGATGAGGCGTAGCACCGGCGCCCCCACCTGCTCACCCAGCCGGCCCCCCAGCCACCATGGGAACCGTAGCTCTTCCTGCCACCGGAACTCGGTGCGGCCGCCGGGCAGGGGATGGAGGGTGAACGCCCCCTCGCCGGTGACCACGCCGGTGTGGCGGACCCCCATCAGGCGGCCCGGGTCCCAGGCCGTGATCTCCATCACGTCGGTGGTACGCAGCGGCCCCACCCGGGTCTCGCACTCGAACCGGGTGCCGACACCCTCCCGGCGGTCGGACAGGAAGCGGATCTCGTAGGCGTCGGCCATCCACTCCACGTGGCTGGCGATCTCCCTGACGTCGGCCCACACCTCGTCGGGTGACCGGTCGATGACGGTGCTCACGGAGATCTTCGGCATCGACCGCATGGTACGGCCCGGCGGAGCCGGCCGGGCGGGGATGGGGCCCCGCCCGGGATGGGGGAGCGAAGCGT
>CADEDH010000025.1:54405-65876 GCA_902826025.1 uncultured Actinomycetes bacterium
CCGGGTCCCAGGCCTCACCGTTCCAGCCCCCGTGCCGCTCGGCCAGGGTGAGCCTGGCGGCCCGGGCGAAGCCGTCGATCTGGTCGGTGGTGGCCCAGCGCAGGCGCCAGGGCCGGAACCGTACGCCGCCCGGCCCCACCTCCACGTGTTGGCCCACGATCACCTGGGCCTCCCGATCGATCTCGGTGGCCACCACGGTCACCGCCTGCGAGCGGCCCGGGTCTCCCTCGGGAGCGGCCGCGGCGGCCATGGTGGAGGGCCCGATCCAGCGTTCGGGCCCGCCGGCCAGGGCGTCGGTCTGGTTGGCCTCCACCACCAGCACCCCGTCTGGCCCCAGTAGCCGGCCCACCTGGGCGAACAGCGACGCCTGGGCCTCGGCGTGGGCCAGATTGAACAGGGTGTTGAACCCGATCAGTACGGCCCCCAGCGGCCGATGGAAGGGCAGAGCGGCCATGTCGGCCCGAACCAGCCGCAGCCCGGTCGCCTCCAGGCCCCGGCCCCGGCACCGGGCCAGCATGGCGGCTGAGGCGTCGAGGCCCACCACCGCCCGCCCCCGGGCCAGCAGGGGAGCGGCCAGCCGGCCCGTCCCCACCCCCAGTTCCAGCACCGGCCCAGCCCCGGCCCGGGCGGTCACGAAGGCGGCCACCGCCTCGGCGTCGCTCACGCCCTGGTACCACTCGTCGTAGACCTCGGCGAACGACTCGCCATAGGTGTCGGCGCGGAACCGCTCCATCGCGCCATCTTCGCACCCGGTTGACTGCGCTTCGGAGCCGGTTCGGGGAAGAATGTCCCCCGTGCCCGGCCGGACCGTCGTTCCCATCAGCGAAGGGCCCCTCGGGGTCCTCGACCTGCTCGACGGTTCCTTCGCCGTGCTCCGCCAACGGGCCCGGGTGATCGTGGGAATCGTGGCCGGCCTGGTGCTGCCGGTGGCTCTGCTCCAGGCCTGGGCCTCGCGCGACGATCTGGGGGGCTCGTCGTTCAGCGACCTGTTGAACGACCCGGCGGCCAGCACCGGCAACACCAGCCTGTTCGCCGCCTACGACCTGTTGTTCTTCGTCACCCGGGGACTCGGGCTGGCGGTCACAGCGGCCGGTGGGGTGGCGGTGAGCCGGGTGGTGGTGGGCTGGCTCGACGGCCACGACCTGTCGGCCCTCGACGCCCTGCGGTTCACCGCTCGCCGCCTGCCCGCCCTGGCCGGATCGTTCGTCATCATCCACGCCCTGGAAGGCATCGGCTTCCTGCTCCTCGGTATCCCCGGCCTGGTCGCCATCCTGCTGTGCTCGCTCACCTCGCCGGTACTGGCCATCGAGGGGTTGGGGCCGGTGGCGGCCGTGCGTCGGTCGGTTGAGCTGGTGCGTCGCCGGCCCGGCCCGCTCATCGGGCTGAGCCTCCTGCTGTTCGCCGTCCAGTACGGCGTAGGGCAGGCGGTGGGAACCCTGCCGGAGGCGGTGGCGGTGTTCGTGGGGCCCGATCGGGCCTGGCCCCTGCTGGCGGCGTCGAACACGATCACGTCGCTCATCCTGGTGCCAGTGACGGGCGCCGCCATGTGCCTGGCCTACCTCGATCTCCGCTTCCGCACCGAGGGCCTCGACCTGGGCCGCCGCATCCAACGCCATTTCCCGGAATGACGCCCGACGAGATCCGCCAGAAGGCCGACGACATCCTGGCCCGCCCCGAGTACCGGGAAGCGGAGCCCGGTGTGGTGGAGCGGGCCGTGAGCTGGTTGACGGAGCGGCTGGGCGAGGTGTTCGGCTCGGTGGCGGGCAGCTCCCGCAGTGGGGGCTACTACGTCGGCTACGTCGTGCTGCTGCTGGCTCTGGCCGCCATCGGCTACATCGCCTGGAAGGTGTTCCCCCGGTCGGGCGACCTGCGCCGGGCCCGGTTGGCCGTCACCCACGAGTCGATGCCCCGGGCCAGCCGGGCCAAGTGGCTGGCCCGGGCCACCGAGGCCGAGGCCGCAGGCCGCTGGAGTGAGGCCGTCCATGCCCGCTACCACGCCCTCACCACCGGCCTGGCCGATCGGTCGGCCCTGCCGGCGGCGGAGTCGACCACCACCGGCGAGCACCGCGCCGCGTTCGCCCAGCACGCCGGGCCCCGGTCCGAACGGGTGGCGGTGTTCGACGAGGTGACCGACCGCTACGAGCACGTCTGGTTCGGCGGACGGGAAGCGGCCCCCGACGACAGTCGGGCCGTGGCCTCGGCCGACCAGCGGTTGCTGGAGCAGCAGGCGTGAACCGGCGGGCCACGGCGTTCTGGGTGGTCCTGGCCGTGCTGCTGCTCGGCATCGGCCTGCTCTCCGGTCGACAGCGCCGCGACGGCGCCCCGCTCGACCCCGATGCCACCAACTCCACCGGTACCGCCGCCCTGCTGGCCCTGCTCGACGAGACCGGCACGACGGTGGAACGGGGTCTCCCGGCCGACCGCACGGCCACCGTGCTCCTGCTCGACGACAGGCTCAGCGTCGACCAGCGCCGCACGCTCAGCACCTGGGTGGGCGGCGGGGGGACCCTGGTGGTGGCCGATCCGTTCTCGCCCTTCGCCCCGGTGGTCGACTTCATCGACGGCGTGGCCGTGACCGAGGTGCCGGCCGTCTCCTGCCGGTTGCTGCCCGGCATCGACCGCGTCGACCTCGAAGGCGACGAGTTCCTCCTGTTCCCGCCGGTGACCTCGCCTCCGGCGGAGCCGGTGCCGGTGGACCCCGGACCCGGCGGGGCCACCGGCTTCGTGGCCGCCGAGGCCTGCTTCGGCGTAACCGCCGGCGACTACCTCCAGGTCAGCCGGCAGGGCAGGGGTCGGGTGGTGGCCCTGGGCGGGGCCGAGCCGCTGACCAACGAGTTCCTCGACGACGCCGACAACGCCGTGCTGGCGGTGAACCTGCTGGCCCCCGACGGCGTCGGCGGCCCGGTGAGCGTGCTCTACGGGCCCGTGGTGTCGCCCGGGTCCCGCCAGCTCAGCGACCTCGTGCCGTCCTGGACGGTCTGGGTGGCGTGGCAGCTGGCGGCGGCATTCGCCCTGTTCGTGGTGTGGCGGATCCGCCGCTTCGGCCAGCCCGTGCCCGAGCCCCAGCCGGTGGAGCTGCCGGCCTCCCTGCTGGTGCGGGCCACTGGCGAGCTCCGTCGCCGCAGTGGCGCCGTGCCCGAAGCGTCCGAGGTGCTGCGCCGGGACCTCGAGCAGCGACTGCGGCGCCAGCTCAAGATGTCACCCGAGACCCCGACGGCCGAGTTGGCCGGCCGCGCCGCCACCCTGCCCGGCCTCGACCCGGAGCGGGTGGCCCGGGCCCTCAGCGGCCCCCCGGCCGTCACCGGGGGCGAGCTGGCCGGGCTGGTGGCCGACATCGACGCCGTCAACCAGGCCCTGGCGCTGACCGCCGCCCCCACCCCCGACCCGACCCCCACCGTGGCCGCAACCGCCGCCGCCCCCTCCGGAGGAGAGCATCTGTGAGCACCGAGTTCCCCATCCCCACCCCCGCCGACCCGCCCCACCCGTTCGAGCCCGCCGGCCCCGGTCGACCGATGGACCAGGTGGACCCGGTGGGCCCGGTGGCAGGGGCGGCGACGGTGACGGCACAGCCGGTCGGCGACGACTCGCGGGCGTCGTTCGTGGCCGTGCGGGACGAGGTGGCCAAGGTGGTGGTGGGCCAGCTGCCGGTGCTGTCGGGCGTGCTGTGCGCCTTCCTGGCCGGAGGTCACGTACTGCTGGAGGGCGTGCCCGGGGTGGCCAAGACCCTGCTGGTGAAGTCGCTGGCCGCCTCGATGAGCCTGCGCACCACCCGGGTGCAGTTCACCCCCGACCTCATGCCGTCCGACGTGGTGGGCCAGATGGTGTTCGACCAGGGCCAGTTCCGGTTCCGGCCCGGCCCGGTGTTCACCAACATGCTGCTGGCCGACGAGATCAACCGCACCCCACCCAAGACCCAGGCCGCCCTGCTGGAGGCCATGGAGGAGCACCAGGTGTCGATCGACGGCACCTCCCGCCCCCTGCCCGATCCCTTCATCGTGATCGCCACCCAGAACCCGATCGAGTACGAGGGCACCTACCCCCTGCCCGAGGCCCAGCTCGACCGGTTCCTGGTGAAGCTCCTCGTCGACTACCCCACCGCCGACCAGGAGCTGGAGGTGATCCGCCGCCACCATCTCGGCCTCGACCCCCACGACCCGGTGGCGGCCGGGGTGCGGATGGTGGCCGACCCCGCCATCCTGGCCGCCGCCCAGCGCAGCGTGGCCGCCATGCGGGTGGAGGATCCGGTGCTGCGCTACGTGATCGAGCTGGTGCGGGCCACCCGCCACTCGCCGTCGCTGTCGCTCGGGGTGTCGCCCCGGGGGGCGGTGGCCCTGCTCAAGACGGCCAAGGCCTGGGCCTGGTTGTCGGGCCGGGATTTCGTGACCCCCGACGAGGTGAAGACGATGGCCAAGCCCACCCTGCGCCACCGGGTGCAGGTGCGGCCCGAGTTGGAGATCGAGGGGATCGACGCCGACAAGGTGCTCGACGGGGTGCTGGGGCAGGTCCCGGCCCCGTGACCTGGCCCCTGCCGGCCCCCCGGCTGGCCGTGGTGGTGGCGCTGGCCGCCGTGGTACTGGCCCTGCTGCCCGACCTGGGCACGGTCCGCCTGGGCGGGCTCGCCGTCGACGGCCGCTTCGTGCTGTTGAACCTGGTGCTGGTGGCGGCCGCCGTGCTCGACGGGCTGGCCGCCCCGCCGCCGGGGGCGGTAGCGGTGGAGCGCCAGCACCCCCGGGCCGTCACCCTGGACCAGCCGGCCGCCATCACCTGGGAGGTGTCGTCGGCCTCCCGCCGCCGCTGGGGCTCGGCCCGCCGGGTGTGGCTGGCCGACCAGCTCCCGCCGTCGCTGCACGCCGCCGCCCGTCGGGTGATGGTGCGCCTCCCGGCCCGGGGCTCGGCCCGGGCCACGGTGGAGATGCGCCCCCACCGCCGGGGCCGCTTCACCCCCGACCAGCTGGTCGTCCGCACCTCAGGGCCGCTGGGCCTGGTGCACAAGCAACGGGCCCGCAGCCTGCCCGGCAGCCTCAAGGTCCTACCCCCGTTCCGCTCGGCCCGGGAAGCCGAGCTCAGCCTGCGCCGGGCCCGGATCCTGGAGGTGGGGCTGCGCTCGGCCCGGGGCCGGGGCGGCGGCACCGAGTTCGACTCCCTACGGGAGCTCACGCCCGACGACGAGACCCGCCGCATCGACTGGTCGGCCACCGCCCGTTCCTCCCGCCCGATCGTTCGCACCTACCGGGCCGAGCGCAACCAGACCGTGCTGTTCCTGCTCGACTCGGGGCGCACCATGGCCGGCCGGGTCGACGGCCTGCCCCGCATGGAGTACGCCATGGACGGGGCCATGCTGCTGGCCGAGCTGGCAACCGGTCTGGGCGACCGGATGGGGCTGTTGGCTTTCGATCTCGACGTCACCGTGACCATCGAGCCGTCGGCCCGCCGCTCCCAGCGGGCCCAGATCACCGAGCGGCTGTTCGACCTGGAGCCGGCGCTGGCCGAGTCGAACTACCGCAACGTGGTCACCCACGTGCTGGCCCGTTACCGACGCCGGAGCCTGTTGGTGCTGGCCACCGAGCTGGTGCCCGAGGCGGTGGACCAGTTCCTGCTACCGGTGCTGCCGCTGTTGATCCGCACCCATGTGGTGGTGGTGGCCGCCGTGCGCGATCCCGATCTGGTCCACTGGACCACGAACACCACGGCCGACACCGACGGTGCCTTCCTTCGGGCCTCAGCCGTCGCCGCCCTGAGCCGGCGCGAGGAGTTGGCGGCCCGCCTCCGGGCCCAGGGGGCGGTGGTGATCGACGCCGAGCCGGGTCGCTTCGCCACCGCCCTGGGCGACGCCTACCTCGACGCCAAGGCCGTCGGCCGGCTGTGACCCCGTCACACGCGGCCGGCGGAGGTGCTTGGATACAGCCATGACCGCGACAGACCCCGATCTGGCTGACCGCTTGGCTGCTGCCTTGGCGGCCGAGGGGGCCACCACGATGTTCGGGCTACCGGGCGGGGGTCCCAACCTCGACGTGCTGGGGGCGGCCGGGCGTCGGGGCCTCCGATTCGTTCTGGCCCACGCCGAGACGCCGGCCGCCATCATGGCCGGCACGTACGGGTTGCTGACCGGGGCCCCGGCGCCGGTGGTGGTGACCCGGGGCCCGGGGGCGGCGTCGGCCGCCAACGGCCTGGCCCAGGCCACGCTCGACCGCTTCCCGCTGGTGGTGGTGGCCGACACCGTGCCCCTCGTGTCGGCCCACCGGGTGGCCCACCAGCGCCTCGACCAGCGGGCGCTGCTGGGCCCGGTGGCCAAGGTGTCGGCCACGGTGTCCGACGCCACCACCGACGACGAGCTGCGGTCCCTGGTGTCGGCGGCCGCCCGGTGGCCCTACGGCGGCGTCCACCTCGACTACGACCCCTCCGCTGACGCCGAACCTTGTGAAGAAATGCCGGCCCTGGCGGCATTTCTCGACAAGGTTCGCCCCGAGGGGGCGGCCGAGGCCCGGCGCGCGGCCCGGGAGCGGGTGGCGGCCGCCCGCCGTCCGGTGCTGGTGGTGGGGATGGAGACAGCGGCCCTGGCGGACGGCCAGGAGCTGGTGGTGGCCCTGGCCGCTGCTCTGGGTTGCCCGGTGCTGACGACCTACCAGGCCGTGGGGGTGGTGCCCACCGAGGGGCCGGCCAACGCCGGGCTGTTCACCAACGGGGCGCTGGAGGCCCCGGTGCTGGCGGCCGCCGACCTGATCGTCACGGTCGGGCTCGATCTGGTGGAGCCGATCCCGGCGCCGTGGATCTACCCGGCCCCGGTTGTGCGCCTCTCGGCCGTACGGCAGACCGACGACTACCTACCGGCCGCCGTCGACGTGGTCGGCGACCTCGGGGCCTCCCTCCAGGGGCTGCTGGGTGGCCTCCGCACGGCGCCCCCCGCCGCCGACTGGCCGGCCGGGGCCGCCGCCCGCTTCCGGGACGACGCCCGCCGGCGGCTGCGGGGACACCCGGACACCGGTGGGGCCGGCCGCCCTGAGGCCGCCCCGGACGCATCGGGTCGGTTCGGCCCGATCGAGCTCGTCGACACTCTGGCCCGCTCGGCGCCCGCCCCGGTGACGGTCACGGTGGACGCCGGGGCCCATTTCCTGGCCGTGATGCCCCTGTGGCCGGCCGGCGAGCCCCACCGGCTGCTGATCTCCAATGGTCTGGCCACCATGGGCTTCGCTCTCCCGGCTGCTATCGGGGCCGCGTTGGCCCGCCCCGACGAGCCGGTGCTGGCCCTCACCGGCGATGGGGGCTTGTCGATGGTCCTGGCCGAGCTGGAGACGGTGGCCCGCCTCGGGCTCCCGATCACCGTGGTGGTGTTCAACGACGCCGCCTTGTCGCTGATCGAGATCAAGCAGCAGCCCCATCACGGCGGACCGGGCGCCGTGCGCTACCAGCCGACCGACTACGCCGCCATCGCCCGGGCCAGCGGCCTCGACGCAGCCACCGCGGGTTCCTCCGACGAGCTGGCAGCCGCCGTGGCCGGGCCCGACGGGTGGCGGCGCCCCCGCTTGATCGACGCCCGGATCGACCCGGCCCCCTACCGACACCTGATCGCTGCCACCCGGGGATGATGGCCGGGGATGATGGCCGGCATGGCCTGAACCGGCGGGGCGGAGGCCCCGTCTTCGCCGATCAACTAGCGTCGGCCCCCGAAAGCGAACACCAACCCACCAACCCCTCGAAAGGGAGCGCTCCCATGGTCACCGTCGCCAAGTTCCTCGACGTCGCCTCCGGTCTGCAGCCCAATCAGTTCTCGGTCGGCTCCAAGGAGCAGATCAACTCGATCAGCGACCTCGACCCGACCTACCGCCAGCTCATGGACGAGCCCTATGCCTGTGTGATGGCCATCGAGGGGCCCGACGGCCGCCCCAGCCTCACCCCCATGTGGTTCGACTACGACGGCGACAAGGTGCTGGTGAACGTGGCCCAGCACCGGCCGAAGGCGGGTTGGATCCGCAAGAACCCCCAGATCACGATCCTGATCATGAACTCGCAGAACATGTACCACTGGCTGAGCATGAAGGTCACGGTGGAGCGGGAGATCTCCGAGGACGACCCCGCCGAGGGGCCCCGGGTGACGGCCCAGCTCAACAAGATCTGGCAGAAGTACGTGGGCCAGGGTGACGAGTACGGGCTGCGGGATCCCTCGTTCGAGGAGCGTCGGGTGCTGTTCGAGTGCCGGGTGGACAAGCTGGCCACGTTCGGCCAGCCCTAGCGGGGCCGGCGCACCACCGATGACCGTGCGACGGGAGTTGGCCCAGCGGATGGCGGACGCCGCCCGCCACCTGCTCGACGCCCTCGACCCGGCCCAGCGGGCCGCCGCCTGCTGGAGCCGCCCCGACGACGAGGAGCGGACCCGCTGGTTCTACACCCCGACCGATCACGGGGGCCTGGCTCTGGCCGCCATGACGCCGGATCAGCAGCGCCGGACCCATCAGCTCGTGGCCACCGGCCTGTCGCGCCCGGGGTACGTGACGGTGGCCGCCATCATCGGCCTGGAGAACATCCTCGACCACACCGAGGGCTGGACTGTCGGCTTCGGTCGGGAGCGGGGTCGCGACCCCGGCCTGTACTGGTTGGCCCTGTTCGGCGAGCCCGCCCCCGATGGCACCTGGGGCTGGCGCTTCGGTGGCCATCACGTGTCGATCAACGTGGCGATCGAGGCCGGCGAGCTGGTGGGGGTGACGCCCAGCTTCCTCGGAGCCGACCCCGCGTCGGCCCCGCTCCTCGGCCCCCATCTCCACCGCCCGCTGGCGGGGGCCGAGGACCTCGGCCGGGAGCTGGTGCGCTCGCTCGACGAGGCCCAGCTGGCCCGGGCCCTGATCAGCCCGGTGGCCCCGGTGGACATCGTGGGCGTCAACCGCACCCGCCTGGCCGAGGGCGACCGGCCCCTCCCGCTGGTCGACGTGTGGCGGGGCCAGCTCAGCCCCGACATCCACCAGCTGATGGCGGCCGCCCAGGCCGCGGCCGAGACCACACTGGGGCTCACCGACGAGCACCTGGCCGCCCTGGCGCTCACCGGCCGCCCCAAGGGCCTGCCGGCGGCCGACCTGCGAGCCGACCAGCTCGACGTGCTCGGGGCCCTGCTGGGGGTGTACGTGAATCGGCTCCCCGACGAGCTGGCGGCCGAGGAGCTGTCCCGGGCCACCGCCGCCGTCGCCGGCGGTTCGGTCCACCTGGCGTGGGCCGGTGGGCGGGAGCCGGGCCAGCCCCACTACTACCGGCTCCAGGGCGACGACCTGTTGATCGAATACGACAACACCCAGCGGGACGCCAATCACGTCCACACCGTGTGGCGCGACCTGCGTCGCGACTTCGGCGGCGATCCCCTGGCCCGACATTACCTGCAGTCCCACTGAGGGCGGCCGAGCGGTGGGGCCGCGAACCCCCGACAGCACCGTCGTCGCGTAGTCTCGCGGCCCATGGCCACAGACTGGCGCTGGTACTTCGGGGACCGGGACTACTACCTGCGGGACAAGACGGAGCAGCTGGCCAGCGACCTGGCGGCGGCGGCCTCCCGGGACCGTTCGGAGCGGCACCGGCTGGCCAAGCAGCAAGGCACGCTGGAGGAGCGGCTCAACCGTCTCACCGACGACGTCCACCGGCTGGTGGAGCTGTCGGATCTGCGGGACGAGCTCGACTTCTTCGCCGACTACGAGGCGGTGCGGCGCCGGGTGCGTACGGCGCTGGTGGCGATGGAGCTGCTGGGCCCGTCGGGCCGGCCTATGGCGCGGTCGCTGGCCCTACCCTCGGCCAACGAGCTTCGGGACGACACGGTCGACTACTGGCTGGCACCGGCCACCCGGTCGCTGCCCCGGGTGCTGGGTGGGGCCGACCCGGCCGCTGACCCCGATGTGATCGAGGCCCGGCGGCGGGACCCGGAGCGGACCGACCGCTTCCTGGCCCTGGTGCTGACGCTGTCCGGCGCCGGGTCCCGGGCCGGATCGCTGGTGCCCGCTCTGCTCGGGCCGGTGCGGGACGGCCAGGTGAGCGGGGTCGACCGGGCGTTGTGGCTGGCGGCCGCCGGCGGCGCCCTCGGCCCCGACAGCCGGGTGGCGGTGGCCGCCTGGCTGAAGGACCAGGTGGGGGTGTTGCCCGAACCGCCGCCGGCCGACGGGCAACGGTGGCGGACCCGGATCCAGGCCCTGGGGCAACCTGTCTCGGGCGTGCTGAAGCGTCTGCCGGCGCCCGTGGCGGAGGGCTACGAGCGGCCGCTGACAGCGGCCCGGGGGCTGGAGGCGGCGACGGCGCTGATGACGGCGGCCGCCGCCGCCTGGTCGGAGCCGTCGGCGGGGGGCGGGATCGACGACGCCACCCGGGCCCAGCTCCAGGGAGCGCTGGTGGCGCTGGTCGACGAGGGGACACCGGCCGAGGCCCCGCTGCTGCGACGGGCCGAGGCGCTCCGCCGCCAGCTCCGAACCGAAGACGAGGCGGCGGCCGGCACCGGGCCGGCGCTGCCCGACCCCGGGGCCCCGGCCGGACGGCTCGTCGACCTGTTGATCGACGACGCCCTGCCCGCCGACGCCGTCCCGGACGAAGCTCCCGGGCCCCTCACCGCTCTGGCCTGGCAGGCCGCAGCCGGGATGCTGGCACCGGCGGTGCGCGTCCTGGCCGTCGCCGCCCGGGCACTGCCGCCGGCCGTCGAGCCCGTCGACGTGACGGTGGGGGCGCAGGTGCTGCGGGTGGGGCCCGATCCGCTGCTGCCGGGACAGGCCGAAGCCGCGGCGCGGGCGGCCGCCGAGCTCAGCTACCCCCTGCCCAGCGGCCTGCTCGGCCGGCTCAAGGACGACGACCACGTCGACACCCGCCAGAACGAGGAGTTGCGGCACCTGACCCGGATCGAAGCGGTGCAGACGGCACTGGCGGCGCTGCGGGTGGAGGTCGACCGGCTGCGGGACGTGCCGGCGGCGGCTGAGCAGGCGCTGGGCCGGTTCACCGCTCGGTGACGGCCCCCAGGCTCAGCGTGCCCTTGGCCGCACCGAGCGTGATGGTGGTGTCGCGGCCCCGGTCGGCCCCGGTGAGCGACACCGTCACCTTGGCCGCCGACCCCAGGAAACTGGCCGGGACCACCCTCTGGGTCGTGCCCCGGCCCGACACCGTCACCGTGACCACGAGCGAGCTGGTGCTGCCGGCGTAGAGGACCACCTCGGAGGCGTTGTCGGCCCCCGCCACCTCCACCACGAACGACGACGGCGAACTGGTGGCTGTCCACCAGTTCGAGTTGTCGGTGCGGTCCTGCTCGGGGCTGCCACCGCTCCACAGGATGGGGATCAGGCCCGGGGTGGTCAGCGCCCCCGACGGGGCGGCGACGGTGAGGCGGCCGGTGCCGGCCTTCATCCGCACGATCTTGCCGTCGTTGCGGGAACCGACCACCACCCAGTCGAGATGGCCGGTCGGGCCGAGCTGGACCTTCGGGGGCAGCAGGGCGGTCTGCACCGGGGGACCGGCCACCGGAGGCA
>CADEDH010000025.1:65976-69468 GCA_902826025.1 uncultured Actinomycetes bacterium
CGCACCGTGCCGGGCCGCACCGTGGTGGGGACCGAAGCGGTGGGGAGCGAGGTGGTGGTGGAGCTGGCCCCGGTGGTGGGTACAGGGGCGGCGGAGGTCGAGGGGCCGCCGGGCAGGTCAGGGGCGCCGGGCCCCGTCACGCTGCCGACAGGAGCACTGGTGGCGCCGGGGGCCGAGCCTCCGCTCACGGGGCCGGGTGTGCGGTCGGTGTCGGGGGCGGCGGGCGGGGTGGTGGGCTCGGGATCGACAGCGGGTACCCGGATGCCGGGGACGTCGGAGCCGGTCACCGTGGCGTCGCCGTCGAGGGCGGAGTCGGCGGTCGGCTCGGGCACCGAGGGCAGGGGAGCGGTGGCGGGGTCCGACGGGTCGGTGCGACCAGGCTCGTCGTCGTTCCCGTCGGGTCGGGCCGGGTCGGATGCCACCGCGGCCGGGCCGGTGGTCGACACCTGGACCGGTCGGCCGGTCTCGACCACGACGACCAGCACGGCGACCGCTGCCACCGCCGACGCTGCGGCCAGCGCCGCCACCCGGCCAGGGGGGCGAGAACGGTGCCGGGCCACCCGGTCGGGGCTGTGTCGGCGGGCCGCGGCCCGGCCCGCAGCCAACCGCGCCTGGATCCGGTCCCGGTCGGGCAGATGCTCGGCGCCGTAGGCCGCGAGCAGAACCCGGAGGTCGTCGTCGTAGCGCCGGCCGTCGTCGTCGGCCGGTGGCGAATCCGTCATGCGTGCTGCTCCAGCAGCTGCCGGAGCCGCCTGATCCCCTTGAACGTCTGGCTCTTGACCGTGCCCACGCTGATCTGCAGGACGTCGGCCACCTCCGACTCCGACAGGTCCATCCCGTGGCGCAGCACCAGGCACAGGCGCTGGCCCCGGGGGAGGCAGTCGAGGGCGCGGCGCATGTCGAGCCGCTCCGACACATCGGGGGCCGGTGCCGCCTCCCGGGTGAGGCCCGACAGCAGGCGCAGTCCCTTACGTCCCCGCTGGGCGACGCGGACCCGGGAGGCGGCCTGGTTCACCACGATGCGCCGCACGTAGGCCTTGGGATTGCTGGTGGCCGTGACCGCCGGCCATTGGCGCCACGCCGCGAGCAGGGCGTCGGCCACGAGGTCGTCGGCGGCGTCGTGATCTCCGGTGAGGAGGTAGGCGAGGCGGGCCAGTTCGGCCGTCCATTGCTCAACGCAGCGCTCGAAATCCTCGGCCGTGTCGGTCACCCGGGGCTCGGGCCGTCGCGCTGGTAGGGCGGTTACGGCGGTGACCGGCGGAACGGGGCGCGCCACGGTGGCCGCGGCCATCCCCCTCGTCTCCCGGTCCGCCATGTGCATGGTCATGCAGGTCTATGGGTCGGTCGGCACCCCTGTAAAGGTTGCCGTCGGAAGTGGGCAGTTCTGCCTACAAACCCATCCGCTCGCGGGCTGACCTCAGCTCAGCTGGAAGCCGGCGTAACCCTGCTCCACCACCTCGGTGAGCTTCTTTCGGTACCGGGGCGCCCCGCCGTTGTAGACGACGTGACGCACATGATCGCGGCCCTCGATGTTGGAGTTGAATCCGGTGAACCAGGAACGCACCTTGCCCAGCAGGAGCAGGTCGTACATGTCGGCCACATGCCGCACCCAGTCCTCCTGGGCCTGGGCCTCGGGTTCGATCCGGGTATGGCCGTGGTCGCGCATATAGGCGATCAGAGCGGTCACCCAGTCCACCGTCTCCTCGACGCCCCGACCGAAGTTGGTGAACCCGGAGCCCGACTGGGGCCCGGCCAGCACGATCAGGTTGGGGAAGCCCAGGCTCTGCAGGCCGAGGTAGGTGGCCGGCTCGTAGCTCCAGGCGTCGCGCAGCTTGGCCCCGTCGACACCGAGGAAGTCGATCTTGTCCAGCGTGCCGGTCATGGCGTCGAAGCCGGTGGCGTAGACGATCAGGTCGACCTCGTAGGTCTGCTCCGCGGTTTGAACGCCGGTGGGCACCACCCGCTCGATCGGGGTGTCGTTGATGTCGATCAGGTGGACGTTGGGCTGGTTGTAGGCCTCGTAATAGCGGGTCTCCATCGGCACCCGCCGGGTGCCGAACCCGTGGTCGGTCGGGATCAGCTTGTCGGCCACCGCCGGGTCGTTCACCCGCTCCCGGATCTTGTTGGCCACGAAAGCGGTGAACTCGTCGTTGGCCTTCTCGTCCATGAGGATGTCGCGGTAGTTGCCCTGCCAGATCCGGAACCCGGACGAGGCGTACAGCTCCTCGAAGAAGGCGTAGCGCTCCTCCTCGGGCACGTCGAACATGGGGGTGCGCAACGGGTTGTGGATGAACCCGCCGGGCGTGATGCGGCACTGGGCGAAGATCTCGTCGTAGCGGCTCTTGATGTCGGCCATCTCCTCCGGGGTGATCTCCCGGTTGTGGAGCGGGGCACACCAGTTGGGCCGGCGCTGGAAGACGTACAGCTCGCCCACCACCTTGGCCAGCTCGGGGATGAGCTGCACGGCGGTGGCCCCGGTGCCGATCACGGCCACCCGCTTGCCGGCCAGGTCAATCGGCTCGTGGGGCCAGTTGTAGGTGTGCCACCACGGGCCCCCGAAGCTGTCGATGCCCTCGATGGTCGGCATCACCGGGCTCGACAGCACCCCCACGGCGGGGATCACGTACCGGGTGGTGTAGACCGTGCCGTCGGTCAGCTCCACCCGCCAGGTGTGGGTGTCCTCATCCCACACGCAGCGGTCGACCCGGGAGCCGAAGCGCATGTGGGGCCGCAGGTCGAACTTGTCGGCCACGTGGTTGAGGTAGCGCAGCGTCTCGCCCCGGGGGGCGAAGTGCTCGGTCCAGTTCCACTCGGCCAGCAGCTCGTCGGAGAACGTGTAGCAGTAGGTGTAGCTCTCGGAGTCGAACCGGCAACCGGGGTAGCGGTTGTGGAACCAGGTGCCGCCCAGGTCTTCGGCCGCCTCCAGCACCGTGGTGTCGAGCCCCAGTTCCCGCAGCTTGTAGAGGGCGCAGATGCCGGACAGGCCGGCCCCGATGACGATGGCGTCCCTGTGTTCGGCGGTGCTGTGTTCAGTGCTGTCGGTCGACATTGGTGGCGGTACTCCGGTTAGAGCTCGAGCAGGGTGCTGGCGGTGTTGATGAGGAACGGGAGGGTGTCGGCGATGGTGGCGTGGCGCTCGTTCGACGAGTTGCCCATCTTCCAGCGGTGGTGCAGCTGTTGGATCACCACGCCCGTCTTCCACTGGGCGAACGCCTCGTACCACGACGCCTGCGACACGTCGAAGCCGGTCTGTTCGCCGTAGCGGGCGATGATCTCGGCCCTCGGGGCCAGGCCCATCCGGGTCATGCCGTCGTGGCCGACCCGGCGGACCTCCAGCGTGTCGGACGGGTCGGGCCAGTAGTTCAACAGGGTGCCGAGGTCGGCCATCGGGTCGCCCAGGGTGGTCATGTCCCAGTCGAAGAAGGCGACGACGGTGTCGGGGTCTCCGGTGGCGAACATGGCGTTGTCGAGCTTGAGGTCGTTGTGGACCAG
>CADEDH010000025.1:69568-74005 GCA_902826025.1 uncultured Actinomycetes bacterium
CGCCGCTCCATCACGAAGAAGTCGGCCCCGGCCACCGAGTGGTCGTCGCAGAACAGGTAGGCCCGGGGGGCCTTGTTCCAGTGCTGCCACAGGCGCGACAGCACCTTGTGCTCCCGGCGCATGTCGTGGGCGCCGGGGGCGATGGTGCCGAACGGCGGGCGGCGCAGCACGAGCTCCACCCCTCCCGCGGCGGGGTCACCGATGTTCGCCGTAGGCGAACTCGAGGTCCCCGGAAGGGGACCCCTGAACGCAATGAGGTAGGTGAGGTTGGCCGACCCGTTGGGGAACTGGCTGACCCGAAACGGGCCGGCCCCGGTCACCTCGGGAGGTAGATGGGCCCGCAGGTACGCCTCGATGGTGGCCCAGTCGAGCTCGTCGCCGGGGCGGACCGCGTCGGTCTCGGGCACCGCCTCGTCGGCGTAGGGGTCGACCTCCGGGATCTGCTCCTCCATCAGGCTGCGGCCGTCGCCGTCTCCATACGCCACGACGCGTCGCCGGCCGGGAGGTTGAACACCCCGGCCACGTTGTTGCGGAACACGTCCTGCTTCTGTTCCTCGGTGAGATGGGAGGCCTGCTCCTCGATCAGCTGGCGGGACTTGGGCCAGGTGGAGTCGGTGTGGGGGAAGTCGCTGGCCCACAACAGGCGGCTGTGATCCATCAGGCCGAACGTGTGGTAGGCGGTGAGGTCGTCCTGGAAGGTGCCCCACACGTTGGACCGGATGTACTCGCTGGGCAGCTTGGACAAGCCGGGCAGGATGCCGTCGACGGCGTTGATCCGGGCCGCGTGGTCCATGCGGTACATGTAGTGGGGGAGCCAGCCCACGTCGCTCTCGGCCACCACCAGCTTGAGGCCGGGGTGGCGCTCGAACACGCCGCCCAGCGTCATCATGCCCACCACGTCCTGGATGGCCCGGATGATGCCGAGGAAGTTGTTGAGCTTGTGGCCCCGGGTGGGGGCGTTGATGCTGCCGTTGCGGCTCGTGAGGATGTGGAAGCAGATCGGCAGGTCGAGGTCGACGGCGCATTCCCACAGGGCGTCATAGTCGGGGTGGTCGTAGTCCTCGTGGATGGCGTCGCCCGGCATCATGATGCCGACCATGCCCATCTCCTTGGCCTTCGTGAAGTCCTCGATGGCGGAGTCGACGCTGAGGATGGCCGTCTGGGCCAGGCCGAAGATCCGCTCCGGGGCGTCGGCGCACATGTCGGCCAGCCAGCGGTTGTACGCCTTCATGCAGGCGTCCTTGTACTCGTTGTCGCGGTGCATGGCCAGGCCCATGCCGATCGAGGCGTAGATGATCTCGGCCGCCAGGCCGTCGGTATCCATGAACGGGAGGCGCTCCCGGCCGATGTAGCCGGCCGGGCGTACGTCGGAGAACTTCATGGTCCGGGCCCGGCGGTTGCGTTCCCTGACGCCGAAGCCAGCGCCGTCGACGAAGCCCAGGGCCACCGGGCGCTTCATGCCGGGGACGACGAAGGCCTCGGTGCCGTCGGGCTGCTCCATCACGGTGGGGGCCCGGTCACGGAACTTGGGGTCGATGTAATCGATGTAGCAGTTCGGCGGCTCGCACACGTGGCCGTCGGCCGAGATGATGCCGGGAGGTATCACTGGACTGTCTCCTTTGCGTCCTCACCCTTGAAGGCGAAAACTACCTCTCTCCGGGGTGCAGCACCCAAGCGGCTCATCTGGTCGGCTCTCCCGCCGACAGGAGGGTCGATGACGAGACGGGAGCCGGCGGCCGCGCTGTCGTACGAGGTGCGGGCCGGTCGTATGGCCGGCCGGCTCTACGCCGTCGCCGCCGTGGTCACCCCGATCTGGGCCGTGCTCAACGGCATCCCGCTCGATCAGCGGATGATCATCTTCGTCGTCGCCTGCGCCACGGCTGCGGTGGTGCCCAACCTCCCGGTCTGGAACGCCAACGGCCCGCTCTTCGTGCGGCTGACGATGGTGGTGGCATCGGTCATCCAGGTTGCGTTCATGCCGTTGTGGCTGAGCCAGCCGGGGATGCTCGTGTTCCCGTCGGTCTCGTGCGCCTGCGCCGGCGCGGTGGTCAACCGGCGGTGGCTGATCGGCCACATGGTGGCCCCGGCGGCTGCCATGTTCCTCCACCTCCGGCCCGATCTCGGCCCGTCGGCCGCCGCCGGCTGGGTGATCCTGTTCCTGGCCATGAACCTCGCCATCGGAGAGATCCCTCTGTGGGTCCGGCGCCAGCTCGACGAGGCCAACCAGGCGATGGTGCAGGCCGAGGCCGAGCGGGCCCAGCGGGTGAGCGAACGCCTGGCTCACCGGGCCCAGCTGGCGGCCTCGCTGCGGGCCCTGGTGGGGGACGTGACCACCAGCTCCCAGTCGGTGGAGGCCCAGAGCGACAGCATCGCCGCATCAGTGCAGCAGCTGGCGTCGTCGTCGCACGAGATCGCCGGCACGGCACACGCCGCCGAATCGGCCGTGCGCCAGATCGCGGCGGCCACCGATGAGAGCCGGGAGCTGATCGGCCAGCTGGGAACGGCGGGGGAGGAGATCGTGGGGATCGTCGACACGATCGCCGACCTGGCCCGCCAGACCAACCTGCTGGCCCTCAACGCCACGATCGAGTCGGCCCGGGCGGGGGAGGCGGGCAAGGGCTTCGGCGTGGTGGCCAACGAGGTGAAGGACCTGGCCCAGCGGACGGCGGCGTCGGCGTCGGGCATCAGCTCGCTGGTCGACAACGTGCACCATCGGCTGGAGGCTTCGGCGGCGGCCATGGCCACGATCGCCGAGATGGTGGCCGGGCTGGAACACGACCAGGCGACGCTCAGCCAGTCGGTGAGCGACCAGTCCCGCGTGATTGCCGGGATCTCCTCCGCCGCCTCGGCCGGGGCCGATGGTATGGCCGACATCGGTCGCGCCATCCGCCGGCTGAACGACGACGCCCGCCAGCTCGACGGCGGCGACACGTAGGAGCTGCCTCGCCGGTCGTAGCCTGGGTCGGATGGTGAGCGGGCCAACAGCGATCGAGTACGTGCAGGGCGATGCCACTCGGCCGATCGGCGGCGGTCCCAGGGTGATCGCCCATGTGTGCAATGACGTTGGCGGCTGGGGTCGGGGCTTCGTGGTGGCACTGTCGGCCCGTTGGCCGCAACCCGAGGCGGCCTACCGTGCGTGGTACCGGGATCGGGGCACCAACGATTTCGAGCTCGGGGCGCTCCAGCTGGTGCCGGTGGAGGAGGCCCTATGGGTGGCCAACATCATCGGTCAGGAAGGACTGCACGACGGCCCGGCGGGGCCGCCGGTGCGCTACGAGGCGATCGAGGCGGGACTCGCCGACCTGGCCGATGAGGCCGAGATGCTGGGGGCGTCGGTCCACATGCCCCGGATCGGCTGCGGCCTGGCGGGCGGCGAGTGGAGCGTGGTGGAGCGGATCATCGACCGGACACTCGTTGTCGCTGGCGTGCCGGTGACGGTGTACGACCTCTGATGCCCCGATCTCTACGGACGGCTCAGGTCGGTCGGCTCGCCGTTCACGGTGACCGAGGAGATGGTGTCGACTCCGGAGTCGAGGACGAACGAGCGGGGACGGCTGTCGGTGGTGCAGTCGTCGTTGTGCTCCAGGCCCATCTCGACGGCGACCGCCGCGCTGCGGTCAGCTCGGTCTCGGTTGTCGCCATGGTCACCAAGGCGGTGCAGTCGGAAAGGGATTTTGCCGGTGAACAGGTCGGAGACGACGCCACCACGGCGCTGTCTTGAGCCTCGCTCCGGCCGCAGGCGGTCAGGCCGGACCAGGCGGTGACCACCAGGCCGGCCACGACCGATGCACGCATGGGTCCAGAGTACGGGGCTGGATCCGGCGGGTACGGTCATCGAGCCGATCCGACGAGGAGCAGCCGCCGATGACCACGCCGTTCACCACCTCCCGCCTCATTCCGGCGTCGCCAGAGGCGGTGTTCGCCGCCTTCGAGCCGGAGCGGCTGGCCCGGTGGTGGGGGCCGGCTGGTTTCACCAACACCTTCCACCGGTGCGAGGTGGAGACGGGCGGAGTCTGGGAGTACGAGATGCACGGCCCCGACGGGGCCACGTTCCGCAACGAGAGCCGCTTCCGGGAGGTCACCCCTCCTGTCTGTGTGGTGATCGAGCATCTGTCGAACCCGGCCTACACCCTCGAGATACGCCTGGCCCCGGCCGAGGGCGGCACCGCCGTGTCGTGGTGCCAGACGTTCGAGAAGGCGGCCGTGGCCCGCAACATCGCCCGGATCGTGGTGCCGGCCAACGAGGAGAACCTCGACCGTCTGACGGCCGAGGTACTGGGCTGACGTCTTGGCGGCTGAGAGGCGGTTCGGCCGTCCGGCGGCTCAGCCTCCCGAGCCCAGCACGAGGTCGAACCGGTGCGGGGGCATGACGACGCCGAAATAGTGGTCTTCCGCCGCCGTCCAGCGGGCGGCCCAGTCGGCGGTCGTCGCTCACCA
>CADEDH010000025.1:74105-83108 GCA_902826025.1 uncultured Actinomycetes bacterium
GGGATGCTGCCCGCCGACGACCCCACCGCCCAAGCCCTCGTCGCCGCCCTGCTGGCCGGCGACGTCGACGGGCTCCACGCCCTGCTCGCCACGAACCCTGGGCTGGCCACCGAGCGGATCGGCGACGAGGCCGAGTCGCGCACCACCCTCCACGTGGCCACCGACTGGCCCGGCCAGCTCCCCCGCGGGGCCGAGATGATCGCCGTGCTGGTGGCAGCGGGGGCCGAGGTGGACGGACGGTTCGTCGGAGCCCACCGGGAGACGGCGCTGCACTGGGCCGCCAGCAACGACGACGTGGACGCCGTCGACGCCCTCCTCGACGCCGGGGCCGACATCGAGGCCGATGGCGGCGTGCTCACCGGCGGCCCTCCCCTCGACGACGCCGTGATCTTCGAGCAGTGGCAGGCGGCCCGCCGGTTGGTGGCCCGAGGGGCGTCGATGGCGCTGTGGCACGCCGCCGCCCTGGGCGAGGTCACCGAACTGGAACGACAGCTGGGTTCCGGCTCGGGCCCTTCCCCGTCGGCCGACGACGTCACCAACGCCGCCTGGCACGCCTGCCGGGCCGGCCAGCTCGCCGCCGCCCAGCTCCTGGCCGAACACGGCGCCGACCTCGACCGCCCCCTCCACGACGACGCCTCCGCCCGCCAGGCCGGCTTCGCCTCCGGTCACCCCGATCTCGTGGCCTGGCTGTCGGCCTGACGCTGCTTGAACCGACGGCGCGAAAACCGCGACACGGCGGCGATCTGCGTCGCGACACCTACGGAACTCGTAGAAAACGTGACGCAGAAGGGTGATGGGGCGCGAAAACGTGACGCAGATTGGGCCGGGTGGGCCCGGGGCGGTGGAGCGGGCGGGAGCTCAGGCGCCGCCGGAGAGGTACTGCTCCTCGATCTCGCCGATGCGGGAGCGCATCTCGGCTGCGGTACCGGCCAGCTCGATCCGGCCCCGGCGCATCACGTAGGCCCGGTCGGCGTAGACCAGGGCCTTACGCACGTGCTGCTCCACCAGCAGCACGGCGGTTCCCTGGGTGTCGGCCGCCGCCCGCACCGCCTCCAGCAGCCGCTTCACGATGATGGGGGCCAGCCCCATCGACAGCTCGTCGGCCAGCAGCACCCGGGGCTTGCGGGCCAGAGCCCGGGCCAGGGTGAGCATCTGTTGCTCGCCCCCGCTGAGCAGGCCGCCCCGCACCTCCAGCCGTCGCTCCAGTTCAGGGAACAGGGCCAGGGCGTCACCCACATCCACCCCGCCCACCCGCAGGTTGTCCCGGGTCGACAGCCCCTTGAACACCGAGCGTTCCTCGGTGACGAACGTGAGCCCCCGCCGGGCCCGCTGATACAGAGGGGCCTTGGTCACCTCGCCGTCGAGGGCCACCGTGCCCGAATGCAGGGGCAGTTCCCCGCTCAAGGCCAGCAGGGTGGTGGTCTTGCCCGCCCCGTTCGGCCCCAGCAGGGTGACCACCTCGCCCGCCCGCACCTCCAGGTCGAGCCCGTGGACCACGGCCTGGGGGCCGTATCCGGTGGTCAGGCCCTTGGCCTGCAGCATCACCACCACCGGCTGGTCGTCGACCATCGGGGCGGACGCCGGGGAAGATCCGTTCACGGTGGTCATCGGGCTGTCACCTCGTCGGTCTCGACCATCTCGTCCGTGGCCTCGTCCTCGTGCTCGCCCAGGTAGGCGGCGATGACGACGGGGTCGTTGCGCACCGCCTCCCGCTCGCCGTTGGCGATCCGGCGGCCGAAGTCGAGCACCACGATCTCGTCGCACACGCTCATCACGAAGTTCATGTCGTGCTCCACCAGCAGCACCGCCATGCCCCAGTCGTCGGCCAGCCGCCGCACCAGGCGGGCCAGCTCGGCCGTTTCGGCGTCGCCCAGCCCGGCCGCCGGCTCGTCGAGTAGTAGCACGCTGGGCTGCGTGGCCACGGCCCGGGCGATGGCCAGCAGCCGCCGCTGGCCGTAGGGAAGATCCTGCACGTGGTGGTGGAGCACCTCGCCCAGCCGGAACTCGTCGATGGCCGCCACCACCTGCGCCGGCAGGGGAGGGGTGCGGGGATGGACCAGGTCCACCAGGTACGACAGCCGGTCCCGGGGGTCCGACGCCGCCCGCAGGTTGTCGATCACCGTGGCGTCCTCGAACAGCTCCAGCGATTGGAACGACCGGGACAGCCCGGCTCGGGCCCGGCGGGCGGCCGACAGGCCCGACACGTCATGGTCGTCGAGGCGGACCGTGCCGGTGGCCGCCGTGAACCCGGTGATGGCGTCGATGGCCGACGTCTTGCCCGCTCCGTTCGGCCCGATCAGGCCGAGAATGGTGCCCGGCCGCACGTCGAAGGCCACGTCGTCCACCGCCGTCACCCCGCCGTAGCGGACGGTGAGCCCGCTCACCGACAGCGTCCGGGCCGGCACCCGCTCCCGGGCGGCCCCTGTCCCCGACGACGACGCCGCCTCGCCCAGGTCGATCTTGGCGTGGGCGGCGTCGTGCCACGGTTTCACCCACGGCCCGAGCGGCCGGAGCAACGCCACTGCGGTGTCGAGTCGGGGCTCCACCGCCCCGGTCAGGAACCGGGCGGCCAGGTAGCCGACCACGGGCACGCACACCAGCCACAGCCCCCAGGCCGCCAGACCCCCGGCGTCGAGCGTGCCCCGCAGCACGAAGAAGACGACGAACCCGCCGATCACCGCCAGCACCAGGGTCTTGCCCCGCTTGGCCAGGATCGGGAGGATGTTGAGCTGTTCCCGGGTGATCCCGTCCTGGTTCTGCAGCACCAGCAGCACCACGATGACGCCGCCGATCAGGGGCAGCCACTCGCTGATCCCGGAGAAGATCTCGTTGGAGATGTTGGCCCCGATCGACCCCGGCGCCAGCGTGGAGCCCGACATCGGCCCGAACAGGAAGCCGATGCCGCCGATGAACCCGTAGGCCACGGCCAGGATCGACTGGAAGTTCTGGAAGATGCTGCCGTAGATGATCACGTCCTGGCGGAACGAGTAGAGCACGCCGCCCACCGCCGCGATCCCGGCCGACAGGGCGAAGGCGTACACCTTCACCCCCGGCACGCTGATGCCGAGGGCGGCCGCCGCCCGCTCGTTGGTCCGCACCGCCAGCAGCCGCCGCCCGGTGCGGCCCCGCCGCACGTTCGACACCATCATCGCCATCAGGGCGAAGAACACCATGCAGACCGCGGCGTAGCGGTTGGGGGTGCGGATGGCATCGAAGCTCCACCCGAACAGCGACGGCCGGCCGATCTTGACCCCGGCGAAACCGCCGACCAGGTCGCCGTTCTGGAACACCATCAATTCCATGGCCGTGCCCAGGGCCAGGGTGGCGATGGCCAGGTTGATGCCCCGGGCCCGTACCGCCGGCAGGGCGAACAGCGCGCCCAGGGGCACGGTGGCCACCACCCCGGCGATGAGGGCGGGCAGGAACGGCCAGCCGCCCCGGTCGACCAGTTGCCCGGCCACCAGGGCGCCGAAACCGGCCAGGGCCACCTGGGCCAGCGACAGCTGTCCGGCGTACCCCGTCAACACCACCAGTGACAGCAGGATGATCCCGACGGAGAAGGTGGTGACGAAGGCGTCCTGCCAGATCGGGGGCACCAGCCAGATCACGATCCCGCAGATGAGCAGCGCCGCCGCCACCACTCCGGGCCGCAACGTGCCGCCCCCCACCGCCGGCAGGCGTTGGAGGAAGAAGTCGCGCAGCGGGAGGGCCTGGCCCCGGTAGATGAGCCAGACCACGATGAACAGCGCGCCCAGGCTCTTGGACAGGCCGGGCACGTCGCCGGCGAAGCGGACCGCTTCACTCTCCACGATGCCCAGCACCAACCCGGCCGCCAGGGCCAGGGGGAACGAATGGAATCGGGCCACCAACGCCGCCGCCATGGCCGCCAGCACCAGGTTCGTCATCGTCTGGACCTGGAGCTGCACGATCGGGGCGATGAGGATCGACGCCATGCCGGCCAGGGCGGAGCCGAGGGCCCAGTTGAGGGTGGCGATCCGATCGGGCGACAGGCCCACGGCCGACGCCGCCCGCTGGTTCTCGGCCACCGCCGTGGTCGCCATCCCGAACCGGGTGTAGCGGTAGAGGGCCCACAGAGCCACGGTGGACATCGCCGCGATCCCGGTGAGGATGAACCGGTCCACCGACACCGTGATCGAGCCCAGCTCGATCGGGTTCTGGGGCAGCTCCGAGCTGACCTGGGTCACCCGTTGGCCGTAGCGGATGGCCGCCCCCGACAGCAACACGATGTAGAGCCCCAGCGTGGCCACGATCCGGGCCAGGGGCGAGGCCCGTTGGAGCTGACGCATGACGCCGAGATGGGCGGCGGCCCCGATGGCGGCGCACACGGCCAGGGCTGCCGGCCAGGCGATGACGGCCGGCAGCCCGTGCTGCTCCTTGAGCTCCCAGTGGACATAGGCGCCCACCATGCCGACGGCGCCGTGGGCGAAGCTGAGCACCCCCGAGCCCCGGTAGATGACCATCAGGCCCTGTGAGGCCAGGGCGTAGAGGGCCCCCACGCCCAGCCCCAGCAGGGCGAACTTCAAGACATCTCCCATGTCGGCTCCCTTGCTCGGCGGTGTTCGGCTACGGACGGCGCCGGCTAGAGCGGCTTGCCGTCGAAGGCATCGGTCACGTCGATCGGTTCGATGTCGGGCAGCGGGATCATCTTGCCGTCCTTGATGCCGCTCACGTAGATGTTGCGGTTGAAGATGCGGGGGAACTGGCCCTTGCCGCCGTCCCACTCCGTGGTGAAGTCGAGCGTCGGCACGAGCCCGCCGGTATCGACGGCGGAGGCCTTGGAAGCGGCGTCGATGAAGGTGGCACCGGTGATCTCGCCGTCCATGCCCTCCACGATCTGCGTGAAGGCCACGAAGGCGGCCCAGGTGCCGAGCCCGCCCAGGCTGTTCCAGTCGATCTCCTTGGAGTCGATGACGCCGTTGTCTTCCAGGGCCTGGCGGTAGTCGGCCCACACGTCGTCACCCATGTCGGGGTACACGCCGAGCACGACGGCCCCGTTGGTCTCCTCGGGGAAGTCGGTGGCCACCTTCTGGTCCAGGTTGCCCTGGGGGCCGTAGAGGCGGGGCGACTTGCCGGCGGAGCTGAGGGCGGTGATGACCGACGGCCAGTTGGCCTCGCCGATGTTGCCGAACAGGCAGTCGATGTCGGGCGTGGTCATCTTCGCTATCTCGGCGCTGTAGTCGCCCGGTGCCAGCGGTGTTTTCACCATCTTCACCTCGCCGGTGCCGCCGGCCGCTTTCCAGCCGTTGACGAAGGCCTCGTTGAACACGTCGGCCACCGGCAGGTCGCCGTAGGTGGTGGCGATCGACTTGCAGCCGTCGGCCACCATGCGGATGGCGGCGGCCGTGGGGAAGCCGTTGACGAACCCCATGGGGAACGAGATGGGCGACGTGTTCTCCTGGGCCTGGATGGGGCAGCAGGCCCCGAACCAGGCGATCTTCGCTTCCTCCAGGATGGGGATGCCCCGGCTCACGTCGATGGTGAAGCTCCCGACGTTGGCGATCACCTTCTCATCGACCGCCTTGCGGGCGCAGTTGCCGGCCTCGTTGGGATCGTTCTTGTCGTCGCAGAAGATCACCTCCAGCGGCCGGCCCTTGATGCCGCCCTGGTCGTTGATCCACTTGGCGTAGTACTTGGCCGCGTCGCGGATGTTGGGGTACGGCGTGAAGTTGGTGTCGATCGGGGCCTCGGTCATGACCTTGATCGGCTCGCCCGAGGGGGCGGCCGCCCCGCTTCCTTCCGCGCTGCTGGCGGCCGAGCCTTCGCCGGACGACGATCCGGTCCCGGTGTCGGTGTCGCTGCTGGAACCGCAGGCCGCGGCGAACAGGGCGAGGAGCGACAGCAGGATCACGATCAGAGCGCCGCGGCGGCGTGGGCGCGTTCGAGCACGGGTGTGCGGGACGGACGGTTGCACGGTGGGATTCCCCCTTGGGTTTCGGCGCCGCCACCGTCGTGGTGTAGGCGCGCGTCGACGACCGCCTCGTGTGAGCTGAGTCCCCCGCTCGCCAGGACCCTCATTGGCCCAGCGATGACCCCCTTGTCGGGGGAACGATCGATGTGACGATTCTTACACGGCCTCTTCGCCCGGTGCACTTTCGAGCTGAATCGAATCAGCCTTGGGGTGGTGCCGCCGGGCCGAATCGGCGGAGCAGCAGTACCCGGTTGTAGCGCTGGAGCAGCACGGGATAGCCGTTCACGGCCACATCGAACCCGAGGGTGCAGGCCGCCGCCCGCCACCAGCCCCGGAAGCCGGCGTGGGTGGCAACACCCAGCGTGACCAGGCCGGCCACGGTGTGGGCGGCCTCGGCCGTGCACATGCGGCGGGCCAGGCGGTCGATGGCGGCCGGGGTCGGCTCGGACGGGAGCCGCAGGCCGGGGTTGAACATGGTGGCGGGGCCCCGCCGCAGGAGCCGCTTGGCGGCCCGGACCCCCAGCCGCTCATAGAGGGGGCCGTCGATCTCGACGGAGCGGAGGCGGTGCCACCACGGGGGCAGACGGAACGGAACCACGTGGCTGACCGTGCCCAGGGCGGTCATCGGCAACCACGTTACGGCCAGGGCGAACCGGGCGCTGTGGGGCCCCGCTCTCCGCCCCGTCCAGGCCAGCAGGCCGGCCACGGCGACGGCCGACGCGACCGTGACCGCCGCCCCCCTCAAGAGGCGACGGTCACGCCCGGTGCCGTTGCGTTTGGTGTCGGAAGGGGGGCGCACGGCCGGTGTTCGCCGGAGGCGAACCCGAGGCGCCCGAAGGGCGCACTCAGTCGTAGATGATCACACCCCGGATGTTCTTGCCGGCGTGCATGTCGGCGTAGCCCTGGTTGATGTCGTCCAGCTTGTAGCGGCTGGTGATCAGGTCGTCGAGGTTGAGCCGGCCCTGCTGGTAGAGCATCAGCATCCACGGGATGTCCCGGCTCGGGCTCGACGCCCCGAACAGTGCCCCCTGCACCCGCTTCTGGAACAGGGTGAGCTCGAAAGCCGGCACCGACAGCTTCTCCTCCACCGGCCCGATCCCGGTGACCACCACGGTGCCGGCCTTGCGGATGGCCTGGAAGGCGCCCGAGATGTGCTCGGCGTGGACCACGCCCACCGTCACGATGGCCGAGTCGGCTCCCTGGCCGTTCGTGACCGACTGGGCGAACTCGGTGGCCTCCTCGATGGAGGCGAACGAGTGTGTGGCGCCCACCCGCTCGGCCATCTCCCGCTTCAAGGCCACGGGGTCGACGGCGATCACGTGGAGGGCGCCGGCGTGGGCCGCCCCCTGCACGGCGTTGATCCCGATGCCGCCGATGCCCATCACGATCACCGTATGGCCCGGCTTCACCTCGGCCGAGTTGACGGCCGAGCCCCAGCCGGTGCCCACCCCGCAGCCCACCAGGGCCGCCTTGTCGAGTGGCAGGTCCTTGTCGATCTTGATGGCACTGTGCACGTCGATCAGGGAGTGCTCACAGAAGGTGGAGATACCGGCGGCCTGGCCGATCGGCTTGCCGTCGATGCTGAGGCGGTAGCTGCCGTCGGGGCGGCAGCCGGTGAGCACGTGGGCCCCCAGGTCGCACAGGTTCTGCATGCCCGAGGCGCACCACCGGCAGCGGCCGCAGCCGGGGAGGAAGGACATGACCAGGTGGTCGCCCACCTCCCAGCCCGGTGTGTTGGGGCCCACCCCGATCACCACGGCCGAACCCTCATGGCCACCGGCGAAGGGCAGCAGCCCGGGTGGCATGTCGCCCGTGGTCATGTGGTCGTCGGAGTGGCAGAGCCCGGAGGCCGCCATCTTGATCAGCAGTTCACCCTGGCGGGGCTCGTCGAGGTCGATGTCGACGATCTCCCATTTCCCCGGTGACTTGGTCACCACTGCACCGCGAGTCTTCATGTGTCCCCCTTGGATCCGGCCCGCCCGGGCTGTTCTCAGCAAACCATGGAACCGATCAGACGGCATCTTTCGGGGGCTGCGCCCCCGCCGGTCCGGCTTCGCCGTACCTCCCCCATCCCGCCCGGGGCCCCCACCCCGGGCCGCCGCTCCGCTGCGCTACACGGCGAGCACGGCGCGGGCGGTGTCGCCTTCGAGGGTCTCGCGGGCCAGGCCGGTGAGGCCCTGGGCGGCGGCCCGGCGGCCGAAGGCAACGATGTAGGCCACGAAGGCGGTTTCCACCGCCAGCCCCATCCCCACCCGCACCGCCGTCGGTAAGCCGCTGGGGGTGACGAAGCCCTCGATGATCCCGGCCGCCACGAACGCCACCATCAGACCCAACACCACCATCACCGAGCGGCGGGCAGCGTCGGTGAAGGCGGCGGCGCGGCTCTGATCGCCGGGAGACACCACGGCCCACCCCAGCGTCATGCCCGCCGCCCCGGCCAGGATCACGGCCGACAGCTCCAGCAGCCCGTGGGGAAGGATCAGGCCCCAGAACTTCGCCTGCTGGCCGGCGTCGATGAACAAGGCCCAGGCCACGCCCAGGTTGGCCCCGTTGTAGGCGAGCACCAGCACCGAGCCCAGGCCGAGCAGGGCCCCGGCGGCGAAGGCCAGGAACGACACCTGGATGTTGTTGATCAGCACCTCGGTGGCGAACTGACCGGCGGGGGCGCTCGAGTAGTAACTCTCGAAGTCCTCGTCGACGTAGGCCGCCCGCTGGGCCTCGGGGGCGGCGAAGGTGAGGGCCTCATCGTTGGTGCCGAGCCACAGGCCGATCACGGCCACCGGGGCCAGGAGGGCGATCGCTGCCACCGCCACGAACCATTTGATGTGCCACACTGCGGCCGGGAAGGTGACGGCGAAGAACCGGCGCAGGCCGGCCGCCGGGCTGGAGGTTCGACGGTAGATGACGGCATTGGCCCGGGCCACGAGGGTGTTGAGCTCGGCCGTCAGCGACGGGTCGGCGAAGTGCTGCCGGGCGAAGCTGAGCTGGGCCGACGTCCGCTGGTACAGGCTCACCAGCTCGTCCACCTCCTGGGGCTGGAGCCGCCCGCCGGGGCGGCGGGCGCGGTCGGCCAG
>CADEDH010000026.1:0-9096 GCA_902826025.1 uncultured Actinomycetes bacterium
AACAACCTGGTGGACCCCGCAGGACCCGAGCCCTATCCCCAATCCTCCCTGCCGGCACTGTGATGCTGTGCGGGCGGCATATCTGCCGTTGCGACTACTTCGCCTTTCGCGCTCTGCGGCACCGGAGCAGCCAGTCCACGAAATCATCTAGTGCGGCGCGGACGTCACCATCGTGTCGTTCAACCAAGAGTCACAGGTCGGCCGGGGCACCGGTGGTCAAGCTTTGAGTTGTGATGTCCAGGATGTCGAACAATCGTTGAGCGATAGGGGAAAGTGCGCAGATCCTCAGCTTCTGTTTATCAGCTTTCAGAATCTGGCGGATCTGGATGAGAGAACGGATCCCGGCTGCGCCGATGTAGTTGAGGGCTGACAGATCCAACTCGACGACTTCGACTCTTTCCGCTCTAGCAATAACTTGTCGGGTGAAATGGTCGCAGTTCCACTCGTCGAGGTCGCCGGTGACGGTCAGCCGGCAAGCGGCTGACTCGGTCTCATCATGTGTTATACGATAGTGAGCCGCCGATTGGTCGATGCCTTGCACGGTGTAACGATGACAGGACTGCGGTCGGTGCGGAAGCACCAGGTGCCTGTGTGTCACCGTTCCAGGTGGACCACGGTGGTGTAGTGCATGTGCACCAGTGGGCTCGATGGCCCGCTGAATGCCCGGAGCTCAGCCCGATGGGTGCTGAGGTGGGGAGTGTTGTCCGGGCCTGGGCCGGACTGGCAGTGTGACGGCGAAGGTGGAGCCGTGGCCTGGGATGCTGGTGGCGGTGATCTCGGTACCCAAGCGGCGCGCCAGTTGCTGGGCCAGGGCCAGGCCGAGCCCGGTGCCACTGGCCATCGTCCGGGCCGAGTCGGCTCGGAAGAACTCGTCGAACACTCGGGTGAGGTCTTGTGCCGCGATACCGACGCCGGTGTCGGTCACGCTCAGAGCCAGACCGCCATCCTCGGCCCGATCGACCGTGACCTCGATTGTGCCTGACGGGGTGTACTTGGCGGCGTTGGCCATGAGGTTGCGAAGGATGTGCGCGACGATGGCTGGGTCGGTGTTGAACTTGGCGGGAACGGTGGCCGCCACGGTGGTGTTGAGCGTGACCGAGTTGCTGTTGATGAGTGGCTCGATCAGTTGCACAGCGGTGGTCACGAGGGCGCGCACGTCGACCGGCTCGACGCGTACGATGAGCGCGCCGGCTTCGCCCCGGGCCAGATCGAGCAGGTCGTTGACGGCGTCGAGTAGCTCGGTGGCCGACCGCAGGATGTACGTGGCCTGACGTTCCTGTTCGGAGGACAGTGGGCCGTCGGCTCGCTCGAGTAACAGGTTGGCCAGCGCGATGATCGAGTTGACCGGTGTCCTGAGTTCGTGGCTCACCGCATTCAGGAAGCGGGTCTTCGTCTCATTGGCGCTCAAGAGATCTCGGGCTTGCTGGTCGAGGTCGGCGTAGAGGGCAACGACACCTCTGTTGGTCCTGTCGAGCTCGGCGCTGAGCTCGTCGTACATGGCAATGACGCCCAGGTTCGTCTCGGCCAGCTCGGCATTGACCCGCTCCTGCTCAGCCCGGCTCGCCTCCAGCTCATCGAGGGTGGACAGCAATTCGCGGTTCTGGTGCAGAAGGTCGTCCAGGAGATCAACCGTGAACTCCGGCGGCCGGAGTTCGGCTTCCAGCGCGGCAACAGCCGCCGGGTAGGGAAGGTTGACCCGGGGCAGGTGAAGGCGGAACACGTGAGTGTCGTCGCCATCGGTGGAGACGTGATCGGCCAGACGGGAGGCATTGGCCCCCAGCTCCAACACGGCTGAGGGCCTGGAGGTGGACGCATGAATCGCCACTTCGGCGCCGGCATCCCGGTCGCCGACCGACACGCTCAACGTGCCACCGCCCGAGAGGACCAGGTCTCGGGCGACCTCTGATACGAGGGTGATGATCCGGGTCCGCTCGTGAATATCGAGCTCGAGCCGTTCGGCCAGGTGGCGGGTGCGTCGACGCGCCTCGATGACGTCGGCGTCCTTGTGCAGGGTGGTGATGACAAGTGGCGTCATGGGACGCTCGGAGTTACCACCGCCACGCATGCATCGTCCCGTTCTCGGGCGGCATCCCTCATCAGGGCGGCGGCGGCGAGAGCCGGGGCCCTTCTGGCCGACTTGGCCACCGGCTCCCACTCCCATCTCTCAGTCAGGCCGTCGGTATGCATCACCAGCGCCCAGGGATCGCTCAGCGCGACGTCGTACCGGCGGATCGTGCGGGTTCGCTGGCCGGCGACCCCGGGGGTCGACAGCAGGGCGTGGCGCCGGTCGCGTGACAGCAGCGAGGCAGCCACGTTGCCGACGCCGACGAAAGCCGCAGTTCGAAGGGCGTCGTCGACCACGGCCAGCCCGACGGCTGCACCCCGGGAGCCACGGAGGCTCTCTCCTATCCGGGCCATCGCGCTGACCGGATCGGCCCAGGGGTCAGCGTTGAACGCGTCGAGTGCGAGGTCGGCGGCATCAGCGGCCAAGGGGCCATGACCGAGCCCGTCAACCATGAAGAGACGGACTTCCCCGGGGCGCTGGGCGAACGTCCACCCGTCGCCGCAGCGAGTCTCGCCCGAGAGGGGGCGACGCAACCCTGCGACCTCGTAACTGCCGGCGGCCCCTTGGTGTAGTCGGGCGGGCCCTAGCCTGGCTACCACAGCCGTGCCGACCTGGGCTGTTGTGTCGATGACGATCTCGGAGGCGAGGCGCAACGCCCCACTGAGCCCGATCCCGAGCGTTCCGGCAGTCGAACCGGAGCCGGCGGCCAATCGAGCCGGCTCGATCCCCGGGCCTCGATCGAACACGGTCAGCTCTACGACGCCGGGCTCGCCGCTCGACCCTGCTGGCCCTTCGACCACTGAGACGAAGCCCATGCCTCCGCCACCGTGGACGATGGCGTTGGTGGCCAACTCGTTGACGACGATCTCAACTTCGCCCCGTCGATGGTCGGAGAGTCCGACCTTGGCTGCGGCGGCCACAGCGGCGTGACGCAGGGGTACCACCGCCGCCACGTCGTCCAGGCGGACGGCTGCGAACTGGCGCACCGCCGACGGCGACTGGGAACTCAACCGACCGCTCAGCGGCTCCATTTGACAGCCACCACCCGGGTTCCGGCTGAGGGAGCCGTATCGATGGTGAATTCATCGACCAATCGACGAGACCCGCCGAGTCCCATCCCCATCCCACCGGCCGAGCTGTACCCGTCGACCAACGCCCTATCGACATCGGGGATGCCGGGCCCCCTGTCGACGAACTCCATACATACGCCCCGGCGCTGATCCTTTTCAACGATGGTCACCCTGGCCTCGCCTCCACCACCGTGGATCAGCACATTTCGGGCCAGCTCGCTGGCTGCCGTCACCGTCTTGGTTTGATCGACGATTCCCAGGCCAGCTTCCACCGCTGCCGAGCGCACGGCCTGGCGGACCAACACGACATCGCTGTCGGTCGCTACGGCGAGCCAGGTTCCAACAGGGTCACTCACCGAGTTCACGGGCTTCGATTGATCTGCGCCTGGGCCAAGCGGAGCGGATCAAGGATCGGTGAACCACCGCCGGGCTCGGCGCCGTCACGAAGGTGGGCATCGGATTGCGAATCGGCCTCCGCCTGCCGCTCCGCCCCCATCGAGTCGAGATAGGCGAACGCGTGCTCGACCGTCAGAGCCGTCCGGGCGTCGCCCAGAGACAGGCCGAGCTCCACCAGGGTGATGGCCACCGCTGGTCTGATTCCCACAACCACCGTGTCGGCCCCCAGCAACCTGGTCACCGACGCCATATGAGCGAGCATGCGACCCACGTAGGAGTCGACGACATCGAGCGCTGAGACATCGACGATCACACCGTCGCTCTGGTACCGGACCACGCTCTCGGCCAGGTCGTCCTCCAGCTGCAACGCCATGGCGTCGTGGAGGTCGGACTGGATCGTGGCCAGGAGTCGACTGCCGATCTTGAGAATCGGAATTCGGTCCATCTGCGATCAACGCCCGCTTGACGCAGTACGAACTGACTGTTGCTTCAACCGCAGGGCGTCAGCCAGGGTGGCACACGTGACGATGTCGCCGAACTCGATGCCCAACGTGACGATCGTCTGCGCGATCTGGGGCCGCAGTCCGCTCACGATGCACTCGGCGCCCATCAAGCGGGCCGCCGCAATCGTCTTCAGCAGATGCTGAGCCACCTGGGTGTCAACCGCCGATACACCGGTGATGTCGATGATGGCGTGAGTAGAGCCCGTGTCGGACAACTCCTGCAGCAGGCTCTCCATGATGATCTGAGTTCGCTTGCTGTCGAGCGTCCCGACGATGGGCAGAGCCAACACCCCATCCCACACCTTCATCACCGGCGTCGACAGCTCCAGCACCTGTTCCGCCTGCGCGCTGATGACCTTCTCCCTCCGGGCCGCGAACGACTCGAACGTGCGGAGCCCCAGGTCGTCGATGAGCGACCAGAGCTCCAGCAGCTCGTGGCCGGAGACGCCCTGCCCTTCCCCGGTCAGCTCGAAAACCTTGTTCTTGAGGCCAAAGACGGAACGGGCGGTCTCCGACGGGGAGAAGCCGACCTCAGCCTGGGTTATCGAAAGCTCCACCAGCAGGCCGACGACTGTCTCGTAGGCCGGCTCAGCCACATCGCGACTACCGGTATCCCAGGCTGCGATCATGCCATCGACGAGCTCGGGGGTCTCACGCTCGATCCTGTCCATCGGGATGCGTCCCGCAGCGATCGAACCCATCTCCGCTGCCCAGGCCTGAGCCAGTTGTCTACGATTCTCGTGCAGAAAGGTGGCCAGCGTAGCTACCACGGTTCCTCCTCAGCCTCATGACCGCCCCCGACTTCACAGGACGATAGCAATTTGCACCACAATCATGGCGGAGCTTCTACATGAACAGTAAGGACAGCCGTCCCATCAGGGTTCTCATCGTCGAGGACCACGAGATCTTCCGCTACGCGCTGGGACGGACCCTCGCCGCCGATCCCTCCTTCTCGGTGATCGGATCCGCTGGAACCGTGGCGGCGGCCACGGCGTTTGTGGCCGACCACAGGCCGGACATCGTCTTGATGGACTACCAACTCCCCGACGGCAACGGCGTCGACGCCACCCGTTCCATCCTCGAGATCGTCCCGGAGACCCGCGTAGTTATCCTCACCATGCATGCCGATGAGAACCTCGCCCACGAAGCATTGACTGCGGGAGCCAGTGGCTACGTAGTGAAGAGCGGCACGTTCGAAGAGCTCGTCCTGTCCATCAGGGCAGCGAACACCGGCGGCACCATGATCTCCCCGGTCCTGACCTCGGCCTTGCTCCGAAAGGAGACGACTCACGACGCTCTGACACCTAGAGAGTTGGAAACGCTTCAGCTACTGGCCGACGGCCTGACGACACGCGAGGTCGCCGCTGCTCTCAACTTGAGCGTCAATACGGTACGCAATCACGTGCAGAATATACTTACCAAACTCAACGCCCACTCCCGGATCGAAGCGATCAACATCGGCCGCCAGCGTCACATCCTTCGCAGCTCCGTATCGGAGAGCGTCAGTCCGAGACGTAGGCGGTCAACATGATCGAGACCAGGACGTTTGGCAGTTTCGCGCCGAGCTTCGCAACTGCGCGTGTCGGGAGATCTTGCATGAACACCTTGCCGTACTCTTCGTTCATCCCTGCAAAGTCCGCTGGATCAGCAAGGAGAACGGTGACGTGGACGACATCGTCGATCTTGCCTCCTCCGGCCTCGACGACGGCAAGACAGTTCCGCAACGCCTGGCGAGTCTGCTCCTGGATCGTCGCACCTGCCAGCTGCCCGCTCGCGACGTCGATGCCGACCATCCCCGACACGTAGACGAACGGACCGACCTTGACTCCTTGGCTGTACAGCGGCGAACTAGGAGCATCCTCGGCGACAATGATCTGCTTCGTCATCGCCCGACCCTAGCCGGGTGGCAGGACACAGGGCCCCCGGTTAGCCGGCCGGCGTCAGCCTCCCTCGGCAGGCCGAGCAGAGGCGGTGGTCTGCTCCGGTGCGGCGAGATCTCCTCAGAGGCTGGATGGCTGAGGAAAGCCGCCATGGGTGAGGCCATACCCCACGAGCACGACAGCGGCTACCGTGCCGGCAGCGAGCAGCCCAACAGAGAGCCCGGCCCGCTCTCGATCAACCAGCCCGATGGCGCCGACCGCAAAGATCAGGCTGAACACGGCTGTTCCACCCTCCAGCCCGTTGGTGGCCCAGGTCAGCCCGCACACCGCACCCCCCAAAGCCAGCGGTCCCGTACGAAGGCCAAGGGGACGACCGCGGACGCAGTGAGCGCAAACGCCGACCATGATCGCCAGACCGAGATACCAGAGATAGTGCCCAGCTATCTCGTCCCAAAAATGCACGACCTCGGCGATCGGGCCGGCGGCGTCCGCACCTCCTGCGTTACTGACCGAGTTCGCTGCGAGATGTACGCCGTGGCCCTCGACGTAGAGAACTGCTCCCACCGCCGCCACCAACTGGTGGCCTCGTCGAGGGCGCTGCCCGACGAGGAATCCCAGGAGCGGCAAGGCGACAACGAATGGGGTGATGAGGTCGACCCAGTCGGCGACTCGCGTCCCTCGTGGCCCCTGATACTCCCCAACCAAGCTGTTGTGGTGCGCCAGGTTGTAGCCGATCGCAAAGGCAATCAACGGCCACGCCGGAGCGCCCCCAGGAGCCGTCGCTCTCGGCTCACTCACTGGCGAAGGATCCGGCGTCGCTGCCTTCGATCGGAACATGTGAGCAACGTACTCGGCAGCAGAGAAATGCTGAGGCCTGACCCAGGACATCGGCGGGAACCCACTCGAGCACCTGGAAGATCTCGTCGTGATCACCCCCCTGGGGAAATTTTCGCCATCGGGCGCGAGGATCGGCGGCATCCGTTCGTCCAACTGATCCATGTCCTCTGCCGAACGAGCCGCGGCGTCCGATCCCGGCCGTGCGGGCCGCCGGCCCGGCATGGCTAGGTTGGGCTCGGTGGGGGGACGGCGGCTCGATCGGCAGCGTTCGCTGGTCGCTCTGGCCAGCCAGGGCGACCGGGGTGCCATGACGGATCTGCTCCGCCAGCACGACGGCGACATGCGGGCCCTGGCCTGGCGGATGGTCGGCGACGCCGACCTCGTGGACGACATCCTGCAGGACGCCTACCTCAAGGCCTACCGCTCGATCGGAGGCTTTCTGGGGAAGGCCCGGTTCGGCACGTGGCTGCACCGCATCGTGGCCAACACCTGCGTCGATCATCTCCGGAAGCGGGCGGCCCGGGCCGAGGTGTCGATCGAGGGCCAGCCGGTGTTGGGCGTGCCGGCCGAGGTCGACCGATGGGACGACACCGACTGCCTGCGGCGGGCCCTGCTCTCGCTCCCCTACGACCAGCGGGTGGCCCTCCTGCTCATCGACTACGACGGCTACTCCTACCAGGACGCAGCTGAGGCCCTCGGGATCAGCGTGACCGCCGTCGGCTCCCGGCTCTACCGGGCCCGAGCGTCACTGCAACGGATAGGCGAGCTGACATGACCGATCACGACACCGGCGAGCAGGACAAGACCGAGGTGCCCCCGCTGCCAGCGGAGCTGATGGCCCGTATCGGTCTCCTGAAGCCACCACCCCCCGAGGCCGACTTCTGGGACCGGCTCCATGTCGCCTTCGACTCGGACAGCAAGGCCGCCCCGGCGCTGCCCGGCGTCGGTTCTCCGTCCAGGTACCGCATGACACTGCTGGCGGTGGCGGCCCTCGTGGTGGTGGCCGGGGTCGGGCTGCAACTCCTCACCGCTCGACGGTTCAATTCAGCCGACGACCGACCGGCTCCCGGGGCGGCGGCCACCGCGCCGAGTGAACCGTCGGCCGAACCGGCGCCGACCACCACGGCTTCGGTCGTCGCCGACAGCGACCAGCAGGGGCCACCCACGGTTCCCGGATCCGATGCCGGGCAACCCGGGCAACCCGACGATCCGGGATCGGACGGCGCCGGTGCCGGCGTCACCGTGGCGGTCGACCCGGAGACACCGTCGGAGGTCGACGCCACGGCCCCCCGGGCCACCACATCCATCGGGCCCGAACCTGCCAGCACCACAGCACCTCCGGCGTCGGCCACCAGCCCCCTACGCCTGGAGGCCGAGGACAACGATCGGGCCACCGACGGGGCGGCCACGTGGGAGGGCTGGCAGCTCTGGGGCAACGGCCACATCGAGCACGTGGTGACGCTGGCCCCCGGGAACTATTCGATCAGCGTCATGGCCCAGGGAATGGCCAAGGCGGGCACCCGGCCCAGGATGGAGCTCCGCATCGACGGGCAGGCGGTCGGTTCGACCCTGGTGAGCCTCGACGCCTACCGGCTGTACACCTTCGAGGTCACGGTGGGGCCCGCCGGCGCCGATCGGCTGGACATCGCCTTCACCAACGATCCCAACCGGCCCGACAACGACGTCGATCTCAAGATCGACCACACCACGATCACACCGGCCCGCTAGTCGATCGGACCTCGGCGCGAGGATGTCGAGCGCCGACTCGTCGAACCAGACATGCGTAGCAGACAGCGAGCAGTAGCGGCTCTCCTCGGGGCCACCTCTCTCAGCCTCGGAGCCGTGGTGGTCGGGGCCGCCGGGGCCAACTCGGCGACGATCAAGGTCGAGGCCGAACGGGCTTCGGTCCGTACCGTGGGCGGCCCCGACGGGCCAGGCTGGAACCTGTGGTCGACGGGCCGGATCGGACAATCCGTCCAGCTCGGCTCCGCCCCGGCCCACCGACTCACGGTTCGGGCCCGAGCCAACTCGGAGCGGGGCGTCAACCCCGTGCTCGAGGTGTCGATCGACGGAAGGCCCTACGGGCGGGCCACCGTCACCGCCGAGACCGGCTGGCGGTACCGCGACTACCAGTTCGAGCTGTCGACCACACCGGGCCGCCACGACGTGTCCCTGGCCTTCGTCAACGATCCGAACCGGGCCGGGGACAACGTCGATCTCGTCATCGACTACTTCACGATCACCCCGTTGAAGGCGGCCTCACCAACCACCACGTCCTCTACGAGCCGCCCCACCAGCACGGTGGCCACGAGCTCGACCACCAGCAGCTCACGCCCGACCACCAC
>CADEDH010000026.1:9196-58570 GCA_902826025.1 uncultured Actinomycetes bacterium
GGCGGCGGATCGGGCGGCGGCACCGGGTCCGCCCAGTCGCCCTACGTGCCCGCCGGGTACTCGCTGACGTGGAACGACGAGTTCGACACCCTCAGCCTCGACAAGGCGGCCAACGGCAACGGCAACTGGGCCACCAAATGGGTGGGGTTCAACGTGCTGAGCCTGGCCGGTAACGGAGACCGGTGCATGAAGGCCTACCCGGAGTTCACCGGCACCGGCGGGCCGCCGCTCGGGATCGAGACCCACCGGGTCGACAACGGCGTGCTGACCCTGTTCGGCCGCCCGATCCCCGAGAACCGCAAGGCCCAGTTCTGGAACTACGAGGCCGCCTGCGGCATGCTCAGCGGCCAGCTGTCCCACGACCAGACCTACGGCTACTGGGAGACGAGGATCCGGGTCACCAACGTGTCCCAGGGCCACCACTGGGGGGTCTGGATGCTCCCGGCCAACAACGCCTGGCCGCCGGAGATCGACATCCTCGAGGTGGTGGGCCGCAAACCCGGCGACTCGAACGTCGGCCCCAGCCGGTTCCATTTCACCGGCCACTTCAACGACGCCAATGGCCAGCACACCGGCAACGGACGGGCCGTCAACGCCCCCGGGGCCCCCGACGCCTGGTACACCCTCGGGCTGGAGTGGACCCGCAACGAGGTGGTCTGGTACCTCGACGGCAAGGAGGTCCACCGCCTGGGCAACTTCTTCGGCACCGTGCCCGCCTACTTCCTGATCACCCCGGAGATCGGCGGCAACTGGCCCGGGCCGACCTCCAGCCAGACGGTGTGGCCCATGTCGATGGACGTCGACTACGTCCGGATCTACTCCCGGTGACGGCCCAGGGGGCCGGCGGCCGAGAGGAACCCGCCGGCCCTGGGTAGTGTCGGCTCGTGAATCACCCCGGGACGGATCCGTCGGTCGGCCTCAGCACCGCTGAGGTGGCCGACCGGGCCGCCCGGGGCCTGGCCAACACGGTGCCGGCCGTTCCCACCCGCACCGTGGGCCGGATCGTGGCCAGCAACATCTTCACCCCCATCAACGCCGTGATCGGCATCCTGGCCGCCCTGGTCATCGCGGCCGGCAGCCCCAAGGACGCCCTCTTCGGCCTGGTCATCGTCGTCAACAGCCTGGTCGGCGTGGTGCAGGAGCTCCGGGCCAAGCGGGCCCTCGACGCCCTCTCGGTTGTCAACGCCCCCCGGGCCCTGGCCGTGCGCAACGGCACCCCGGTCGAGGTGCAGGTGCACGAGCTGGTGCTCGACGACGTGGTGGAGCTGCACAGCGGGGCCCAGGTGGTGGCCGACGGCACGATCCTCACCGGCGAGAACCTGGAGATCGACGAGTCCCTCCTCACCGGCGAGGCCGACCCCATCACCCGCACCACCGACGACCCGGTGATGAGCGGCAGCACCGTCGTGGCCGGCACCGGCCGCATGGTCGTGACCAAGGTGGGGGCCGACAACTACGCCGCCCAGCTGGCCGAGGAGGCCCGCCGGTTCACCCTGGTCGACTCGCCCCTCCGCAACGACATCAACCGCATCGTCACCACCGTCGGCTACCTCATCATCCCCATCGGTCTCCTCCTGGCCAGCAGCCAGTTCCTCCGCCGCAACGAGGGTTGGCGCCCCAGCATCATCAGCACCGTGGCCGGATTGGTGGGCATGGTGCCCGAGGGCCTCGTGCTCCTCACCAGCATGGCCTTCGCCGTCGGCGTGGTCCGTCTGGCCCGCCAGCGCTGCCTCGTGCAGGAGCTGCCCGCCATCGAGGTGCTGGCCCGGGTCGACGTGCTGTGCGCCGACAAGACCGGCACCCTCACCGAAGGCCTGCTGGCCGTGTCGGAGGTGGAACCGCTGGAGGGATCCGACCCGGCCACGGTCGACGCCGCCCTGGCCGCCCTGGCCCACCTCGACCCCGACCCCAACGCCACCTCCCGGGCCCTGGCCCAGCGTTTCGCCGAGCCCGGCGACTGGTCGCTCACCGGCCGGGTGCCGTTCTCCTCGGCCCGCAAGTGGAGCGGCATGACCTTCGCCCACCACGGCACCTGGATCCTGGGAGCCCCCGAGTACGTGCTGACCACCGGGTTCGGCGGCTCGCTGCGCGACCAGGTGGAGACCCGGGCGGCCAAGGGCGAGCGCCTGCTGGTGCTGGCCACCAGCGACCACCCCCTCGACGACGGGTCGGCGCCCGAGCTGCCGCCGGTCAAGCCGGTTGCCCTCGTGGTGCTGCAGGACACGGTGCGCCACGATGCCCCGGCCACGCTCGAGTACTTCGCCGCCCAGGGCGTCACGGTCAAGGTGATCAGCGGCGACAACGACGTCACCGTCGGCGCCGTGGCCCGGCGGGCCGGGCTGGCCGGCTGGGAGAACACGGTCGACGCCACCACTCTCTCCCCGCCCGACGACGACGCCTTCGCCGACGCCGTGGAGCACGGCACCGTGTTCGGCCGCGTCACCCCCCACCAGAAGCGGGCCATGGTGGCTGCCCTCCAATCACACGGCCACACGGTGGCCATGGTCGGCGACGGCGTGAACGACGTCCTGGCGCTGAAGGATGCCAACTGCGGCGTGGCCATGGCCTCGGGCAGCGAGGCGACCCGGAGGGTGGCCCAGCTGGTGCTGATGGACTCGAACTTCGCCGTCATGCCGGCGGTGGTGGCCGAGGGCCGCCGGGTCATCAACAACATCGAGCGGGTGGCCAGCCTGTTCCTGGCCAAGACCACCTACTCGATCGTCCTGTCGCTGTTCACCGGCGTGTTCGCCTTCGCCTACCCCCTGCGCCCCATCCACCTCTCCCTCCTCAGCTGGTTCACCATCGGCGTGCCCGCCTTCTTCCTCGCCCTCGAGCCCAACGACGAGCGGGTGAACGAGGGCTTCCTGCGCCGGGTGCTCGGCGCCGCCGTACCCCCGGGGCTAGTGATCGCCGTCGCCACGATGGGCACCTTCGCCGTGGCCCAGCTCGATGACGGCATCGACGGTGACCATGCCCGCAGCGTGGCCGTCCTGGTGGCCGGCTCGGTGGGGCTGATGAACCTGTACCGGCTGGCCCTTCCCCTGAACCCGCTCCGGACCGCCCTGGTGGCGACGATGATCGTGCTGTTCGGCCTGGCCTTCGTGCTGCCCTTGACCCAGGATCTGTTCGAACTGCCGCTCACCGCCCCGTGGGCCTACCTGCTGGCGGCGGGGTTCATCGCCGCCGCCTGGTTCCTGCTCGTGCTCGGAGGCCGGGTCACCCGACGGTGGCAGCATCAGGCGCCCTCCCCCGCCTCCCGTCCCCGACACGAGGGCGCTTCCCCTCGATAACGTTCCAGGACGCGGTCGGCGACCAATCAGATGCCCGACCCGAGACCTTGAAGGGGACTCACCATGTCAGACCTCAACCAGCTGTGGAACGCGGCGGCCGATGCCTTCGACCAGCGCTACCAGGCCGTCACCGACGCCGCTCAGGACCAGCCGACGCCCTGTGCCGAGTGGAAGGTGAGCGACGTCGTGGCCCATGCCGTCGGTGTGCAGGCCGCCTTCGGCGGGGCGCTGGGGGCCGGCACGGCGGAGGATGCCGACTGGCCGACCGCCCGCGACGCCATGCGGACCGCCCTGTCCTCTCCGGGCGCCACCGAGGGCACGGCCTTCTACGCCGGCTTCGGCGGCGAGGTCCCCAAGGCCATGCTGCTCAGTGTCGCCACCACCGACCTCCTGGTCCACACCTGGGACCTGGCCCGGGCCCTGGGGGTCGATGCCACCCTGCCCGCCGAGTCGGCCGCCGCCGCCCTGGCCGCCCTGCAGAGCCTGCCGGCCGAGGTCCTTCGGGCCCCGGGCCGCTTCGGCCCCGAGGTGGAGGTGCCGGCCGACGCCGACGCGCAGACCAAGCTCCTGGCCTTCGCCGGTCGCCAGCCCTGAGCGACCGACCCTCAGGCCACCGCTGAGTGGGGACTGTGGCGCCTGGTGCTGCATTTTGCGCGCTGGCGCCACAGTTCACCCGGGGAGACCTCAGGGCCCGAGCGGCACCGCTTGGAACGGATCGCGGGGTTGCTCCGGTAGCACCCAGGCCTCGGAATCCCCGGTGCCCGCCGGCGGCTCGGTGGTGTACGTCCCACTCATGGGCACCACGTCGGGCTCGGGCTCGGCCGCTCCCTCGCCGCCGAACAGCATGCGACCGTAGACGCCGCCGGCCAACAGCACGCACAGGCCGAGCACGATCAGGAGCTTGCTCGACGGTGGCTCGCCGGTCACTGCGACGCCTCCTGCTCGCCGCCCCCGCCCGGGGCGTCGGTACCGGCCACAGCGTCGTCGGCCACGGCGATGGCCGGGTCATCGACCGTCGGGGGTCGGACCAGCTCCTGGGTGGTGAAGATCCTCACCTCGAGGTCGCCGACCAGGGACGCTGCGTCGTTCTCGTCGGTCCGCAGGTCGATGAGGTCGACGATCACCAGGCGAGGCTGGTGCCGCAGATCGTCGAGGAACCCCATGAGCGCCTCGTACGCCCCCCGGGTGCCGATGCTGAGCGTGATCGACGAGGTGCCGGCCGGCATGCGGGCGGAGGCCTCGGGGTCGGAGTCGGACGACGCCGCCAACGGTGAGATCTGGTCCACCGTGACCCCCCGGGCCGCCGCCTGCTGACCCACCATCTGCACGAACTCGGAGACCTCGGCCTCGGCCGGCACGGCGGCCACGGCGGCGGCCAGGCGCTGTTCAGCCGGGCCGGCCTCAGCCGGCAGCGTCCGGGCCGCCACCGCCTCGGCCACCAGCGCGTCGCGCTCCGCCTCGACCCGGGTCAGCCGGTCGGCGTCGCCCGACAGCCTCGGGGGCAACCATCCCACCCCGAACCAGGCGGCGAGCACCGCCAACGGCGGACCCCCCAGCTGGGCCACAGCCCGCGGCGTCACGGCGCCTCCGTCCCCGGCACCGGCACTGACACCGGCACCGGCAACCCGGGCGACAACGGCTCGGCCCGCTCGGTGATGGCCCCGTCAACGGTGAAGACCTCGGCCACCTGTTCGGTGGGACCGTACGGGCCGTGGGCCGACTGCGACAGCCACAGCCCCCTGACCAGCGGCAGCGTCTGCACCTCCCGGAGCCAGCGCCCCACCCCGTCGAGCCCGCCAGCCACGCCGGTGGCGTTGAACACCCCGGGAGGCGGTGGACCGCTCCATCCGGTGGGTGCCTCTCCGGCCTTCGACCGCTGCACCCGTAACGACACGAGGAACGTGTCGGGCGGCATCACCTCCGCCATTCGGCGGACCACGGTGGGCAGGCCGTAGTCGTCGAGGCGGAGTGCGTCGATCCGGGCCGACGCCCGCTCCGCTTCGGCCTGACGGTCCCGCTCGGCCTGGAACATGGCCAGCTCGTCCTGGAGATGACTCACCTGCGCCTCGGCGGCGGCCGCTACCTGGGCCGTGTCGGCCCGGGCCGCCCAGCGCGACGAGGCATCGGTCACCAGCACCGGGCACAGCGCCACCGCCGCCGCCGTCCCCACCGCCAGTCGGGCCCGGGCCGCCCTTCGGGCCCGCTCCTGCGGGGGCACCAGATCGAACCGGCGGAGATCGAGGCGACCGCCGGCGCCGACCAGCCCCACGCTGGCGGCGTCGTCGTAGCTGTGGGGGTCGCCGGCATCGACCGGCCAGCCCGACTGCTCGAAACGGAGGATCTCGGCGTCGGGAAACGTCTCGGCCAGCTCCGACGCCAACCCACCGGCCCCCGACTGGGCCCCGCACAACACGATGCGCTCGACCCGCCGGCTGTCGAGTTCGCTGACGTAGTAGTGGAGGGTGCGCCGTACCCCCTCCACCACGGTGGCCAGGCCGGGGGCCCAGGCCGGGCCGCCCGGAGCCGAGGGGGCGGAACCGCCCGTATAGCCCGCCAACAGGGCCAGCTCCATCTCCAGCTCGTCGGACAGCGACGCCTCACCCGCCCCCAGACCGGCGGTGATCACCCGGGAGAACAGCAGGCCGCCCCGGTCGTGCACCACCACCCCGGTGGAGCGGGAGCCGAGCTCCACCAACACGCCCAGGCTCTCCGGGGCCAGGTCCCGGTCGATCCCCATGGCGCCCACCAGGGCCGCCGGGACCAACTCGGTGGCCGCCGGGCGGAGGCCGGCCAGGCGGGCGGCCCGGCCCAGGTCGACCACCGCCCCCTGGCGAACGGCCAGGATCACGACCTGGGTGGCCGAGCCGTAGCCCGGGCCGCCGGCGTCGAGCTCGACCGCAGAAACCAGGGCCTCCTCCACCGGGTAGTTGAGGAGCTCGCCGATGTCGTACCGGGCGGCCTGGGCCAGCTCGGCCGGCGGCAGAGCCGGCATCTCCACCCGCCGGATGACGGCGGCCCGGGCGTCGAGACCGAGCACCACCCGCCGGCTGGCGAAGCCGGCCTGCGCCCACAGGGCCCGGAGGGCGACGGCGAAGCGGTCGACGTCGACGATCTCGCCGTGCTCCACCACCCCGGCGTCGAGCTCGACCGTGCCGACGGCCGACACCTCGCGGTTCCGCCCCGGGCCGCCCGAACGTCCGACCCGGCGCCGCTCCACCCCGCGCAGCGACCAGTCGTCATAGGCCACACCGACGAGCCGGCCGGGGCCCGGCCCGCTCCAGGATCGGTGCCAGCCGCCGGACATGCGCCGCGGGAGCTCCATCCTGGATCCATCGGGTGGCGGCCGGCCGAATTGAGCCCGGTCCGACCCCCGGGGACCGATCAGTCGGCCCGACCATGCCGGCCTCACGGGAGCCACACGACACCGCGGGCTAAGCCCGGCCGCACCACCGCCGATTGATGACGATGGCAGGCGCCGCGCCGTCGCAGCCGCGCCACGATGGCGAGGCCGGGTTCTCGATCGTGGAGGCGATCGTGGCCACCATGCTGCTGGCAGTGGGGGTGCTGGCGGTGCTGGGGTCGATGGGGGCGGCGGCCCGCACCGGGGCGGCCGGCGATCACCGTCAGGAAGCGGCCCGATTGGCGTCGGGTGAGTTGGAGGCCGTGCGGGCCGTCCCCTACGCCGAGGTCGGCATCGCCCTCACCAGCCGGGGCTACATGGCCCGATTCGAGGGCCGGCCCACGGTCACCGCCACCGTCAACCGGGTGGAGGCGACGGGCACGGCCACCGTCGGCGACACCACCTACACCATCCGTCGCCACGTCACCTGGGCCCCGATACAGGTCGGGTCGGTCCGCAACGTCCAGGGCTACAAGATGGCCACCGTGATGGTGTCGTGGACCGACGCCTCCGGCGCCCACCAGCTCCGGCAGGACACCGGCCTGTACGAGGTGGCCGGTTGACCGCCGCCGCCGGCCGGGCCCGGCGCCCGGGGGCCGAACGGTCCGAGGCCGGGACGTCGTTGCCCGAGGTCCTCGCTGTCGTGTCGATCCTCGCCGTGTTGAGCGGCGCCCTGTTCGCCGTGTTGCAGACGGTGTCGAGCTTCGAGGCCGGTACCGCCGCTCGGGCCAACGCCCGGGACGACCTCACCCTGGCCTTCGACGCCATCGCCGCCGACCTCCGGGTCGGCACGCCGGCCGCCTCCCGGCCGGCCGGCGGCCAACCGGCCGACACCCTGGCCCTGCTGGTCACCGACCGCTACGCCACCCCCACCCTCGTGTACTGGACCGTAGGGCGGGCGGGGCTGGAGCGGCTGGAGGCCGACCCGGTGTCGCTGCGCATCACCGGCCGGACCGTGGTCGATCCTGGGGTGGAGCCGGCAGCCGTGGCCCCCTTCGTCTACGTCGATGCCGCCGGCAACCGCCTCGATCCCGTGCGGGTGACGGCCGATCAGCTGGCCCGGTGCACGACCCTGGTGGAGGTGACGCTGGCCGTGCCCGACGGCCAGCAGGTGTTGTCGGCCACCGAGCGGCGAGCGGTCCGCACCCGCCCACCGGAGACCGGGACGTGCTGAGTCGACGCCGCCAGCCGGAGCCGGAGCCGGAGCCGGAGCCGGAGCCGGAACAGGGCAGCGTGGTGCTGTCGGTGCTCATCCTGCTCGTGATCAGCCTCCTCGCCGCCCTCGCCTTCACCACCGCCCAGCGCAGCCTGGCCCGGGGCAACCGGGCATCGAACCAGGGCCGGGCCGACGCCGCAGCCGAGCTCGGCGTCTCCGAAGCCTTCGCCCGGATCGACCGGGGGGCGACGCCGCCGTTCACCGGATCGGGACGAGCCGGCGGCGTGGCCTACAGCTACCGGGCCGACGCCACCGTCGCCAACCAGTGGACGATCCGCTCCGAGGCGACGGCGGGCCCGATCACCCGGGCCCTCACCGCCACCGTGGGGCGCGACACCCGCTACCCGTACACCCTGTTCGTCGGCGAGCGGCTGGTGTCGGACCAGAACCGGGGGATCATCGCCGGCCCGGTGGGGGCCAACGGGCCGATCCTGGTCACCGGCCGCCCCCCGGGCGACCGGCAGGACCTGTACCGCCCGGACGGCACCTGCGACCGCTGCGACCAGGCGGTCGACCTGGACGGCCCCCGAGAGCTGGAACCGGTCACCATGCCGGCCGGCGTGCCCCCCGGCTGCCCCCCGGGTGGCCTGTTCCAGGGCATCGTCGACGGCCGGTCGGGCCGACCGATGGTGTGCGACGATCCGGCCCTACCCGTCGTGTTCAAGGGCGACGTGACGATCGTCAACCCGCCCCTCGTGATCTACGTCGGCCGCTCCGTACCCCTCAGCCTCGACGGCGCCACCGTCAACCGACTGGGCCGGGCCGCCGACTTCCAGCTCTACGTCGCTGGCGACCCCACCGATGCCGAGTCCCGGGTGCTGGCCGAAGGGGCCCGCCTGGCCGGTCTGGTCTACGCCCCGGGCCGGTCGATGGCGGTGGCCGACGCCGACCTCACCGGCTCGCTCACGATCCGGGTGTTGGAGATCGCCTCCGGCGGCCGGCTGGCCGTCACCGCCGACACGTCGATCGCCCCCGTGGGCAGCGGACCGTGGCGGCTCGTCGACTCCCGCCCCGTCGGCTCCGGGCGATGACCGTCGCCGGGCCCGTGATCGGGTGGCTGGCCGTCGGCCTGGCCGCCGGCCGGGCCGCCCGGTGGGCCGCCGACCGTGACCGGGACCAGACCAGGCGCCGGGCCGGCGCCGTGCGGGGGCCGGTGGCCTGGGACGGCGCCGGCGTCGAGGCGGTGTGCGCCGTGGTGCTGGCCGCCGTGGCGGCCCAGCTGGATTGGGGTTGGTCGGCCGCGCCCTACGTCAGCCTGGTGGCCACGCTGGCCGCCGTCACCATCACCGACCTGCGCCACTACCGGGTCCCCGATCGAATCCTGGCCGCCGGACTGACGGCCACGACGCTGGCCATGGGAGCGATCGGCGCCACCACCGGTCGGCCCGACCAGCTGCGGTGGGCCGCAGTGGGCGCCGTCGTGTTCCCAGCGCCCCTGCTCATGATCCACCTGGCCGCCCCCCGGGGCCTGGGCCGGGGTGACGTGAAGCTGAGCGTCCTCCTCGGCGCCGGGATCGGCTGGATCGGCCCCCCCGGCGTGGGCACGGTGCTCCTGGTGGTGTGGACCCTGATCGTGGCCTGCGGGCTCGGTCTGGTGGGGGCGATGGTGCAACGGGCGGCCACCACCGCCCGTCCGGCGGCAAGCAGCCCGCCGGGAGGGGCGCCGGCCGGTTCGATCCCGTTCGCCCCGGCCCTGTCGATCGCCACCATCGGCGTGGTGATCGCCGCCGGCCTGATCCTCGGGTGACCGGGGCGTCAGGTGATGACGCGGAACAGCTCCTCGACGGTGGTGAGACCCTGTCGCACCTTGCGCAGCCCATCGACCCGCAGCGTGGTCATCCCCTGGGCCACCGCCACCCGTTCGATGTCGTCGGCCCGACCCCGGGACAACACCAGCTCGGCGATCTCCTCGGTCATGGTCAGGACCTCGTGGATGGCGAACCGGCCCCGGTAGCCGGTGCCGGCGCACGCTTCGCAACCCACGGCCACGAAGCAGGCGAACGTGTCGCCGGCCCGCAGATCCTCGGGTAGTGCCACCAGGCCGCTGTCACCCAGGCCCAGCTGGTCGAGCCGGAGGTCCCGGGGTTGGCGGCACCGCTCGCACAGCCGCCGGGCCAGGCGCTGGGCCAGCACGGCCGACAGTGACGACGCCACCAGGAACGGCTCCACCCCCATCTCCACCAACCGCATCGGGGTGGAGGCGCTGTTGTTGGTGTGGAGGGTGCTCAGCACCAGGTGGCCGGTGAGCGACGCCTCCACCGCGATCGTGGCCGTCTCCCCGTCGCGGATCTCGCCCACCAGCATGATGTCGGGGTCGGCCCGCAGGAACGACCGCAGGGCCCGGGCGAAGGTCAGCCCCGACCTCAGGTTCACCTGGACCTGCTTGATCCCGTCCATCCGGTACTCGACCGGGTCCTCCACCGTGACGATGTTGCGGGTGGAGTCGCGCAGCTCCTGCAGGGTGGCGTACAGCGTGGTCGACTTCCCCGAACCGGTCGGCCCGGTCACGAGGATCGCGCCCCACGGGCGCTGGTAGGCCTGTCGGTAGCGGGTCAGCTGCTCGGGATGGAACCCCAGCTGGGCCACCCCGGCCCCTTCGTTGCCGCTGCGCAGGATCCGCAGGACCACCGCCTCGCCGTGCACGGTCGGCAGCGTCACCACCCGTATGTCGTGATCGAGCCCGTTGACCTCGACGGTGAGCCGGCCGTCCTGGGGCACCCGCCGCTCGGCGATGTCGATGTCGGCCATCACCTTGATGCGGCTGATGATGCCGGCCTGGAGGGAACGGGGCGGCGACATGGCCTCGTGGAGCACACCGTCGACCCGGAAACGGATCCGCAGATCGTCGGAGCTGGGCTCGACGTGGATGTCGGATGCCCGCTCCTGGATGGCCTTGGACAGCAGCAGATCCACGAACTGGACGATCGGCGCCTTCTCCTCACCGTCGTCGACCCGTACGGTGGCCGCCGCCGGTTCGATCTGTTGGCGGCTCTCGCCCACTGCGGCCTGGATGGTCTCCTGGACCCGGGAATCGCTGTGCCCGAGGCGGTCGATGGCGGCCTGGATCTGGGCCGCCTCGCCCATCACCGGCTTGACCTGGCGGCCCACCAGCGAGCGGATGTCGTCGAGGGCGAGCACGTCGACCGGGTTGGCCATGGCCACCACGACCTGGGGCCCCTCCCGCCACACGGGCAGCGCCCGGTGGCGGTGGGCCAGGCTCCGGGGCACGAGCTGGGCCACCTCTCCGTCGATCGAATGATCGTCGAGGTCGACGAACTCCAGCCCGAACTGCACCGCCAGGGCCCGCACCAGATCGCGCGGCTTGACCACCCCGCTGGCCAGCAGCACCTCCCCCAGCCGGCGACCGGTCTCCCGTTGGGCGGCGAGGGCGGCCGTGATCTCGCCTTCACTCACGATCCCGAGCTCGACCAGGATCTCCCCGATCCGGCGGCGGGTGACGGCGGCGGTCTGGCTCATTGTCGTCACCGTCGGCCGCCGCCACGCCAGATTGAGCCGGGCCGGCCGAGCCCGGGCCCCGGGCTGTTTCAGCGGGCGGTGGCGATGGCCGATGGGATGGGGTGGAATCCCTTGCCGGCGACTGGCGGACCCTGGACGACGACGGTCGGGCCTTCCTGGCCCAGGCCCTCGCCTCCGGCGTGCCGCCCCATCCCGGGCCACACACCGGGCCGGGTTGCGGGCCCGACCCCGGGCCGGGCGCCGGCTCCGGAGAGGTGCAGGGTTGGCTGGCCGAGCTCCTGCAGACGGCGGTGGCGGCCGGCGCCTCCGACCTGCACCTGAGCGCCGGCTGCCGCCCCTACCTGCGGCGGGGCGGGATCCTACGGCCCCTCGAGGGGACGCCCGTGCTCGACGCCGCCACCGTCCACGACCTGGTGACCGGGCCGTTGGCGGCGGAACAGCGCCGCCAACTAGCCGCTACCGGCGATCTCGACACCGGCCTCACCCTGGGCGGCGACCGGGTCGGCGCCCAGCGCTTCCGGGCCAACCTGTTCCGCCAGAGTGGGGCCCTGGCCGCTGCCATCCGCATCGTGCCCGGCCGTATCCCGTCGCTCGACAGCCTGGGCCTACCGGCCCGCGTCGCCCGGTTCGCCGACCTCGGCTCGGGGCTGGTGCTGGTCACCGGCCCCACCGGCTCGGGCAAGTCGACCACGCTGGCCGCCCTGATCGAACAGGTCAACCGGAGCCGACCGGCCCACGTGGTCACGATCGAGGACCCGGTCGAGTACCGCTACACGCCCGACCAGGCCCTGATCCAGCAGCGGGAGGTCGGGATCGACACCGGGTCGTTCGCCACCGCTCTGCGCCAGGCCCTTCGCCAGGATCCCGACGTGATCCTGATCGGCGAGCTGCGGGACCTGGAGACGATCCGCACCGCCCTGACGGCGGCCGAGACCGGCCACCTGGTCTTCGCCACCCTCCACAGCGCCGATGCCCCCAGCGCCGTGAACCGGGTGATCGACGTGTTCCCGGCAGACCAGCAGGCCCAGATCCGCTCGCAGCTCGCCCTGTCGCTCGAAGGCTGCGTAAGCCAGCGGCTGCTCCCCGGCCGGGATGACGGCACGCTGACGGCGGTGACCGAGGTGCTCGTGGCCACAGCCGCCGTGCGCAACCTGATCCGGGAGGACAAGGTCCATCAGCTCCGGTCGATGCTGGAGACCGGCAGCGAGGTGGGGATGCACACCTTCGACCAGTCCTTGGCCCGCCTCGTGCGTCAGCGGGTGCTCGACGTGGCGGTGGCCCGGGGGGCGGCCGACGACCTCTCCGTTCTCGACGCCCTGCTGGCCGGATGACCGCCGCCCCGGCCACCCTGTTCCGCTACCGGGCGCTCGACGGCGGCGGAGGGATCCGAGAGGGTCGCCTCACGGCCGGCTCGGAGCACGACGCCCTGGAGCGCCTGCGCCGGTCGGGGCTGCGACCGCTGTCGATCGAACGCCATCGGGTGTCGGCTCTGGCCCGGGAGCTGTCGGTGCCCGGTCTTGGTCCCCGGGTGAAGCCGGCGGAGCTGGCGGTCGTCGCCCGGCAGTTCGCCACGATGGTGGCGGCCGGTATCCCCCTGCTGCGAACGCTCGAGGTGCTGCAGCGCCAGACCCGCAACCCGATGCTGGCCTCCACCCTCGATCAGCTACGGCTCGACGTGGAGAGCGGCCAGTCGCTCAGCGACGCCGTGGCCGCCCACCCCCGGGTGTTCGACCGCCTGTTCGTGTCGATGATTCGGGCCGGGGAGGCGTCGGGCGCCTTGGACATCGTGCTCGGCCAGCTGGCGGTGGGCCTGGAGCGGTCGGTGGCGGTCCGCCAGAAGATCCGGTCGGCCATGACCTACCCGGTGGCGGTGCTGGTGATGGTGCTGGCGGTGATCACCGCAATGCTGACGTTCGTGGTGCCGACGTTCGCCGGCGTCTACGAGGATCTCGACGGGACCCTACCCCTGCCCACCCGGGTGCTGGTGGGGATGTCGGATTTGCTGACGGCCCGCCTGCCGCTGGTGGCGCTGGCCCTGGCCACCCTCGTGGTCGTCGTGCGCCGCTGGAAGCGGACGGTGAACGGCCGCTACCGCTGGGATGCGGCCAAGCTGCGCCTGCCCCTGATCGGGCCGCTGCTGCGCAAATCGGTGATGGCCCGGTTCGGCCGAACCATGTCGGTGCTCACCCGGTCCGGGGTACCTGTGCTGGAGACCCTGCGGATCTCGGCCGAGACGGTGGGTAACGAGGCCGTGGCCCGGGCCCTGTCGGCCACCCGGGATGCGGTGCGCCGGGGTGAGCCGATCGCCGCCAACCTGGCCGCCGATCCCCTGTTCCCGCCGCTGGTCGTGCAGTTGGTGGCCGTGGGCGAGGAGACCGGGTCGCTGGAGAAGATGTTCGACATCGTGGGCAGCTCGTTCGAGGACGAGGTGGAGACGGCGGTGGCCGGTTTCGCCGCCTTGATCGAGCCGCTGTTGATGGCCGTGATCGGCGTGGTGGTGGGGGCCATGGTGATAGCCCTCTACCTCCCCATGTTCCGGATCATCGATCTCGTCCAGTGACCCGCCGACCAGCCGACACCAGCGCTGGCTTCAGTGTCACCCCGGTTCGGCCGATGGATCGGGCAGCGACCCTGCTGGAGCCGCTCGCGCTCGACCGAGGAGACCCGACGTGACCACCGAGCTCACCACGATCACCACCCCACCGGCGGCCGACGCCAGCCCAGTCTCCGATAGGGAGGCCGGGTTCACCCTGCTCGAGGTCATGGTGGTGGTGATGATCATCGGCATCCTGCTCGCCATCGGGATCCCCACGTTCCTGGGGGCCCGCTCCCGGGCCCAGGACCGGGCGGCGCAGTCGAGCGACCGTATCGCCCAGAGCGCGGCCATGGTCGTGTACGCCGACTACGCCGATTTCGCCCAGGTCACCCTGGCCCGGGTCCGAACGGCCGAGCCCGGCCTCACCTGGGTGGCGGGCAACGTGGCCTCCACCACCCCGCGGACGGCCAGCGCCGGGGCCAACGCCACCGGCACCGAGTGGGGCGCCGCCGCCAAGTCGGACAGCGGCGAGTGCTTCTACATCCGGCTGCGGGAGAACGCCTCGACGCTCTACGGGCGCTCGACGACCGCTACCTGCACCGGAGATTCGGCCCTCACCCGGGCCACCGCCGCCTCCTGGTGACCGTCGGGGCCGGCTCCGGTTCGCCTCACACCCTGGGGGCCAACGGCTTGTCGAACCGTCGGCCGACCGTGTCGAGGGCCCCCAGCGCGCCCATGGCCACGAGCACGACGATGAGGGCCGGGATCACCAACGGCAGTGCGATGGCGGCGAAGATCGCCGCCCCCCACTGCCGGCCCCACAGGGCTCCCGACACCCCGAGCAGGGCCACACCGTAGAGCAGGGCCCACACCGGATGGCCCCCGGCCGCGATGCCCACCGTGCCCCCCATGCCGGCCAGGCTGGCCAGCCCCCACAGCACCACCTTGATCGTCTTCCAGCCGCCGGCCGCCCACCGGGTGCGCAAGGCCACCGCCGACCAGGCCGTCCACCGCAGGAACAGCGGCACCCCGCAGGCGTGCAGCATCTCCCGGAAGAACCGGTCGGCCACCACGTCGCTCTTGAGCGCGCCGTCGTCGCGCTGGCGGACGATCAGCTTGTCGTGGAGCACGGCGGCCAGCGTGTGGGTGCCGTAGGAATCGAGAAGCCAGCGCAGAGGCCGGGGAATCGAGGCCAGGTCGGTTGCCTCCCCGTCGGAGCCGTCGGCGGGCAGGGGGTAGTCGGCGGCGAGATCGAAGGCCTCGGACCGTTGCCCGTCGTCGGCGAACACGCCGATCTTGCGCAGATGCCCGACCACGCGCTCCTTCACGGCGTCGTTGGCGAACCGGAAGCGGGCACCCACGTAGAAGTTCCGGTCGTTGAACTGGTTGAGGGGTACCCGCCCGAGGAGCTCGGGCCCGAACACCTCGAACCCACCCTGGGGGCAGACCGCCCAGGGCCGCCACCCGTCCTGCTGATCGTCCATCGTGATCTCTCCCCTCGTTTCCCGTAGCCATCATGGGCCGTTGAACCCGCCGCCACCAGGAGCACCGGGCCAGGCCGGAGATACAGCCGGTGCGCAGCAGAGTGTTCCGGGCGGCGCTCCAGTTCGGCGCGGCGCCACCGCGCGGGCGATCATGGGCCGATGGCCGTCCCCGACGTCACCGCCCTGCTCGACGACCTCGACCGGGACGGGTACGCCATCCGCCCCTCGGTGCTCGACGCCGGTGAGGTGGAGGCGCTGCGGGCCACCCTGGCGCCGCTGCTGGAATCGACGCCCACCGGCCGCAACCCGTTCGAGGGCTACCGCACCCGCCGGGTCTACTCCCCGCTGGCCAAGACCCGGGCCCTCGACGACCTCGTGCTCAGCCCCTGGCTGGAGGAGTTGGCCAACCGCCTCCTCGGACCCCACACCCTGTCCTCCGTCCTGGCGATCGAGATCGGCCCGGGCGAAGTGGCCCAACCCATCCACCACGACGACGGCGCCTATCCGCTCCCCCGCCCCCACCCTGAGGTCGTGTTCAACACCATGTGGGCCCTCGACGACTTCACCGCCGGCAACGGCGCCACCGTCGTCCACCCGGGATCCCACCGCTGGGACTCGCCCCATCCGCCGGCCGGGGCCGAACCGGTCCCGGCCGTGATGCCGGCCGGCTCGGTGCTGGTGTGGCCCGGCAGCACCGTCCACGGCGGCGGCGCCAACCACACCGACCAGCCCCGCCTGGGTCTGGTGATCGAGTACGTGGCCGGCTGGCTCCGCCAGCACGAGAACATCCAGGCGTCGATCCCGGTCGACACCGCCCGCCACCTCCCGGGCCGCCTCCAGGAGCTGATCGGCTACCACCTCTATCCCGACTTCCTCGGCTTCGTCGACGGTCGTCACCCCCGAAAGGTGCTCGACCACCCCATCGCCGAGCCCGATCCCAGCCAGGTCGGGACCGGTTCAACTCAATAGCGTTCCCACCCTGCCGACGGGACCGGCTACCGCCACCGACCCGAACGAAGGGGTGACCTCTGATGACCGAGTGCTTCGTCGGACGCCAACCGATTCTCGACCAACGCAACCAGGTGTGGGCCTACGAGCTCCTGTACCGCCACAGCCTGGACAACGCCATCGGCGACGTCGACCGCACGGTCGCCACCTCCCGGGTGGTGATGAACGCCTTCGTTGACATCGGCCTGGAGCGGGTGGTGGGCCACCACCGGGCCCTCGTCCACGTGTCGGACGACTTCCTCCTCTCCCCCGAGCTCACCGGGTTCTCCCCCGAACGGGTCATGCTCCAGATCTCCGATCCGATCCCCAGCGGCGCCGAGCTCACCACCACGCTGCGACGCCTGCGGGACGAAGGCCACTCGATCGCCCTGAACGGCTACCGCAGCGACCTGTCACTGGCCACCCTCCTCCCCTGGGCCGACGTGGTGAAGCTCGATGCCCTCGACCTCGACCACGACACCATGGCGGCCGAGGTGGCCACCCTCCGCCGCCACAACCGCCCCCTCACGCTGATCGCCAAGCGGGTGGAGACGATGGAGCAGCGCAACGAGCTGGCCGAGCTCGGCATCGACTGCTTCCAGGGCTGGTTCCTGGCCCGCCCCGAAATCATCACCGGCTCCCGCCTGCCCACCAACAAGCTGGCCATCCTCCAGCTCGTCAGCCGCATGAGCGATCCCGACATGGAGACGGCCGAGCTGGAGCAGCTGATCACGATCGATCCGTCGCTCAGCCTCCGGGTGCTCCGTTTCGTCAATTCTCCCCTCAGCGGCCTGACCCGCCGGGTCGACTCGATCCATCACGCAGTGGTGCTCGTGGGCCGCACGATCATCCGCAACTGGGTGATGCTGCTGGCCGTGGCCAGCCTGGAGGCCGCCATCCCCGAGCTGATCAAGAACGCCCTGGTCCGGGCCCGCCTGTGCGAGCAGATGGTTCACGAGGCCGGCGTCACAGGCAAGGAGACGGCGTTCACGGTCGGCCTGTTCTCCCTGATGGATGCGATCCTGGCCCGCCCGATGGACGAGCTGCTGGAAAGCCTCCCGTTCACCGAGGACATCCGCACCGCCCTCACCGCCCGGGCCGGCGTGTGGGGCGAGGCCGTCGAGTGTGCCGAGCAGCTCGAGCAGGGCGCCCCCGACGGCGCCGCCTTCCGCACGATCAGCAGCCACCGCCTCTCCGATCTGTACCTCGAGGCCATCAGCTGGGCCGAAGAGGCCACCGCCACCGTCCGCTGAATCGCGGGGCCGACCCGCGCCCGAGTTGGTGTCAGAACCCGTCACGCATCGAAAGCAGAACAGCGCGCCCCATATTGACTAGGTTGTGACTGTCACAGCCGGCCGAACAGGTCGATCGATCGAGAGGCAATCATGTCGTTGGCGGCGGAGCCCGAGGCACGGGTCGAGGTACGGGTCGTCGACCGCAAGCTCGGCCTGGCCGCCATCATCGGGCTGATCTTCTTCTCGGTGTCGGGTGGCCCCTACGGCCTGGAGGACACGATCGGCGAGGCCGGCGCCGGCATGGGCATCCTGCTCATCCTCGTCACCCCGCTGGTATGGAGCCTCCCCACCTCCCTGATGGTGGCCGAACTGAGCACGATGATGCCGGTGCAGGGCGGCTACTACCAGTGGGTCAAGAAGGGGCTCGGCCCGTTCTGGGGCTTCCAGGAGGGCTGGTGGAGCTGGGTGGTGTCATGGGTCGATCTCGCCATCTACCCCGTGCTGTTCGTCGACTTCGCCTCCTACTTCTTCCCCATCCTCCAGGAGAACGGGTGGGTGCGGTGGCTGGTCTGCCTGTTCTTCATCTGGTCCCTGGCCCTGCTCAACATGCGGGGCTCCGACGTGGTGGGCGGCTCGTCCAAGCTGTTCCTGGTGATCGTGCTGGCCCCGTTCGTCGTGCTGTTCGTCGTGGGCCTGTTCAAGATGGACCGCAACCCGTTCCAGCCCTTCGTGTTCGAGGGCACCGGGTTCGGCACCGCCTTCGGCTCGGGCCTGTTCGTGATCATGTGGAACTACATGGGCTGGGACGGCCTGTCCACGGTGGCCGGCGAGATCCGCAATCCCCGCCGCGACTACCCCCGGGCCCTGGCCATCACCATCCCTCTCATCACCGCCATCTACCTCCTGCCCACGCTGGTCTCGCTGGCCGTGGTGGGGCCCGACGAGGTGGAGTGGACGGCCGGGGCCTACAACCTGGTGGCCGACGCCGTGGTGGGCCGCTGGCTCGGGGTGGTGCTGTCGATCACGGCCCTGGTGTCGGCCATCGGGCTGTTCTCGGCCTGGATGCTGTCCTACTCCCGCATCCCGTTCGCCCTGGCCACCGACGGCTGGCTGCCGGGATCGCTCACCCGGTTGTCGCCGCGGGGCGCCCCCACCCGCACCATCGTGATCGCCGGCCTGATCTGCTCGCTGGCCGCCGCCGGGCCGTTCCAGGCGCTGGTCGCCATCGACGTCACCGTCTACGCCTGCGCCCTGATGCTGGAGTTCGTCACCCTGCTGGCTCTGCGTCGGAGCCATCCCGAAATCAACCGGCCGTTCCGGGTGCCGGGCGGCTGGGCCGGTGCCGTGCTCATCACCCTGCTCCCCCTGGCCGTCACCGCCGTCGCCGTCTACTACCAGGTGCTCGACGTGGGCCCGATGCAGGGCTTGGGCTGGGCCGGCGCCGCGCTGGCCACCGGGCCCGTCGCCTATCTGGTGCTACGTCCCAGCAAGCTGCGTCGGGGGATCGACCAGCGGGTGGACCTCGAGACCGGAGAACTGATCGGATGAGGAGCCCTGGGATGAGGAGCCGCCGACGATGAGAGATCGCCCCGACGATTGGGACGCCCCGGTCGCCCTGCCACCGGTGGCCGCACCCGAGCGGATCCTGGTGCCGTTCGACGGCTCCCACAACGCCGAGCGGGCCCTGGCCTACGCCCGGCTGGTGGCCCGGGCGGCCGGCACCACCGAGGTGGTGGTGGTCGTGGCCTACGAGCAGCCGCTCACCATGCGGGGCCGGGGCGCGGCCTACGTGGAGACGCTGCGCGACGAGCTGGAGGCCGAGGCCAAGCTGCTGGCCACCGAATCGGTCCAGCTGCTGGTAACCGACGGGATCGAGGCCCGGGGCCTGGTGGTTCGGGGCGAAGCGGCCCGGGCCGTGCTCGACGCCGCCGACGACGAGCGGTGTGATCTGATCGTGATGGGCCGCCAGGGCCTGACGGCCGAGCTGCGCGGCGTGGCCTCAGCCCTCAGCCGCTTCCGGGACCTGCTGTTGGGCGGGGTGGCCGAGAAAGTGGTCCAGCACTCGGCCGTACCGGTCCTGGTCGTGGCGTGATGGCCTCGCCTCCGATCACACGGCGCGACGCCCTCCGCCTGGGGGCGATCACCGCCCTGGCGTTCGCCGCCTCACCCCTCGCGGCGGCCTGCGGCCAGGCCAGCGACCAGCGACTGCGCATCCTGAACTGGCAGAACTACGTCGACCCCAACCTGGTGGCCGATTTCGAGTCGCAAGCCGGCGTGACCGTCACCTACAGCACTTACGACTCCAACGACGCCTTGGCCGACCAGCTGGCCCTGGCCGGGGTCAGCCGGCGCCGGGGCCGCGACGCCACCACGGTGGACCTGATCGTCCCCTCCGACAACCTCTTCCGCCGTTTGCGGGACCAGGAACGGCTGCGTCCACTCGACACCGCCGTGGTCACCGAGGAGTTGCTGGGCCGCCTCGACCCGGCCATGCGCCAGCTCGACGCCGACCCGGGCAACCGCTTCGGGGTCCCGTGGGCCACCGGGGCCACCGGGATTGGCTACGACACGACCGTGTTCCCCGAGCCGCCCGACTGGCGTGTGTTCCTGTCGGCGGAGCACGCCGGGCGCATGACACTGCTCGACGAGCGGCGGGAGGCGTTCGCCGCCGCCCTCTATGCCGGCGACGGCGATCCCAACACCACCGACCCGGCCGAGCTGGCGACGGCGGAGGACATGCTGGTGGCCATGCTGGCCAACGCCGAGCTCGACGCCGCCACCTACCTGGGTCGCCTGGCCGGCGGCGAGCTGGTGGCGGCCCAGGCCTTCTCCACCGATCTGCTCCAGGCCCAGCAGGCCAACCCCAACCTGGCCTTCGTCGTCCCGCCCCAGGGCGGTACCCGTTGGGTGGACCTCCTGTGTGTGCCCGACGATGCCCCCAATCCCGAGCTGGCCAGCCGGTTCGTGGCCTTCTACCTCGACCCCAAGGTGTCGGCGGCCAATGCCGCTGCCATCCGGGCCGACACCGGCAACGCCGCCGCCCGGGAGTTCGTGCCGGCCGACCTCCTGGCCGAGCCGGCCGCCTTCCCGTCGGAGGCCGACGCCGCGCGCCTCACCTCGCTGCGGGATCTGGGCGACGACGAGCAGCTCTACATCGAAGCCTGGGATCGGGTGACATCGGCCGCCCAGGGCTGACCCATCCGCCGTTGCTCCGAGTTCAGCCGAGGCGGGCCCAGGCGTCCAGGGGTTCCTACTGGACACGCACGTGTTCCTGTGGCTACAGGCGGAACCCGACCGGATCGACAGCACGCTCCTCGATCGGATGGGCCGCGCCGACGGGCTACTCCTGTCACCCGCCAGCGCATGGGAGATCGCCATCAAGTATCAGCTGGGCACGCTGTTGCTGCCGGCCGAGCCCTCCGTCTACGTCCCCGATCGGATGTCCCGGTCGGGGGTGGATCCGCTCCCGATCGAGATCAGCCACACCCTGGCCGCCGGTGGATTGCCGCCGCACCATCGGGATCCGTTCGACCGACTGCTCGTCGCCCAGAGCCAGCTGTCGGGGATCCCGCTCGTGACCGCCGATCGTCAGATCACCGCCTATGACGTCGAGGTGATCCCGGCCTGACGGCTGGCGGGCGCCCCGTCGGCGGTGGCTGCGATCAGCCGGCGGGGGTGGGAGCGGACGTGGGGGTGGCGATGACCACGACGTTCGAGTCGTAGTGGCGGAGCTGCGGGTTGAAGCTGCCACCGCAGGTGATCAGCACCAGGCGCTCCGGGGAGTTGGGGGTGAACAGGTCGTCGATCGGCAGGTCGGCCTTGGGGTGGACGGCCACGCTGTCCACCCGGTAGCCGAGTTGGCGGCCGTCGACCGTCTCCACCACCACCGTGGCCCCCGGCTCCAGCGAACCCAGGTGACGGAACACGCCGTCCTCGCCGTCGTAGGCCACGTGGGCGGCCAGCACGACCGATCCGGCTCCGGCCCCCGGTCGGGCGCCGAACCGGTACCAGCCCACCTCGCGGGCGCCGGGTATCTCCAACCCCCCGGCGGCGTCGATGCCCACCGGCACCACCGCTGCGTCGTCGACCTCCAGTGCGGGGATCCGCAGGCGGGCGGGCCCGGCCGACACCCCGGAGCCGTCGTCGCCGGCACCGGCCGGCGGGAGGGCCCGAAGGGGCGACAGGTCGACGGGGGGCGGGGCGGCCATCGGTTCTTGTTCCAGGGTTGGATCCGGCACCGGGGCGGCGGCCACCGACGGTGAGCTGCTCTGCTCCGCCCGGAAGAGCGGCCCGGGGCGGGCGACGTCGACCGCCACCCAGGCCAGCACCGCCACCGCGGCCAGCACCGCCACCGCAACCGCCCAGACCCGGATCTGGTGTTCGGGGGCGTCAGCGGTGACGGCGGGGGACACGAGATCCGGGGTGCGAGCCGGCGGGGTCAGCGGCCGGCCGGCCGGCGGCGGGCGGGCCCGGGGCCAGCAGAGCCGCCGCCGCCCCGGCCAGGGCCACCAGGGCCCAGGCCGGCACGCCGGCACCGCTGTCGTTCGACACGGGCGAGTTGCCGCTGTCGACCCCGGTGGGACGGGGCCCCAACCCGGGGATCGACTCGGTGGCCACGGCCATCGTGTTCCGCTCGATCGAGCCCAGGCCGTAGACGATCACCGCCGTCCCTGCCTCCAGCGTCACATCGGCCGGGCCGAGGATGGCAGGACCAGCCGTGCCGGCCGGCACCAGCGAGGCGCTCACCGTGCCCGGAGGCAGGTCGGCCGTCACCTCGCCGCCGTTGGCCAGGTTCTCGAACACGGCCTCGCCGGCCGAGAGCACGTCCACCGGCGGAGCGGCCGCCAGATGTCGCACGATCAGCCGGCTCTCGCCCGCCTCCAGCGGGCTCACGTCGTTGGCGAAACTGGCCAGCCCCACCGAGCCGTCGAGCTTCAGGTGGAGCACCACCGTCAGGTTCTCCCCTGCCGGCAGCTGGACGTCGCCCGCCGCCAGCAGCACCTCGCCGGTCCCGGCCCGGGTCACTGTCACCGCCGGCAGCTGCGGTCCCAGCGTCGACAGGTCGTACGTGCCCCGGAACCCCAGGTCGCTGATGGCCGTCCGTCCGGCGATGGCGACGTCCACCGAGACGTCGGGCACCCCTTGGATGAGGTGGACCCGGGTGACGGCAGCCCCCGCTGGGGTCACCCCTCCCCCCATCGGAGCCAACCCGGCCAACACCAGCCCGGCCACCGCCAGGATCACCGCACGCATCCCACCGTTCATGGGGCCAGCCCTTTCCACCCCGGGGCGCACCCCAAACCGATTTGGGTAGATCATCGGGTGAGAACCGGCGGCAATCGGGGTACTGCTCGGCGGATGGACGCGCCGTCCCAGAACACGATCGACGCCTTGCTGGCCGAACTGGTGCCCACCGCCCGGCTCGACGACCCGCCCGCTGCTTCCGACGCCGGGGGCCACACGCCGGCTCCCCCGCCGAACCGCCGGGGCGGCTTCCCGGCCCGTCGACGTCGTCGATGGCCCACCCGCCTGGCCCTGATCGCGCTCTCCCTCGGCCTCGTCGGTGCGATGTTCGCCGCCGGCGTGCTGGTGGGGCGGCGCACGGCCGACGGCCCGACCGGTGGGGATGAGGCCGCCCGCCTGGCCTCCACCCCCGGCCAGCCGTTCGGCACGGCCAGCCTCCAGTCCGAGCTCGGCGACGCCGAGCAGAGCGATCCGACCGGCCTGGTGGCCCGGTACCGCGACGAGTTGGCCGCCCGCGACCTGGTGAGCACGAGCCTGGGCGATGACGACCTCACCCGGTTCGGCTACGCCGCCTGCGTCTTCGCCGCCAGCGCCGAGGGGCCAGCCGATTTCGACCGGTTCCGGGCCACCGCCGCGGCCGACGCCGAGACCTCGCTCAGCGACGCCGAGATGGAGGTGGTGATCGACACCGCCGTGCTGGTCTTCTGCCCGGTCGACGCCCAGCGCCTGGGCATCACGGCCTGAGCCTCCGAGCGGGTGCACCGGCCGGTTCTGGAGTACAACTCTGGGAACCGACCGATCCGGGAGGACCCCCCATGGCCGTCACCGACCACACCCCCACCGTCTCCGTCACCGAGGTGGCGGCCGAGGCCGGTAGCCGTTCGTCCGAGATCGAGGACCTCCGGCGGCTGCCCCCCGATCTGGTGGCCAAGCTGGTGGCCACCGGCGTGTTCAAGCTGTGGGTACCCCGGATCTACGGCGGGGCCGAAGCCCACATCACCGCTCTGCTCGACGCCATCGAGACCTGCTCCTATCACGACGGCTCCACCGGCTGGTGCGTGATGATCGGCGGCTCCACCGGGCTCAACGCCGGCTTCCTCCCGCCCGAGTGGGCCCGGGAGATCTACGGCCCGGCCGGCGCCATCACCGGCGGCTTCGGCATGCCCTCGGGGGCGGCGGTGCCGGTGGACGGCGGGATGCGGGTCACCGGCCGCTGGGCCTGGGGCTCGGGCACCGACCACTGCACGATGATCGGGGGCGGGGTGCGGGTGGTCGATGCGTCGGGGGCCCCGGCCGCCATGCCCGACGGCACCCGGACCCCCTTCGCCTACTTCAGCCTCGACGACGTGGAACTGCTCGACACCTGGCATGTGGCCGGTCTCAAGGGCACCGCCTCCACCGACTACACCGTCACCGACGCCTTCGTTCCCCACGGCCGGTGGGTGGAGTTCGTCAACGCCAAGGGCCCCCAGGTCGACAGCCCGCTGTACCGGTTCTCGTTCCTCGGCGCCCTGGGCATCGGGGTGGCCTCGGTGATGGTGGGCCTGGGACGGCGGGCCATCGACGAACTGGTGGCGCTGGGGGGCAAGGTGCCGGTGGGCAGCTCACGCACCCTGGCCGAGCGGCCCACCGTGCAGGCCCAGATCGCCGAGGCCGACGCCGCCGTGCGCAGCTCGCGGTCGTTCCTGCGGGAGGTGGTGGACCAGTGCTGGGAGGCGGCGGCCACCGAGGGTCGGATGACGGGTGAGCACAAGCGGCTGCTCCGACTGGCCGCCTCCAACATGGCCGAGCGGTGCGCCCACGCCGTCGACCTCTGCTACCACGCCGCCGGGGGCAGCGCGGTGTACGAGACCAGCGCCCTCCAGCGGGTGTTCCGCGATACCCATGTGGCCACCCAGCACGGCATGATAGCCCCCCGGACGCTCGAGCCCCTGGGCCGGATGGTGTTCGGGCTGGAGACTGACACCCGCCAGCTCTGAGCGGGACGCTCCGGCCCGAAAACCGGGTTCAGGCCGCTGATCCGGCGGCGGTGGCCTCCACCGCCGGCTCGGTGTCGGGATCGAGGGCCGCCTTGTAGACGACGCCCCCTACGACCGCCCCCACGATGGGGGCCACCCAGAACAGCCACAGCTGACCCAGCGGCGAGGTCGCACCGTCTCCGAACACGGCGGCCACCAAGGCCACCGCCGAGGACCGGGCCGGGTTGACGCTGGTGTTGCTGATCGGGATCGACACCAGATGGACGAGGGTCAGCATCAGGCCAATGGCCAGCCCGCCCATGGCCGGTGACGCCGCCCGGGCCGTGGCCCCCAGGATCACCAGCAGGAACAGGGCGGTCAGCACCAGCTCGGCCACCAGCACGGCGGCCAGCGAGTACCCGCCGGGTGAGAAGTCGCCGTAGCCGTTGGTGGCGAAGGTGCCGGCCGTGTTCTCGATGCTGAACCCCGACTGGCCGCTCTTGACCCCGTACAGAATCAGCGCCCCGCCCAATCCGCCCAGCACCTGGGCCACGATGTACTGCGGGGCCCGGGCCCCGGGGAACTTCCCCGCTGCTACCAGGCCCAATGTGACCGCCGGGTTGAAGTGGCCACCCGACACGTGGCCGAGGGCATAGGCCCCCGTCACCACCGTGAGCCCGAACGCCAGGCTCACACCCAGCAGCCCGATGCCGAGGTTGACCTCCGGCGACCCGCCCATGAACTGGGCGGCGAACACCGCCGAGCCGCAGCCCCCCAACACCAACCACAACGTGCCGATGAACTCGGCCGTCAACTCCCGATACGCCTTCATGATGTCGCTCCCATCGTCGGTCGCCCCTGGCGGTGCCAGGAGCAGGAGCTCACAGTGGGCCGATCGTCCCCCAACGCCGAGCTCCCGACATCACGTTAGATCCCAGCCCGCTCCGGCGCCGGCTGACGCCGGGATTCGTGGGCCGGATCAGGCGATCTCCACCCGACCGCCGGGGGTGTCGACCACGGCCACCAGGCGGGGCGACGTGGCCTCGACGGCGACGATGCCCAACCCCAGGCCGTCGACCATGGAGCGGACGGTGGCGTCGGGGTGCTCCAGACGCAGCTCCGCCAGGGCGCCCATCGAGGGCAGCGACCGGGCCGGGCTGGGGCTGGCCCCCCAATCGATCACGAACGGCATGGCCGCCGGGGCGGTGGCGAAGGGGGCCAGCGTGAGCCGCCAGCGGAGCTCCTCCCCGTCGGGCTTGAGCCGGCTCATAGCCGTGATGGGTCCGGGGTCGTGGCCCAGCACAAGCAGCCGGTCGACCACCTCCTCGATCGTCTCCCCCGGTGCCGGGTGCACGGCGTAGCCGGCCAGGCGGGGCGGGCGGCCCTCGTCGATCCCGAAGGGGCGGGGCCGGGCCGGCTCGCCCTGGTCGGCGTCGACGCCGATCACCTCGAAATAGGTGGTCTGGTCGAACGTGAGCAGGTGGTTGCGGGTGCCGACGCCGGGGTGGGGACCGCCCGGCACCGGCGTGGCCCCGGTCAGCTGCTCGATGTGGCGGACTCCGGCCGACAGGTCGGGGGAGGCGAAGACGAGATGGTCGAGCTCGGGCATGCCCCGAGACGGTAGGCGCTCCGGCCCCGACCTGCCCGGCCCGCCGTACGGATTTCCCGCGGGAAATCCGTACGGATGTGGTGCTACCCGTCACCGGCTGATCGCCGGCCGAACCCCGAGCCTCTGCCCCCGTGCACCGAGGGCCGGCGCCTGGCAGGCTGGAGGCACCCGTTTGCCGATGATCGACGGGTGAAGGAGAGCGGCGAGATGACGACCACCAGCGAACCCGAGCTGCATAGCAGCCGGCCGGGGGGGGCCCCGGCCGAGATGGGGCCCGGGGGCACAGCCCCCGCAACAAAACAGCACGTGAGCTGTGATATCCGGCCCCTGGCCGCCGCCCTGGGGGCCGAGGTAACCGGCCTTGGCCTGGCCGGGGCCGGGCGGGCCGAGGTCGACACCGTTCTCGCCCTCCTGCTCCGCCACCGGGTCCTGTTCTTTCCCGGTCAGCACCTCACGCTCGACCAGCACGTGGCCCTGGCCGAGCAGCTCGGGCCGCTGGAGGCCCACCCCAACCTCCACAACGCCGGCCTCGACCATCCGTCGGTGTTCGAGCTGGCGGCCTCGTCGGGCGGCATCGCCGACGAGTGGCACACCGACCTCACGTTCCTCTCCTCGCCCTCGGTGATGTCGGTGCTGAACATGATCCGCTGCCCGGAGGTGGGGGGCGACACGATGTGGACCAACCTGGAGCTGGCCTACGAGGAGCTGTCGGCCCCCATGCGTGATCTGTGCGACGGCCTCACCGCCCTGCACGACGCATCGCCCCACAACCGGCCGGAGAAGACCGCCATCCACCCGGTGGTCCGCATCCATCCCGTCACCGGGCGTCGGGCCCTCTACGTCAACGAGCACTTCACCCGGCGCATCGTGGAGCTCAGTGCCCCTGAGAGCGATGCCCTCCTCGGCTTCCTCACCGGCTGGGTCACCCAGCCCCGCTTCACCGTGCGGTACCGCTGGTCGGAGGGCACGATCGCCATCTGGGACAACCGTTGCACCCAGCATTTCGTGGTCAACGATTTCAGCGGCGAGCGCGTGATCCAGCGGGCGACCGTGATGGGCGACCAGCCCCAGGGGCTTCCTCCCCGCTGGGAGCCGTTCACCGGCACCCGGGGTGGGGCCGCCACCCGCCACGACCGGCAGCTCCGCCATGTCCTGCGGGAGCGCGACCAGGGCTGAAGCCCGACGCCACGCCGCCGCCGGATAGTCAAAACCTGGCGGATCCTAAATCGAACGGCCCCTCCGGTCGATGCAGACCTGTGGCGCTCGCCTTGCGCCCGCTCCTGCTTCAGTGATCGAGGTGACCGATGCCCTCCATTCTTGCCGTGGACGACTCCGTGTCCATGCGCCAGCTCGTGGCGTTCACGCTCAAGGAGGCCGGTTTCGACGTGATCGAAGCCGTCGACGGTGAGGACGCGCTGGCCAAGGCCCAGGCCCGGCGGGCCGACGTGGTACTCACCGACGTGAACATGCCGAAGATGGATGGCATCTCCCTGATCCGGAACCTCCGCCAGCTCCCGGCCTACAAGTTCACCCCCATGCTCCTGCTGACCACCGAGTCGGCACCGGAGAAGAAGGCCGAGGGCAAGGCGGCCGGGGCCACCGGCTGGATCGTCAAGCCGTTCAACCCGGAGCAGCTGCTGGCCACGATCAGCAAGGTCATCAAGTAGTGGCCATCGACGTAACCAAGTTCCACCAGACCTTCTTCGAGGAGTCGCTCGAAGGTCTGGAGCTGATGGAGTCGGGCCTCCTCGAGCTGGAGGTCGGGGCCGACAACAACGAGGCCATCAACCAGATCTTCCGGGCCGCCCACTCGATCAAGGGCGGCGCCGGCACGTTCGGGTTCACCGCCGTCACCGAGTTCACCCACCTGCTGGAGACGATCCTCGACCGGCGCCGCAGCGGCCAGGCCGAGGTCACCCAGGACGCAGTCGACGTGCTCCTGGAGAGCATCGACGTGTTGCGCGACATGCTGTCGGCCACCCGAGACGGCAACGAGCTCGACCCGGCGGATGTGGTGGACGTCCAGGCCCGCCTGCAGGAACTGGTGGACCGTGACGTTCCGGCCCCGGATGGGGCCACCGTCCCGGTTCCTGCGCCGAACGAGGACGCGCCCACAACCGGCACCGACGGTGATACCGCCCTCGGCACGTGGCGGATCGTGTTCAAACCCCAGGCCCACCTGTTCCGCACCGGCAACGACCCGGTGCGGATCCTGGGCGAGCTGGCCGAGCTCGGCTCCTACACGGTGGAGGCCGATACCTCCGGCCTCCCCTCCCTGGCCGACCTCGACGTCGAGAGCTGCTACACGGTCTGGACCATCGAGCTGGAGGGCCCCACCGAGCAGAGCGCCATCTCCCAGGTCTTCGAATGGGTGGAGGACGACGCCGAGATCACGATCACGCGGCTCGACACACCCGCCGCCCCGACGGCACCCGACGGCCTGGAGGCCAGCGAGACCGCCACCGACGCCCCCGCCGCCGGCACCGGCACCGGAACGGCCGATGCTGAGCGTCGCACCGGCGGCGAACGGCGCCAGGCCGAAGCCGCCCACGGCGCAGCCGCCACTACCACCTCGATACGGGTCGACATCGAGAAGATCGACACGCTCATCAACATGGTGGGCGAGCTCGTCATCACCCAGTCGATGCTGCAGGAACTGGCCCAGGGCAACGCCATCAACACCGAGAAGCTCCGGGAGGGGCTGGCCGACCTGGAACGCAACACCCGGGAGCTCCAGGGCAGCGTGATGCAGATCCGCATGCTCCCGATCAGCTTCTCGTTCAACCGCCTGCCCCGTCTGGTGCGCGACCTGTCGGGCAAGCTGGGCAAGAAGGTGGAGCTGAAGATCCACGGCGAGTCCACCGAGCTCGACAAGACGGTGATGGAGAAGATCGGCGACCCGCTGGTCCATCTGATCCGCAACGCCCTCGACCACGGTCTGGAGACCCCCGAGGTCCGGGTGGCCAACGGCAAACCCGAGACCGGCCGGATCAACCTCGACGCCTACCACGAGGGCGGCAACATCGTCATCGAGATCGCCGACGACGGCACCGGCCTGAACACCCAACGCATCCTGGCCAAGGCCCGGGAACGGGGTCTGGTGGGCGAAGACGACCAGCTCACCGAGCGCCAGATCCACGACCTCATCTTCCACCCCGGGTTCTCCACCGCCGAGGCGATCAGCGACATCTCGGGCCGCGGCGTCGGTATGGACGTGGTCAAGCGGAACATCATGGACCTGGGCGGTGTCATCGAGGTTCACTCGGTGGCCGGCCGAGGCTCCCGGTTCCGGATCCGGCTTCCTCTGACCCTGGCCATACTCGACGGCCAGGTCGTCCGGGTCCGGGACCAGGTCTTCATCGTGCCCCTGGTGTCGATCGTGGAGTCGATCCTGTTCGACCCGGTGCTCACGAGCTCGTTGGCCCGCGGGGCCGGCGTGTACCGCCACCGCGAGGCCGCCATCCCCGTCATCGACCTCAGCGAGTCCTTCGGCATCCCGCCCGCCTCGGACACCGAGGGCTCGACGCCCCTCCTGGTCGTGGTGGAAGCCGAGGGCACCCGGGCCGGGCTCCTGGTCGACGACCTCCTGGCCCAGCAGCAGATCGTGATCAAGAGCCTGAAGACCAACTTCCGGGCCGTGCCCGGCCTGTCGGGCGCCACCATCCTCGGCGACGGCACCGTGGCCATGATCCTGGACGTCAACAGCGTCCTGGGGCTGTACCGCCAGTCCATGCCCGCCCGCCCGGCGCCGGACGCAGCCGAGCCGGGCTCCACCCCGGGCCACGACGTCGAGGACACAGCGCCCGCTGGCGGCCAATCGCAAACCGTCAGCGAACCAAGCGATGAGGAGAAGGGACCGAGGTGACCACAATCACCACCGAATTCACCGGCACGGCCGAGACCGGCCTGTCGACCAACCAGTATCTGACCTTCCTGCTCGGCAACGAGGAGTACGGGGTCGACATCCTGCGGGTGCAGGAGATCAAGGGCTGGGAGCGGGCCACCGAGATCCCCAACACGCCCGATTACATCCCGGGCGTGATGAACCTCCGAGGCACGGTGATCCCCATCGTCGACCTCCGGCGCCGCTTCGAGTTGGGAGCGGCCGACTACACGAGCACCACGGTCGTGATCGTCCTACGCATCGAGGGCGAAACGGGCACCCGCACCATGGGCTTCGTGGTGGACGCCGTCTCGGATGTCTACAACGTGGCCTCCGACCACGTGCAGCCGGCACCCGACTTCGGCTCCCGGGTCAACACCCAGTTCATCAAAGGCCTCGCCACGGTCGACGAAAAGATGGTGATCCTGCTCGACATCGATCGGTTGATCGGGCTCGACGCCGTGTTCTCCTCCCTGGACGTGGTCGATGACCAGCGCAGCAATCCCTCGGCAACCTCGCCCCAAGAAACGGAGTGATGAAGTGACCCAGACCACCGCTACGACTCGCCCCACCGGCGGGCGCGCCCCGGCCGGCAAGAAGACCACGGCCAAGAAGGCCTCGGCTCCTCGCACCCCGGCCCGCAAGCCGCCCGCCGCCCGGGCGGCGTCGTCGAGGGATGCCGACATCATCCGGTTCCAGGCCGAGGCCCTGAACACGGTCCGCACGGCCGTGATGATGGCCGACCGCGACCTGGTCATCTACTACCTCAACGACGAGGCCACGGCCCTCATGAAGCGGGCCGAGACCACGTTCCGCCAGATGTGGCCCTGGTTCGACGCCGACAACCTCATCGGCCAGTGCATCGACCGGTTCCACGTCAACCCCGAGCACCAGCGCCGCTTGCTGGCCGACCCCGCCAACCTGCCTTTCCGCACCAACATCCAGGTGGCCAACCTCTCGTTCGGGCTGACGGCCACGGCCCAGATCAGCGCCAGCGGCGAGTACGTGGGCTGCAGCCTGGAATGGGACGACCAGACGGCCCTGCTCGACAGCACCTCGAAGCTGGCCGCCATCGACCGCAACCAGGCCGTCATCGAGTTCGCTCCTGACGGCACGGTGCTCGCCGCCAACGAGAACTTCCAGAAGACGATGGGCTACACCCTCGACGAGGTGGTGGGCAAGCATCACCGGAGCTTCGTCACGCCCGACGAGGCGGGCTCCCCCGCCTACGTCGAGTTCTGGGACAAGCTCCGGGCCGGTCAAGGGTCCGCCGGCGACTTCCTCCGGCTCGACAAGTCGGGCCGCGAGGTCTGGCTCCGGGCCAGCTACAACCCGATCCTGGACAACAGCGGCGCCACGACCAAGGTGGTGAAGTTCGCCACCGACATCACCGAGGAGAAGCTCTACCAGGAGTCGGTGACGGGCCAGATGGCGGCCATCCACCGCAACCAGGCGGTCATCGAGTTCACCCCCGACGGCATCGTCGTCACCGCCAACGAGAACTTCCAGAAGACGATGGGCTACGCCCTCGACGAAGTGGTCGGCGTCCACCACCGCTCCTTCGTCACCCCCGACGAGGCGGGCTCCCCCGCCTACGCCGAGTTCTGGGACAAGCTCCGCCGGGGCCAGTTCGTGGCCAGCGACTTCCTGCGTCTCGACAAGTCCGGTCGCGAGGTCTGGTTGCGGGCCAGCTACAACCCGATCGCCGACCGCTCCGGAAAGATCGTGAAGGTGGTGAAGTTCGCCACCGACATCACCGAGGAGAAGCTCTACCAGGAGTCGATGAAGGGCCAGATGGAGGCGCTCGACCGGTTCCAGGCCATCATCGAGTTCACCCCCGAGGGCACTGTCGTCACCGCCAACGAGAACTTCCAGAAGACGATGGGCTACAGCCTCGACGACGTCGTGGGCCTGCACCACCGCACCTTCGTCGATCCGGCCGAGGTCGCGTCGCCGGCCTACGGTGAATTCTGGGACAAGCTCCGCCGGGGCCAGTTCGTGGCCGGAGACTTCCGCCGGTTCAACCGCTCGGGCCAGGAGGTGTGGCTGCGGGCCAGCTACAACCCGATCCCCGACCGGTACGGCAAGATCGTGAAGGTCGTGAAGTTCGCCACCAACATCACCGAGGAGAAGCTGTACGAAGAGGCCATCCAGCGGATGGTGGGTCAGTCGACCGAGGTGATGGGGGCGGTGGCCGACGGCGACCTGACCCACACCATCGACGGCGACTTCCCGGGCGAGCTCAACCTGCTCCAGGACGCCACCAATCGCAGCATCGAGAACCTGTCGGGCCTGATCACCCAGATCCGGGGATCGGCGGCGTCGATGTCGACCTCGGCCAACGAGGTGGCTCTGGCCAACCAGGACCTGAGCCGGCGTACCGAGAGCCAGGCCTCCTCGCTGGAGGAGACCGCCTCCTCGATGGAGGAGATGACGGCCACCGTGCAGCAGAACGCCGATAACGCCCGCAAGGCCAGCCAGCTGGCGGTCAGCGCCCGGGAGCAGGCCCAGGACGGCGGCCAGGTCGTCGACCGGGCGGTCGACGCCATGCGGGCCATCAGCGAGTCGTCGAAGAAGATCGCCGACATCATCGGCGTGATCGACGAGATCGCCTTCCAGACCAACCTGCTGGCCCTCAACGCCGCCGTCGAGGCGGCCCGGGCCGGCGATCAGGGCCGGGGCTTCGCCGTGGTGGCCTCCGAGGTGCGCAACCTGGCCCAGCGGTCGGCCGGGGCGGCCAAGGAGATCAAGGCCCTCATCCAGGACAGCCTGGACAAGGTCGACGACGGCTCGAACCTGGTGAACCAGTCGGGCAGCCAGCTCCAGGAGATCGTGAACTCGGTCAAGAAGGTGAGCGACATCATCGCCGAGATCGCAGCCGCCTCCGAGGAGCAGTCGGCCGGCATCGGCCAGGTCAACCAGGCCGTGGCCGAAATGGACCACGGCACCCAGCAGAACGCCGCCATGGTGGAAGAGGCCGCCGCCGCCTCGGAGTCGATGCAGCAGCAGTCGCATGCCCTCCTGGAGCTCACTCAGCAGTTCCGGGTGGCCGGCTCCGATGACACCGCCCGGCCCGCAGGGACGCCGGGCGCCGCCGTGTCGCATCCCGATCAGCCGGCTCGACGCCAGTCCCGCCCGGCCGAAGCGACCACCAAGGCGGCCCGGGCCGATGAGCCGGCGGGCGACGACGAGGCCTGGCAGGAGTTCTGAGCCCACCCCGAGCGGCAGCCCGGCACCACCCCTGACCCGTCCCCTTCCCTGACATCCGGAGATCGACCATGAGCGAGAACAACGAATGCAGCGGGTCTCCCACCCGCTTCGAGCTTCCCGTGCAGGCCGACATCCGGCTGGGAACGGAGATCCAGGCTCGGTGCCGGGCCGCCCTCGAAGCCGAAGGCGACGTCCAGCTCCACTGCGAGATGGTGGAGCGGGTCGATGCCGCCGTGCTCCAGTGCCTGGCGGCGCTGGCCGATGGGCTGAGGGCCGGCGGCCGCCGGCTCGAGGTACTCAACCCCAGCACCGCCTTCAGCCGAGCGGTGGACCTCGTCGGGTTCACCGCCCTTGCGAGCTGAGACCGGCCATGGCTGCAGTGCTGCCCGAACGGGCCGGGCGGGAGTTCCCGTACGAGAAGCGCCACTTCGAAAGCCTCCGGGCCCTGGCCCGGGAGGAGGCCGGGATCGAGCTGGCGGAGCACAAGCGGGAGCTCGTCTACGGGCGGGTGTGTCGCAGGCTGCGCGAGCTCCGGCTCGACAGCTTCGACGCCTACCTGGCCCTGGTGACGCCGAAGGGATCGGCCGAGCGGCCCAACTTCGTCAACTGCATCACCACCAACGTGACGGCCTTCTTCCGGGAGGGCCACCACTTCACCTTCCTCCACGACGAGGCCGTCCCCCGGCTGATGAAGGCCCGCCAGCCCACCCGGCGCCTCCGGATCTGGTCGGCGGCCTGCTCCACCGGGCAGGAGCCCTACAGCATCGCCATCACGATGGCTCGGGCCATGGAGTCGGTCTCGTATCCCTGGGACTGGAAGGTGCTGGCCACCGACATCGACTCCAACGTGGTGGCCCGGGCCCAGACCGGCGTCTACGGGGCCAACGAGATCCCGGGCTACGAGACGGCCGAGATGCGGCGCTGGTTCCAGCCGGCCGGCGGAGAGACGAACAACGGCCCAGCCCGGGTGCAGGTGAACGACGCCCTGCGCAAGGCGCTGTACTTCCGGGTGCTGAACCTGTTCCACCAATGGCCCATGCAGGGTCAGATGGACGTGATCTTCTGCCGTAACGTGGTGATCTACTTCTCCAAGGAGGACCGGCGGGCGCTGTTCGATCGGTTCGCCCAGATCATGGCGCCCGACGGCTACCTGTTCATCGGCCACTCGGAGTCGATGCTCGACGGTACCGACCAGTTCGAGCCGGTGGGGCGCACGATCTACCGCCTGAAGAGCAGTTGATGACACCGATCAGCAGGGCGGCAGCTCGAACCACCGACCGTCATGGCCGCCCGCTGCCCAAGCTGACGGTGAAGGGCTTCGGCCACATCAACCGCTTCTGGGACCGCTCCCGGGACACGGTGCACGTCAAGATCCTGCCCGGCGAGTACTACGTGACCACGGCCGACGAGGTGATCTCCACCGTGCTCGGCTCGTGCGTGGCCGCCTGCGTCTGGGACCCCGTGGCCCGTATCGGGGGCATGAACCACTTCATGATCCCGACCGCCAGCCGACAGAAGACCGAGGCCGGTCCGATCGACGACGCCGCCCGCTACGGGATGTTCGCCATGGAATTCCTGATCAACACGATCCTCCGCCAGGGAGGCGAGCGCTCCCGGCTGAAGACGAAGATCGCCGGCGGCGGGCACGTGATGCCGATCGCCACCGACATCGGACAGAACAACATCGACTTCGTCCGCCACTACCTGGCGGCCGAGAGTCTGGAGTTGACCAGCGAGCACGTCGGGGGCCCGTACCCGATGAAGGTCCTGTTCCATCCACTCGACGGCCGGGCCCGGGTGATGGAGATCAACACCCGCACCAACACCCGCACCAACAACACGGTGGTCCGGAGGGAGCGCAACTACGCGGCCCTCCTCGACCACGCCGACGACGCCGTGCCCGGCGCCGTTGAGCTCTTTTGAGGAGATGAGAGATGGCTACGCGTGGAACGACGACCCGGGTGCTGATCGTCGACGACTCGGCCCTCGTACGCAAGGTGATGACGGAGATCCTCTCGTCCGATCCAGGCATCGAGGTGGTGGGGGCGGCCAGCGATCCCCTCGACGCTCGGAACTTGATCAAGGAACTCAACCCCGACGTGCTCACACTCGACGTCGAGATGCCCCGGATGGACGGCATCACCTTCCTCGGCAACCTGATGCGGCTTCGGCCCATGCCGGTGGTGATGGTGTCGTCGCTCACCGAGAGGGGCGCCGACGTGACCCTCACCGCCCTCGAACTGGGGGCCGTCGACTTCGTGACCAAGCCCAAGCTCGACGTGGCCCACGGCCTCCAGGAGTACGCCGACGAGATCACGGCCAAGGTGAAAGCGGCGGCCCGGGCCCGGCCCCGGGTGGCAGCTGACGGTCCGCGGCCTGGCGCCGCGGTCACCGCGCCCAAAGCGGTCATGACGCGGGTGCGAGCCACCGACCGCCTGCTGGCCATCGGCGCCTCCACCGGCGGGACCGAGGCCATCCGCGAGGTGCTGGAGGCCATGCCCCCCGATGCCCCGCCCACGGTTATCACCCAGCACATCCCGGAGGCCTTCTCCAAGCCCTTCGCCGACCGGCTCGACCGGTACTCGGCCATGCGGGTGTGCGAGGCCACCGACGGCCAACAGATCCTCCCCGGCCACGCCTACGTGGCCCCCGGCAACCGCCATCTCCGGGTGAAGCGGGACGGCGCCCGCTTCATCTGCAAGCTCGACAACGGCGATCCGGTGAACCGGCACAAGCCGTCGGTCGACGTGCTGTTCGAGTCGGTGGCCCAACAGGTGGGCGTGAACGCGGTGGCAGTGCTGCTCACCGGCATGGGAGCTGACGGGGCGAAGGGGATGCGCCAGATCCTCGACGCCGGCGCCCCCACGATCGCCCAGGACGAGGCCACCAGCGTGGTCTGGGGCATGCCGGGCGAGGCGGTGAAGCTGGGGGCGGCCAAAGAGGTCCTCCCCCTGTCGAAGATCGCCAAACGGGCTCTGGAGCTGGCCACCGGCTGACCGGGGCGGAGCAGGGATGACAGATCAAGAGGCCACAACCACCCGCTCGACAGCGTTCGGTGCACCGCCGACCCTCCTCGGTCGGCTCACCGTTGGCGCCAGCGCCGCCGTGGTGGCGCTCTCCGTGTGGGGGCCGAGCCGCCTGTGGCTGACCCTCGGCGCGCTCGTACTGCTCGTGCTGGTGGTGCTGAGCGCGCGGGCCGACGGGCGCTCGCCCCACCGCCGCCACTACGCCGCAGGGTTCGCCGAGGTCAACCAGATCGGCGACAGCCTGGCCGGCACCCTCCCGTCTGCTGCTCGCGACGTGCAGAGCGAGTTGGAGCAGATCCGGCTGCTCGTGTCCGACGCCGTGCGCTCGCTCGAGGCGGCGTTCGCCTCGATCCACAGCGATAACGCCGCCCAGCGGGAACTGATCGACGACATGGTCAGCGCCTTGTCGGTCGGAGCCGGGGGCAGTGGCCAGGCCACGATCGGCACGTTCGTCCGGGGCACGGCCGATCTCCTCGCCGGCTTCGTCGACCTCAGCGCCACGTCCCGCAAGCAGAGCATCGAGATGGTGGCCATGATCGACGAGATGTCGGGCCAGATGGACAAGATCCTAGGCATGCTGGCCGGCGTCAACGACATCGCCAACCAGACCAAGCAGCTGGCCCTCAACGCCACCATCGAGGCGGCCCGGGCCGGAGAGGCGGGCCGGGGTTTCGCCGTGGTGGCCGACGAGGTCCGCCACCTGTCGGTCAGCTCCAACGAGTCGAATGCGCTGATCCGGGCCCAGATCGAGGACACCCGGCGCACCATCCAGCGCACCCGGGACGTGGTCAACTCGGCCGCTTCGCGTGACACCGAGGTGCTCGAGTCGGGCCAGGCCGACATGGCCAAGATGACCGGAAACCTCCGCTCCCTCGAAGAGTGCCTCAACGGGCAGGCGGCTCAGGCCGCTCAGCTGGCCCAACGGCTGGGCGCCGCCACCGCCGAAGCCATCCGCAGCCTCCAGTTCGAGGACATCGTGCGCCAGGTTGCCGAGCACGCCGACACCAGGGTAGGCCAACTGCGGGGTGTGCTCGAGCTCGTGCCCTCCGAACTGCAGCGGGCCGAGCCCTTCACGATCGCCGAGGCCCGCCGGGCGATCGAGGCGGCGGCCGATGAGCTCCTCGCGGCCGCTCCCCGCCGCCCCGCTGTGCAGGAGGACCTGGCGGCGGGCGACATAGAGCTGTTCTGACGCGCGACGTCAGGAGGTGCTGTCGGGCGTGACGCTGCCCAGCAGGAACAACAGGAGCAGGGCGAGGGCCAGCCCGAGCGCCAGGTTGCTGATCCGGCGGGGACGGGCGAACAGGCAGGCCGGCAGGGCCACGAGGGCGGCGAAGATCGGTCCGGCCAGCGTGTAGCCGACGATGTAGGCGGCATCGTCGGGCTCTTCGGCCGCACCCCGGGCGAAGGAGGCGATCACCTCGATCAGCATCACCACCAGCGTGACCCCGAGAAGCCACCGGTTGGTGGTCTTCCTGACCGGCATCGGCGGAGCTGCCCACTGCGGCTGCTGGGGCCCGGCGTAGCCGTACTCATAGCCGTAGGCGGGCGGGCTGGTGGGCGCCTGATAGCCGGGTTGGACAGGCGACGGCGAGGCCCAGGGTCCCGACTGGGGCGGTACCGGCGCCCCGTACCCCGGGGGCGGACTGTACCCTGGGGGCGGGTTGTAGCTGGGGGGCGGACTGTACCCCGGGGGCGGGTTGTAGGGCGGCGGGGTGCCGTAGGGTCCACCTGGCTCGCTCACGCCTCACCTCCACCGCCGTCCCGAATCGACGGCCCGATCGACGGCTCCGATCGTAGTGCACGGCGCCGGGGGCGAGGCCTCGGCCAGCGGTGCCGAGCCCACTGTCGGCGGCAGGGATCGCCAGGGCGGTGGGGGCGATCTAGGCTCTCCGGTGGGCGGTCCCGAGGGGGTCGTGGACCGCTTCTGTCCGAGGGGGACCGGCCATCATGCTGTCGCACTACCGGGTGCTCGACCTGTCCGACGACCGGGGGCTGCTGTGCGGCCACATCCTGGCCCAGCTGGGAGCGGACGTGATCCAGGTGGAGCCGCCGTCGGCGGCGGCCGAGCCCCGGTCCACCACCCGCCTGGCCTACACCCGGGGCACCCGCAGCGTGACCCTCGACCTGGACAGCCCGGCCGACCGGGCCCGGTTCCACGAGTTGGTCGCTTCGGCCGACGCCTTGATCGAATCGGCCGATCCCGGCACGTGGGAGGCCCGGGGCCTGGGCTACGACGATCTCAGCGCCGTCAACCCCCGCCTGGTGTGGACGTCGATCACGGCCTTCGGCCCCGACGGCCCCAAGGCCGGCTACGCCGCCACCGACCTCATCGTGCAGGCCGCGTCGGGAGCGATGGACCTGGCCGGCCCGCTCGACCGGCCCCCGCTGCGCACCGCGGCCATCACCGCCTACGCCCACGCCGGCGCCGAGGCGGCCGGCGGCACCCTCATCGCCCTGGCCGAGGCCCGGCACTCGGGCCGGGGCCAGCGGGTGGACGTATCGGCCCAGCGGGCCAAGAACCTCACCGCCTTCTTCACCGTGCCGGCAGCCGAGGTGGGCCACAACCGGCTGGAGCGCACCGGCAGCGGGTTCCGCATGGTGGGCGTGGAGTTCCCATTCGTGTGGCCCTGCGCCGACGGGTTCGTGTCGCTCACCGTGGCCCTCGACGCCGGCAACATGCCGTTCCTCACCCGGCTGCTGACCTGGATGGCGGAGGAAGGAGCGATCGACCCCGACCTGGTGGCCACGGACTGGCGGGCCAACGTGAAGTCGATCCGGGCCGGCGACATCACCAACACCGACCTCCAACGCCTGTCCGACTCGATCGGGGCGTTCATCGCCTCCCACACCAAGGCCGACCTGATGGCTGCGGCGCTCGACCGGCGCCTGCTGCTGGTGCCGGTGGCGACCATCGGCGATCTGCTGCACAGCCCCCAGCTCGATGCCCGCGGCTTCTGGCGGCGGGAGACCCTGCCCGACGGCCGTGAGGTCGACCTCCCGGCCCATCTGGTGGTGGGTGCCTCGCCCACCCCCGCCGGCCCCGCCCCCGCTCCGGGCCAGCACACGGCCGAGATCCTGGCCGACCTCACACCCCGGCCGGCATCTTCCACGGCTGGCGCTTCGCCGCCGGCATCGTCGGCCTCACCTCTCCCCCTCCAGGGACTCAAGGTGCTGGACATGATGTGGATCATGGCCGGGCCCACATCCACCGGGGTGCTGGCCCAGTACGGGGCGACCGTGGTGCGGGTGGAGAACGCAGGCCGGATCGACACGGTGCGCCTGCTGCCTCCGTACTTCGGGGGCAAGGCGGGTCGGGAGACGTCGTTCGCGTTCGGCAGCATCAACGCCGGCAAGCTCAGCGTCACCCTCGACCCCAACGTGGCCGAGGCCCGGGACGTGATCCGGGACCTGGTGCGGTGGGCCGACGTGGTCACGGAGTCGTTCTCCCCCAAGGCCATGGCCGCCTGGGGCCTCGATCACGCCTCCCTGCGCCAGCTCAAGCCCGACCTCATCATGATCAGTTCCTGCCTGTTCGGCCAGACCGGGCCCTACGCGCTGGTCGCCGGGTACGGGACGATGGGGGCCGCCATCGGCGGGATGGTGCAGCCCACCGGCTGGGCCGACCAGCCCCCGGCCGGACCCTACGGGGCCTACACCGACGCCTGCGCCCCCCGCATCTCGGTGGCCGCCATCCTGGCCGCCGTCGAGCACCGCGACCGAACGGGCGAGGGCACCTACCTCGACCAGAGTCAGATCGAGGCGTCGCTCCACTACATGACCCCGGCCATCCTCGACCACCAACTCACCGGCAACCCATGGGACCGTCTGGGCAACGACGACCCGGAGCTGTGCCCCCACGGCGTGTACCCGTCGGCCGGCGACAACGAGTGGGTGGCGGTGGCCGTTCGGTCGACCGACGACTGGCGGGCGTTGGCCGCCGTCATCGGCCGGGACGACCTGGGCGCCGATCCGGCGTTGGCCACGGCCGAGGGCCGCCGGGCCCGGCAGGGCGAGATCGACGCCGCCATCTCGGACTGGACCGCCGGCCGCCCGCCCACCGACGCCGAGGTGGCCCTCCAGGTCCGATCGGTGCCGGCCCACGCCGTGGTCCACAGCCACATGGACGCACCCGACCCCCAGCTCGAGCACCGCCGGCACACGGTACCGGTGGTCCACGAGGGTCAGCCCGATCGGATGGTGGAGCGGAGTCGGATCGAGCTGAGCCGCACCCCGCCCGATCCCCACCACATCCCGGCCCTGGGTCAGCACACCGAGCAGATCCTGCGCGACGTGCTGGGCTACGACGACACGAGGCTGGCCCAGCTCCGGGCCTGCGGCGCCCTGGGCAGCGAACCCGCCCGCCGCTGATCCAGACCCAAAGTAGGAGCATGAGCCGCGCTGAGCGCGGCTCAGGCTCCTACTTTCGCTGGGTGAGGGGGACGAGGAGGTCGGCCAGCGTGGCGGGGGCGCACAGGAACGGCGAGTGGTCGGCGTCGATCGACACCACCTCGCTGCACCGCTCGGCCTGCTGGTCCTGGGCGGCCGGGGGCACCGCTCGGTCCTGGAGGCACGTGATGTAGGTCGACGGCACCGACCGCCAGTTGGCCCGGGTCAGCGGTTGCTTGAACGTGGCCGCCCGCTGGGGGCAAAGCCGGGCCAGGGCGGCCGCCGTCTGCGCCGGGGTGCAGGTGTTGTAGAAGATCCCGGGCCCTTTGGCCTGATCGGCGGCCAGGGTGCCATCGGGTTGACGGACGAAGAAGGCGCCGCCGCCCGAACCAGAGCCGGAGGACCGGGCGGGCGGGGCCGGTTTGGGTGGAGACGGGAAGGCGGCCATCACGCCGGCCGGGTCGTCGCCTTCGTCGGGCACCAGGGCGGCCAGGTACACGAGGCGGCTCACCCGGCCCCCGAGGTCGGCCTGGCTGATCACGGCGCCGCCGTAGGAGTGGCCAACGAGCACCACGTCGTCGGTGCCCAGCCGTTCCAGCACCCGGCTCAGGGCGTCGGCGTCGCCGTGGAGGTCGGTGAGGGGTTCGGTGGACACGCCGTGGCCCGGCAGGTCGACGGCGAACGACGGGACGCCCCGCCGGTCGAGCTCGGCCTGGAGCCCGGCCCAACACCAGGCGCCGTGGAAGGCGCCGTGCACCAGCACCACGAGGCGGGCGGCCGACCCGGTCACAGCGGGGTCACCCCACCCCACAGGAACCCCAGCACGGTGGCCCCGTTGGGGGTGCGGACGGTGTGCTGGCACCCGTCGGGCCGGTAGCCGACCACGCCCGGGCGCAGGGCACCGGCCTCGTCCTCCACCGTGCCCTCGATCACGAACACCAACTCGTCGCCAACGTGACGGTGGGCCGGCAGCTCGGCTCCCGGGTCGAACCGGGTGAACGACACCGATCGCCCGGCGGCCTCATCGCGCCAGAACGCCTTCTGCTTCAGGCCGGGGCGGGTGTCGGCCCACGGCATGGTGGCCAGGTCGAACACCTGGGACGGTGGGCCGCCGCCGTCGTCGGCCCCCTTGGGGTTGATCGAACCGCTTATCACGGCGAACACGGTGGCCCCGGTGGGGCTGCGCACCGTGTGGAGGCAGCCGTTCGGCCGGTAGCCGACGTTGCCGGCCGTGATCGCCCCGTGGTCGTCGGCCAGCACGCCTTCGAGCACATAGACCAACTCGTCGCCGTCGTGCACGTGGCGGGGCAGGGACGTGTCGGGGGCGAAGCGGATGAACATGGCCACCCGGTTCGTGTCGGAATCGGCCCACACCCGCTTGGCCTGCACCCCGGGCAACAGGTCGGCCCAGCCCATGGCCCCGATGTCGATCAGTTGCGAACTCACCACGGCGGACTCGGCCATCGTGCGCACCCCTTACCTTGTTCGGGGCCAGCCCGGGAACGGGCCGGCGGTTGACCGCGACGCTAGTGCGCCGGCCGCCGCCCGGTCATCCTCCGGTGATGAGGCACATCCCAAACGTGGTCGCCGCCCGGCCGCCCAGGCTCTCGTTGTAGCCGGCCTCGCCCCGGAAGGTCACGGCGCCGGCGCCGGCCGGTTGGGGCACGGCGCTCCAGATCGTGTCGATCGTCCCGGGCAGGTCGAGGGTGACCTGCCAGAGGATCGGGCGGTCGGTGGTGTTGGCCAGATCGACCTGCAGGCAGAAGCCGCCGGGCCAGCTCGACGTGGTCTTGGTGGTGACGCCGATGCCCGGCGCAACCTCAGCCACCGTCACCGACGGGTCCGGGCGCTCGCCGGGCGCAGCAGCCGACGTCGTATCGGGTCCCGTCGGTGTCACCAACGGCGACTCCGAACCCGACGGCCCGGGCCGGCTCACGCCCGGATCGATCTCGGTGGAGCCGGTCGGGGCGCCCGCCGCCGTAGTGACGACGTCGATCCCAGAATCGAGGCCGGCGGTCGACGGAATCGCGACCCCGTGCGGAGCGGGCGACCCGTCGGCCACCGCCGCCAGCGAACCGTCGGTGGCGAGCCTGTCGTCGGTCGTGACCGTCAGGCTGGTGACGACGAGGGCGGCGCCGCCCAGGGCCGCCGCCGCCAACCCCGTGGTCTGTAGGAGCCGGCGGCGCCGACGCCGGCCGGCCCGGGCGGCAATCTCGGCCACCGGGAGCGGCGAAGCCGGTGCGTACGGTTGAAGGGCCTGGCGGAGGTCAGCCATCGACCGCCGCCGGGTTCTTCTGGGTCCAGTGCATCACTGCGTCCTCCCTGTCTCCGCCGGGGTCCCCGGCTGGGTCGCTCCCGCCGGCTGTGATGTCGTCCCCCAGCGCGCTCTGCAGGCTCCGGCGGGCCGACGCCAGCGTGGCTGACGCCGCGCCGCGGCTGATGCCCATCGTGGTCGCCACCTCCCGCTCCGTCAGGTCCAGCACGTAGCGCAAGGCGATCGCCGACCGCTGACGGCGCGGGAGCACCCGTACCGCCTCCCACACCCGGGAATCGGCCACCGGGGGAGGTTCGAGCATCGTCTGGTCGGGCTGACGGCGTCTCAGAAGCTCCCGCTCGAGGGCCCGGCGCCGGTAGCGGCGCCGCAGCTCGTTGAGCGCCACGCGGTAGAGCCAACCGCCGGGCGACTCCATGCGCCTCACCTTGGACCAGCGTTCGAAGGCCCGGACGAAAGCCTCGTCGGTCGCCTCGCGGGCGATCTCGCTGTCGCCCCCGGCCACGGCCAACGCCGTGAGCACGCGGGGGTGCTCACGGCGATACCAGCGCTCGAAGTTCAGGTCGGGTCCGTCGTCGATCATGGCAGGGGTGGCGGGCGGAACAAGGGGGTGGGAGTCGGTGCCCCCCACCGGGTCAGGGGGTGGGGTGACCGTCACCCGATGGTCCGGGCCCGACGGTGGCGGCGGTCGGGCCGCTGCGCTCGAATCCACGCCGGCACCGGGCGGACCGGAGGCGCCAACAGGCAGGTCAGGCCGACGAGGCCGGCGACGGTCAGGATCGCGGTCACCGTCCACAGCAGCGCACTCGAGCTGCCCGACGGCTCGGCCGCCACGGCCCCGTCGGGGGCGGCCGCGGTGGCCGACACCTCCGGGACACTGGTGGCCGATACCACCGCGGACGGCGCCGCCATTGCGGGCGGCGCCGTAGCCGCGGATGGTTCCGTCACCGCCGGGGGCGATTCGGCGGTGGCGGACGGGGCCTGCGCCAGCTCGACCGCCGGGGAGACGGTGGCGCTGACAGCCGGCGAGGGGGCCGAGGTGGCAGGTGTGGGTGGAGCGGCCGGGGTGCGCCCGACAGCGGCGGGCGGCAGAGCGGGCGAGGCGACCGTGACCGTGACCGGCGAGGCGACGGTCGTCGGCCCGCCGGCGGCGGTGACCGGTGGCCCGGCGGCGGCGGGCACTGAGGTGGCGCCGACGGTCACGTCGCTGCAGGCATAGAACGCCTCGCTGCTGTCGTTACGTTGCCAGATGACGTAGAGGATGGCCGGGGTCGACCGTGTGGGCAACGGGACCTGGAAGCGCGGCTCGGGCGAGGCCGCCAGCGGTCCGGAGTCGTACATCAGCTCCAGATCACCCCAAGACAGGCTGTCCGAGCGGGCGTCGAAGCCGTCCCGGGTGAGATAGAAGCGGTAGTAGGCCGTGGCATGGGGCGCCGTGCTGGTGTAGACGATGTCGACCAGGCCCGACCCGTTGGGCTGGAGGTTGGCGACCGGCCAGTTGCCGGGAGCATCGAACGCCGCGTACTTGCTGCGGTTGGCGCTGCACAGCCGGCCGTCGGGTATCAGCTCCTGGTGGTGCCCATCGGCATCGCCGACGTTCACCTCCATCCAGTCGTACAGGGCCTGGGCGTTGGCCGACCAGGCGGCGGCGCACATCGGGTTGGCCGGGTTCTCGAAGCGGCAGGAGTAGTAGCGCGATGGCGGCCGCTGGGTCGAGCCGTGGGCGGCCGCCGGCCCGGCCACCGAGGCCCCGACGGCAGCGGAAGCGAGCAGGCCCACCGCCGCCGCGAGGAGCCGTGCCTGGAGAAGTCGTCGCATGACCACGCCAAGTCACGACGGCCGCCAAGTGCTTAGCCGGAGGAGCGAATTTCCGGAGGGCCGACAGGGCCGGGGAGGACCGCCGCCGGGATCGGCCGGATCGTGGCCCCGGGCCGCCCCGCGCTACAGCCGTTCGTAGTCCCACGAGAGGGGCTGATCGCCGTCGTACGGCATGGTGCCGTGGAAGGGCCGGGGATCGTCGTCGAACACGAGGGGCACGAACCACCGGTCGCCGGGCCACATGGGCAGGTCGGCCGCCGCCCGCTCGGCCTCGTCGTGGCTGCAGGCGGCGAGCAGCCGCTCCCTGGGTACCCACTCCAGCGTCCCCTCGGCGTTGGCCGCCGGCGGGTCGCCCCGCCAGCCGGTGGAGAGGAACACGAAGCCCAGCCACTCCTCCCGCTTGGGCCCGAAGTTGGTCCAGGTGACCGTTCCCCGCAGGGCCAGCGCCGTCAGCTCGACACCGGTCTCCTCGTGGATCTCCCGGCGGATGCCGGCGGCGACGCTCTCGTCGGCCTCCAGCTTCCCACCCAGCCCGTTCACCTTGCCGAAGTGGTCGTCGTCGGGGCGGGCGTTGCGTCGCACCAGCAGCACCCGGTCGGCGGCGACGTCCCACAGGTAGGCCAGCGTGCCGACGATCGGGGTGAAGGGCATCGGCTCACCGTACCGAGCACCGGGAGGCGGTCGACAGCCGGCCCTCCCGCCCGGGATGATGGTGGGGGCCAGCCCCGGCCCCCCGCCACGACGAGGAGACCACATGCCCGCCCGCACCGGTGACGAGTACCTGAAGGGCCTCCGGGAGACCAGTCGGGACCTGTGGTTGGGGTCGGAGAAGGTCGACTCGGTGGTCGACCACCCGATGTTGGCCGGCGGGGCCCAGGCCATCGCCGACTACTACGACCTGCATCATCGGCATCCCGACGAGCTGCTGATGCCCGACCCCGAGACGGGCGAGCCCATCAGCCTCAGCCACCTCCTGCCCACTTCCACCGACGACCTCCACCGCCGGGGCGCCGCCCTCACCCGGATCGCCGAGCTGAGCATGGGCACGATGGGCCGCACGCCCGACTACATGAACGTCACCTTCGCCGGGTTCGCCCAGGACCGCCACCGTTGGGCCGGGCCCGACGGGATGAACGACGAGGGCTACGAGAACCTGGTGGCCTTCCAGCGCCGCCTGCGGCGCGACGACGTGTCGCTCACCCACACCATCGTCAACCCGTCGATCGACAAGGCCACCGACTACACCTTCGGCGACCATCCGGTGGTGCCGCTGCACAAGGTGGACGAGACGGCCGACTCGATCATCGTGTGCGGCGGCCGCACGCTGGCCACCCTCGCCCCCTTCGCCGACGAGAGCGCCATCTACCCTGGTCGCCCCCTGCCTCCCGACACCCCGCCCGAGTACTCGCTGGCCTTCACCGTGCGACTCGACGCCCCCGGCCTGCTGTTCCTGTGCCGCGACTCGGGCAGCCGGGTGGCGCCCCCGTTCGACGCCCCGTTCTCCACCAAGTACGACGAGCAGGACGCCTACTGCATCTTCGACCACGTGGAGATCCCCAAGCGCGACGTGTGGATCGACTCGAAGCCCGAGGTCTACAACGCCGTGATGTTCAACAGCCCGTGGTGGGCCAACATCATGCAGCAGACCACGCTGCGGGCCATCACCAAGCTGGAGTTCGCCTACGCCCTGGCCGCTCGCATGGCCGATGTGGTCAACGACACCAGCGACGCCACCGTGGTGCAGCTGGGCGAGATCCAGACCTACGCCGAGACGGCCCGGGCGGCGCTGGTGGCCGCCATCGCCGAGGCGGTCACCTGGGAAGACGGCAACGTCACCCCCAACCCCCGCTACATGCACCCCATGCGGTCGCTGTTGCCGGCCTGGTTCGTGCGGGTGTCGGACATCTTCAAGGAGGTGGGCGGGGGCAAGATGCTGGCCGCCCCCAGCCGGGGCCAGCTCGACGACGAGCGGGTGGCGGCCCTGATCGACACCTACCTGCCGGGGGCCAAGGGCGTCACCGGTGAGGAGCGGGCCGCGGTGTTCAAGCTGGCGTGGGACTTCGTCGGCTCCACCTTCGGCAGCCGCAACGAGCTGTACGAACGCAACTACCTGGGGTCGACCACCCTCAACCGGCTGATGTCGCACCGGCTGTACTCGGGGCCCACCCGGGCCCGCGGCGACGAGCTGGTGGACCGGTTCCTGGCCGACTCCCACAACCGGGGGGAATGACATGAGCGGTATCGATCTGGTGGTGCGGGGCGGGCTGGTGGACGACGGCACTGGCTCGGGCGCCCGCCCGGCCGATGTGGCGGTGGGCGCCGACGGGCGGATCGCCGAGGTCGGCGCCGTGGGGCCGGTGGACGGTGCCCGGGTGCTCGATGCTGCCGGGCTGCTCGTCACCCCCGGGTTCGTCGACATCCACTCCCACTTCGACGCCAACGTCACCTGGGAGAGCCGGCTGGCCCCCAGCTCGGGCCACGGGATCACGGCCACCGTGTTCGGCAACTGCGGGGTGGGGTTCGCCCCCTGCCGCCCGGCCGACCGGGGCTTCGTCGTCGACCTCATGGAGGGGGTGGAGGACGTGCCGGCCGATCTGCTCCACCAGGCCCTGGGCTGGACGTGGGAGACGTACCCCGAGTACCTGGCCACCGTGGGGGCCCGCCGGTTCGACATGCACGTGGGCGGGCTGCTCCCCCACTCCTGCCTACGGGTGTACGTGATGGGCGAGCGGGCGATCGCCGGCGAGGAGGCCACGCCGGCCGACCTGGCCGCCATGTCGGCGCTCGTCACCGAGGCCCTCGACGCCGGGGCCATGGGCGTTGGCACCACCAAACTGTGGAACCAGAAGACCCGGGCTGGGGTGCGGGCCCCGTCGGGCTCGGCGGCCGAGGCCGAGCTCGACGTCATCGCCTCGGCGTTGGCTCGGGCCGGTACCGGGCCCGCACGGGGCGTGCTGCAGGTGGCGCCGGAGTTCAACCAGTTCCCCACGGCGGTGGCCGAGATCCGCCAGCTGATCGCCCTGGCCCAGCGGCACGGCATCCGGATCACGTTCACCGTGAAGCAGACCAACCGGTTCCCCCAGGGGTGGCGCCAGCTGCTGGAGCTGGCGGCCGAGGCCCAGGCCTCCGGGATCGACATCCGGCCCCAGGTGCTGGGCCGCCCCACCGGGGTGGTGGTCACCTGGGACTCGACGTTCCACCGCTTCACCCGGGCCCCCAGCTACGCCGCCATCGCCGGGCTCCCGCTGGCCGACCGGCTGGCCGAGCTGGCCCGGCCCGAGCGCCGGGCCGCCATCCTGGCCGAGATCGCCGCCATCGAGGCCGAGCACCCCTACCGCACGGGGCCGGAGCTGATGTTCCCCATGGCCGACGTGCCCGACTACGAGCCGACACCGGACATGTCGGTGGCCGCCCTGGCTCACTCGTCGGGGATCGACGAGCGGGCCCTGTGCTACGAGCTGATGAGCGAGCGCGACGGGCGCGGGGCGATCCTCGTGTGCAGCGGCAACTACGCCGAAGGCCACCTGGGCCCGGCGGCCGAGATGCTGGGGTTCGAGCACTCGCTGTGGGGCCTGGGCGACGCCGGGGCCCACTGCACCGCCATCTGCGACGCCAGCGCCACCACCCACCTGCTGTCGTACTGGGCCCGGGACCGCACGCTCGGCCCCCGCATCGACCAGACCGAGGTGATCCGCCGCCTCACCAGCGTGCCGGCCGACTTCTTCGGCCTGGCCGGCCGGGGTCGCCTGGTGCCAGGGGCGGTGGCCGACCTCAACGTGATCGACGTCGACCGCCTGGCCCTCAAGGCCCCCCGGATGGTCTACGACCTGCCCGGCGGCGGCCGCCGCCTGGTGCAGGACGCCGTCGGCTACCGGGCCACGGTCGTGGCCGGCCAGGTCGTGGTGGCCGACGACACCGACACCGGCGCCCGCCCCGGCACCCTCCTCCGCCCCACCTGACCCGAACTGCGCGACGGAATCGCGTCACGGGGCCGTTCTGCGTCACGTTGTCTACGCTTTTCGGAGGTTTCGTGACGCAGTTCGCCGGCGGGGCGCGGTTTTCGTGGCGCGGTTCGAGTCGGCCGCCAGGAACTCCCGGACGGCGGCGGTGGTGATGTCACACTGCTCGACCTGGGGGATGTGGCCGCACTGAGGGACGATCACCACCCGGCTGCCGGCGATGCGGCGGCCGAACTCGTGGGCGTAGGCCACCGGGATCAGCCGGTCGTTCTCGCCCCACACCACCAGCGTGGGGGCCGACACCCGGTGCAGGCGCTTTTCCAGGCCCCGGTCGGGGATGGGCCACACGAACTTGGCGCAGCAGCCGATGTTCCACACCAGCTG
>CADEDH010000026.1:58670-77080 GCA_902826025.1 uncultured Actinomycetes bacterium
GGTCGGGGATGGGCCACACGAACTTGGCGCAGCAGCCGATGTTCCACACCAGCTGGACGGCGCTGTCGACCGCCGCCGTCGGGTCGGCCGGCGCGGCGAACAGGGCCCAGGCGGCGCGGCTGGTGGGGTTGTAGAACAACGCGCCGGGGATGCCCTCGGGCGGCCCCGCCATCAGGACGTCGAGCGAGTAGTGGAACGCCGGGAACCACAGGCCGGCCGGGTCGAGCAGCACCACCCGGCTGAACAGGGCGGGGAACCACGCCGCCAGCTCCGCGGCCAGCATCCCCCCGAACGACTGGCCGATCACCACCGCGCCCTCGATACCCAGCGCCCGCACCGCCTCCTCGTACACCAGCACCAGGTCGAACACGTCGTCGATCTGGTGGATGGCGTCGGGGTCGCCCTCGCTGGTGCCGGGCAACTCGGGGGCGTAGATCGTGTGGTCGGCGGCCAACCCGTCGAGGAACGGGTCCCACGCCATGCCGCTACCGGGGTGGAGGTAGATGATCGGGCTCCCGGTTCCCTTCACCTGCACCCGCAGGTCGATCCGGCCGTTCCCCACGCTCACGGTGCGGGTCTCGGCGTTGAAGCTTGGGCTGTCGGTGATGGCCATCAGTTCGTCCCTTCCAGGGCGGCACCCGCCTGTCGGGGCGAGGGGGGCTTACCCCGCAGGCGCACCGGCCAACAGCCGAGCCGATGGTCATCGGCGCCGACGGAGGCCCCACTCCACCACGGCCAGGTTGAACATCCAGCTGAAGAACGGCATCACCACGTAGGCCCGGTCGAAGGCGGCCTGGGCCCCCAGGTCGGTGGCGGCGGTGAGGACCACCACCGACGCTCCGGTCGCCACCCGCAGGGTGACGGCGGCGAACGTGAGGGCCGACGTGCGGGTCACCCAGCGGCGGTGGCCGGCCCGGTCGCCGGCCCGGATGGTGGCCACCGAGCGGAAGCAGCACCAGGTCCAAATGACCGACAGGAGGGAGAAGCCGATCGTTCCCGACAGCCCGGCGTAGCTGACCTGGGCCACCACCAGCCCGGTGGCCGCCCCCACCACGATGGCGGCGGCCAGGATCCGGCCGGTGAGGCGGTGGAAGGCGGGCCACCGGCGGCGCACGCCGGCCGCCCACTGGAGCGGGGTGAGGCCCAGGGCCAGGCCCGACGCCGTGCCGTGGACGATGAGGGCCAGCTGGATGGCCGACGGCTGCTTGGCGTAGTGGGCGCCCAGGCCGACGTTGGCCTCGGCCAGGTCGGCCATCGACTGGGTCAGGTAGGGCAGCGGAGCGAACACCGCCACCGCCACGCAGGCCAGGGCGAACACGATGTAGCCGGCACGGCTCCGCTCGCCGTCGATGGGAGCGGGGGCGGTGGCCTCCGGTCGGGAGGAGCTGACGGGGGTGGTCGAGATGTCGGTCATGGCGATATCCCTCATGCCCGCCCCAGAACCAGGAAGAGGAAGACGAGGGCGAAGAACACCGACTGGCTGCTGTGGACGATGATGCCGAACCAGGCGCTGCGGTAGCGATGGCTCGGGTAGGCCAACGCCACGCTGTCGAGCAGAGCGGTCGGGATCACCCACGGCACGTGCAGATGGTAGGCGGCGAACGCCACGCCGTTGGCCAGCCACGCCCACCGCCCGAAGCGGCGTTGCATGCGGGGCAGCAAGTAGCCCCGGAACAGGAGCTCCTCGCCCAGCACGGTGTTGAACACGACCATGACGAGCACCACGGCGTACCAGCCCCAGTTGCCGTCCAGCCAGGCTCGGGCCTGGCTGGTGGCGAGCACGAGGTCGAGGTTGCGGCTGTCGGGCACCGGCAAGCCCGGCAACGCCAGGCTCTCCACGGCGAAGGCGAGGAGGAACGGGATGGTCAGCAGCCACAGGCGGCCGCCGGTGCGGCCGGTGGCCGGGCTGCGCGGTGCCTGGAGCCACAGGGCGGGGGCGACAGCCGACCACCGCAGCGTCCCCTGCTCCCGGCGCACCAGCGCCATGACCAGCACGAACTGCCAGATCAGGCCGGAGGTGAGCGTCAGCACCAGGGCCTTGACCAGGCCCAGCGGCTCCAGTTGGTCGGCCAGCCGGGGAGCGATCAGCCACGACCCGGCGGCCATCGGCAGCGCCGCCGCCGCCCACACGCCCACGATCCCCCAGCCCGACAGCTGCCGCACCGGATGGGTGGGTGCCCAGGATCTGGTTGCAGAGGGCGCCGCCGGTGGCGCCCCACGCACCGAGATCGGTGGAGGGGGCTGGGAACGGGTCCGGAGGGAGCCGGCGGAGGGGAACGGTGGGGTGGGCAGGGTGGTGTGAGACGGCATGGGCCGATCGTGCGACGGTGGCCGGCCAGGGTCGACACCCCCGGGCGGGACCCGGCTCCCCCGCACCGGGTACCTCGGGCGAGGGATGACCGCCGCCGGGCCAGCAGGCATACTCCGAGCGTGACCACGGTGGCCGACACCGGACAGCAGCGAACCGCCCTCACCCGCTGGCCGGGTCGTTGGCCGACCACGGTCGACTGGCTGCTGGCTGCCGCCCTGCTCGCCGGCTCCGTGACCGTCGCCCTGTTCGCCCCGTCCGACGGGACCCACGTGCGGGGCCCCGGGGCCGTCGCCTTCGCCGTGGCGGCCGGGGTCACCGTGCTGTGGTGGCGGGCGTGGCCCATGGCCTGCCTGGTGGCGGGCAGCGTGCTGGTGACGGCGAACTCGGTGGCCGGCCACGCCGTGGGCGGCGTCCAGTACCCGGCCTGGCTGGCGCTCTACTCGGTGCTGGCCACCGAGGCCAGCCGCCGGCGCCGGGCCGCCGCCGTGGCGCTGGTGTTCGTCACCGTGGTGGTGTGGGCCCTGGCCGACCGGGCGTCGGTGGACGCCGACTCGATCGTGGGCGTCAGCATCCTGTTCGCCTTGTCGGTGATGGGGGGCGAGTTCACCCGCACCCGCCGGGCCCTGGCCGACGCCGACCGGGCCCAGCTCGTGCTGTCGGCCGCCCAGGAGGCGGCCCAGCGGGAGCACACCGTCCTCCAGGAGCGGGCCCGCCTGGCCCGGGAGCTTCACGACGCCCTGGGCCACGCCGTCAACGTGATGGTCATGCAGGCCGGCGTGGCCCGCCACGTGTTCGACGACCGCCCCGACTTCACCCGCCACGCCCTGGGCCAGATCGAGACCGTGGGCCGCGACGCACTGATGGAGCTGGACCGCGTGCTGCGGGTTCTGCGCACCACGGCCGACGACGACACCGACGATCCCCTGGCCGACCGGTCCACCCCGTCGCTGGCCGGCCTCGACACCCTGTGCGACCGCATCCGGGCCACCGGGCGCCCGGTGGACCTGGTCCGGGAGCCGGTGGCCCTCACCCCCGGTGGGGAGCGGGCCGCCTACCGCATCGTGCAGGAGGCGGTCACCAACGCCGCCCGCCACGGCCGGCCGGGCACGATCGAGGTGGGCGTCACCGGAGCGGGAGACCGGGTGGCGATCGAGGTCCGCAACCCGGTCGACAACGGCCGCCCCCGACAGCCGGCCCGAGCCCCCGGATCGACCGGGCGGGGTCTGGTGAACATGCGGGAGCGGGCCCGGCTGGAAGGGGGCGAGCTCGACGCCGGGCCCGACGGCCGGGGCTCGTTCGTGGTGCGGGCCACCCTGCCCGCCGCGGTGCCGTCCCGGCCATGAGCGACCCCGCCTCCGGGCCCATACGGGTCCTCCTGGCCGACGACGACATCCTCGTGCGCCAGGGTCTCCGGGTGCTCCTCGAGGTCCACCCCGATCTGGCTGTGGTGGGCGAGGCGGCCGACGGGGCCGAAGCGGTGGCCCGGGCCGCCGCCCTGCGGCCCGACGTGATCGTGATGGACGTCCGCATGCCCGGCACCGACGGCATAGCCGCCACCCGGACCATCACGGCCGCTCGCAGCACCGCCGCAGGCGGCGATGGGGCTGGGCCCCGGGTGCTCGTGCTCACCACGTTCGACCTCGACGAGATCGTGTTCGATGCCCTGGAGGCCGGGGCCGACGGCTTCCTGCTCAAGCGGTCCACCCCCGAAGAACTGGTGGACGGCATCCGCACCGTGGCCGCCGGCGAGGCCCTGATCGCCCCCGCCATCACCCGCCGGTTCCTGGCCGAAGTGGCCCGCCGCCGGGCCGGGGCCGCGACCCCGGGCGGCACCGCCGCCCTGGCGTCACCCCTCACCGAGCGGGAGGCCGACGTGCTGCGGTGCCTGGCCGACGGGCTGTCCAACGCCGAGATCGCCGCCCGGCTGATGATCGGCCACGAGACGGTCAAGACCCACATCAAGCGGATCTGCATGAAGACGGCCACCCGGGACCGCACCCAGGCCGTGGTGTGGGCCTACCGGACCGGCTTCGTCAGCTGAACCCCTGCGATCTGTGGCGCCCGGTGCTGTATTTTGCGCGCTGGCGCCACAGTTCGCAGGTTTGGGGGGTGGGCTACAGGTCGGTGGTGTCGAGCTCGACGAGGACCTTGATCCCCAGCCGTCCGTCCTCCCGGGTGAGCAGGTACATGCTGCGGATGCGCTGGTAGGGCTGGCCGTCGTGGTTCCACCGGGTCACCACCGTGATCAGGCCGGGCCGGGCCTCGGGACGCTCACCCGCCGGTGCCGGGGTGAAGCCGTCGACCGCCGGGCCGGCGTCGGCCAACTCGACGACCGAGTCGACCGTGGTGTGCGACCACTGCGGCGGTCGGGCCGCCATCGACGACAGGTTGTCGAGCACGGCCAGGGCCCGCCCCGCCCGCCGCTCGTCGTAGCGGGTGGCGTGCACCACCGACACCGGCGGGTGGAAGAAGCCGGTGAAGGCCTCGTCGTCCCGCCCGTTGAACGCGGCGATGTAGCGCTCGTAGAAGTCCCCCAACTCGGTCATGGCCCGAGGTTAGGAGGTCCGGTTCCGCGGGGGAAACCAGAGGGCGACCACGGCCGAGAGGGCGAAGGCCCCGGCCGACACCAGCCATACCAGGCGGAAGCGGTCGACCGACTCGGTGGACCGGTCGCCCAGCAGCGCCACCACCACCGCCACCCCCAGGGTCTGGATCAGCCGGCGCCCGGTCTGGAACGCCGAGTTCGCCACCGCCAGGTTCGATGGCTCGATCCGGGTGAGGGCGGCCGCCGCCGATGTGATCCCCACCAGCGAGATCGCCACCCCGAAGGCCAGCAGCCCCGGCAGCAACGACCAGAAGCGGGGGGTGGCCGTCATGGCGAAGGCCCACCACAGGTTGCCGGCCGTGCCGATCAGGCCCCCGATCACCAGCACCGCCCGGTGCCCGTGGACGTCGGTGTACTTGCCCACGAACGTCGACGTCATCGACACCAGCAGGGGCAGGGCCACGATCCAGCCCACGGTCGACGCCGTCCAGCCCCACACGTTGACCAGGTACAGCGGGGTCCAGAAAAAGAAGGCGAAGATCGCCATCTGGGAGCCGAGCTGGCTGATCGACGCCACCAGGTAGGGCCGGTCGGCGAACAGCGACAGCCGCAGCAGGGGGAACCGGGTGAGCCGGCACTGCACGCCGAACAGGATCCACAGCACCACCGACCAGCTGAGCACGGCCACCGTCCGGCTGTCGGCCCATCCCCACTGCCCCGTCTGCTGGATCCCCAGGGTCAGCAGGCCCGAGGCCGCCACGACCAGTACCACACCGAACCCGTCGATCGGCTCCCGGACCGCCTTCACGTCGCGCCCGGCCGACAGCAGCCGGGGCCCGAACGTGAGGGTGACGAGGGCGATCGGCACCGGGGCCAGGAAGACCAGGCGCCACGATCCCCCGATCGTGATGATGTTGCCGGCCACGATCGGACCCAATAGGGAGGCGATCGAGCCCATCACCCCCATCCACCCCATGGCCAGGCCCCGCTTCTCGGCCGGGTACTCGGCGATGCCCAAGGCGATCGAGGTCGACACCATCAGGGCCCCGCCGCAACCCTGCGCCACCCGGCTGGCGATCAGCCAGCCCGGCCCGGGGGCGGCGGCGCTGCTCAGGCTGAACAGGGCGAAGACGGCCATGCCGACCAGGAACACGGTGCGGCGGCCGTAGCGGTCGCCTAGGGCTCCGGCCACCAGCAACAGGGCGGCCAGGGCGATCGAGTAGCCGGTGGTGACCCAGGCCAGCTGCGAGCGGGGGGTGTCGGGGAATGCTTCGAGCAGTCGGGGGAAGGCGACGTTGGCGGCGAAGCTGTCGAGCACGATGACGAACCCGCACGACGCCACGAGCAGCGCCAGGAACGGTCGGCGCGCCCGCACCGACTGGCCGACCGCGGTGGTCGCGCTGCTGGTGGCCGGTGCCGCACCCGACGGGACTGCTCCCATCGCTCCTGGTTACACGGTGGTGGCGGGCGACGTCTAACTGCTTCGGTGTCCTGCGGGGGCTCGGCGCCCCCGTCGGCCTCCTCCGTCGGCCTCCCCCATCCACGTCGGGGCCCCAACCCCGCCGTGCCACCTCCGGTGGCTACCTGCGGGGGCTCGGCGCCCCCGTCGGCCTCCTCCGTCGGCCTCCCCCATCCACGTCGGGGCCCCAACCCCGCCGTGCCACCTCCGGTGGCTACCTGCGGGGGCTCGGCGCCCCGGTGGCTAGCGGCGCCGGCCCCGCCGTTTCCTGGGCGTCGGCGACACTCCTCCCGCCGCCGGTTCCTCGGCCAGCAGGTGGAGGCCGATCCAGGCCGGGGCTAGCTGCACCCCCAGCAGGTTGACACCGGCCAGCACGATGGCCAGGCGGAGCAGGGTGTGGTCGCGGCGGAAGTCGGCCCGGGTGGCCTTGGCTGCGGCCGAGGCGTCGGCCACCGTGGTGCGGTAGCCGTCGAGCAGGGTCTGGCTGCCGGCCAGGGACTCGTTGACGGTGTGGATCGAGGCCGTCAAGGAGTCGAGGTCGGCTTGGAGCGTGGTGAGCGAGCCACTGAACTCGCCCAGGCTGGCCGACGTACTGGCCAGCTGGTCGGGCAGGGGCTCCAGGTCGCCGGCCAGGCGACCCAGCCCGGGGGCCAGACCGTTCTCCGGGTCGTAGCTGGGGGCCAGGGGGAGCCGGGAGGCCACGGCCAGCAGGGCGTCGATCGTGCCGGCCAGCGTCTCCAGACCCCGCAGGGTGGAGGCTGCGTCCCGCAAGGACGGCTCGGCGGCGCCGGTGAGGCCGGCGGCGCTGTCGATGGCGGTGCCGCCGGTGGTGAACGAGGCGCTCACCGAGCCCAGCGTCGTCTCCACCTCTTGGAGGGAGGCCGACGTGGCGGTGATGGTGGCGTCGGCCGTGTCGATCGTCTGGGCGAGGGTGTCGAGCGACTGGATGGTGACGTCGAGCGTCTCTTTGGTGGCACTGTCGACGTCGCCGATCACGAGCCACGCCGCCACCGTGCCCAGCAGCGAGGCCACCACCCCCACGGCAGCCGCCCCGAGCAGCACCCGGCCGGCGCGCTGGCGCACGTCGGGCCGCCGCAACCACCTGGTCAGCTCGCTCCGGCTCCGCACGCCGCACAACCTACCGGCCCCGTCGCCGTGGCCCGCGGCGGGTTCGATGTGGTGGACTGGGCAACCTCAACACGACCGAGGGGGTTGACGGTGCCGTTCTTCGAGCAGGGTGACGTGAAGCTGTACTACGAGGAGGAGGGCGAGGGATTCCCCGTGCTGCTGATCGCGCCCGGCGGGATGCGGTCATCGGTCGGGTTCTGGGAGCGGACCCCGTGGAACCCGATCGAGCACCTGTCGCCCCACTACCGGGTGATCGCCATGGATCAGCGTAACGCCGGGCGCTCGACGGCCCCGGTGTCGCCCACCGACGGCTGGGAGACGTTCACCAACGACCAGCTGGCCCTCATGGACCACCTGGGAGCCGACCGGTTCCACGTGGCCGGCATGTGCATCGGCGGCTCCTACATCATGGCCCTGGCCGCCGCCGCTCCCGAACGGGTGGCGTCGGGTGTGGTGTTCCAGACGATCGGGATCGACGACAACATCAAGGCCTTCTTCGAGATGTTCGAGAGCTGGGAAGACGAGATCCGGGGGGCCCACCCCGAGATCAACGCCGCCGGCTGGGAGCAGTTCAAGCGGAACATGTACGACACCGACAAGTACCTGTTCACGGCGGACGAGGCCGACACCAGGGCCTGCCCCACCCCGCTGCTGGTGCTGCTGGGCAACGACCTCTACCACCCCGAGTCGAGCTCCCGGACGCTGGCCGAGCTGGCCCCCAACGCCACCCTGGTGGAGCACTGGAAGGAACCCGAGCACCACGAGGCGGCGATGGCGGCCGTGGCCGACTTCCTGGCCGCCAACACCCCCTGAGGCCGTCCCGACCCCGCACGGGTCGGTCCACCCACCGAATCCCCCAGTTCCTTAAGCCTTGCATCACTAGGATGCGCCCCCATCGGCCCGGATGGCGCCGACTGAGGGATCTGAGGGAGCAACGAGCATGGTGATGAACAGACGGCGAACCCGGCGCGCCCTGGCGGCGGCCACCGCCCTGGCGGCAGTGGGGGCGGTGACCACCACACCGGCCGGGGCGGCCCCGCCCACCGCCACCCTGGTGCCGCTGGCCTCCTACAACTCCGGCTCGGGCGAGACGGGGGCCGAGATCGTCACCTACGACGCCACCACCCGCTCGATGCTGGTGATCAACGGCGTCGAGAACCGGATCGACATCGTGTCGCTGGCCGACCCGGCGGCCCCCGTGCTCACCGGCACCGTGCCCCTGGCCGGCCAGGGCTCAGGCGTGCAGAGCGTGGCCGCCCACAAGGGCCTGGGTGTGGCCGCCGTGGCCGGGCCCACCGTGCTCGACCCGGGGAAGGCCGTGTTCTTCGACATCGCCACCGGCGCCATCCGGGCCACCGTGCCCACCGGCGTGCTGCCCGACGCCGTCACCTGGAGCAAGGAGGGCGACGTGGTGGTGGTGTCGAACGAGGGCGAGCCCCGCTGCGTCACCGGGCCCGACCGCGCCCCCACCACCGACCCCACGCTGGCCGAGAACCCCGAGGGGTCGGTGACCGTGATCGACGTCAAGGGGGGCGGCCAGCGGCTCACCGCCCGCCAGGTGACGTTCACCGCCTTCAACACCCAGCGTGACGCCCTGCGGGCCAGGGGCCTGCGGGTGGCCACCTGGCCCGGGTCCACCGTGGCCGAGGACATGGAGCCGGAGTACGCCACCATCGAGGGCGACACGGCCTACGTCACCCTCCAGGAGAACAACGCAGTGGCCGTGATCGACCTCGACGACGCCGAGATCGAGGCCCTGCTCCCCTTGGGACTGAAGGACCATTCGCAGCCGACCGACGTGTTCGACGCCAGCGACCGCGACAACGCCTTCCGCCCCCTGGCCTGGCCGGTGAAGGGTATGTTCATGCCCGACTCCATCGCCTCGCTGCGCTCGAAAGGCCGCACCTACCTGCTCACGGGGAACGAGGGCGACACCCGGGCCTACTTCGCCGGGCTGGCCAACGCCGAGGTGGCGGGCCAGGAGTGCTTCGCCGACGAGGTGCGGGTGCGGGCCCTGCCCGGCGGGCTCGACCCGGCCGCCTTCGGCGGGGCGGCCAACGTCACCTCGCTGCGGGACAACGCCAACCTGGGCCGGCTCAAGGTGAGCGGCGTCTTCCCGTCGACCACCGGGGCCGCCGGGTACACGTCGCTGGCCTCGTTCGGCGGCCGGTCGATGTCGGTGTGGACGGCCGACGGCCACCTGGTGTGGGACAGCGGCTCGCTGTTCGAGTCGGTGGTGTTCGCCCAGGACGGCGCCCACTGGGTGGACATCGCCGGCCAGCCCCCGGCGCCGTGGTCGCTCGCCCGCTACGACACCCGCAGCGACGACAAGGGCCCCGAGCCCGAGGGCATCGCCGTGGGGGCCCACAAGGGCCGCACCTACGCCTTCGTCGGCCTTGAGCGGGCCGGGGGCGTCATGGTGTTCGACGTGACCGACCCCACCGCCCCGGTCCACATGGCCTGGGTGCCGGTGGCAGGCGACATCGCCCCCGAGGGCGTGCATTTCGTACCGGCCTCGGCCTCGCCCACCAACCAGCCCCTGCTGCTGGTGGGCAACGAGGGCAGCGGCACCACCACGGTCTACGCCCTCCAGGTCTGACCCGGCGCCTTCCGGCGGCGGAACGCCACCTCCTGTGTGGTTTTCCGCCGCCCGGCGGGGCGGTGCCATGCTGGGTCGATCGGATCGAGGAGGCGTCGTCATGGGTGAGCTGCTGGTACGAGGGGGCACCGTCGTCGACGGCACGGGGGCGCCCGGGGTGCTTGCCGATGTGCGGGTGCGCGACGGGGTGATCGTGGAGGTGGGGCCCAGCCTGGTCTCCCAGGGCGAGCCCGAGCTCGACGCCTCGGGGGCCCTGGTGGCGCCCGGATTCATCGACGTCCACACCCACTACGACGGGTCGATGTGGTGGGACCGCACGCTCGACCCGTCGCCTCAGCACGGCGTGACCACGGTGGTCACCGGCAACTGCGCCATCTCCTTCGCCCCCGTGGTGGAGGGGGCCAAGGCGTCGCTGGTGGACATGTTCTGCTTCATCGAGGACATCCCGGTCGACACCGTGCTGGCCGCCGTGCCCTTCACCTGGGCCTCGTGGGCCGAGCAGCGAGACACCTTCAATGCCACGGGGGCCAGCTGCAACGTGGCCGGCCTGGTCGGCCACTCCAACCTCCGGATGGCGGTGCTGGGTGAGGAGAGCTTCGAGCGGCCCGCCACCGACGCCGAGCGGGCCCGGATCTCCGAGCTGACGGCGGCCTGCCTGGCCGAAGGGGCCTACGGCATCTCGCTCAGCTTCGTCGACTCCGACAGCCGGGGCCGGCGGGTGCCGGGCCGCCAGGCCTCCCCCGAGGAGATGGACGACCTGGCCGCCGCCCTGGCCGCCGCCGGACACGGAATCCTCCAGTACGTCCCCCGGTTCATGCGCACCGAGGGCTACCTGAGCGACATCGAGCGGGTGGCCGGGTTCGCCACCCCGGCCGGGGTCACGCAGACCTACGCCCCCCTGGTGGTGGGCCGGCGAGACCGGGAGAAGGCCGACGCCGTGCTGGCCCGCACCCGGGAGCTGCGGGCGGCCGGGCATCCGGTGTGGCCCCAGATCTCGCCCCGCTCCGGGTTCGATGCCCCCGTGGTGTTCGACGGGTCGTCGCTGTCGTTCGCCGCCATGCCGGCCTGGGTGGAGATGTGCAAGGCGTCGGGCCCGGCCAAGGCGGCGGTGCTGAGCGACCCGGCGTGGCGGGAGCGGGCCCGCACCGAGTGGGACAGCCCCACGTTCGTGCTGTTCCCCCGCAAGGCGCTGGGCCGGATCCTGATCGGCGAGGTGGCCCAGCCGGAGCTGAAGCAGTTCGAGGGCCAGCGGTTCTCAGCCGTGCTGGAGGCTCGACCCGGGCACCCGGCCGACGTGCTGGCCCAGTGGATCCTCGACTGCGACCTCGACCCCAACCTCGTGATCCCGGCCGGCCACGACGAGGACCGCGAGTACCTGGCCACCCTGTTCGCCGCCGACGACACCCTGGTGGGAGCGAGCGACGCCGGGGCCCACGTGCGGCTGTTCTGCGGGGCCGGCGACACCACCCTGTTCCTCACCCGGTTCACCCGGGAGCGGGCCGACCTCACGATCGAGCAGGCCGTGCACAAGCTCACCGGGCTGGCGGCCCGGGCCATGGGCCTCACCGACCGGGGCGTCATCGCCCCCGGCCTGGCCGGCGACCTGGTGGTCTTCGATCCGGCCGAGCTGCACTACGAACCGGAGCACCTAGTGGCCGACCTGCCCGAGGGCAACCGTCGCTTCACCCGGCCCGGCGGCGGCTACCGGGCCACGGTCGTGGCCGGCGAGGTCACCCAGCGCGACGGCGTGCTCACCGATGCCCGCCCCGGCCGCATGCTCCACGCCGGCGGCAACTGACCGAAACTTCACCCACTGCCAAACCTGGCGAACTTCTGGTCAGCCCGAGACCAAAAGTCCGCCAGGTTCGGGCCGGGCAACCGGGCGGCCGGGCGTCGGGGTCAGCGGACCAGGGGCGACATCACCTTCTCGAAGGTCTCGTCGAGTGACGTCATGACCTCGATCACCGTGGTCCGGCCGTTGCCCACGGCCGCCGCGATGGCCGGGGCCACGTCTTCCGGGCGTTCCACCCGCACCCCGTCGAGGCCCATGGCTCGGGCCATGGCGGCGTGATCGAAGGCGGCGAAACGGGAGGCGATCTGACGATCCTTCTGGCCGTGGAGCACCCAGCCCAGGGCCTGGTTGTTGAGCAGCACCACCGTGATCGGCAGGTTCTCCTCCCGGGCCGTCATCAGTCCGTTGAGGCCGATGGCGAACCCGCCGTCGCCGCACACCGCCACCGCCGGGCGGTCGGGGAAGGCGAGCTTGGCCGCCAGGGCCCCGGGGATGGCGTAGCCCATGGCCCCCACCCCGGCCGGTTGCACGAACATCCCCGACTGGAGCGACCGGAAGTAGTGGGTCATGAAGATCCGGTTCTCGCCGGCGTCGCAGCACACGATCGTGTCGGCCGGCAGCGTGGCGGCCAGGTCGCCGATCACCCGCTGGGGCAGGGTGGGCGTGGCGGTGGACGTCAGCTCGGGCTGGTCGAACCGGCCGTGGGTGTCGAGGGCCTGCTGGAATGCGGCCTGGCGCTCGTCCCGCTTGTTGCCCGAGCGGCCGCCCAGCTCCTCCCGCAGGTGGCTGAGCACCACCTTGGCGTCGCCGGCGATGGCGACGTCAATAGGGGTGGTCCATCCCAGGTTGGTGGGTTCCACGTCGATCTGGATCAGGTGCTGGCGGGTGGGGTCGATCAGCTCGGTGTGCTCGTTGGCGGTGTCGGTGGGCCCGAGCTTGGAGCCGACAACCAACACCACGTCGGCCGCCCCCACCACGGCGTTGGCCAGGTCGGTGCCGAAGTTGCCGAACACGCCCACGGCCAGGGGGTCGGTCTCGGCGATGGCGCTCTTGCCGTTGGCCGTGGTGGCCACCGGCGCCGCCAGCTCGGTGGCCAGGCGGCTCAGCTCGTCGTAGGCGCCCGAGATCCGCACCCCACCACCGGCCACGATCACGGGCCGCTCGGCCCCCGCCAGCAGCTCGGCCGCCTTCGACAGGGCGGTGGTGTCGACCGCGGTGGAAGCGCCGCCGGTGTCGGGCCGGCCCCGACGGTAGAGGCGGGGGCGGCTGGTGGGGCCCACCCGGCCCCGCACCGAGCGGGCCGAGAACAGCACGGCCACCGGGCCGGGCTGGCCGGTGAGGGCGTGCTTGATGGCCAGCTGGGCGCAATGGGGCGCCTCCTCCGGGGTGTTGGCCACGAACACCTCCTTGCACACTGCGCCGAACAGGGCGGGGGCGTCCCAGGCGCCGTAGCGGCCGTCGCCCGACTGGTAGGGACCGTGGAGCGAGAAAGGCCCGCCGTCCGACAGGTCGCCGAACAGCAGCATGGGGCTGGCCGACAGGTGGCCCTCGATGGCGCCGATGGCCGCCGCGGTCAGGAACGCCCCCTGGCCCATGGCCACCGCCGGGCGGCCGGTGAGGCGGCCGTAGACCTCGGCCACCGCCCCGGCCCGGGTCTCCTCCCGCACCAGTACGGCCCGGATCGTGTCCCGGTGGTCGTGGAGGGCGTCCCAGATCGGGATCGTCATACCCCCCGGCATGCCCACCACCAGGTCGACCCCGGCGTCCTCCAGCACCCGCACCACGGCCTCAGCCGGGCTCACCTCATCGTCCAGCAGCAACTCGGCCACAGCGCGCTCCTCTCGTCGGTCTCCTACGCGGCTACGCAGGCAGTGTTGACCCGCCGGTGCCGGTTCCGCCACCTGAGGCCATCTGCCCGAACCCTGGCCCTGGGCCTCCGACCCGGCCAGGATGGGGAGATGCGAGCCGCCGTGTTGCACTCACCCCAGCCGGCGGCCGATGGCCCGCTCGACCTGATCGAGCGGCCCGACCCCGAGCCGGGGCCCGACGAGGTGCTGGTGGCGGTGGAGACCTGCGCCGTGTGCCGCACCGACCTCCAGCTGTGCGAGGGCGACCTGGAGCCCCAACTCCTCCCGATCGTGCCCGGCCACCAGGTGGTGGGCACGGTGGTGGGGCTGGGGGCCGACGTCGAGTCGGGCGGCTCCGGGGTGGCGATGATGGTGGGCGACCGGGTGGGGATCGCCTGGATCGCCTCGGCCTGCGGCGCCTGCCGCCACTGCCGGCGAGGGTACGAGAACCTGTGCGACGAGGGCCGCAACACCGGCTGGCACCGTGACGGCGGCTTCGCCCCGCTGGTGACGGCCCGGGCCGGGTTCGTGGTGCCGCTGCCGCCGGGGTTCGATCCCGTGGGGGCGGCCCCTCTGTTGTGCGGCGGAGCCATCGGGCTTCGCTCGCTGCGGGTGTCGGGCATCGAGCCCGGCGGCCGGCTCGGCCTGTACGGGTTCGGGGCGTCGGCCACCTGCGCCATCCAGATCGCCGTGCACCGGGGCTGCGAGGTCTACGTGTGCACCCGGTCCGAGGCCGAGCGGCAGCGGGCGTTGGAGCTGGGGGCGGTGTGGGCCGGCGGCTACGGCGACCTGCCGCCGGAACGACTCGACGCCGCCGTCACCTTCGCCCCCGCCGGGTCGGTGGTGGTCGACGCCCTGCGGGCCGTGGACAAGGGCGGGGTGGTGGCCATCAACGCCATCCACCTCGACGGGATCCCCGCCTTCGACTACAGCCTGCTGTGGGGCGAACGCCAGCTCCGCAGCGTGGCCAACGTGACCCGGGCCGATGTGGCCGAGCTGGTGGGCCTGGCCGCTGCCCTCCCCATCATCACCCGCACCGAGGTGTTCCCGCTGGAGGCGGCGAACGAGGCCCTGGCCCGCCTGGCCGCCGGCCAGGTGTCGGGCGCCGCCGTGCTCCAGATCGGCTGATCTGCGTCGCGATTGGCGCGCTGGGCGCGCCAATCGCGACATCGGTTCGGACCGGGGCGCGATTGTTGCGGGCCAGGAGGGGCATCTAGCGTCGGGGGCCCCGGTTCGTCCGGGCCGAGGACGACGAGGAGAGGTCGCAGACGATGAGCGGGATGCTCGAGGGTGTGAAGGTGGTGGAGCTGGCGATCTGGATCGCCGGCCCGTCGGCCGCCGGACTGCTGGCCGACTGGGGGGCCGAGGTGGTGAAGGTGGAGCCGCCCGAGGGCGACCCCATGCGCAACGCCTACGGCTCGCTCGGCCTCCGGGAGTACCTCCCCAACGCCCCGTTCATCTTCAACAACCGGGGCAAGCGGTCGGTGGTGCTCGACCTGCAGAGCGACGAGGGCCGCCAGGCCATGCACAAACTGCTGGCCGAGGCCGACGTGTTCATCACCAACCTCCGGCCCGGGGCCCTGGAGCGCCTGGGGATCGATCACGCCACGGCCATGGCCGAGCACCCCCATCTCGTCTACTGCACCTCCACGGGGTACGGGCTCACGGGCCCCGAGCGCAACACCGCCGGGTACGACGTGGCCGCCTTCTTCGGTCGCTCCGGCTTCGCCCACCAGATCACCGAAGCCGGCCAGGGCGCCATCACCAGCCGCAGCGCCATCGGCGACAACACCACCGGGATGGCGTCGGTGGCCGGGATCCTGGCCGCCCTGCACCACCGGAATCGCACGGGCCAGGGCCAGGTGGTGGAGGCGTCGCTGCTGCGCACCGGCATGTGGGTGATCGGGGGAGACCTCGGCACCCAGGCCATCCTGGGCAAGATCCGCCAGCCCGACACCCGCACCGAGAGCTCAACCCCGCTGATCAACAGCTACCGCACGGCCGACGGGGTGTGGTTCTACCTGATCGCGGTGGAGGTGGTCCGCCACTTCCCGGGGCTGATGCGAGCCATCGGCCGGGACGACCTGATCGGCGACGAGCGTTTCGCCACCGCCACCGACCTGATCCGCCACCGGCGGGACATGATCGCCATCCTCGACGAGGCGTTCTCGTCGCACACGATGGATCACTGGCGGGAAGTGTTCGCCACCCACGACGTGTGGTGGGCCCCGATCCAGTCGCCGGCCCAGGTGCTGGACGATCCCCAGGCCCACGCCACCGGCGGGTTCGTCGAGACCCGGGACATGGAGGGCAACGTGGTGCGGTCGGTCAACTCGCCCATCAACTTCCACGGCCACGAGCGCTCGGAGATGGCGCCGGCTCCCGAGCTGGGCCAGCACACGGCCGACGTGCTGCGGGAGCTGGGCTACGACGACGCCCAGATCGACGCCATGCTGGCCGCCGCCCGGCGGTGAATCCGCGCCGGCCCACGGACGGGCCGGCGGCGGCCCGGGTGGGGTCGGCCAACGCCGCCGGCCCCGCCGGGTCGCCGTGGGCCACCTTGGGCTTGATGACGGCGGCGACCGCCCTGATCGCCGCCACGTCGGTGATGGCCAAGGCGGTGGGCCGGGGGGTGGGCGGGCCGGAGCTGCATCCGCTGCAGATCTCGGCCGGGCGGTTCCTGTTCGGCGCCGCCTTCCTCTCGCCCTGGCTGGCGCTGCGGTGGCCGGGTCTGGGGGATCTACCCCTCGGACGTCACCTGGGTCGGGTGCTGTGCGGTTGGGGCGGCGGTGCCTTCCTGTTCGCCGCCGCCACCCGGCTCCCGCTGGGCGACGCCAACGCCATCTCGTTCCTGGCCCCGGTGGTGACGATGGCACTGTCGATCCCCCTGCTGGGCGAGCGGGTGAGCCGGGGCCGGTGGGCGGCGGCCGGGCTGTCGATGACCGGGGCACTGGTGCTGGCGGCGCCGGGCACATCGGCATTCCGTCCGGCGGCGGGTCTGGCCCTGGCCGCCGCCCTGCTCATGGGGGCCGAGCTGGTCTTCATCAAGCACCTGGCCGGCTTCGAGCCGCCCACCCGGATCCTGGCCATGAGCAACCTGCTGGGGCTGGCCATCGCCCTACCGGTCAGCCTGCCCGTGTGGCGGGGCCCGGGGGCCGGGCAATGGGCGCTGCTGGCCCTGCTCGGTGGGTGCATGGCCACCGCCCAGGCCCTGTTCGTGCAGGCCAACCGGCGCTCCGATGCCAGCTGGCTGGCGCCGGTCTTCTACACCGCCTCTCTGTTCGCCGCCGTCTACGACCGGGTGTTCTTCGGGCAGCCGATCCGGCCTCGCTCGGCCGCCGGCATCGCCCTCATCGTCGCCGGCGCCGTCGCCCTGACCCGCCAGGCCGGGGGTGGGGCATCGGCGCCTCCGTCCCGCTCGACGGGCGTCCGGTGAGGCGCTCGTACAAACTACGGTGATGGCGAACCCACCTCCGCTCCAGGGCGTACGCATCCTCGACTTCTCCCGCATCATCGCCGGCCCTCTGTGCACCCAGCACCTGGCCGACCTGGGAGCCGATGTGATCAAGGTGGAGCACCCGGCCACCGGCGACGAGACCCGGTCCCGCGATCCCAAGGGCGACCGCCGGGGGGCCATGTTCCTGGCCTTCAACCGATCCAAGCGGTCGATCGCCATCGACCTGTCCACCACCGACGGCCAGGACCTGGCCCGCCGCTTGGCCCTCACCTGCGATGTCGTGATCGAGAACTTCCGGCCCGGGGTGATGGCCCGGATGAACCTCGGCCCCGACGTGCTGCGGGCGGCCGATCAGCGGCTGATCTACGTGTCGGTGTCGGCCTACGGCCAGCACGGCACGATGTCGTCGCGCCCCGGGCTCGACCCGGTGCTGCAGGCCGAGTCGGGCATGATGTCGATCACCGGCCCGATCGACGGGGAGCCCATGCGCCACCCGCTCTCGCTGGTCGACATCTTGACGGCCAACCATGCCACCTCGGCCATCCTGGCCGCTCTGCTGGGCCGGGCCGCCCACGGCCAGGGCGACGTGATCGACCTGTGCCTGATGGACACCGCGGTGGGGGCGCTGGCCAACGCCGGGCTCCAGTACCTGACCACGGGTACGGTGCCGGCCCGATCGGGCAACCGGCACATGGTGGCCGCCCCCATCGACCTGTTCGCCACCGCCACCGAGCCGGTGTACCTGGCCATGGCCACCGACAAGCTGTTCGGCGAGCTGTGCCAGGTGATCGGCCGGCCCGAGCTGGTGGACGACGAGCGCTTCAACCGGCCGGGACGTCGGGCGGCCAATCGCGACCAGCTCAAGGTGGAGATCGAGGAGGCGTTGAAGACCCGCCCGGCGGCCGAGTGGCTGGCCGAGATGCCCCACCTGCCGGTAGGGGCGGTGCGGACGATCGACCAGTCGCTGGAGTCGCCCGAGGTGGCGGAACGGGCGATGGTGCGCCGAATCCCCGAGGGCGACGAGGAGATCGCCGTGCTCGGCACCCCGTTCAAACTGACCGAGACCGACATGGCCGAGTTCCGCCCTCCGCCCCGGCTGGGGCAGCACACCGACGACGTGCTCCGTTCCGCGCTCGGCCTGGACGACGCCGCCATCGCCGCCCTCCGCGACGCCGGCACCATCGTCTGACCCGTCGCCCCCGGTGCGGGGCCGGCCCGGTGGTGTGTGACGAGTGGGGGCGTGGTAGGAAAAAGCGGGTGCCACGAGATGCG
>CADEDH010000026.1:77180-81519 GCA_902826025.1 uncultured Actinomycetes bacterium
GGTGGTGTGTGACGAGTGGGGGCGTGGTAGGAAAAAGCGGGTGCCACGAGATGCGCGGGAAGCGTTCCACGACGTCATCGAGCAGGAGCTCAACTCCGAGCGGGCCGCCGTGCTGGGCCGGGCCGGCCGGAAGATGGAGGCGGCCCTGGCGGAGTGCGCCCGGGCCGGCGACGTGCTGGCCGCCGCCGGGCCCGAGCACCAGGCGGCCGCTGTCGACGCCTACCGGGCCGCCTTCCGCCGCTACCAGGATGCCCGCATGGGGCTCTGCATCTACCGGGAAGCGTTGGGCCTGAACGACCACCGCCGGGTCGACGAGATCTTCAAGCCGCCGCCCCCGCCCCCACCCCGAGAACCCACCTGATCGCCCGGAGCTGGCGCCGGCCGGCGGGCCCGGCCGAGACTGGCGGCCATGGACCTCTACGACGTGATGCGCACCACCTTCGCCGCCCGGGACTTCGACGGCGACGACGTGCCCGACGAGGTGCTGCACCGGGTCCTCGACCACGCCCGCTTCGCCCCCAGCGGCGGCAACCGGCAGGGCTGGAAGGTGATCGTGGTCCGGCGGCCCGACACCAAGAAGCGGCTGGGCGAGCTGTGCATCCCCGCCCTACGTATCGCCGCCGCCCAGATCCAGGCGGGCGAGGTGTACTGGCAGAGCGTCACCCCCACCGCGGTCGACACCGCCGCCGCAATGGACGACGAGAGCCTGCCCCTGATCGTTCCCCTGTTCGACCACCTCGACGAGGTGCCGGTGGTGCTGGTGGTGGCGGTGGACCTGCGGCGGGTGGCATCGATGGACAAGGACCTCGACCGGGTGGGGGTGGTGAGCGGTGGCTCGGTGTACCCCATGGCGTGGAACATCCTGTTGGGTCTGCGCAACGAGGGCTACGGCGGGGCCCTCACCACGCTGGTGGCGTCGGCCGAGCCCGAGGCCCAGGAGCTGCTGGGCCTCGCCCCCCACGAGGCGGTGGCCGCCATGTTGCTGTGCGGGCGGCCCCGCAAGCAGATCACCCGGCTCAAGCGGCGCCCGGTGGAGGCTTTCGCCTTCCGGGAGCGGGCCGACGGCGAGGCGTTCACAGTGTGAGCGGCCGGCCCGCGATCCAGCCGGGACCTGACATCCGTCAGATCGGGGCTCAACTCGGGGCCACCTCGTCACCGGCGGGGGCACCATCGGCCGACGGGTCTTCCGGCTCCATGTGGAAGGTGAACATGCGGTTGGCGTCGATGCGGGCGTAGACCCCGGAGTCCATGAACTGCTCCCATTCCGGGCCGTAGCGGGGCAGGTAGATGTCGAGCACGGTCTTTCGTAGGCCGGCGTTGGCCGGATCGGTCATGTCGACCACCTCGGCCCGCCCGTGCACGCTCACCGACAGTTCCTCCCCCGGCAGGTGGGTGGCGCTGACCTGGGGACGATGGGCGATGTGGCGGAACCGCACCGAGTGGGGTGACGACCCGAAGTGGAACGACCCCCGGTAGAAGATCCCGTCGACCGGGCCCGTGATCGGCCGGCCGTCGGCCGTGACCGTGGCCAGCACCAGGAGCCGCATCCCGTTCAGCCGGGCGGCCAGCGTTGACGCATCGAGCCGGCGCTCGGGGGTGATCACCTCCCGCAGGTGCTCCCCGGCCGCAGCGTACGAATCGTCGAGCAGCTGCTGCAGCTGTTCCAGGTCCTCAGGCGTCTCGTGCATACCCCTGATACTGCCCACACCGTGTGACAGTTGACCGTGTTCGCCGCGGTCAGCTCCCGGTGAGCAGCCCCCGCAGGGCCACGGCGAGGGAGGCGTCGAAGCGTTCGAGTGTCTCGTCCACGGTGCAGGCCTCGGCGTGGCGGAGCTGCTGGAGCGGGTACCAGAGATAGAACAGGTTCCGGGCCAGCTGGAACGGTGGCACCTCGGGATCGAGCTCGCCCCGCTCCCGGGCCCGGCCGAGCACGTCGGCGATCCCGCTGAAGATGAACCGCATCGACTCGTTCACCCCGGCCCGGACGGCGGGCGAGACGAACAGCACCTCTTTGAGGAAGGCCCGGGCCAGTTCGGGATCGCCCTCGTGGAACCGGGTGACGTGGCCGAACACGGCGGCGAGCTGCTCGCTCAACGGCCGATCGACCGGGGCCAGGGCGAAGGCGTCGCCCCATGCCCGCTCGATGTCCTCCTGGAACACCTCGACCAGGAGCTCCTCCTTGGACGAGGCGTACAGGTAGAAGGTGCCGGTCCCCACCCCGGCGGCCGAGGCGATGGCGGCGGCGGTGGTGGCCTCGAACCCGTCGGTCCGGAACAGCAACCGACCGGCGGCCACGATCCTCCGACGCTTGTCGGCCTTGTTCTGCTCCCGCCGGGACAGCGGCGGGAACCCGGGCGCGCCGCCGGCCCCGTTCTCGAAGGCGGCGGTGCTGTCATCGGGCCCGTCCAACCGAGACCTCCAGGGATGACCAGATTCTGATGGCTTTCACTCTATGAGTGGGCGAATCCGCCCGTCCAGCGCTGCATCACGAGCATCATCTGCCATCATCGGCTTTGCAGCGAAAACTGACGCCTGTCAGAATCAGAGCCGCACTCGTGCGGACGCGCTGCGCCCAGAACCCCACCTGCGAGCCGTCCATCCGACCCCCACGAGGCGAACGAGGGAATTCGATGCCAGCGAGAACCGGCGAGCAGTACCTGAAGGGCCTCAAGGCCTCCAACCGAGAGCTGTGGCTCGGCCCTGAGCGGGTGGACGACGTCACGACGCACCCCCAGCTGGCCGGGGCCGCCCTGTCGATGGGCCGGATCTTCGACCGCCAGCACGAGTGCGCCAGCGACTGCCTCATGGACGACCCTGAGACGGGCGAGCCGATCAACGTCTCCCACATGATCCCCGCCTCCCGGGACGACCTGTGGCGGCGCCACCGGGGCCTGGAACGGATCGCCGAGGCCAGCGTGGGCCTGATGGGCCGCACGCCCGACTACAAGAACGTCACCTTCGCCGGGTTCGCCGGCCGGTGGCGGGAGTGGGCCGGGCCCGACGCGCGCAACGGCCAGGGGGCCGAGAACCTCCAGGCCTTCCAGAAGCGCCTGCGCCGCAACGACATCGCCCTCACCCACACCCTGGTGCACCCCACGGTGGACAAGCGCAAGGGCGACGTGCCGGTGGCCGGGGCCGAGGTGCCGCTGCACAAGGTGGGCGAGACGGCCGATTCGATCGTGCTGCGAGGCGCCCGCATCCTGGCCACGTCGGCCCCCTTCGCCGACGAGATGGTCGTCTACCCCGGCTTCCCCCTGCTGGGCGACCCCAACGAGCTCAAGCCCTTCGCCCTCAGCTTCTCGGTCCCGATGGACACCCCGGGCCTGATCTTCCTGTGCCGCGACAGCTTCGCCACGGCCGGCGACAGCTTCGACCGCCCGCTGTCCACGAACTTCGACGAGCAGGACGCCTTCGTGATCTTCGACGACGTCGAGGTGCCGAAGAGCAACGTGTTCATCGACGGCGACGTCGAGGTCTACTCCACGGTGATGCGCACCAGCTGGTGGCCCAACATCATGCAGCAGACCACGATCCGGGCCCTGACCAAGCTCGAGTTCGCCTATGGCCTGGCCTCCCAGATGGCGGCCGCCATCGGCGACTACAGCGATCTGACGGCCGACATGATGGGCGAGCTGCTCACCTACGTGGAGATGACCCGCAGCGGCCTGCTGCTGTCGATCGAGCACGCCCGCGACTACGGCGACGGCGTGTGGTTCCCCGACGAGCGGCCCCTGGCCCCGCTGCGGGCCACGCTGACGTACTGGATCCCCCGGGCCTTCGAGATCCTCACCCTGATCGGCAGCCACAACCTGATCGCCGCCCCCAGCAAGGGCATGCTCGACGATGCCCGGCTGCGGCCCCTGATCGACAAGTACCTGGTCGGCGCCGACGATCTCGACGCCGAGAAGCGGGCCGCCGTGTTCCGCCTGGCCTGGGACTTCTGCGGCTCGGCCCTGGCCGGCCGCCACGGCCTGTACGAACGCTTCTACCTCGGCTCGGCCGCCCGCAACAAGAAGGTGTTGTGGATGAACGCCGAGGGAACCATGAGCGGTGTACCAGGACCGGTCAAGGTCCGGGGCGACGAGTTGGTCGAGGGCATGCTGGCCCTGGGGCGCACCGCCACCACCGCCAGCTAGCCCAAACCCGCGTGGAGGTGCGCACGTCCCCCCGGCGCACCTCCACCGGTCACTCCCGGCCCGGGCTTCCCTCGAAGCCCGGGCCGGTTGCCGTTTTCAAGCCGGTTCGAGCCCCGAGTCCCGGCCCGTTCTGCGCGACGGAACCGCAACACCGAACCGAACTGCGCCACGTTTTCGACGATTTCCGCAGGTTTCGCGACGCA
>CADEDH010000027.1:0-7616 GCA_902826025.1 uncultured Actinomycetes bacterium
GAGATCGTCGACGCCACGGTGGAGGTGATCTCCCGGGCCGAGCCGCCCCTGTTCCCGCTCGACGAGCGGGCCGACGACGTCGATGAGATGGTGCGGCTGCGCCACCGGTATCTGGACCTGCGCCGCCCCCGCATGCAGCGCAACCTGCGGATCCGCTCCCAGGTGAACACGGCGGTGCGGGCGGCCATGGTGCGTCAAGGCTTCGTCGAGGTCGAGACCCCGATGCTGATGCCCACCACCCCGGAAGGGGCCCGGGAGTTCGTGGTGCCGTCGCGCCAGCGGCCGGGCACGTTCTACGCCCTGCCCCAGTCGCCCCAGCTCTACAAGCAGCTGCTGATGGTGGGCGGGCTCGACCGCTACTTCCAGATCGCCCGCTGCCTGCGCGACGAGGACCTCCGGGCCGACCGGCAATACGAGTTCATGCAGCTCGACCTGGAGATGAGCTTCGTCGACGTCGACGACGTGCTCGACGCCGCCGAGGAGTCGGTGCTCGACGCGGCCGAGGCCGTCACCGGCGTCCGGCCCCCGGCCGTGCCCCGCATCACCTGGCATCAGGCCATGGACACCTACGGCACCGACAAGCCCGACCTGCGCTTCGGTATGGAGCTGGTGGAGCTCACCGACATCTTCGCCCAGACCGGGTTCAAGGCGTTCGCCACCGCCGGATGCATCAAGGGGATCAAGGCCCCGGGCGCCGCTCCCGAGTGGGGGCGCAACAAGCTCGACGGTCTCACCGACCACGCCAAGTCGCTGGGGGCCAAGGGGTTGGTGTGGCTCAAGGTGGCGGCCGACGGGTCGTTCGAGTCGCCGGTGGCCAAGTTCCTGTCGGCCGAGGAGAGCCGGGCCCTGTCGGAGCGGCTGGAGGCCAAGCCGGAAGACCTGTTGCTGCTGGTGGCCGATGAGTGGGCCACCACCTGCGAGGTCCTGGGCGACCTGCGCAACACCCTGGGCCGGCCCCCGGTGGCCGAGGGCCCCTACCGGTACCTGTGGGTCGTCGACTTCCCCCTGTTCGTGGGGGTCGACGAGGCCACCGGCAAGCTCAAGACCGGCCATCACCCGTTCTGCCACCCCCATACCGAGGATCTCGACAAGCTGGAGACCGACCCCCTGGCGGTGCGGGCCTGGGCCTACGACCTGGTGCTCAACGGTTGGGAGCTGGGGTCGGGGAGCATCCGTATCCACGATCCAGTGCTTCAGCAGCGGGTGTTCACCCAACTCGGGATCGACGAGGAGGAAGCCCAGGCCCGGTTCGGCTTCTTCCTCAACCCGTTCCGCTACGGCGCTCCGCCCCACGGCGGCTTCGCCTACGGGCTCGACCGGTTGGTGGCCATCCTGGCTGGCGAGGAGAACATCCGGGAGGTCATCGCCTTCCCCAAGCCTCAGTCGGGCGGCGACCCCATGACGGGGGCCCCGCTGTCGATCGAGGACCGCCAGCTCAACGAGCTCGGCCTGCGGCTCCTGCCTCCCGCCACCTGACAGGGCCCACATCCTGGAACTCTGACCTGGCGTGCCGCCCGGCGGTACCCGGTGTCAGAGTTCGCCGGGGGGCGGAGCCGGATAGCGTGGGTCGGTGGCCGGTAGCGGCGGAGACGATCTGTTCGCGGCGGCGGCGAAGGTCCGTCTCGAGGCGCGCTCGCCCCTGGCCGCCCGCCTCCGCCCCCGCTCGCTCGACGAGGTGGTGGGCCAGCAGCACCTGCTGGGTCCCGGCGGGTCGCTGCGCAAGCTGGTCGACGCCGACCGCCTGTCGTCGGTGATCTTCTGGGGTCCGCCGGGCACGGGCAAGACCACCCTGGCCCGCCTGGTGGCCGAGGCGTCGTCGAAGGCGTTCGTCCAGCTGTCGGCGGTGAACGCCTCGGTGAAGGACGTCCGTACGGTGATCGCCGAGGCCGAGGAACGGCTGGGGGCCCACGGCCGGGGAACGATCCTGTTCCTCGACGAGATCCACCGGTTCAACAAGGCCCAGCAGGACGCCCTGCTGCCGGCGGTGGAGTCGGGGGTGCTCACCCTCATCGGGGCCACAACCGAGAACCCGTTCTTCGAGGTCAACTCGCCGCTACGGAGCCGCTCCACCCTGTTCCGTCTCCAGCCATTGGGGGAGGACGAGGTGGCCGTGCTGCTGCGGCGGGGTCTGGCCGCCGAGCGGGCCACCGCCACCGACGAGGCCGTCGCCTACCTGGCCAGCCGGGCCGCCGGCGACGGCCGGCAGGGGCTGACCACGCTGGAGGTGGCGGTGGCGCTGGCCGCCGCCGAAGACCCTGAGGCGGCCGACGGGGCCCGCCCCATGCACGTGGAGTTGCACCACGCCGAGGGCGCCACCGACCTGAAGGCCCTGCGCTACGGCCAGGACGACCACTACGACATCGTGTCGGCCTTCATCAAGAGCATTCGGGGCAGCGACCCCGATGCCGCCCTGTACTGGCTGGCCCGCATGCTGGCCGCCGGAGAGGACGCCCGCTTCATCGCCCGCCGCCTCGTCATCTCGGCCTCGGAGGACATCGGCATGGCCGATCCCCTGGGCATCGTGGTGGCCGACGCCGCCGCCCGGGCCGTGGAGTTCGTGGGGCTGCCCGAGGCCCAGATCAGCCTGGCCCAGGCCACCGTGCACCTGGCCACGGCGCCCAAGTCGAACGCGTCCTACGCCGGGCTGCTGGCGGCCCAGGCCGACATCCAGTCCCGCCCCGCCGGCGAGGTGCCGGCCCACCTGCGCGACGCCTCCTACCCCGGGGCCCGAGCCCTGGGCCACGGCGACGGCTACCAGTATCCTCACGCCCACCCCGGCGGCTGGGTGGACCAGCAGTACCTGCCCCCTGAGCTGGCCGGGGCCCGCTACTACGAGCCCACCGGCCGGGGCTACGAGGCCCAGCTGGCCCGGCGCCTGGCCGCCCTCACCGGAACCGACGCCACCCCCGGCGCCACCGACCCTGCCCTCGACGAGGAAGGACCCCCCGAGCCATGACGATCAACGAGCTGGCCGCCCTGATCGTGGCCATGGCCACGGTGTTGGCCGCCGCCTTCCTGATCACGGCGGCCAACCGCCTCAACCAGACCATGACGCGCCTCGACGACTCGGCCACCCAGCTGCGCAACGAGGGCCTGGCCGCCTTCCGTGAGCTGCGCCAGCTCATCGCCGACGCCGATGCCGAGCTCGACAAGGTCGACCTGGTGCTCGACCGGGCCGACCAGGCCACGACCGCCATCTCCGAGACGTCCCGCCGCACCCACGCCGCCGTGCAGGACCCGATGATCCGCACCCTGGCTGTCGCCTCCGGCACCTCCAAGGTCGCCCGGGCCTGGCTCTTCGCCCGCCGCCGCAACTCCGACCAGCTCTCGGCATGATCCCACCGACCACCCCCTCCCCGTTCCCGGTGCACCAGGCACCGCTGGCGGCGTTCTGTGCACCGAGGTCTTGCACCGCCCTGTTCTCGGTGCCTCACGCACCGCTGGCGGCGTCGTGCGCACCGACATCGGGTGTTGCGGCGGGCTGGGGGTTGGGGGCGTGAGCGGGTCGATGGCGGTGCGGGTGGCCCGGCTGGGGTTGCGTATGGCGGGGCGGGCCGGGTTGCGATGGCTGCTGGTGGCGGCCGTCGGGCGGTTCGTGGTGGGACGACTACGGCGCAGCGCAGTGGACAAGGCGGCGGCCGAGCTGGAGGCCAAGGCCCACGAGCGCCTGCCGGCGCCGGTGGCCCGGGCCGTGTCGTCCCTGCCGCCGGTCGTGCGCCAGGCCGGCGGGTCGGCGGTGGTAGCCGGGCGCACCGCCCGGGGGGCGGTGCAGGGCGGCCGCCGGGCCGGTCGGGCCCTCGGTGCCGGTCGGGAGGCGGCGGCCACGATCCGCCGGCCGCTCCGTCCCGGGAGCCCGGCGGCCGAGATGGTGGCCCGGATCCAGGCCGAGACCGAACTCAGCACCCGCCTGCTGCGTTCCCGCTACCTGGCCGCCACCGGCGATCCCGACGGTGCCACCGACGCCCTCCTCGACACTCGCCAACCGGCCCTCGACCCCGATCCGGCGGCCGGGCCCGACCCCCACGACGCCGTCGCCCCGCCGGTGACCCGGGACCGGCGCCGACCCCGCCGGCCGGCCCCGTCGCCCCGCCGTCACAAGAGCTACCGCCCGCCCCGCAAGCCCTGGGACTGAGCGCCCCGCCCCGGGCCGGGCTCCTCCGCTCCGCCGGCACCCCCCGAACTGCGTCACGGAACCGCGCCCCCACTCCGAACTGCGCGACCTTCTCGACGAATCTCGTAGAAAACGTGACGCAGAACGCAGACGTGTCGCGTTTCCGTGACGCAGTTCGGCGGTCAGCCGGTCACGGATTCGTCGCTCGACCGGCCGACCGGGACCGGATCAGCCGACGGCCGATCCGGTCCCGGGCCGGTTCCGCTCTCACCGTCGGGCCCGGGGGCAGCCGGGTGCCGGCGCCAGGGGAGCGATGAGCCCCCGGCTCGGTGGGCGATCACGGTCCCACCCACCACGAGCAGCACGTCACCGATGCTGAACACGTTGGCGAACGGGACTCCTTCGGGCAGGGCGAAGATGTCGCCCAGGAACAGCAGATGGGCGCCGTCCTGGGACTTGGAGTTGATGAAGCCGTCGACTGGGGCGGCCCGACCCGCCACCTCGAGCGCCCGCTCGCTGGCCGGCATCACACCCCCGTTGGCCCCGATGGCCACCAGGTTGCACAGACCGCCGGCCACCAGGATGACCATGCCCGGGATGCGCCAGTTGGCGGCCACGAACACCAGCGTGAGGGCGTAGCTGGCCAGGTGGAACCCGGCGGCCACGGCGCTGGGAAGGCCGGCCGGGATGATGCTGATGATCAGCACCTGGATGGCCAGGGCGGCCATGATCGACCACCGGCGCCGGATCGGCACCAGGGCCAGCCGGCTGAGATGGCCGCCCAGTAGGGGCACGGTGAGCAGGCACAGGGCGAAGGCGGCGGCCAGGATCATCGGATGACTCCACGGCTGATGGGGGACAGGGGCACCGGCGGGGCGGCCGGGGTCGTCCGGGGATCGGGCGGCAGATCCGACATCCGGCCCCGGCGCAGCATCGGCTCCAGCTCCGACGCCGGCGCCGGAGGCGACAGCAGGAAACCCTGGAACTCGTCGCAGCCGAGCTGGCGCACCAGCTCGAAGACCTCCATCGTCTCCACCCCCTCGGCCACGATCCGCAGCCCCAAGTTGTGGCCCAGCTCCACCACGGAGCGGGCGATGGCCAGGTCGCCCGGTCGGGAGGTCATGTCGGTGACGAACGAGCGGTCGATCTTGATGGTGTCGATGGTGAGCGTCCGCAGGTTGGCCAGCGACGAGTAGCCGGTGCCGAAGTCGTCGACCGACAGCCGCACCCCGAGGGCCCGGAGGTGGCCCAGCACCGAGGCCGTGCGGACCGGGTCGGCCATCACGGTGTTCTCGGTGATCTCCAGCTCCAGCCAGGCGGGGTCGAGATGGTGGCGGTACAGGAGATCCTGGAGCCGGGCCGGGAACCGGAGATCGTGCAGGTTGCGGGCCGAGGCGTTGACCGCCACCCCCACCCGGATACCGGCGTCGTGCCAGGCCACGCACTGCCCGATGGCCTGGTCGAGGACCTGGTCGGTGATCTGGGCGATCAGCTCGGTCTGCTCGGCCTGAGGCATGAAGCGGCCGGGGGTGATCGTGCCGTGCACCGGATGGCGCCATCGGACCAGGGCCTCGACCCCGGTGATGATCCCGGTGGCCACGTCGGCCTTGGGCTGGAACACCAGGTCGAGCTGGTGCTGCTCCACCGCCCCCGACAGGTCGGCCAGCAGGGCGAGCTTGCCCGGGCCGTTGCTCTCGGCGTCGGGACGCCACATCACCACGTTGGTGGCCGACCCCTTGGCCTCGTAGGTGGCGAGGTCGGCCCGCTGCATGAGCGTGGTGAGGTCTTCCCCGTGGTCGGGGTAAATGGACACACCGAGGCTGGCCCCCACGCTGAGGGGTACCCCTTCGATGTCCATCGGCTGCTCGATGACGGCCAGCAGCCGCTGGGCCACGTCGAGAGCTTCGGCCGGCTTGGTGAGGTGGCCCAGCAGCACGGCGAACTCGTCACCGCCGAGGCGGCTCACGTGGTCCACGGCCCGACGGTTGTCGTCGAGCCGCCGGGCCACCTCCTTCAGCACCAGGTCCCCGTAGTAGTGGCCCAGCCGGTCGTTGATCCCCTTGAAGCCGTCGAGGTCGAGGTGGATCAGGCCCGCCTTGGAGCCGGCCCGGGCCGTGCCCTGCAGGAGCAGGGCGGCGTGGTCTTCGAACATCCGGCGGTTGGGGATGCCGGTGAGCAGGTCGTGCGTGGCCTCGTGGCGGTTGTTGAGGGCGATGCTGGCACTGCGCAGGATGATCCACACGGTCACCAGCAGCAGGGGCAGCAGGATCCAGGCGTTCACGCCGGTGCGGGCGAAGATGGGGGCCAGGGCCAGCAGTACGCCGTCCATGCCGGCGTTGACCCAGATCGATCGGCGGAGCACCTCGCCCACCGGGAGGCCCCCGTGGAGGGCGAGGACCACGCCGATGAACAGCGAGTTGAGCCCGAAGGCCACCGCACTGGCCGTGGCCGCCGCCACCAGCCACACCAGGTCCGGGTGCTGGCCCCGGCTGAGGGCGAGGTCGGCGATGTGGTAGCCCACGTAGGCCCCGGCGGCCAGGCTGAGAGCGAACTGGGAGGCGTTGAACGCCGCCCGTAGCAGCGACTTGGATCGGATCGTGTCGACCAGCAGCGAGCAGGCCACTACCACGGCCAGACAGCCCGCCGGCGGGGCCACGAACAGCATGGCGAAGGCGAACGTCCAGGAGGCGGTGACCTCGCCCCCACCCGTGAGGTAGGGCATGGGCCGGGCCTCGGTAGCCAGCAGCAGCAGGGCGAAGCTGGCGAACACCCACGGGTAGGGGCCGGCCAGATCCTGCACCGGCGTGGCCCGCAGCATGGCGGCGAGCACGCTGGCGCCACCGGCGATGACCACCGCCAGGTACAACGGGAGGATCGGGAGGCGCCGTCGGGAGAGGGTCATCAGGTCCAAACGCGAATCAGGGGTCGGAACCGGGTGGTTCCGACCCCGTAGTTCGGTCAGTAGTGCCCTACCACTTGAGGGGCGCGCCCATGGCGAGGATCAGCCCACCAATCGTCACCGCCGTGGTCGTGGCGTACAGCTGTGCCTTCTTGAACTGGTTCAATTGGTCTCCTCACCACTTCCGGACCCGGAGAGTCCGGGTGCTCCGAAGAAGGGTCTTCATTCGAACTGGTCCCTTCTGGATTGCCTGCCGTTCCCGGTCCGTTCGGACCGGTACCCAATAGGTCGGCTATACCGGGCCTTCGGGTTTATGGGCCGTACGGCCCAATGTGTGGACACGCAGCTCGATGCTGCCGGACGGAGCGGGTTCGGGCTGGGTGTGGGCCCAGCGGCGGGGAGCGGGAAACCGGGCTGCCCGGGCCGGCCGGCCGGCCGGGTACCCTGAAGTGCAACTATGAAAGCCAACGAGTTGCGTCGCGCCTTCACCGAGTTCTTCGCCGAGCGTGGTCATCTGGAGATCGCCTCAGCCAGTCTCATCCCCCACGACGACTCCCTGCTGTTCACGAACTCGGGGATGGTGCCGTTCAAGCCGTACTTCCTCGG
>CADEDH010000027.1:7716-39250 GCA_902826025.1 uncultured Actinomycetes bacterium
ACCGGGCCCAACGGCCCGTGCTCGGAGATCTTCTGGGACAAGGGCCCCGAGTTCGGCGCCGACGGCGGCCCGGCCCATGGCGGCGAAGACCGCTTCGTCGAGATCTGGAACCTCGTGTTCATGCAGTTCGAGACGGACGAGGCGGGCACCAGCACGCCGCTGCCCAAGCCATCGATAGACACCGGGGCCGGTTTGGAGCGCATTCTGTCGGTGCTCCAGGGCAAGGAGTCGGTGTTCCAGATCGACGAGATGGCGCGCCTGATCGAGGCGGCCGAGGCCGCCACCGGCTACCGGCTGGGGGCAGACACCGACTCGGACCTGGCCCTGCGGGTGCTGGCCGAGCACGCCCGCACCATGACGTTCCTGATCAGCGACGGCGTGTTCCCTTCCAACGAAGACCGGGGCTACGTGCTGCGCCGCATCATGCGCCGGGCCATCCGCTTCGCCTATCTGCTCGGGGTCGACGAGCTCGTCACACCCCGCCTGGTCGACGCCGTGGTCGACATCATGGGAGACGACTATCCCCAGCTCCAGACGACCCGGGAGCTGGTGCGCTCGGTCGTGTCCCGGGAGGAGACCCAGTTCCGCCGCACGCTGGCCACCGGTTCCCGGGTGCTCGACGAGCACCTGTCGAAGTTGCCGGCCGGGGCCGAGCTCGCCGGCAGCGTGGCCTTCCTGCTGCACGACACCTATGGCTTCCCGGTGGAGGTCACGGCCGAGGTTTCGCAGGAGCGGGGCTTCACGGTCGACCAGGCCGGGTTCGCCACCGAGATGGAGGCCCAGCGCACACGGGCCAAGGAGTCCCGCAAGGGCGCAGTGCAGGCGGCCGACGCCGAGGCCGTGCAGGACCTGCTGGAACGCACCGGGCTCACCACCTTCGTGGGCCGCGAGGACCTGGTCGACGTGGCCTGCGAGGTGCTGATGGTCACGGGCCTCGGCACCGACACGGTGTCGGTCTTCCTCAACCGGTCGCCGTTCTACGCCGAGTCGGGCGGCCAGGTGGGAGACACCGGCACCATCACCACCCCCACCGGCACCGCTGTGGTGCTCGACACCGTCTACGCCGTGCCCGGCGTCCACCGCCACCTGGTGCGGGTGACCGAGGGCGAGGTCCGCAGCGGCCAGGCCGCCACCGCCTCGATCGACGTGGCCCGGCGCGACGCCATCCGCCGCAACCACACCGGCACGCACCTGCTTCACTGGGCCTTGCGCCAGGTGCTGGGCGACCACGTGAAGCAGCAGGGCTCGATGGTCAGCCCCGACCGCCTCCGGTTCGACTTCAGCCACTTCGATCCCGTCACCCCGGAACAGATAGCCGCCATCGAGGACCTGGCCAACGCCGAAGTGCTGGCCAACCCGGGGGCCGACCACCCCGAGGTGACCCGGGAGGAGGCCGAGGCCATGGGAGCCATCGCCTTCTTCGGCGACAAGTACGGCGACCGGGTGCGGGTGCTGCGGGCCGGGCCGTCGCTCGAGTTCTGCGGCGGCACCCACGTGAAGGCGCTGGGCGACATCGGCCTGATCAAGATCGTGTCCGAGGGGTCGATCGGGTCCAACTTGCGCCGCATCGAGGCCGTCACCGGAGCCGGTGCGGTGGACCTGCTGCGGGCCGAGCAGGCCACGATCGACCAGGCGGCCGAGCTGCTCAACGTCCCCCGGGGCGACGTGCTCGACGGCCTCACCAAGCGGGTGGGGGAGATGAAGGCCCTGCGCGACGAGGTGCGCACCCTGCGCTCCCGCCTGGCCGCGGACCAGGCCCGCACCCTGGCCCAGCAGGCCGAAGGAGGCGTGGTGGTGGCCCGGATCGATGGCCTGAGCCGCGACGACATGAAGGATCTGGCCGTGGCCGTGCGGGACCAGGACGGCATCAAGGCTGTGGTGCTGGGCGGCGCCCCCGACGGTGGGGGAGCGGCCCTGGTGGCGGCAACCCGGTCCGGGAGCGGTCTGGAGGCTGGGCCGTTGATCGCCGAGGCCGTCAAGGCCATCAAGGGCGGGGGCGGCAAGGGCTCCGATCTGGCCATGGCCGGAGGCAAGGATCCGGCCGGCCTCGACGAGGCCCTCAACCTGGCCCGCCAGGCGGCCGGAGCGGCCGGCTGAGCACCCCCACCGAACCCGGCGACGCTCCCCCTGTCGGGCGAGCCCTCGGGCTCGATCTCGGCCAGCAGCGCATCGGGGTGGCCGTGTGCGACGACCGTCGCACCGTGGCCACCCCGCTCACCACCGTGCGCCGGGTGGGGGATCGGAAGGCCGAGCACGAGGCCATCGCCGCCCTGGCCGCCGAGCACGGTGTCACCGTGGTGGTGGTTGGCCTGCCCCTGTCGCTCGATGGGACTGACGGCCCGGCGGCCCGGTCCGTGCGGTCCGAGCTGAAGGGTCTGCGCAAACGTCTCACCGGCGTGGAGGTGGTCACCTGCGACGAGCGGCTAAGCACGGTGACGGCGCACGACTCGCTGCGCCGGGGCGGGGTCGACAGCCGCCGGGGCCGGGCGGTGGTCGACCAGCTGGCCGCCGCGGTCATCCTCCAGTCATGGATAGATGCGGCGGCCAACACCCGGTGACCCCGGCCCCGCGACTAGCATGGCCACGGTGAGCATGCTCGATCGGCAAGGTGGCCGCGCCGGGGCGCCGTACCAGGACCAGGATCAGTACTACGGCCAGGAAGCCGGCGACGGCTATGGCGACGACGACTACCTGGGTTGGGACGACGAAGACGAGTTCGTCACCGTCCGATCCAGCGGCTACCGCGTGCTGCGGGCCGTGTTGGCCCTGGTGGTGCTGGTGGTCATCGGATTCCTCCTGGTCACCGGCGTGCGGGGGTGGTTCAGCTCTCAGCTCGATCCTTCGGGCCCCCAGGGCGAGGCGCTCACCCTCACGGTGCCGGCCGGGGCCACCACCGGCGACATCGCCCAGCAGTTGGAAGACGAGGGTGTCGTCCCCAACTCCACCTTCTTCCGCTACTACGCCGACTGGAAGGGCTACGGCAACTTCCAGGCCGGTGAGTACCAGATGAACCTGAACAGCTCGGCCGACGAAGCCATCGCCGTGCTCCAGGCCGGCCCGGTGCCGCCCACGTTCAACCGCTTCGGCGTCCGTGAGGGCCTGTGGGTCAACGAGATGCTGCCCAAGCTGGCCGAGCAGCTGCCGGGCATGACCGCCGCCGATCTCCAAGCCGTGCTCGACTCGGGCCAGATCCAGCCCCGGTACCGGCCCGAGGGGGTCACGAGCTGGGAGGGGCTGCTCTTCCCCGCCTTCTACGACATCGAAGACGACGCCACCCCGGCCGAGGTCATCGCCAAGATGAACGACGAGTTCTCCCGCGTCACCGGCGAGCTGGGCTACGGGGGGGCTGAGGCCAAGGTCGGCTACTCGGCCTACGACGTCATCAAGGTGGCCTCGATGATCGAGGCCGAGGCCAAGACCGACGCCGACCGGCCCAAGATCGCCCGGGTCATCTACAACCGACTCCGGGAACAGCGTGCGCTCGAGATCGACGCCATCTGCTTGTACGGGGCCGGCACACGGGATCCGTCGATCCTCGTCAGGAAGTACCTCGACAACGAGGGTTCCACCGGACCGTACGCCTGCCGGAAGGACGTGAGCCTCCCCGCCACCCCGATCGCAGCACCGGGTCGGGCATCGTTGGAGGCCGCGCTGAACCCGGCCGAGGGTGACTGGTTCTACTACGTGGTGGCCGACGCCGAGGGCAACCACCTCTTCACGGCCGACTACGACGAGTTCGTCAACCAGAAGAACAAGTCGCAGGCCGAGGGGCTGTTCTAGGGCCCACCCCGCCCTAGGGTCAGGGGCCATGACCTCGACGACCCCCACGATGCGTCCGGCCCCCACCGGGGCCACCCGCCTGGCCGCCGTGATCGGCGACCCGGTGCGCCATTCGTTGTCGCCCACCATCCACAACGCCGCTTTCGCCGCCCTCGGGCTCGATTGGGTCTACGTGGCCCTGCCGGTGGCGGCCGGGCGGGGGGCCGAGGCGGTGGCCGCCATGCGGGTGCTGGGCATCGAGGGGCTATCGGTCACCATGCCCCACAAGGCCGCCGTGGCCGGCGCCGTCGACCGCCGTACCGCCGTGGCCGACCGCCTGGGGGTGGTCAACTGCGTCTTCACCGACGGTGACGAGCTGGTGGGCGACAGCACGGACGGTGACGGCTTCGTGCGCTCCCTGGCCCACGACAACGGCATCTCGCTGGCCGAGGCCCGGGTCATGGTCCTGGGTACCGGCGGAGCGGCCAAGGCCGTCATCGAAGCCGTGGGCCGGGCCCGGCCGGCGGAGCTGGTGGTGGTCAGCCGGCGGCAGGAGCAGGCGGCCGAGGTGGCCGCCACCCTGGCCCCGGGCGTGGGCCGGGCCGGTGAGTCGGCCGAGGCCGGCACCATGGACGTGATCGTCAATGCCACCCCGGTGGGCATGGCCGGCGGCCCCGACCCCACCGGCATCCCCCTGCCGGCCAAGCTGCTCACCAGCGCCCATACCGTGGTCGACATCGTCTACAACCCCTGGGTCACGCCGCTGGTGGCCGCCGCGGAACGGGCCGGGGCCACCGCCGTGGGCGGGGTCGGGATGCTCATCCATCAGGCGGCGCTGGCGTTCGAGCACTGGACCGGCCAACCGGCCCCGGTCGATGCCATGACGGCCGCCGCCTTCGCCTAGAGTCGCGAACCGAACCGAGTCAGTAACCAGGGGGAGTGAAGTCGATGGCGGACACCGAGCAGCGGTACGACGTGATCGTGGTAGGAGCGGGCATGGCGGGCCTGTACCTGCTCCACAAGCTGCGCCGGGCGGGGTTCAGCGCCGTGGCCCTGGAGACGGGCGACGACGTGGGGGGCACCTGGTACTGGAACCGCTATCCCGGCGCCCGGTGTGACATCGAGAGCCTCGACTACTCCTACAGCTTCGACCCTGAGCTGGAGAAGGCCTGGACCTGGTCCGAGCGCTACGCCACCCAGCCCGAGATCCTCCGCTACCTCCAGTTCGTGGCCGACCGGTACGACCTGCGGCCCGACATCCGCTTCTCCACCAAGGTGGAGCAGGCCCGGTGGGACGACGCCGCCCGCCAGTGGCAGGTGACCACCAGTGCGGGTGACACGATCACCGGGCGTCACTACGTGATGGCCACCGGCTGTCTGTCGCTGCCCAAGGTGCCTGACGTCCCTGGGGTGGAGCGCTTCGCCGGCGACATGTGGTTCACCAACCGCTGGCCCCACGAGGGCGTCGACTTCACCGGCCAGCGGGTGGCCGTCATCGGCACCGGGTCGTCCGGCATCCAGTCGATCCCGCTCATCGCCGAGCAGGCGGCCCAGCTCACCGTGTTCCAGCGCACCCCCAACTTCTCGGCCCCGGCCGCCAACGGGCCCGTCCGCCCCGAGCACCGGGCGAAGCTGGAGGCCGACCGGGCCGCCTACCGGGAAGCGGCCCGCCAGTCCACCGCCGGGGTGCCGATCACGCCGTCCCAGGAGCCGATGTTCACCCTGGCCCCCGAGGAGATCCGGCGCCGGCTGGAGGCCGGGTGGGAAGCGGCCGATCTGCTCACCCTCAACTCGTCGTTCGCCGACGTGATCGTCAACCCGGCGGCCAACGAGGTGGTGCAGGAATTCTTCCGGGAGAAGATCCGGGAGCGGGTGAGCGACCCTCAGGTGGCCGCGGAGCTGAGCCCCAGCAGCTTCCCGATCTACACCAAGCGGCAGTGCCTCGACACGAACTACTACGAGACGTTCAACCTGCCCCACGTGAAGCTGGTCAACCTGCGGCGCACGCCGATCACGTCGATCACGGAGACCGGAATCGACACCAGCGACGAGTCGATGACCTTCGACGCCATCGTGTTCGCCACCGGGTTCGACGCCATGACCGGGGCCATCGTGGCCGTCGACGTCCGGGGTCGTGACGGCGTGGAGCTCAAAGACGTTTGGGCTCACGGCCCGCAGACCTACCTCGGGCTCAACGTCCACGGCTTCCCCAACTTCTTCACCATCACCGGCCCGGGGAGCCCCTCGGTGCTGTCGAACATGGTGGTGTCGATCGAGCAGCACGTCGACTGGATCACGGCCACCCTCGAGCACCTGCGGGCCGAGGGCCTGGAGACGATCGAGGCCACCGAGGCGGCTCAGGACGGGTGGGTCAGCCATGTGAACGACTGGGCCGACATCACACTGTTCCCCCAGGCCAACAGCTGGTACATGGGGGCCAACGTGCCGGGCAAACCCCGTGTGTTCCTGCCCTACGTTGGCGGGGTCGGCCCCTACCGCGCCATCTGTGACGAGGTGGTGGAGCGGGGTTATCTCGGTTTCGAGCTGAGCGGCCCGGCCGGTACCACGGCCAACGACGGCGTGATCCGCTTCGTCCAGCCCGACGTGCAGCTGGTGCTCGACTTCATGGCCGGCCTCGGCCTGCCCCCGCTGGAGACCATGGGTGCCGACGGGGCCCGGGAGTTCGTGGCCCAGGGCGCCCTCCAGCGCCCGCCCGGCCCCGAGGTGGGCGAGATCGCCGACGGCACCTTCCCCGGCGCCGCCGGTGACTTGAAGTACCGCCTGTACCGGCCAGCCACCGAAGGACCCCACCCGGTGGTGGTCTACTACCACGGCGGCGGCTGGGTGCTGGGCGACGAGCAGTCCGACGACCCCTTCTGCCGTGATCTGTGCGTCCGCAGCGACGCGCTGGTGGTGTCGGTCGACTATCGCCACGCCCCCGAAGACCGGTTCCCGGCGGCGGTGGACGACGCCCTGGCCGCCCTGAACTGGGTGGCGGCCAACGCCGCCTCCCTGGGCGGCGACCCCGACCGGCTGGCCGTGGCCGGCTGGAGCGCCGGCGGCAACCAGGCGGCAGTGGTCAGCCAGCTGGCGCGCGACGCCGGCGGCCCCGCCATCCGGGCCCAGCTGCTGCTCACCCCGGTGACCGACTTCGATCTCACCCGGCCCTCGTACAACGAGAACGCGGAGGGCTATGTGCTCACCCGGCCGCTGATGGAGTGGTTCGCCGACCTCTACGTCGACACGGCCGAGCGAACCGATCCCCGGGTGGCGCCCCTGCGGGCGGCGTCGCTGGCTGGTCTGCCCCCCGCCGTCGTGGTCACGGCCCAGCTCGATCCCCTACGCGACGAAGGACTCGCCTACGCCGAGGCCATGGCCGCCGCCGGGGTGCCGGTGGAGCACATCCGGGCCAAGGGGCACACCCACACCTCGTTGACCATGATCGACGTGGTGGCCTCCGGGGTGCCGGTGCGGGAGCAGATGGCCGATTCGCTGCGCAAGCTGCTGGCCGGCTAGCCCCCACCTGGGCCGACTTGCTCAACCGGGCCCCGGCCGAGCCGACAGGGACCACACACCGTGTGGAAAGGACCTCCGGCCATGCTGCAGGGCTCACTCGACAACTTCGCCTTGGATGAGGTGCTCGGCCTCCTGGCGTCCACCACCAAGAGCGGCACGCTCGAGGTCAAGGGCGACCGGGGAACCGGCACCCTCGGCCTGCGCCAGGGCCAGCTGATTGGCGCCTCGGCGTCCAACACGGCCAACGGCGAGGGTCTGGAGGACGTGCTCTTCGAGTTGCTCCGCTTCGGGGAGGGCAGCTTCACCTTCACCCCGGGCGACGTCGCCGGCTCCGAGGGTCCAAGGGCGGTGGTCGACATGCTGTCGGCGGCCGAGGACCGGCTGGCCGACTGGCGCACCATCGAAACCGTGGTGCCGTCGTTGAACCACACCGTGAGCCCGGTGCCGGCCCTGCCGGCCGAGGAGATCACGATCACCCGCCGTGAATGGTCGACCCTGATCGTGATCGGGTCGGGCTGCCCGGTGTCGAGCGTCTGCTCCGACCTGGGCCTGGGCGAGGTCGAAGGCAGCCGCCAGGTGAAGATTCTGGCCGAGCGGGGTCTGGTGAGCGTGGGCCCGCCGCTGGGCAAGAACGCCGGCACGGCCGGCTACCTGCCCCGCACTGCGCCGGCCGAACCGGTGACCCGGCCCGAACCGGCCGATCCCTTCGCCCGGAAGGCGGAGCAGGCCAATCGGCGGGTCGAGGCCCTGACCGTGCCCCCGCCTCCTCCGGAGCGGGCCGACCCCGCTCCCACCGGGATGGCGTCGTCGCGCGGACCGTTGTTCCCGGCGGCCCCGGTGGCCGGCCGACCCCCGATGCCGGCCCCGCCCACCGCCGCCGACCTACGCCAGGCCGCCCGGACGTCCGCCCTCGACTCGCTGGTGGAGGGGACCGTCGGCGTCCCCAGCTTCGGCGCCACCAACGGCAACGGTGCTGCGGCCGGCAACGGGAACGGGAACGGGCACACCGAGGATCTGGGCGGCAAGGGCAACGGGTCAGTGGCGGCCGTGGTGGCCCCCACCGTCGACGACGTGCCTCCCAGCCTGAGCGTCCCCCAGCCCGAGCCGTCGAAGCCGGGCGGGCTGCTGATGCGCTACCTCAAGGGTGAGGACTGAGTGTCCCCTTCGGGGACGGCAACCCTGCGGGTTGCTTCGAGTTTCGCCTGCGGCGAAACCTCCGGTGTGTCCCCTTCGGGTTGCGGCAACCCTCCGGGTTGCGGCAACCCTCCGGGTTGCGGCAACCCTCCGGGTTGCGGCAACCCTCCGGGTTGCTTGGAGTTTCGCCTGCGGCCGACACCGGTCTGCGGGGTCGCCGCTCACCGGCCGAAGGTAGCGTGAAACCGATGCTCGCCGTCGCCACCCTTATCGGCGGCCTGGTGCTCGGACCCTGGTTGGGGATCCTCGTGGACCGGGTCGTGCCCCGCCTGCGACTGGCGGCCGAGCACCGCTGCGTCGGCTGCGATGCCGGCCTCGGCCACCGGTCGCTGGTGCCGGTGTTGTCGTGGTTCGGACGGTGCGGCCAATGTGGGCGAAGCCCGTGGCTGCGGTATCCCGGGGTCGATCTGGCCACCGCCGGACTGTTCGCCGCCGTCGCCCTCCGCTTCGGCCCCACCTGGAAGCTCGGCCCCTACCTGGCCGTGGCGGCGGTACTGGTGGTCCTCTCGGCCATCGACCTGGAGACCCACCTGCTGCCCAACCTGCTCACCTGGCCGGCCATCGGGGTCGGCCTGTTCGTCGTTCTCGTCCTCAGCGGTGAGCTGGGCGACGAGACCGGCCTGAAATCGGCGCTGGTGGGGGCGGCGGCCTTCGGGGGCTTCATCGGCGTCACCCACCTCGTGTACGAGGCCGGCATGGGGCGGGGAGACGTGAAGCTCAGCGTGCTGCTCGGGCTGTTCGTGGGCTGGGTGGCACCCGACACCATCGGGGCCCTTCGGCTGGTGTTCTACGCCCTGTTCGTCGCCTTCCTGGGCGGCGGTGTGGTGGGCCTGGCCTACAACCGGATCCGTCGTCGGGGCCGAGCCGAGATCCCGTTCGGCCCGGCTCTGGCCGCCGGCGCCCTCCTGGTGGTCCTGGCCTCGAACCCCCTGCTCGGCTCCGCCTCCTGACGGTCGCCCGGCCCCCGGCCGGGCCCGAACCGATCCGGCGACGCCAACCTCGGGAAGGGCGCGAAAACCGTGGGGTCAGTTCGTCTCCGCCGCGGCCAGGAGCTCTCCCTGCTCCCGGCCGCCCGGCCGGCCGGTGGAGCCCCTGGTCGCCTAGCCTGGTGGGGTGACAGACCGGCCCCTCGTGCTCCTCGCCGCCCCCGGCCCCTTGGCCGACGCCGTCGCCCGGCACCTCGCCCCATCTGCCGTGGTCGACCCGGCCGACGCCGGCCCGGGTCTGGTCCCCCTGGTGGCCGGCGATCCGGTGGTGGCCTGGCTCGACGCTGTCCCCGCCGTCCCCGGCGAACCCTCCGTGGTGCCGACGGTGGCGGCCGACGTGACCGTACGCCCCCGACCCGGGGCCGGCGCCGATGCTCAGTCCGCCGAGCTGGCGGCCGAGATCGGCCGGCGGGCGTCGGGGGTCGGGCCCCGCCGGCGGCTGGCCACCGAACACGTCGAGCTGGGAGCGGACCGACGCTATCCCGTCGTGGTGGGCCGGGGGGCGGCCGATGAGCTGCCCCGCCTGCTCCCGCCCGGCGTGAAGCGGGTGGCCGTCGTCACCCAGGAGGGGATCGGCTTCACCGTCGATCCCGCTGTCGAGCACCAGGTCTTCGTGGTGGAGGACGGCGAGGAAGCCAAGCGGTTCGAGGTCGTGGCCGACCTGGCCTCCCGCTTCGCCCAGTGGGGCCTCACCCGGCGCGACGCCGTGGTGTCGGTGGGGGGCGGGGTGGTGTCGGACCTGGCCGGGTTCGTGGCTGCCACCTACCACCGGGGCATCGCCGTGGTGCACGTGTCCACCACTCTGCTGGGTCAGATCGACGCCGCCATCGGGGGCAAGTGTGGGGTCAACCTGCCCGAGGGCAAGAACCTGCTGGGGGCGTTCAAGCAACCGGCGGCCGTGGTGTGCGACATCGACAGCTTGCTCACCCTCCCCCCGGCCGAGCTGGCCAGCGGCATGGGGGAGCTGGCCAAGTACCACTTCCTGGGCGGGGGAGACCTCGATCGCCTGGCCCTGCCCGAGCGGGTGGCGGCCTGTGTGCGGCTGAAGGCCGACGTGGTGGCGGCCGACGAGACCGAGGGCGGCCTCCGGGCCGTCCTGAACTACGGCCACACCCTGGCCCACGCCCTGGAGATCGCCACCGCCTACGAGCTCCGCCACGGCGAGGCGGTGGCCGTCGGCCTGCTCTACGCCGCCGAGCTGGCCCACACGCTGGGCCGGATAGACGCCGACCGGGTGGCCGAGCACCGCCGGGTGATCGAGCTGTACGGCCTGCGGAGTCGGATCCCGAGCGGTCTCGACCCCGACGAGCTGATCCACCTGTTCACCCGGGACAAGAAAGCGGTGACCGGCATAACCTTCGTGCTCGACGGCCCCCGGGGCGTGGAGCCCGTGGCGGTGGAGGACACGGACCTGCTCCGCTCCGTGCTGGAGATGGTGGCATGACCGCAGTCGAGTATCAGGGGCCCGGGCTTCCGCCGCTCCAGCCGATGGACCGCTCGGCCCGCATCGATCGCCTCCGGGCCGCGCTCGGCCGGTGGGGTGAGAACGGTGGGGTGGAGGCGATCGTGGTCCACAAGCCGGCCAACATCCGCTGGCTCACCGGGTTCACCGGCTCCAACGGCCTGCTCCTCGTCACCGACGAGGCGGTGGTGGCCGTCACCGACGGCCGCTACCAGGACCAGATCGCGGCCGAGCTGGCCGAGGCCGGTGTGGAGGCCACGGTGGAGATCACGATCACCGAGATCGGCCGGGTCCTGGCCGATCATCTCGGATCGCGGCGCCGGCTGGGGGTCGAGTCCCACCACGTCACCTGGCGCCAGCACGATGACCTGGCCGAGTGGCTCCCCAACGCCGAGCTGGTGCCGTTGGACAAGCCGTTGGAGGGCCTGCGGCGCGACAAGGACGACGGGGAACGTTCCCGTCTGGCCCGGGCCGCCGCCATCGCCGACGCCGCGCTGGCCCGGGTGCTGCCCCGGTTGGGGAGCCGTCCCACCGAGCGCCAGATGGCCCGGGCCCTGGAGAACGCCATGTTCGACCTGGGGGCCGACGCCCTCAGTTTCGACACCATCGTGGCCGCCGGCCCCAACAGCGCCCTGCCCCATGCCCGCCCCACCGACCGGGTGATCGAGCCGGAAGACCTGGTGGTTATCGACTTCGGGGCCGCCATCGACGGCTACGGCAGCGACATGACCCGCACGTTCGTGGCCGGTGGCGAGCCGACGCCCGAGCAGCAGCGGCTGTGGGACGCCGTTCGGGAGGCCCAGGCGGCCGGGGTGGCGGCCGTGGCCGACGGGGCGGCCGAGCGCTCGATCGACGCGGCCTGCCGGTCGGTGCTGGTGGGTCACGGGCTGGGCGACGCGTTCACCCACTCCACCGGGCACGCTATCGGCCTCGAGATTCACGAGGACCCGATCCTGTCGGCCCGGGCCGTTGGTATCCTCCGAGCGGGCTACGTGGTGACGGTCGAGCCCGGGGTCTACGTTCCCGGCGTCGGCGGCGTCCGCATCGAGGACTCGGTGATCGTCGGCAACGGCGGCTGCCAGCCCATCACCCACAGCCCCAAACAGCTGGCGCCGCTGCCGGCCTGAGCACTCTGCAACACGTTTCGAGGCAGTACGTTTCGAGGAAAGAAGCCGACCGATGGCAACGATCAGCACCACCGACTTCAAGACCGGCATGGCCATCGAGGTTCCTGAGGGCCTCTTCCAGATCATCGAGTTCCAGCATGTGAAGCCGGGGAAGGGCGGGGCCTTCGTACGCACCACCCTCCGCAACCTGCGCACCGGGGCGACGGTCGACCGTACCTTCCGGGCCGGGGAGCGGATGGAGAGCGCTTTCATCGAGAAGCGGGAGCAGCAGTTCCTCTACCGGGACGGGTCCGACTTCGTGGTGATGGACAACGAGACGTTCGACCAGATCACCGTGCCCGAGGCCCGGATGGGCGACGCCGGCAACTACCTCACCGAGGGCTCCACCCTCACCCTGCTCATGTACGGCTCCGAGATCGTGGGCACCGACATGCCGGCCGCCGTGGAGCTGACGGTCACCGAGACCGAGCCCGGCGTCCAGGGCGATCGGGTGTCGGGCGCCCGCAAGCCGGCCACGCTGGAGACCGGCCTGGTGATCCAGGTGCCACTGTTCGTCGAGGTCGGCGGGCGGGTGAAGGTCGATACCCGCAGCGGCGAGTATCTGACCCGGGCGTGAGCCGGGCCGCAGATCTTCCCGGGCGGGGTGCCGGCCGCCGGGAGGCTCGCGAGCGGGCTCTGGAGCTCGCCTACGAGGCCAACCAACGCCAGATCACGGCCGGTGAGCTGCTGGCCGCTCTGCCCGTGGCCCCCGCTCCGTTCGCCGTCGAGCTGTTGACGGCGGCCGAGGCCAACCGGGAGCGGGCTGAAGAACTGATCGCCGGGCGGGCCACGGGCTGGTCCATCGACCGCATGCCGGTGATGGACCGCCTGGTCATGCGGATGGCGGTGGCAGAGATGCTCGTCCTCGCCACCCCCACCGGCGTCGTGCTGTCGGAAGCGGTGGAGCTGGCCAAGCGCTATTCCACCGACGAATCCGGCCGCTTCGTGAATGGCGTCCTGGCCGCCATCGCCCGTGAGGTGCGGCCGAAGTAGGCGAATTGGCGGCTGAGCGCCGCAGTGAAGGCGTGACAGCCGTCAACTCCGGCGAGAGCCGACCGATGGATCGGGGTGAGGACCTCTCCCCGGCGGCTCCTGGAGGCCGTGTTGATGGCCGCCATGCTGGCGACGAGCACCCTGGGCATGGGGTGGGAGCAGCGCGCCCCCGAGGCGCCCGTCACCCCCTGGCTCGACACCACCGATCGGGCCGCAGTGGCCCGGGTCTACGCCGCCACCTTCGGCGCCCGTGAGCCGGTGCTCAGCTGGACCGGCCACCACGACGGTTGCGACGCCGGCACCAGCGATTCCTCGTTCCGCTCCGCCACCATCGACCGGATCAACTACTACCGGGCGATGGCCGGGGTGCCGGCCACCGTCACCGAGGACGCCGAGCTGTCGGTCAAGGCCCAGGAAGCGGCGATCATGATGAGCGCCGAAGGGCGGCTCAGCCACGAGCCGGACCCGGCCTTCGCCTGCTACAACCCGACCGGGGCCGAGGCCGCCGCCAACTCCAACCTCTACCTGGGCCGCAACGGCCCCACCGCCATCGACGGCTACATCGAGGACCCGGGCGAGGACAACGCCGACGTGGGCCACCGCAACACGATCCTCCACCCGCCGACCCGCCGCATGGGGGTGGGCGACGTCGACCGGTCCGAGCTGGGCTACTCGGCCAACGCCCTGTGGGTGTTCGACTCGAGGGTGTTCGACGAGGGAGTGGCCGGCCAGCAGTCACCCATGCGGGAGGCCGACCGGTTCGTGGCCTGGCCGCCCCGGGGCTACATCCCGGCCCCCCTGATCCATCCCCGCTGGTCGTTCACCCTGGCCGGGGCGAACGTGTCGGGGGCCGAGGTGACGATGTTCGATCCCTCGGCCGCCCCGGGGGAGCGGGAGGTGCCGTTGCGGGTGGTGAGCCGCACCGGCGCCCCTGGCCACGTGCCCCTGCCCACGGTGGTGTGGGAACCCGAGGTGAACCCGTCACCCGAGCACGACACCGACTACGTGATCGTCATCACCGGCATCACCCCCGAGAACATCGCCCCGGCCGCCCCCGTCAACGCCGTCCGATCCGCCTACACCTACACCGTGCGGATCATGGGCGACGCTCCCACCGGTCGACTGACGGTCAGCGAAGCCCTGGCCCGCTTCTCGGGCCTCTGACCGCCAGCCCCCCGGCGCCTCCAGGCGGCAACGGGGGGCCAGCCGTGACAGACTCTCGCTCATGGCAACGAGAGAGCTTCCCACCGGCACCGACGACCTCCTCGGGCGCATCGAGGACCATGTGGCGGTCCTCACCTTCAACCGGCCCGAGCGCCGTAACGCCCTCACCGACGGGGTGTACCACGGCTTCGCCACCGCCCTGCCCGTGATCGAGGAGGACCCCGACATCCGGGTCCTGATGATCACCGGGGCCGGCGGGGCGTTCTGCGCCGGCGGCGACGTCAAGCGGATGAACGAGCGGAACCAGGCGGCGGGCGAGCCCCGACCGGCCGCCGCGGCCCCGGCGTCGATCGAGGCCCGGGTGGCCGACCTGCGGCTGCGCCAGCGCTCGGTGTCGCTCGCCCTCCAGCATCTTGGCCTGCCGGTGGTGGCGGCCCTGCCCGGCGCCGCCGCCGGGGCCGGCCTGTCGATCGCCCTGGCCGCCGACCTGCGGGTGGCGGCCGAACGGGCCGTGCTGGTGACGGCGTTCTCCGGGGTCGGTGCCTCGGGCGACTTCGGCGGCAGCTGGTTCCTCACCCGCCTCGTGGGGGCGGCCAAGGCCAAGGAGCTGTACTTCCGCTCGCCCCGCCTGACGGCGGCCGAGGCTCTGGCTCTGGGCCTGGTGAACGACGTGCTGCCCGACGAGGGCTTCGAGCAGGCGGCGCTCGACTGGTGCCACCAGATCGCCGCCCGACCTCCCATCGCGCTGCGCTACATCAAGGAGAACATCAATCGGGCGCTCGACAACGACCTCGGCACCTGCCTCGATGCCGAGGCCGTGGCCATGGTCCGCACCATGTCCACCGCCGACCACCGGGAGGCGGCGGCCGCCTTCGTGGAGAAGCGCCAACCCACGTTCAACGGGAACTGACCCGGAACCACGGAGGGTTCCCGGAAACACGGAGGGTTCCCGGAACCACGGAGGGTTCCCGGTAGCATCGCAAGGCGAAGAGAGCCCCGTGAAGCTGGTCCCGTGAGGCCGGCACGGAAGGAGTTGCCTTGGCTGAACGCGAACGCAGACGGACGCCCCCATACGGGGGCGTTTTCGTTCCCCGGAGCATCGTGCTCGATGCCGCCGCCGTGGACCGGGCGGTTCGCCGCATGGCCCACGAGGTGGTCGAGCGCAATCAGGGGCTCGACGATGTGGTCATCATCGGCCTCCAGACCGGCGGGGTGCCCTTCGCCGACGCCCTCGGGGCGGCCCTGCTCCAGATCGAGAACGTGGAGGTGCCGGTGGGCCGCCTCGACGTCGCCTTCTACCGCGACGACATCAACCTGCGCCCGGTGCTGCCCGAAGCCTCCACCGAGGTCCCCTTCGACATCACCCGCAAGGTGGTGGTGCTGGTGGACGACGTGCTGTTCACGGGCCGCACGATCCGGGCCGCCCTCGACGCCATCATGGACCAGGGACGGCCCCGGGCCATCCAGCTGGCCGTGATGGTGGACCGGGGGCACCGTGAGCTGCCCATCCGGCCCGACTACGTGGGCAAGAACCTGCCCACCCGACGAGACGAGGCGGTCAACGCCACCCTCGACGGGGTGGAGTTGGGGGAGGTGACCCGCCAGGTATGAGGCACCTGCTGTCGACCGAAGACCTCAGCCCGGCCGATCTGGCCGACCTGCTCGATCTCACCGCCAACTTCGCCGAGATCCAGACCCGGGACATCAAGAAGGTCCCGGCCCTGCGGGGCAAGACCGTGGTGATGGCGTTCTTCGAGGACTCCACCCGCACCCGCACCAGCTTCGATCTGGCCGCCCGGCGCCTGTCGGCCGACGTGGTCACGTTCAGCGCCGGCTCGTCGTCGGTGAAGAAGGGCGAGTCGCTGCGCGACACGGTGGAGACGATCTCGGCCATGGGGGTGGACGCCATCGTGGTGCGCCACGCCAGCTCCGGGGTGCCCCGCCGGCTCACGGAGTGGACCGATGCCGCCGTGATCAACGCCGGCGACGGCTGGCACCAGCACCCCACCCAGGCCCTGCTCGACTGCTACACGATCCAGCAGCGGTTCGGGTCGCTGGAGGGGCGGCGGATCGCCATCTGCGGCGACGTCAACCACTCCCGGGTGGCCCGCTCCGACATCGACGCGTTCACCAAGTTGGGGGCCGAGGTGGTGTTGGTGGGCCCCCGCACCCTGCTACCACCCAGCCTCGAGGGCTGGCCGGTGAAGGTGGAGGCCGACCTCGATTCGGTGCTGGGCGACCTCGACGTGGTCTACCTGCTCCGCATCCAGCAGGAACGGCTGGGCAGCGCTCTGCTCCCCAGCCTGCGGGAGTACCGGGCCCGCTACGGCCTCACCCGCCAGCGGCTGGACCGCCTCCGGCCCGACGCCCTGGTCATGCACCCGGGCCCGATGAACCGGGGGGTGGAGATCGACCCCGAGGCGGCCGACGACGAGCGGGCCGTGGTGCTCGACCAGGTGGCGGCGGGCGTGCCGGTGCGGATGGCAGTGCTCTACCGGGTCATCGGCACCGGCCAGTTCGACCTCGATGACGACACCCCGGGCCGGGAGGTGGCAGCGTGACCGTCACCATCCTCACCGGCGGCCGACCGGTCGACCAGACCCGCTCCGCCCCGTCCACCGACTCCACCGGTCCGCTTGACGCGGCCGTCGACATCGCCGTCGACGACACGTCGGGCCTGGTGGTGGCGGTCGGCCCGAACCTGGCCGCCGCCCACCCCGATGCCCGCCGCCTCGACGCCACCGGCTGCCTGGTGGCCCCGGCCCTGGTCGATCTGGGGGCCCACCTGGGCCAGCCCGGGTTCGAAGGGGCCGAGACCATCGAGACGGCCAGCCGGGCCGCCGCCCTGGGCGGCTACGGGGCGGTGGTGGCCCTGGCCGACACCGACCCCTGCACCGACTCGGCGGCGGTGGTGGCCGAGCTGCGAGCCTTGGCCAAGGCCGCCCTGTGCGAGATCCTGCCGGCCGGGGCCCTCACCCATGGCCGCGACGGCGCGGCGCTGGCCCCCATCGGCGAGCTGGCCGACCTCGGCGTCCGCCTGTTCACCGACGCCCCCCGCTCCTGCCAGGACGCCAGCGTGGTGCGGCGGGCCCTGGAGTACGCCGCCGGGGTGGCCGACGCCACCGGCGCCCCCCTGGTGGTGGCCCAGCGGTGCCGCGCCGCCGACCTGGCCGGCCGGGCGGTCATGCATGAAGGGGCCTGGTCGGCCCGCCTCGGCCTGCCCGGTCAGCCGGCCCTGGCCGAGGAGCTGATCGTCACCCGGGAGCTGGCCCTGGCCCGCCTCACCGGCGGACGGGTCCACCTCCAGCAGCTGTCCACCGCCGGTTCGGTGGCCCTGGTCCGGGCGGCCAAGGTCGAGGGCCTGCGGGTCACGGCCGACGTGGCTCCGGCCCACCTGGTGCTGACCGACGCCGACTGCGCCGGCTACGACCCGAACCTCAAGCTCGACCCGCCCCTGCGGACGGCGGCCGACGTGGCCGCCCTGCGGGCCGGGGTGGCCGACGGCACCATCGATGCCGTGGCCACCGGCCATCGCCCGTGCACCCGCGACGCCAAGGAGCTCCCGTTCGACGAGGCCCCGGCCGGCTCGATCGGCCTGGAGACCACGCTGGCTGTGCTCCTCACCGCCGCCGCCGACGGCGCCGGCGACCTGCCCCTGGGGTCGCTGCTGGCCGCCCTGTCGTGGCAGCCGGCGGCCATCGCCGGGGTGGCCGACCGGCACGGTGGCCCGATCGAGCCCGGCCGGGCCGCCCACCTCGTGGTGATCGACCCGGCCGTCTCCTGGCGTTACGACGCCGCCCGGTCGGCCAGCCGGTCGGCCAACTCCTGTTTCGACGGGCACCGCCTCACCGGGCGGGTCCGTCACACCGTGGTGGCCGGGGAGCCGGTCGTGATCGAGGGCGAGGCGCAGCGTTAGATGAGCAGCACGACGACATTCCACGGCGTCACCATGACCGAAGCCGCCCTGGTGTTGGCCGACGGTTCGGTGTTCGAAGGAGAGCACATCGGCGCGATGCCGGCGGGCGGGATCGCATCGGGCGAGGTGGTGTTCAACACTGCCCTCGTCGGCTACCAGGAGATCCTGTCCGACCCGTCCTACGCCGGCCAGATCATCACCTTCACCTACCCCCACATCGGCAACTACGGGGTCAACGCCACCGACGACGAATCCCGGGGCACCTTCGCCCGGGGGGTGGTGGTGCGGGACCTGGCCCGCCGGCCCTCCAACTGGCGCTCCGAGCACTCCCTCGACCACTACCTCAAGCACAACCATCTGGCCGGCATCGCTGGCCTCGACACCCGGCGCCTCACCCGCCTCCTACGAGACACCGGGGCCATGCCCGGCGCCTTCGGGCCCACTTCCGGCCCGGGGGCGGTCACGGTCGACGCCCTGGCGGCGGCGGCCGCCGCCGAGCCCGGCACCGACGGGATCGATCTGGTGGCCCAGGTGACCACGGCCGAGCCCTACACCGTGGGCAGCGGGCCCCGCCGGGTGGTGGCCTACGACTTTGGCATCAAGACCACGATCCTGCGCCACCTGGCCCGCTTCGCCACGGTGGAGGTGGTGCCGGCCGCCACCCCGGCGGCCGACGTGCTGGCCCGGGAGCCCCACGGGATCTTCCTGTCCAACGGACCGGGCGATCCCGAGGTCGTTGGCTACGCCGTCGACGCGGTGCGGAGCCTGGTGGAGGAGGGGGTACCGCTGTTCGGCATCTGCCTCGGCCACCAGATCCTGTCGCTGGCCATCGGGGCCCGGATCGAGAAGCTCCCCTTCGGCCACCACGGGGCCAACCACCCGGTGCGCAACGAGCGTACGGGGCACGTGGAGATCACGAGCCAGAACCACAACTTCGCCGTCGACGCCGGTTCCCTCGGCACCCTGGCCGACGCCACCCATATCAACCTCAACGACGGGGTGTGCGAGGGCCTGGCGGTGCGGGGAGCCCCTGCCTTCAGCGTCCAGCACCATCCCGAGGCCGGCCCCGGCCCCCACGACAGCGCCTACCTCTTCCAGGAGTTCCAGAGCTTGATGGACAACCACGGTCGGACGGGGAACCAGAGCTGATGGGCCGGCGTACCGACATCCGCAGCATCCTGCTGATCGGCTCGGGGCCGATCGTGATCGGCCAGGCGTGCGAGTTCGACTACTCGGGCACCCAGGCCTGCCGGGCCCTGCGGGAGGAGGGCTACCGGGTGATCCTGGCCAACTCCAACCCGGCCACGATCATGACCGACCCCGACTTCGCCGACGCCACCTACATCGAGCCCCTCACCCTCGATGTGCTGACATCGATCATCGAGGCCGAACGGCCCGACGCCCTGCTGCCCACCCTGGGCGGCCAGACCGCCCTCAACCTGGCCATGGAGCTGGTGGAGGCGGGTGTGCTCGACCAGTACGGGGTGGAGCTGATCGGGGCCGACGCCGAGGCCATCGCCACCGCCGAAGACCGCCAGCGGTTCAAGGAGGCCATGATCGAGATCGGCCTCGAGGTCCCCCGCAGCGGCATCGCCCACACCATGGACGAGGCCCGGGCCGTGATCGCCGAGATCGGCCTGCCGGCCGTGATCCGCCCCGCCTACATCCTGGGCGGCCGGGGCACCGGCATCGCCCACGACGAGCAGGGCTTCGAGTTGATCGCGGCGAACGGCCTGGCCGCCAGCCCCATCAGCGAGATCCTGATCGAGGAGTCGATCGCCGGCTGGAAGGAGTACGAGCTCGAGGTCATGCGGGACCGGGCCGACAACCAGGTGATCATCTGCTCGATCGAGAACCTGGACCCGATGGGCGTCCACACCGGTGACTCGATCACCGTGGCTCCCATCCAGACCCTGACCGACGTGGAGTACCAGGTGATGCGGGACGCCGCCTTCGCCTGCCTGCGCCGAGTGGGGGTGGAGACCGGCGGCTCCAACGTGCAGTTCGCCGTCAACCCGACCGACGGCCGCATGGTCGTGATCGAGATGAACCCCCGGGTCAGCCGGTCGTCGGCCCTGGCCTCCAAGGCCACCGGGTTCCCCATCGCCAAGATCGCGGCCAAGCTGGCCGTGGGCTACACGCTCGACGAGATCCCCAACGACATCACCCGCCAGACCCCGTCGGCCTTCGAGCCGGTGATCGACTACGTGGTCACCAAGATCCCCCGCTGGGCGTTCGAGAAGTTCCCCGGCACCTCGGGCGTGCTCGGCACGTCGATGCAGTCGGTGGGCGAGGTGATGGCCATCGGCCGCACGTTCGCCGAGTCGCTGCAGAAGGCGTGCCGCTCGCTGGAGATCGGCCAGGTGGGCCTGAACGGCGGCCCGGCCGAGGCCCGCTTCCTGGCCATGACCGACGCCGAGCTGGCCAAGGCGGTGGAGGTGGCCACCGTCGACCGCCTGTTCCAGGTGGCCGAGGCCCTGCGCCGGGGCATGACGGTGGAGGAGCTGCACGAGCGGACCCGCATCGACCCCTGGTTCCTCGACCAGATGCTGATCGTGATCGAGCAGCGCCAGGCGCTGGAGGCCCTGGCCGCCGGGGCCGGTTCGCCGGAGGCGGCCCTGGCCGCGCTGGGCCGGGCCGGGTGGCGGCGCACCAAGCAGCTCGGCTTCTCCGACGCCCAGGTGGCCCACCTGCTGGGGGGCACCGAGGCCGAGGCCCGGGCATCCCGGGTGGCGGCCGGGGTGCAGGTGACGTTCAAGACCGTCGACACCTGTGCCGCCGAGTTCGCCGCCGACACGCCCTACCACTACTCCACCTACGAAGACGAGAGCGAGGTGCGGCCGGGCACGAAGCCCCGGGTGATCATCCTCGGCTCCGGCCCCAACCGGATCGGTCAGGGCATCGAGTTCGACTACTGCTGCGTGCACGCCAGCTTCGCCTTGCGCGACGCTGGCTACGAGACCGTGATGGTCAACTGCAACCCGGAGACGGTCTCCACCGACTACGACACGTCGGATCGGCTCTATTTCGAGCCGATCACCTATGAGGACGTGATGAACGTCATCGAGGCCGAACAGCCCATCGGGGTCGTGGTCTCCCTGGGGGGCCAGACCCCGCTCAAGCTGGCCGACCAGTTGCCGCCGGAGCTGGTGCTGGGCACCGCCCCGGCGTCGATCGACGCCGCCGAGGACCGCGACCAGTGGGCCTCGCTGTGCGCCCGGCTGGAGATCCCACAGCCCGCCGGCGGTACCGCCGTCACGGTGGCCGAGGCCCTGGCCGTGGCCGGCCGCATCGGCTATCCGGCCCTGCTGCGCCCCAGCTACGTGCTGGGCGGACGGGCCATGGAGATCGTGTACGACGACGACGATCTGGAGCGGGCCATGGCCGCCCTCCGCCTCGACGGCTCGCTGGGCCGGGAAGGCGGGCTGTCGGCCGAGCGACCGGTCCTGGTCGACCGGTTCCTGGAAGGGGCGATCGAGGTCGACGTCGACGCCGTGCGCGATTCGGCGGGCGAGACGATCATCGGCGGCATCATGGAGCACGTGGAGGAGGCCGGGGTCCACTCCGGCGACTCGGCCTGTGTGCTGCCCCCGTCCACCCTGTCGGCCGAGACGATCGAGGTACTGGCCGACTACACCCGGCGCATCGCCGACGACCTGTCGGTCCAGGGCTCGCTCAACGTGCAGTACGCCGTGCAGCGGGGCCAGGTGTTCGTGATCGAGGCCAACCCCCGGGCCTCGCGTACCGTGCCCTTCGTGTCCAAGGCCACCGGCCGGCCCCTGGCCAAGATCTCGGCCCGGGTGATGGCCGGGGCCACCCTGGCCGAGCTGCGCACCGAGGGCCTTCTGGGGCCCGACGGCGACACCGGCCTGTGGTCGGTGAAGGAGGCGGTGCTGCCGTTCAACCGCTTCCCCGAGACCGATGCCCTGCTGGGGCCGGAGATGCGGTCCACCGGCGAGGTGATGGGGGTCGACACCAGCCCTGGCCTGGCCTTCCTCAAGAGCCAGGTGGCGGCCGGTACCACCCTGCCCGACAGCGGCCAGGGCTGCGTGTTCCTGTCGCTGGCCGACCGCGACAAGTCGGCCGGGGTGGAGGCGGCCCGGGTGCTGGCCAACCTGGGCTTCCGGTTCGTGGCCACCGCCGGGACCGCCGCCGCCCTGGAGGCGGTGGGCGTCTCGGTGGAGCGGGTGGTGGAGCGACTGGGCGGCGACGGCCCCAACGCCATCGAGCTGATGACGGCGGGCGAGATCACACTGGTGATCAACACCCCGCGGGGTCGCGGCGCCCGGGCCGACGGGGCCTATATCCGCACCGCAGCGGCCCAGCACGGGATCCCGCTGCTGACCACGGTGGCGGCGGCCCAGGCCGTCGGGCTGGGGCTGACCGAGGCCCGTAACCAGCGCCTGTTCGTCCGCTCCCTCCAGGACATCCACCGGACCGGCCGGTGACGAAGCGCCGCCCCCTGCCCGAGGTCGACCTGTCGACCACCATCGGGTCGGTGGAGTTGCCGTCACCGATCATGACCGCGGCCGGCACCGCCGGCCACGGGGCCGAGCTCCACGCCTTCTTCCCGCTGGACGAGATCGGGGCGGTGGTGGTCAAGTCGCTCGCCCCCTGGCCCTGGGACGGCAACGCCCCGCTCCGGGTCCACGCCACGGGCGGCGGGTCGGGGATGATCAACTCCGTTGGCCTCCAGGGCCCCGGCCTGCCGGTGTGGCTGGAGACCGAGTTGCCCGAGCTGGAACGCACCGGGGCCCGGATCGTGGTGTCGATCTGGGGCCGCACGGTCGAGGACTACACCCGGGCGGCCGAGTTGCTGGCGCCGCTGGGTTCGCAGGTGGTGGCGGTGGAGGTCAATATCTCGTGCCCCAACACCGAGGCCGGAAACGAGCTGTTCGCCCACTCGGCCGAGCTCACCACCGAGGTGCTGGCGGCCACCGCCGCCTGCCGGCGGCCCCGGTGGGCCAAGCTCAGTCCCAACGTCGGTTTCCGCCTGCCCGAGATCGCAGCGGCGGCCGCCGCCGGTGGGGCTGAAGCCGTCACGCTGGTCAACACGTACTTCGGCCTGGCCATCGACGTCGCCACCGGCCGAGCGGTGCTCGGTGCCGGACGGGGTGGGGTTTCGGGCCCGGCAATCCACCCCCTGGCCGTGCGGGCCGTGGCCGACGTGCGAGCCGCCCTACCCGACCTCCCGATCATCGGGGTGGGCGGCGCCTCCACCGCGGCCGACGTGGTGGAGTTCGCCATGGTGGGGGCCCAGGCGATACAAATCGGCACAGCGACGCTAGCCGATCCTCGTGCCTGCCATAGGCTAGGCACGGAACTTGCCCACTGGTGTGCTAATCAAGGGGTCAAGGCCTTCGCGGACGTGATCGGGACCGCACAGCTGCGCCAGTGACCCAGCCGTCGAATTCCCAGCCGTCGAAATTCCCAGCCGTCGAAATACAGGAGGCCAACGGTGGCCGAGACAACCACGCCCGGAAACGATGCCCCCGCCGCGGGCCCTGCTGCCGGAGGCCTGAGCCCCGACTTGCGGGCCCGCATGGCCCTGGCCCTCGACGTTGACGACCTGGTCCAGGCCCAACGGCTGGCCCGGGCGCTGTCACCGTGGTTCGGGGTGGCCAAGGTGGGCCTGGAGCTGTTCACAGCGGCCGGGCCGGATGCCGTGGGGGCCATGCTCGACGCCGGCTTCGACGTCTTCCTCGACCTCAAGCTGCATGACATCCCCACCACCGTGGGCAAGGCGGCATCGGTCTGCGGCGCCCTCGGCGCCCGCTACGTGACCATGCACGCCCAGGGTGGCTCGGCCATGCTGCAAGCCGGTGTGCAGGGCCTGTACGACGGAGCCCGAAACGCCGGGCTGCCCCAGCCCAACGCCATCGCCATCACCGTGCTGACCAGCGATCCCGACGCCCCGCCCCACATCGTGCCCAACCGCCTGAGACTGGCGGTGGAGGCCGGTTGCGCCGGCATCGTGTGCTCCGGTCCGGACCTGAAGAACGTCCGGGAACTGGCGCCCCGCACCCTGCGGGTGGTGCCCGGAATCCGGGCCGCCGGCGGCGAGCGCCATGATCAGCCGCTGGCCGTCACTCCGGCCCTGGCGCTGGCTGAAGGGGCCGATCTGCTCGTCATCGGACGGGCCGTCACCCTGGCCGCCGACCCCGCCGCCGCTGCCGCCTCGTTGTTCTCCGAGGTGGCTTCCGCCGGCTCCTGAGCGGCAATATCCCCGATGTTCTTGGAGGGGCGGTGTCCCTGCCAGGGCCGATGCTCGATACAGTTCGCGTATGCCAAAGCCCCCGGATTTGACCCCTGAACAACGAGCGGCTGCCTTGGAGAAGGCGGCTGAGGCGCGGCGAGTTCGGTCCGACGTGAAGAATCGGCTCAAGATGGGGAGCATCACTCTGGCCGAACTGCTGAACCACGCCGACGGTGATCCCACGGTGGCCAAGATCAAGGTCCTGGCCGTCCTGGAGTCGCTGCCCGGTGTGGGTAAGGTCACCGCCCGCCGCACCATGGAAGACATCGGGATCGCCGAATCCCGCCGGCTGTCGGGGCTCGGGCCCCAGCAGCGCAAGGCGCTCCTGGAGGCCTTCTCCTGAGCGAGAACCGTAAGCCCCTCGTCGTGGTCGTCTCGGGTCCTGGTGGGGTCGGGAAAGGCACCGTGGTCGAAGCCCTGGTGGGACGCTACCCGGAGCTCTGGCTCAGCCGATCCTGGACCACCCGGCCCCGGCGGCCCTCCGAGCCGGAAGACGCCTACGTGTTCGTCTCCCGTGAGGAATTCGAGCGCAGGATCGCCGACGGTGGGTTCCTGGAGTACGCCGAGTTCCTCGACAACCTCTACGGCACCCCCCATCCCGACGCACCCGACGGGCGGGACATCGTGCTCGAGATAGACGTCCAAGGCGCCCGCCAGGTCGTGCGGAGCCACCCCGACGCGCTGCTGATCTTCCTGGTCGCTCCCTCTGCCGAGGAGCAGGAAGCGCGGCTGCGGGGACGGGGTGATCCACCCGACAAGGTGCGCCAACGGCTGGAGAAGGCGGCCAGCGAAGCCGAATCCGGCCGGGAGCTGGGCGCCGCAACGATCGTGAACACCCATATCGACTCCACGGTGGAAGACATGTGGACCGTGATCGAGAAGGCCCGGGCCGCGCTGTAACCGGCGGCCCCCCGCCTCAGCCCGGCCCGCCGGGCGTATAATCGTGTTCGGAGGTACCACCACGATGGCGCAAGCGCGTACGTACGACACCATGATGAGTCCTGGTGTCGAGCAGCTGATGAGCAAGACCCACTCGAAGTTCGGCCTTTGCACGCTCGCCGCCACCCGGGCCCGGGAGATCAACGCCTACTTCGGCCAGCTGGGCGACGGTCTCGGCTCCAGGGTGCCGCCTCAGGTCACCTCGGTGGCCCGCAAGCCTCTGTCGATCGCCTTCGAGGAGATCGCAGCGGAGAAGATCGTGCCGGTCCGCCCGGTGGTCGAGCCCGACGGCGCCGACGCCGCCTGACGATCGACCGACGGCGGTGTTGCACGGTCGCAGGATCGTCCTCGGCGTCACCGGCGGCATCGCCGCCTACAAAGCGATCGAGGTCTGCCGGCGCCTGGTCGATCTAGGCGCCCACGTCACCCCGGTACTCACCGAGGCGGCGCTCAACATGGTCGGTCCCACCACGTTCACCGCCTTGGCCTCCGAGCCGGTGAAAACCAGCCTGTGGCGGGATTCGCACCACATCCCTCATACCCGCATGGGTCAGACGGCCGACGCCATCCTGGTGTGCCCGGCCACGGCCCGCATCATCTCCGATCTCCGCACCGGCCGGTCGGCCGATCTGCTGTCGGCCACCTTGCTGGCCACCACGGCCCCGGTCGTGATCTGCCCAGCCATGCACACCGAGATGTGGGAGCATCCGGCCACCCAGGAGAACCTGGGCGTCCTGGCCCGCCGGGGCGTGATCATCGTGCCGCCCGAGGAGGGTCGCCTGGCCGGGGGCGACATCGGCAAGGGTCGCCTGGCCGACCCGGCCACCGTGGTACAGGCCATGGTCGAGCTGTTCGCCACCGGCCCGCTGTCGGGTCGTTCGGTGCTGGTCACGGCCGGCGGCACCCGGGAACCGATCGATCCCGTCCGCTACATCGGCAACCGTTCCAGCGGCAAGCAGGGCCATGCCATCGCCGAGGTGGCCCTGGCCCAGGGGGCGAAGGTCACCCTCGTCACCACCGTCGAGTTGGGAGCGTCACCCGCCATCGACCGGGTGCAGGTGGAGACGGCGGCCGAAATGCGAGACGCCGTGCTGGGCCGCGCCGCCACCCACGACATCGTGATCATGGCCGCCGCCGTGGCCGACTTCCGCCCTCTCGCCGTGGCCGACGAGAAGATCAAGAAGACCGAGGGCGTGCCCGAGGTGCTCCTCGAGCGCACCGACGACATCCTGGCCGCCCTCGGGCAGGCGAAACGGCCCGGTCAGGTCCTGGTCGGATTCGCCGCCGAGACGAGTAACGTTCGGGAATACGCCACGGACAAGTTGGCCCGCAAAGGCGCTGATCTCATCGTCGCCAACGATGTGTCGGCTCCAGGGGTCGGTTTTGCCCACGACACCAATGCGGTGACGATCATCGGAGTCGACGGCTCCGTAGTGGAAGTGGCCTTGAGCGACAAGTCAGATGTGGCCCGGGCCGTACTCAATGCAGCAGCGACGCGGCTGCCCGACAACGAAAGCCAGAGCTCGTGAGCAACTACACCTTCACGTCCGAGTCCGTCACCGAGGGCCACCCCGACAAGATGGCCGATCAGATCTCGGACGCCATCCTCGACGCGATGCTGGAGCAGGACCCCACGAGCCGGGTCGCTTGCGAGACGCTGGTGACCACCGGCCTGGCCTTCGTGGCCGGTGAGATCACCACCAGCGCCTACGTCGACATCCCGGCCGTGGTGCGCCGCACGATCACGAGGATCGGCTACGACAAGGAGTCCTACGGCTTCGACGGCCGCACCTGCGGTGTCATGGTGGCGCTCGATGAGCAGTCGCCCGACATCGCCCAGGGCGTCGACAAGGCCGAAGAGGTCCGCTACGCCGGTGCCACCGGCGACCCCTACGACGAGCAGGGTGCCGGCGACCAGGGGATGATGTTCGGCTACGCCTGCAACGAGACCGACGAGCTCATGCCGCTGCCGATCCACCTGGCCCACCGGATGGCCGAGCGGCTGAGCGAGGTCCGCCGGGCCGGCACCGTGCCCTACCTCCGCCCCGACGGCAAGACCCAGGTCACCTTCGAATACGAGAACGGCCGCCCCACCAAGCTGAAGACCGTCCTGATCTCCACCCAGCACGACGACGGCATCGACCGTGACTCGATGATCCGCCCCGACCTGATCGAGCAGGTCATCCGGCCCGTGATCCCGGCCGCCTTCGCCGACGACGATTACGAGGTGCTGGTCAACCCGACGGGCCGGTTCGTGATCGGCGGCCCCGTGGGCGACGCCGGCCTCACCGGCCGCAAGATCATCGTCGACACCTACGGCGGGGCGGCCCGTCATGGCGGCGGCGCCTTCTCGGGCAAGGACCCATCGAAGGTCGACCGCTCGGCTGCCTACGCCGCCCGCTGGGTGGCCAAGAACGTGGTGGCCGCCGGCGCCGCCGACCGGTGCGAGGTCCAGGTGGCCTACGCCATCGGCGTGGCCCGGCCCGTGTCGGTGATGGTCGAGACCTTCGGGACCCACAAGGTCGACGAGCTGAAGATCGCCGCCACCGTGCGTGACGTGTTCGACCTGCGCCCGGCCGCCATCCTCGACGCGCTCGACCTGCGCCGCCCGATCTTCGCCCAGACCGCCGCTTACGGCCACTTCGGCCGCCCGGCGGGCGACTCGTTCACCTGGGAGCGCACCGACAAGGCGGCCGAGCTCCGCTCCGCCCTCGGCCTGTAGGCCGGAGATCTCGGTGCCGGAGGCGCCACCGGCGGCGCCGGCGGCACCGGAATACAGCCCGCTGCGTTCTCGGTGCCGGACACGCCATCGGCGACGCCCGGTGCACCGAGATCCCGAGCGGTCATGACCGAACCGGGTCGCTTGTTCGACCTCGACGAGCCACCGCCGCCCCCGCCTGACCCGGCGGGGCCGGCGGTGGTCCGCGTCCTGCCCGACGTGTCGGGCCTGGAGAAGGAGTTCGACTACCTTCCCGTTGGTGGGGGAGTGGCCCCACCGGTGGGATCGCTGGTGCGGGTGGAGCTCCAGCGGCGAACCGTGGCCGGCTGGGTGACGGCGGTCGGTGTCGAACCGCCGCCCGGGGTGGCGCTGCAACCGTTGGTGAAGGTGACCTCGGCCGGGCCGTCGCCCGAGCTGGTGGAGCTGGCCCGCTGGGCCGCCCACCGATGGTCGGGGCGCCTGGCCCCGGTCCTGCGGGCCGCCTCCCCGCCCCGCCAGGTGGCTCTGATCCCTATCCCGACCCCGACGGTGGCCACCGGCCCGGACCGGGGCGGTCCCCACAGCGGGGGACGGGCGAGAGCCGAGGCCGCCGCCCCCGGGGCGGGGGTGACGCTGGTCCGCCTGGCTCCCGACGACGACGGGCTGGCCCTGGTCGAACCTCTGGCCCGGCGGGGGAGCGTGTTGGTGATCACACCCCGCCTGGGGGCGGCCGGCCATCTGGCCGGTCGGCTCCGTCGGCTGGGGCTGGGAGCCCGGGTGCACCCCCGCGATTGGCCGACGGCCGCCGCCCGGGGCGGCGTGGTGGTCGGGGCCCGCTCGGCCATCTGGGCCCGGGTACCCGACCTGGCCGGGATCGTGGTGCTCGACGAGCACGACGAGAGCCTCCAGGAGGAGCGCAACCCGACGTGGCACACGAGAGACGTGGCGGTGGAACGGGCCCGCCGGGCCGATGTGCCCTGTGTGCTGGCCTCGCCCTGCCCGTCGCTGGCGGCGCTGGCGCTGGCCGGCGACGAGGTGCACACCCCGTCGCGTTCGGCCGAGCGGGCCGGGTGGCCGGTGGTGGAGCTGGTCGACCGGCGCCGGGAGGAGCCGGGGCGATCCGGGCTGTTCTCCCCCCGGGTGGCGGCCGTGGTGCGGGGCCCCGGGCCGGTGCTGTGCGTGCTCAACCGCAAGGGCCGGGCCGTGATGCTGTCGTGCGCCGTCTGCGGTGAGTTGGTCCGCACCGAGGACCGGGAGCACCTCATGGTGGAGCAGGACGGGCATCTGGTCAGCCTGGCCACCGGTGAGACCCGCCCCCTGGTGTGCGCTGTGTGCGGGGCAGCCAAGCTGAAGCGGCTGCGGCTGGGGGTGACCCGGGCGGCCGAGGAGCTGGCGGCTCTGGCCGGCGAGCCGGTGGCCGAGCTGACGGCCGGCGCCCGCCCGTCCCGCCTCCCGGCCCGGGTCCTGGTGGGCACCGAGGCCGCCCTCCACCAGCTGGGCGGGGTGGCCACGGTGGTGTTCCTCGACTTCGACGCCGAGCTGATGGCCCCCCGGTACCGGGCCGGTGAGCAGGCCATGGCCCTGCTGGTCCACGCCGCCCGCCTGGCCGGACCCCGGGCCGATGGCGGCCGCATCGTGGTCCAGACCCGCACCCCCGACCATCGGGTGCTGCGGGCCGCGGTGCATGCCGACCCGGGGGTGCTGGCCCGGGAGGAGGCGGTGGTCCGCCGGGCCATGGGCCTACCGCCCTACGGAGCGTTGGCCGAGATCAGCGGGGCGGCGGCGGAAGCCCTGGCCGACCGCCTGCTGGCCGCCCCCGACCTCACCGTCATGGGCCCCCGCGACGGCCGTTGGCTGATCCGGGCCTCGTCCCCCGACCGGCTGGCCGACACCCTCCGCCCCGATCAGCGCCCACCCGGCCGCATCCGGGTCCACGTCGACCCCCCTCGGGTCTGACCCCGCCCCCGCCCCGGCCCCCGCCTCCGTTCTGCGTCACGTTTCCCGCGCCCCGCCCTCCATCTGCGTCGCGATGTCGACGGATCCCGTAGGTTTCGCGGCGCAGAAGGCGGGCGGGGCGCGGTTTTCGCGCCGTCGGTTGCGGCTCAGGCCGGCCGGGCGGCGGCCTGGCGGAGGGCTTCGTACAGGGCGACCGTGCCGGCCTGTGACACGTTGAGCGATCCGACCTTTCCCAGCTGGGGCAGGAAGGCGACCCGGTCGACGGCGGCCAGGGTGTCACGGTGTACACCCCGATCCTCGTGGCCGAGCACGAAACACACGGCCGGGCCCAGGTCGACGGTGAACAGAGGCTCGGCGTCGCCGGTGAGCTCGATGGCCACGGTGGTGAACCCCTGGGCCCGGGCCGTCGTCACCGCATCGGGCCCGGTGTCGGCCCGATGCCAGGCCACGAGCTTGTGGCTGCCGAGGGCCGTCTTGGCCACCCCTGAATGGCTCGGGTCGGGGGCCGGTGGGACCAGCCACACCGATTCGACGTGGTAGGCGGCGGCCGACCGCAGCAGCGAGCCGACGTTGTAGGGGTTCTGCACCCCGTCGAGGATCAGACTGAGGCGCAGGTCCACCGAGCGCCGCCACGTCCGGTGCAGGCGCTTGAGGTCGGTGGGCGACAACGGCCCCCGGCCGCCCCCGGCCCCGCCCCCGCTCACGACGCGCCTCCGGCCACCGGCGGGCGGGTGACGTCGAGCAGGCGGTACGCCTTGCGCGACGCCCGCCGGGCCACCGTCCACCCCTCGGCCTCCAGCCACCGGTGGAGGCTGTCGGCCCCCAGGTGCTTCTGGACCACGAGATGGGCCGACCCGTGGGGTGTCAGGCGGGCCAGCCACAGGCGCAGGAGGTCGTGCAGCTCGGCCTTGCCTACCCGGATCGGAGGGTTCGACCACAGCCGGTCGATCGTGAGGTCGGCCGGGACCGACGCCGGGTCGGCCACCGTCACGTTGGCCAGCCCGGCCCGCTCGGCGTTGGCCCGACACAGGTCCCGGGCCCGGCCGTTCACGTCCACCGCCCACACTGCGGCCCCGGGGTTGCGGGCGGCCAGGGTGCAGGCGATCGGGCCGTAGCCGCAGCCGATGTCGGCCAGCACCCGGTCGCCCGGAGTGGGGGTCGGCCCGTCGAGAAGGAGCAGCTTGGTGCCGGGGTCCACCCGGTCAGCGGCGAACACCCCCCGGTCGGTGGCCAGGTCGAAGCGCACGTCGGGTAGCACCAGCTCCACCGATCCCGGGCGCGACGGAGTGTCGGGGCTCGGGCTGAAGTAGTGGGCTCCCCCCGGGGGTGACGGTTGGCTTGGCGGTACCACTGGGGGCCAACGCTACCGGGGGGGCTGCGCCCCCCGGGCCCCCATTGGCGCCGGGGCCCCTACCCCGTCGCCCCTTGGCCCAGCGCTCTTGTCACAAGGCCACGAGGCCCGGGGCCTCGCTACGGGGGGCTGCGCCCCCCGGGCCCCCATTGGCGCCGGGGCCCCTACCCCGTCGCCC
>CADEDH010000027.1:39350-42200 GCA_902826025.1 uncultured Actinomycetes bacterium
GGGGGGCTGCGCCCCCCGGGCCCCCATTGGCGCCGGGGCCCCTACCCCGTCGCCCCTTGGCCCAGCGCTCTTGTCACAAGGCCACGAGGCCCGGGGCCAAGGCCGCTAGCCTGGTACCAATGGCGTCCCCGTACAACGTGCGAGTCTTCGGCGATCCGGTCCTGCGGAGGGTGGCCGACGAGATCACCAACATCGACGGCAAGCTCGTGCGGCTGGCCGACGAGATGTTGGAGACCATGTACGCCGAGCCCGGTCTCGGCCTGGCCGCCCCCCAGGTGGGGATCCAGCGCCGGTTCTTCGTGTATGACATCGGGGAGGGTCCCCAGGCCCTGATCAACCCGGTGATCCACGAGTCGGCAGGGGAGTGGGTCTACGAGGAGGGCTGCCTGTCGGTGCCCGGCCTGTACTGGGAGATCGTGCGGCCCAAGGAGATCCACATCTCGGGCTACGACCTCGACGGCAACGAGGTGTCGATCGAGGCCGACGAGCTGCTGGCCCGCTTGTTCCAGCACGAGCTGGATCACCTCGACGGCATCCTCTTGCTCGACCGGCTCGACGCCGACACCCGCAAGCAGGCCATGAAGACGGTCCGGGAGCTGTTCATCGACGGCGATCCCCTGGCCGCCCAGGCGGCTGCCCGGGCCGCCGCCCAGGAGCGCTCGGAAGACCGGACCAAGGAGCGGGTCCGGTCCCGCCCGTCCAAGAGCGCCGGCGGCCTCACCCTTCCCTGAGTCCACCACCCCGGAGCCTGCCGTCGTGATTCCTCCCGCGCCCAGCCATCCCCGTCGGCTGGTCTACCTCGGCACGCCCGAGGTGGCCGTCCCCCCACTGGAGGCCCTCCACCGGGCCGGTTTCGACATCGCCCTGGTGGTCACCCGGCCCGACAAGCGCCGGGGTCGGGGCGGGGCCCTCGCCCCTTCGCCGGTGAAGGCGACAGCCCAGGCCCTCGGCCTCCCGGTGAGCCACGACCCAGCCGACGCCGCCGGGGTGGGGGCCGACCTGGGCGTGGTGGTGGCCTACGGCCGCATCATTCGCACCGACCTGCTGGAAATGCTGCCGATGGTCAATCTGCACTTCTCCCTCCTGCCCCGCTGGAGGGGGGCGGCGCCGGTGGAGCGGGCCATCCTGGCCGGCGACGCCGAGACCGGTGTGTGCCTGATGGTGGTGGCCCCCGAGCTCGACACCGGCGACGTCTACGCCTGTGAGCGGGTGATGATCGAACCTGCCGACACCCTCGACGGGCTCCGGTCCCGCCTGGTCGACATCGGCACCGACCTCCTGGTCGACGGGCTGACTGCGGGCCTGGCCCCGCCCCGGCCCCAGGAGGGTGAGCCGGTCTACGCCGACAAGATCGAGCCCGACGAGCACCGCCTCCACCTCGACCGCCCGGCGGTGGTGCTGGATCGGGTGATCCGCCTGGGCCGGGCCTGGTGCCAGTTCCGGGACCGTCGGCTGAAGGTCCTGGTGGCCGAGATCGTCCCGGCCGGGGCCGAGGCGGGCGCCGCGGTGGCCGGCCTGCCCCCGGGCGCCCTCGCCGGCCCGATGGTGGCCACCGGCGACGGGGTATTGCGACTGGTGATGGTGCAGCCCGAGGGCAAGGCTCCGATGCCGGCCGCCGCCTGGCTCAACGGGGCCCAGCCCACCCCGGATGACCGGCTCACCTGATGCGACGCACCGAGCCCCCATCAGCCGCCACCGCCGTCGGTTCCGCCTCGCGCCGCCTGGCCATCGAGGCCATGGTCCGCATCGACCGGGGCGGCGCCTACGCCAACCTGCTCGTGCCCGAGCTGCTCGACCGGTCGGATCTGGCCGTGGCCGACCGCCACTTCGTCACCGAGCTGGTCTACGGGGCCACCCGGATGCGGCGGGCCTGCGACCACCTGGTCGACCGGTTCCTGCTCGACCGGGTGGAGCCCCAGGTGCGGGCGGCGCTCCGGCTCGGCGCCTACCAGCTGGTGTTCCTCTCCACCCCGGCCCATGCTGCCCTCGACGCCACCGTGGGAGCAGTGCAGGGCCGTGGCCGCTCGGTGGTAAACGCCGTGCTTCGCCGGGTGGCGTCGTCGCTCGATGCCGGACCGGTGGTGTGGCCCGATCGGGCCACCGAGCTCAGCTACCCCGACTGGATCGTCGAGCGCCTCACGGCCGACTTCGCCGCCAGCTTCGGCCCCGACCGGGGGCCGGGCTGGGCTGAGGCCGCCCTGCGATCCATGAACGACCCGGCTACCACGACCGTGCGGGCCGATGGCTACATCCAGGACGAAGCCTCCCAGCTCGTCGCCCCGGCCGTGGGGGCCTCCCCTGGCGAGCTCGTGATCGACCTGTGCGCCGCCCCCGGAGGCAAGGCCACGGCGCTGGCCGCCGGCGGGGCCCGGGTGGTGGCGGCCGACCTCCGCCCGGGGCGGACCCGGCTCATCCGAGCCAATACCCGTCGCCTCGGCCACCACATGGGTCTGGCCGTGGCCGACGGCACCCGCCCGCCGTTCCGGCCGGGAGCTGCCGATCATGTGCTGGTCGACGCGCCGTGTTCCGGTTTGGGCAGCCTGCGGCGCCGGGCCGACGCCCGGTGGCGGATCGAGGCCGACGCCCCGGCCCGCCTGGCTCGTCTCCAGACCGATCTGGTGCTGGCCGGCCTGGAGCTGGTGCGGCCCGGGGGCACCCTCACCTACAGCGTGTGCACCCTCACCCGGGCCGAGGGCCCGGACGTGGCGGCGGCCGTGCTGGCCGCCGCCGGCGACCGGGTCGAGGCGCTGGCCCCGCCCGGTGGACCGTGGGAGCCCATGGGCGACGGCGTCACCGCCATGCTGCTGCCGTCCGACAACGACGGCATGATGCTGGCCCAGTTCCGCCGGA
>CADEDH010000027.1:42300-45999 GCA_902826025.1 uncultured Actinomycetes bacterium
TGACAGCCGCCGGCTAGAGGTCGATGCGGTACAGGGCGGCGGCGTTGGTCGACATCACCTGGCGTTTCTCGTCGTCGGTGAGCTGGCCCAGCGCGGCGTCGATCTTGGCGTCGTCCCGGGGGTAGAGACAGGTGGGGTGGGGAAAGTCTGTCTCGAACAGGATGCTTTGGGCCCCGATGTAGTCGACGGCGGTTCGGAGCCCGGCCGACTCGAACCAGAAGCAGCCGAAGAACTGGCGACGGAAGTAGTCGGACGGGGCCATCGTGAGGAAGTCGGCCTCGTTGGGGGCGGTCTCGCTCAGCTGGTGATCGAGCGCCTCGAGGAAGAACGGCAGCCAGCCCACCCCGCTCTCCACCGACACGAACTTCACGTCGGGGTACCGCTCGGGCACGCCCGAGTAGATCATGTTGCCGATCACCCGGGCGTTGCCCAAGAACAGGTTGGCCGACCCCAGCGCCAGCTTGCGCTCCGCCCCGTAGGACGGCCACGGAGCTTTGCCGAAGAAGTCCATGTTCCCGTTGGACGATCCGATGTGGAAGTTGACCGGCATCTTCAGCTCTGTGCACGCCTCCCAGATCGGGTTCCACTCGGGCTGCGACATGTCGGGCAGGCCCGCCTCCTCCGGGTTGGAGCAGGTGACGATGCCCCGCAAGCCGATGCTGTGGGCCCGGCGGATCTCGGCCTCGGCCGCTTCCAGGTTCCACCACGGCACGAGCGCCATGCCGAACACCCGCTGGCCGGTGGCCTCCTGGAACTCGGCCAGGGCGTCGTTGTAGATCTCGGTGGTGATCAGCCGTAGGGCCTCGTCGGGCGACTGGAGGAACTTGGTGTTCCCGAAGCCGGCCAGGTTGGGGTACATGATCTGGGCGGTGATGCCGAGCTCGTCCATCATCGCCACCCGGGCCTCGGCGTCGAAGCTCGACCGGTGCACCATGTCGTTGTCCATGCCGAAGAAGGCGGCCCCCAGCATCTTGTTGCCCTCGGTGTCGACCACGCTGGAGGCGATCGAGGTGCCGATGGCGATGTCGCCGTCGAACCACCAGCGCCGCTTGCCGTTCTTCTCCGAGAGCTGGGGCACGCGGTCGACATAGGACGCCGGGGCCCGGGAGGTCCACAGGTCCGGCGGCTCCGACCAGTGGGTGTCGGTGTCGATGATCTTGATGTCGGACACGGAGGTCATGGCCCGATCCTACGACGGCCCGGTTCCCGGCTCCCAGCCGGGCTGATGGGGTTGGGGCCCCGGCGGCGATGGGGAGCCGGCGCCAGCCGGCGGGGGCGCAGCCCCCCGGGTCGCCGGCGGCCGAAGGCCGCCGGGCTGATGGGGTTGGGGCCCCGGCGGCGATGGGGAGCCGGCGCCAGCCGGCGGGGGCGCAGCCCCCAGGATTACAGCCGGTAGACGCGGCGGGAGGTGCCGGCGAACAGGGCGGCCCGCTCGTCGGGGGTATAGCCGGCCGAGACCTTCTTGAAGGCGTTCCACAGGACCACGTAGGGGGTGGTCTCTCCGTCGACCGGATAGTTCGACTCGAATAGGCAGCGGTCGGGGCCGAAGGTGTCGATGGCGAAGCGGAGCAGGTCGCCCCACTCGGCCACCAGCTGATCCGAACGGGGTGGTGAGCCGTCGGCGTTTTCCACGGCGCCGAGGCGGGTCATGCCGATGCCGCCCAGCTTGAGCACCACGTTGGGGCGCCCGGCCAGCGTGGCCAGTCCTTGGCGCAGGGTGCTCAGCACCTCGGCTCGCTGGGGCGCCCACTTGCCCACCCCCAGCGGACCGCCCAGATGGTTCACCACGATCGTCAGCTCGGGCACGGCGTCGGCCAGGCCGGCCACGTCATCCAGCTGGTGCTGGTACTGCCAGGCCTCGAAGCTCAACCCCATCGAGGCCAGCACCCGGGCCCCGGCCCGGAACCCGTCCTGGCCGTAGAGGCCGGCCGGTGGGCCGGTGCGGCTGAGGCCCACGGTGATGTCGTCGGCCCGGGCCCCGGAGTGGCGGATGCCCCGGAATCGGCCGCCGGCCGCAGCCACGTGGGCCTCCAACACCTCGGCCACGGCGGCGCCCAGGGTGAGGTCGGCGTGGCTGACGATGGCGGCGATGGGCGGGCCGGGGGTGCGGTCGCTCTCGTCGGCCCGGCCGGCCACGAACTCCGTCTCGCCCACCGGCTGCAGAGCTTCGGGGCCGTCGGTGCGGTACTCGGCCCCGCAGTCGATGAACACCGTGGCCGCGATGTTGTGACCGGTCCCGGTGTCGCGCCGCAGGTCGGCCAGGTCGTAGGCCCCCCAGTGGGAGATCGGCACCGGCCACAGGTGGTGGTGGGCGTCGACGATCTCCAGCTCCGGTTCCAGCGCCTCCTCGGTCTGGTGGCCGCCGTGCCAACTCGCCATGTCGTAGGTCTCCCCCTGGTCGTGGCGGACGGGCCACGCAAGGCCCACCCCGGTCTCCGGCGCGACCCTAGTCTGAACCGGTGCCAAACCTCCCGGTCCGTCACCTGTTCGACCTGCCCGACGACGTCGCCTACCTGAACTGCGCCTATATGGGCCCGCTGCCCCGGCGCTCCACCGAGGCCGGTATGGCCGGCCTGGCCCGCAAGGCCCGACCGTGGGAGATCGTGACCGACGACTTCTTCGCCCCGGTGGCCGCCCTGCGCCGGGCGGCGGCCGAGGTGGTGGGCGGTGACGACGACGGCATCGCCCTCATTCCCGCCGTCAGCTACGGCATGGCCACCGCCGCGGCCAACCTGCGGCCAGCCGCAGGGCAGCGGATCCTGGTGCTGGCCGACCAGTTCCCGTCCAACGTCCACCCCTGGCGCCGCCTGGCCGCCGACACCGGATCGGTGGTCGCCACCGTGCCCCGCCCCGCCGGCAGCGACTGGACGGCCGCCCTGCTGGAGGCGATCGGGCCCGACGTGGGGCTGGTGGCCGTGCCCTCGGCCCATTGGACCGACGGCACCCGGGTCGACCTGGCCACCGTGCGCCGGGCCACCCGGGAGGTGGGGGCGGCGCTTGTGGTCGACGGGGCCCAGTCGGTGGGAGCGGTGCCGATCGACGTCGGGGTGCTGGAGCCCGACTTCCTCGTCGTTCCCTGCTACAAGTGGCTGCTCGGCCCGTACAGCCTCGGGTTCTGCTGGGTCCATCCCGACCACCGCCAGGGCCGGCCGCTGGAGGAGGGCTGGATGGCTCGGGCCGGCAGCGAGGACTTCTCCCGCCTGATCGACTACGCCGACGCCTACGGGCCCGGCGCTCGCCGCTACGACGTGGGCCAGGTTGCCAACTTCGCCCTGGTCCCGTCGGCCACGGCCTCGCTCGAGCTACTGGCCGAGCTCGACGTGGCCGCCATCGCTGCCCATGCCCGGCGGCTGACCGACCGGGTGGCGGCCGAGGCCGCCGCCCGGGGGTTGCAGGTGGCCGACGCCGTCGTCCGCAGCCCTCACCTGCTCGGCGTCCGGCTCCCGGCCGGCCTCGACCCCCGCCCGCTGGCCGCCGGCCTGGCCGAGCGACGGGTGTTCGTGAGCGTGCGGGGCGACTCGATTCGGGTGTCGGCCCACGCTTTCACCACCGACGCCGACGTCGACCACCTGTTCACCGCACTCGACGAACTCCTCCCGACCGCCTGACCGCGTCCCCGCTCCGCCCCTCCGGCCCGATCTGCGTCACGAAACCTCCGCCCGCTGCCGATCTGCGTCGCGAAACCACCGAAAGACGAGG
>CADEDH010000027.1:46099-78300 GCA_902826025.1 uncultured Actinomycetes bacterium
GTCCAGCACGGCGTCCATCGGCACCGGCCGCATCAGCCACAGCGCCTCGTCGGGATCGGTCCGCCAGACCTCCAGCCCGCCCTGTCGTTCGAGAGCGAGAGAAGTGTCGGCCACCCGGTAGGAGATCCGCCCCGCCGGTGACGCCGTGGTGAGTCCGAGCAGCGGCCGCAGCACCCGCTCCTCAAGCCGCGCCACGTCGAGGCCGGCCAGCGCGTCGCCCTGACCCGGCCCCGGGAGGGGGCCCAGATCCACCAGGTACCACCGCCCGCCGGTGAGGAGGCCCACCTCTTCCGGCCGGCGTCCGGCCACCTGGGCCGCCACCTCGCCCGTGGCCACCGGCCGCACCGGGAGTGACCGGCTCACCAGGGCCACCAGCTCCTCGGGGTCGATCCCGTGGACCACGCGGTGGAACGGCTCGCTGTGCAGCTGGTCGGCGGCGAACACCGCCCCGAACAGCCAGTGGGCGGCCTCGGAGTCGGGGTGGTCGCGCCGGTGGGCGGCGGCAGCTGCTGAGCGGTGATGCCCGTCGATCACGTAGAGCGGCATGCTGGCCATGGCGTTCTGCACCGCCCGGATCGTCGCCGGCTCGTCCACCCGCCATACCTGCTGGCGCAGCCCGTCGGCCGACGTGAAGTCGAGCTCCGTCGCCTGGGTGCCCGTGACGCCGGCAACGAGGGCCGACAGGGCGGGGTCGGCCCGGTGGGCCACGGCGATGGGGCTCGACTGGATCCGCAGTCCGGCCAGATGATCTGCCAGGTGCCGGGTCCGGTGCTCATGGACCTGTTCGTGGATCCGGATCACACCCCGCTCGTAGTCGTCGACCGACAAGTTGCCCACGATGCCCACCTGGGCGTGGGCCGGCCCGCCGTCGCCCCCGAGGCTCAGCCGATACAGGAACAGGGCCGGTCGTGGCGCCGGCTCGCCCCACACTCCGGCCCCCAGCAGTCGATTCAGCGACCGCCGGCTCTCGGCCACGGCCCGGGCCGAATCCCACTCCTCGCCGGGGGACACGTCCTCCGGGCCGCGGGTGACGGTGAGGAAGCTGTCGGGGTTGGCGGCCACGTAGCGCCGGCGGTCGTCGGGGGCCAGCAGGTCGTGGGCCGGGGAGGGCACGCGGCGGGCCCAGTCGGGCTGGATGAGGCGGGCGACGGTGGGCTCTATCCGGGCCACTGCGGCGCTGCCCCGGTTCCGTCAGGCCCGGCTGGCGGCGAACGAGCGCATGAACGACACCAGGGCCTCCACGCTCTCGGTGGGCAGCCCGTTGTAGATGCTGGCCCGGATACCGCCCACCGAGCGGTGGCCCTTCAGGTTGAGCAAGCTCTGCTCCTCGGCCAGCACCAGGAAGTCGGCCTCCAACTCGGGCGAGGGGAGACGGAACACCACGTTGGTGTGCGACCGGAAGGCCGGCTCCACCGGGTTGCGGTAGAAACCGCCGCTGCCGTCGATCGTGTCGTACACCATGCCCGACCGTTCTGCCGCCCGCTTTTCCATGGCCGGCAGGCCACCGTTGGTCTCCATCCAGGCCAGCATCTTGCCGGTGGCCCACACCGAGAACACCGGGGGGGTGTTGAACAGGCTGTCGGCCTTGGCGTGGTTGTCGAAGCGCAGGTACGACGGGAGCGAGTCGGGTGAGGTGCGGGCCAGCTCGGAGCGGATGAACATCACGCCCAGCCCGGCTGGCCCGAGGTTCTTCTGGGCGCCCCCGTACACGACGTCGAACAGCGACCAGTCCACCGGTCGGGTCAGGTAGTCCGATGACATGTCGGCCACCAGCCGGGCCCCGAACCCGTCGAAGCCCGGCATCCGGGTGCCCTCGATCGTCTCGTTCGAGGTGACGTGGAGAAACGCCGTGCCGTCCTGGACGGTCACGTCAGCCGGCGACGGCATGCGGGTGAAGGCCGGCCCCTCCTCGGTCCAGGCCGGGTAGGCGGCCGACACCTTGGCCGCGTCGCCGAAGGCCTTCTTGGCCCAGGTACCCGACAGGACGTAACCGGCCGGGCGGCCCCCGCCGGCGGCTCCGGCCGGGGCCAGGTTCATGGGGATCATGGCGAACAGCAGGGTGGCGCCGCCCTGGAGCAGCAGGACATCGAAGTCGTCGGGCACGGCGTAGAGGCGCCGCAGCCGTTCGATCGTGTCGAAGTGGATCGCCTCGTACTCCGCCGACCGGTGGCTCATCTCGATCACCGACATACCGCTGCCGCCGTACTCGACCATCTCATCAGCCAGCTCGGCCAGCACCGAGGTGGGCAGGGTGCAGGGGCCGGCGCAGAAGTTGTGGGCTCGGGTCATGGGCGGACCTCGTTCCGGTTGGCAGCAGGAGAGGAGGGCGCGCGGTGCGCCCGCACCAGGCACACTACGGGCGTGAGCGAGCATTCTGAACGGGAGCTGCAGGCGAAGGTCGTCACGGTGTCGGACGGGGTGGTGGCCGGTACCCGCCAGGACGCCTCGGGCGAGGCCCTCAAGGCCCGGCTGACCGAGGCCGGCTGGTCGGTGGTCGACCACCGGATCGTGGCCGACGGGATCGAGAGCGTCCACAACACGCTGGTGGAGTTGGCCGACGGCTTCACCGGGGTGATCGTCACCACCGGGGGTACCGGCTTCGGCCCCCGGGATCTCACTCCCGAGGGCACCGCCCTGGCCCTGGAGCGCCAGGCCCCGGGCATGGCCGAGGCCATGCGCACGGTGAACCCCGCCGGCCTGGGCCGACTCAGCCGGGCCATCGCCGGCACCCGGGGCACGGCCCTGATCCTCAACACCCCCGGCTCCACCAAGGGTGCCATCGAGACCCTGGAGGCCGTGCTCGACGTGCTGGGCCACGCCGTCGATCTCATGGCCGGCGGCCGCCCCCACTAGATCGTTCGCTGTCGCCGGAACTCCAGGTCCCTCCAGGCGACACGCTAGCCTCCGCGGCGGGGCCATCGAGCTGTCCCCGCATCCGACCCCTTCGGCCCATCGGAGTGTCGCCCGTGCTGATCGAGCCCGATCTCGTCCCCGACGACGCTGCCTTCATGGCTAGGGCCGTGGCCCGGGCGGCCCACAGCCGCCTCCTGGCCCCGCCCAACCCGTGGGTCGGTGCCGTGCTCGTGGCCCCCGACGGCACGAGCTGGGAGGGGTCCACCCGCCGCCCGGGAGGCAACCACGCCGAGCGGGAGGTGCTGGCCCGGGCGGGGGAGCGGGCCCGGCACGGCACGCTGTACGTCACGCTGGAGCCGTGCTGCCACCACGGCCGCACCCCGCCCTGCACCGACGCCGTGATCGCCGCCGGAGTGGCCCGGGTGGTGGTGGGGGTTACCGACCCCGACCCCAACGTCGGGGGGAACGGCCTGGCCCAGCTGCGGGAGGCCGGGATCGAGGTGATCGTGGGCCCCGGGGCCGAGCTGGTGGAAGACCAGCTCGCCCCGTACCTCCATCACCGGCGGACCGGTCGGCCGTGGGTGGTGTTGAAGCTGGCGGCCACGCTCGACGGCCGCACGGCGGCGGCCGACGGCACCAGCCAGTGGATAACCGGCCCGGAGGCCCGTCACGACGCCCACGAGCTGCGGGCCGCCTCCGACGCCGTCCTGGTGGGGGCGGGCACGGTGCGGGCCGACGATCCCCGCCTCACCGTGCGCGACGTGCTGGCGTCCGACGGAGCCCCGCCCCGGGAGCCACTGCGGGTGGTGCTGGGCCGGGCCCCCGAGGGGGCCGCCGTCCATCCCTGCCTGGAGACGGGGGGAGACCTGGAGGCTGTGCTCGACGATCTCGGGGCCCGCCAGGTGGTGCAGTTGATGGTGGAGGGCGGGGCCGACGTGGCCGGCCGATTCCACCGGTCCGGCCTGGTGGACCGCTATGTCGTCTACCTGGCCCCCGCCTTGTCGGGGGGAGCCGACGGGGCCGGCTTGTTCCGGGGGCCGGGGGCGGCCACCATGGCCGATATGGCACGTCTCCGCCTGCTCGATGTACGCCGGCTGGACGACGACCTCCGGCTGGAGCTGGCCCCAGCGGAAGAGGCAGGATAGATCCGATGTTCACCGGAATCGTGGAAGAGTTGGGGTCCGTGGCCGCCCTGGAAGGGAGCCGGCTCCGGCTCGCCGGCCGTGAGGTCCTGACCGACGTCGAACTGGGGGCGTCGATCGCCGTCAACGGCTGTTGCCTCACGGTGGTGGACTGGGACAGTGCCGCCGGCTGGTTCGACGTCGACGTCACCCAGGAGTCGTTCGACCGCACCCAGCTGGGCGACCTCCGCCCCGGTGACCCGGTTAACCTCGAGCGCCCGGTGCGCCTCAGTGACCGCTTGGGCGGTCATCTGGTGCAGGGCCACGTCGATGCCGTGGGCGTCATCGTCAAACCCGCCCCCGACCTCAAGGTCAAGGTGCCCGAAGGCCTGCATCGCTACCTGGTGGAGAAGGGCTCGGTGACCGTCGACGGCGTGAGCCTCACGGTGGTCGACCCCGCCCCCGAAGGGTTCACCGTGGCCCTCATCCCCCACACGATGGAGGTCACGACACTGGGCCGCAAGGGCGCCGGCGATCGGGTCAACATCGAGGTCGATGTCATGGCCAAGTACGCCGAGAGCCTCCTGGGTGGCATCCTGCCCGGGCGGGACTGACCGCTCCGGTCCCCAACACAGACACAGAACCGAGGTAGCAGCGCCATGAGCAGCGATACCGCCGCCGACTCGCCCTTCGCTCCCGTGGAGGAGGCCATCGAGGCCATCGCCCGGGGTGAGATCGTGGTGGTGGCCGACGACGAGGACCGGGAGAACGAGGGCGACCTGATCATGGCCGCCCAGCACGCCACCGAGGAGAAGATCGCCTTCTTCGTGCGCCACACCTCGGGCATCCTGTGCGTGTCGGTCACCGACGAGCGGGCCGACGAGCTCGATCTGCCGTTGATGGTGGCCCAGAACACCGAGTCGATGCGTACGGCGTTCACGGTGTCGATCGACTACCGACACGACACGAGCACCGGCATCTCGGCCCACGACCGCTCGCTGACCGTCCGAGCCATGCTCGACCCGGCGGCCCGCCCGGGAGACTTCGCCCGTCCCGGCCACATCTTCCCCCTCCGGGCCCGGCCCGGCGGCGTGCTGAAGCGGGCCGGCCACACCGAGGCCGCCGTCGACCTCACCCGCATGGCCGGGCTGCGGGCCGGCGGGGTGCTGGCCGAGGTGGTCAACGACGACGGCACCATGGCCCGGGTGCCCCGACTGATCGAGTTCACCCGGGAGCACAACCTGGTGTTCGTGTCGATCGCCGACATCATCCGCTACCGCCGCCGCCACGAGAAGCTGGTACAGCGCTTCGGCGAGGCCACCATCCCCACCCGCTACGGCGACTTCACCGCCGTGGTGTACGAGTCGGTGCTCGACGGCGAGCAGCACGTGGCCTTCGTGCGGGGCGACGTGGCCCAGCCCAACGTGCTGGTCCGGGTGCACTCGGAGTGCCTCACCGGCGACATCTTCGGCTCCCTTCGCTGCGACTGCGGCCCCCAGCTCGACCAGGCCCTGGCCCACATCGCCGAGGCCGGCCAGGGGGTGCTGGTGTATCTGCGAGGCCAGGAGGGGCGGGGGATCGGCCTCGGCCACAAGATCCGGGCCTACGGGCTGCAGGACCAGGGACGGGACACGGTGGACGCCAACCTCGACCTGGGCCTTCCGGCCGATTCCCGGGAGTACGGGATCGGGGCCCAGATCCTGGTCGATCTGGGGGTCAGCTCGATGCGGCTGCTCACCAACAACCCGGCCAAGTACGGCGGCCTCGACGGTTACGGGTTGGAGATCACCGAGCGGTTGCCACTGCTCACGGTGCCTACCGAGCAGAACATCGCCTACCTGCGGACCAAGCAGGAACGAATGGGTCACCTGCTCAACCTCGACAGCGACGCCCCTCCCCGCCGTGCCCTCTGAACCGCCGGCCCATCGGCCGCTGGCCGAACGGGCCCCGGCGGCGGCCGGGCGGGCCGAGCCGGGACGGGTGGCGTCGTTCGACGTCGACGCCGGCCTCGGTGTCATCACGGGGGCCGACGGGAGGTCGTTCCCCTTCCACTGCACCGCCATCACCGACGGCACCCGCCGCATCGACGAGGGGCGCGCCGTGATCTTCGCCGTCGGCGCCGGCGGCCCCGGTCGATGGGAAGCCATCGCCGTCACCCCGATCTGATCTCCTATCGTTCTTCCATCCCCCGTGCGGCGCCCTGTGCGGCTGCTACCCGTATGGGGGCCATAGGTCTCCCGGCTCAGGGTCGGCGGGACGACCATCCCACAGGGCATCGGCGCCGCTAAGCCTCGACCGGATGACGGTCGATCGGAAGCCATGTCACCCGATCGGCGTCGCGCCCTCCAACCCGACGTTCCCGATGCTGTCACCGCCGGGGCCTCGTCCGAGGGGCCGGCCACCGTCGAAGCGGGGGTGGCCGACGCCTTGGCCGCCCGCCGGGGCGGCGAGGTGACGGGCGTGCTGGCGCTACGCGTCGACCGGGCCGACCTGCTGGCCGCCGCCTACGGATGGAGGGTGGTCGACGATCTCGTGGCCGATGTGGCGGAGGGCCTCCGCCAGACCGTGAGGACCGACGATCGGCTCCTGCCCCTGGGCCGCAGTGGATTCTGCCTGGTGGCCCGGGCCATGTCGGGCCAGCGGGACGTGGCCCTCCTGGCCGAGCGGATGGTGCGGGCGGCGGCGCGGCCCCGGGCCCTGCCCGATGGCGTGGAGCACGAGGTGACGGTGAGCGTGGGGGCCGCCGTCGGCCGCCGCCGCGATCAGCCGTCGGCGCTCCTGGCCCGGGCCGAGCGGCGTTGCCATGAGGTGGCCGAGGCCGGCGGGGACCGCTGGTCGGTGGAGCCGGTCGGTAGCTACGCCGAGCCCGGCACCCAGGGGGCCGGGCACGTCGATCCCGACCGGGCCGTCCGGGACGCCGCCGTGGCCCGCCTCCGGCAGGCCGGCGAGCTCCGCCAGACCCTGGCCACCGACGGGCTCGACCTCGCCCTCACACCCCTGGTTCCCCTCGCTTCCCCGCAACGCCGCACCCCGGGCACCGCCCACGGCGTCGCCGGAGGAGAGTTCGGGACAGGCGGCGGGGAGTGGCGGGTGGTGGCGGTGCGGTGGCGGCATCCGGTGCGGGGTCTGCTGCACCCGGGGGCGGTGGTGCCGGCCGTGGTCGACGCCGGACTGGCCGGTGCGTACCTCGACACCGTGCTTCGTCTGGCCTCGGTGGAGGCGGTGGATGCGTCGGTGGCGGCCGGCCATCCGGTGGGGGTGGCCGTCGATCTGCCGTTGGCGGTGGCGGCTCAAGCCGGGGCCCAGGGTACCGATCTCGTCCGGCTGGTGGCCGGGGCAGTGGCCCGAGCCCGCATCGAGCCCGGCCAACTGGCCCTCCGGGTGGCGGTCGACGACGCCCGCTCCGGAGCCGGGGTGCTGGCACCCACCCTGGACCACCTGGCCGGCATCGGTATCACCACCATGCTCACCGGCCTTGATCCCTCGCCCGGCACCCTGGCCTGGTTCGACAGCTGGCCCCTGGCCGCATCGGTATGGATGCTCGACCGGGTCGTCGCCGCCGGCCTGACCCCGGCCGGCCCGATCAGCGGTCCCGCCCCGGAGCTGGCGCCCGCGGTGATCCTGGCCCGGGCCGGCACGGCGGCCGTGGTGGCAGCGGCCACCGCCCGGGGCATCGCCACCGGCGCCGAGGGCGTCGACGACCCGGCGGTGGCGGCCGAGCTGGCTGCGGCCGGGGTGCGCCTGGCTCAAGGACGTTGGGCCACCCGCCCGGCCCAGGCGGCGGCCCTGGGCTGACCGCCCCAGGGCCGGATGGCGATGTCGTCCTTCCCGTCTAGGGTGGGTTCATGACCCTGTGGACCCCAGACGGCGAACGGAAGATCCCGCCCGCGTCGGCCGGCGATGCGGCCACCCCGTCTCCGGCTGCCGGCGGGCCCGGCCCCGAAGAGCCCGAGCTCACCCCCGAAGAGGAGGAGCAGGTCCGGGTGATGGCCAAGGAGCTGGCCGAGGCGCGGGCCCGCCTGCTCGAGACCGAGGTGGCCACCGTGCTCACCAACCACGCCCTCGGCATCTACGAGCTGGCCGCCATACACCTCACCGCCGAGCGTCCCAACCTCGACGAGGCCCGCCTGGCCATCGACGCCCTGGCCGCCATCGTCGAGAACCTGGCCGGGAGGCTGGGAGAGAGCGAAGCGACGCTCAAGGGCGCACTCCATCAGGTGCGGATGGCCTACGTCCAGCGGGCCCGACCCGAGGCACCGGCCGCCAGCGACTAGCTGGTGGGCGAGCATTCTCGCCCAGGGTGCTGCTAGCCTGACGTCATCCAACATGAAGAGGGCGCGTCCTGCCCCACCTGACCACCCACGGTGCGCACAGGTTCCATCCCGGCTCGAGCGGTAGCTCGGTCTCCACAGCGGCTCGGCCGCTGATGCGGCCGTTCCACTGTTCGGTTCCGAGCATGCAGCAGGCTCGTCGTGTTCTCCTCCGTTGGTGCATCCAACCCAACGACAAGGAGCGGTACAACTGCATGAGGGGTGATCGGCCATAGCTGCGCCACCGGAGCCACGGATCAACGACCGGATCCGTGCTCGTGAAGTCCGCGTCATCGGCCCGAACGGCGATCAGCTCGGCATCAAACCGATGCCCGAGGCACTTTCGCTGGCACGAGAGCTCGAGCTGGATCTGGTGGAGGTGGCCGACAAGGCCAGCCCGCCGGTCTGTCGGATCATGGACTACGGCAAGTACAAGTACGAGACGGCGCAGCGTCTCAAAGAATCGAAGAAAAAGGCGAGCAACGTCATCGTCAAGGAGATGAAGTATCGCCCGAAGATCTCCGGCGGTGATTTCGACACGAAGACCAAGAAGGTGGAGAAATTCCTCCAAGAGGGTCACAAGGTGAAGATCACGATCATGTTCCGGGGCCGGGAGGTCACTCATCCCGAGCTCGGACGGAAGATCCTCGATCACATCGCCGAGCGGGTCGTCGATTACGCCAAGGTCGAGGCCTACCCACGGCTCGACGGCCGCAACATGACGATGGTCCTCGGACCAGACAGCAAGAAAAAGCAGAAGCAGCCGCGGCGGCCCTCTTCGGAGTCGGGCGCCGCAACCGAAGGCGGCCCGTCCGCCTCCACCAACGGCGGCGACGGCGGCAGCGATCCTGCCCCGGTCGGCGTCAACACCGAGGCTTCCAGCTGAGGTGACCTGAGCCGGTGAGCTGGCAGCCGCACACGCTGCCAGCCCCTGGCGGCCGGTGGCCGACGTCAATCCGGCCCTGAACACGAGAGCCCCCCACGATCGTCGGGCCGGCCGAGCGACCAGGCTCGGGCGACCAAGCCCGGACCGACCCAGCGAGGAGAGATCCATGCCCAAGATGAAGAGCCACAGTGGCGCCAAGAAACGATTCAAGGTCACGGGCACCGGCAAGATCAGCCGGCGGAGCAAGAACCTGAATCACTTCCTCGAGAAGAAGTCGAGCCGGCGCAAGCGCCGCCTCAGTGGCGACAGCATCATGACCCCGGCCGACACCCCCCGGGTGAAGCGCCTGCTCTCCAGCTGACGAGCCCACGCTCAACCGTTTCCCCACGATCGATAGAAGAACAAAGGAGTTTGGGTTCCCATGGCACGCGTCAAACGCGCAGTTCACTCGAAGAAGCGCCGCCGTTCCACGCTGGAGAAGGCCAAGGGTTATTACGGCAACAAGAGCCGTACCTTCCGAGGCGCCAACGAGCAGGTCATGCACTCGGGGCAATACGCCTTCCGTGACCGCCGGGCCCGCAAGGGTGAGTTCCGGCGTCTCTGGATCCAGCGGATCAACGCCGCCTGTCGCCAGAACGGCATGTCCTACAGCCGTTTCATCAACGGGCTGAAGGCGGCTGAGGTCGACGTCGACCGCAAGGTCCTGGCCGACATGGCCGTCCACGACCCGGCGGCCTTCGCCGCGTTGGTGGAGGTGGCCAAGGCCAACACCACCGACGACAGCGGCGCCGCCGACGCCGCCTGATCGACGAACACCGGGTGGGCTCGCCGGCCGCGCCGCGCGCCCACCCGGAAAGTCGTTGGACAAGCCCTACGAGAAGCCTGCAGGTTTGACCCCGAGATGATCGACGACCTCACCCTCCTCACGTTCGAGTCCGAGACCGCTGCCGCCATCACCGGCGCCGCCAGCGCCTCGGCCCTGCGGGACGTGGAGCATGCCGCACTCGGGCGCGACAGTCGGTTGGTGGCCGCCCGCAAGCAACTGGGTTCGCTCGACCCCGAGCAGCGCCGCACGGTCGGTAAGGTCCTGAACGACGTGCGGGAGCGGCTCACGGCCGCCGTGGCCGCCCGCCACGACGAGTTGGCCCGGTCCGAGCGCACGGCCCAGTTGGCGGCCGAGCGGCTCGACCTCACCGAGGTCCCCGACTCGGTGGTGGTGGGCCACGCCCACGTGGTGACCCAGACCTGGGAATTGCTGGAGGACATCTTCGTCGGTCTCGGCTTCCAGGTGGCCGAGGGCCCCGAGGTGGAGACCGACTGGCACAATTTCGATGCCCTCAACATCCCGGCCGACCACCCGGCCCGGGACGGGTTCGACACGATCTACGTGAACCACGGCTCGCCCGGCAGCACCCTGCTGCGCACCCACACCTCTCCGGTGCAGATCCGGGCCATGCTGGCCCAGAAGCCCCCGATCTACGTGATCGCCCCCGGGCGGGTGTACCGGCGAGACACCGCTGATGCCACCCACATGCCGGTGTTCCACCAGATCGAGGGCCTGGTGATCGACCGCGGCATCTCGCTGGCCGACCTGGCCGGCACGATCGAGGCGTTCACCGAGGCCTACTTCGGCACCGGCTTCTCGTCGCGGCTGCGCCCCAACTACTTCCCCTTCACGGAGCCGTCGGCCGAGTTCGACATCCAGCGGCCCGACGGCTCGTGGTTGGAGTTGGGCGGTTGCGGCATGGTGCACCCCAACGTGCTCCGGGCCGGCGGGGTGGACCCCGAGGAGTGGTCGGGCTTCGCCTTCGGGTTCGGTATCGATCGTCTGGCCCTGATGAAGTTCGGCGTCGACGACCTGCGCGAGCTGTACGCCAACGACGTCCGCCTGCTCACCCAGTTCTGAGCGGCACGTCGTCCCGGGATGGAGGAGTAGTGGAGTTCCGATGAAGGTTCTGTTGTCGTGGATGCGCCGGTTCGCCCCGATCGAGGGCGACCCCGCCGAACTGGCCGCGGCCATGACCGATCTGGGCATGGTGGTGGAGAGCGTCGACACCGTCGGCGCCACCTGGAACGGGATCGTGGTGGCCGAGGTGCTCGGCCTGGCCCCCCATCCCGAGGCCGACCGGATCCAGCTGGTCCAGGTCGACGCCGGTGACGGCCAACCCCTCCAGATCTGCTGCGGGGCGTTCAACATGGCCGTGGGCGACCTCGTGCCCCTGGCCACCCTGGGCACCGTGATGCCCTCGGGCCTGGAGATCGCGAGGCGCAAGCTGCGGGGTGAGTGGTCCAACGGGATGCTGTGCTCGGCCACCGAGCTGGAGGCCGGCTCCGACGCCTCAGGCATCATGATCCTCGAGCCCGGCCTCCCCGTCGGCCAGCCCCTGGCCGACGCGCTGGGGGCCGACACCGACGTGCTGTTCGACCTCGACATCGAGGGCAACCGGCCCGACGCCCTGTCGATCATCGGCGTCACCCGTGACCTGGCGGCCCGCCTGAAGGTCCCGTTCACCATCCCGGCTCCGGCGGTACCCGAAGGGGCCACCCGCACCGCCGATCGGGCATCCGTCCGCATCGACGACGGTGAGCTGTGCCTCCGCTTCGGTCTCCGGGTGCTCGACGGCCTCACCGTGGGCCTGTCGCCCACCTGGCTGGTACAGCGCCTGGAGCGCTCGGGGATGCGCTCGATCAACACCATCGTCGACATCTCCAACTACGTGATGCTGGAGTTGGGCCAGCCCAACCACACCTACGACCTGGGCCTGGTGCCCGACGGTGCACTCATCGTGCGCCGGGGCCGTGACGGCGAGACCATGACCACGCTGGACGACGCCAAGCGGACGATCACCCCGGCCGACGGTGTGATCGCCAACGCCGCCGACGAGCCGATCGGCCTGGCCGGCGTGATGGGCGGGGCGTCGACCGAGATCAGCGACGGCACCACCAGCGTGCTGCTGGAAGCCGCCATCTGGGACCGGATGTCGATCGCCAAGACCTCGCGCCGCCTGGGGCTGCGGTCGGAGGCGTCCATGCGCTACGAGCGGGGCGTCGACCCCGACGGGGTGGAGCGGGCCCTCGACCGGTTCGCAGAGTTGGCGGTGGAGCTGTGCGGGGCCACCGTGGCCTCGGGCCGGGTGGTGGCCGACGGCAACCGGCCCACCCGCTCGCCGATCACGGTTCGGGTGTCCCGGGTCAACCTGCTGCTCAACACCGCCCTCACCGCCGGTGAGATCGCTGGCTATCTCAACCCCATCGGGTTCGAGGCCACCCCCACCAGCGACAACGAGCTGGAGGTCACGATCCCGTCGTGGCGGCCCGACTCGTCGGCTGAGATCGACGTGGTGGAGGAGGTCGGGCGCCATCACGGCTACAGCCGCTCCGGTCGTCGGGTCCCCACCTCCGCTCAGGGCGGCCGCCTGACGCCGGTCCAGCAGGCCCGACGCCGGATCCGGCGCAGCCTGCTCGGCGCCGGGTTCAGCGAGGCCATGCCCAACCCGTTCCTCGCCCCTGGCGACCTGGAACGGGCCGGGCTCGACCAGGCCGCCATCTCACTGGTGAACCCGTTGGTGGTGGAGGAGTCGGTGCTGCGCACCTCGCTGCTACCGGGTCTACTCAAGGCGGTGGCCCACAACCAGTCGCATCGGGCCCGCACGATCCGCCTCTACGAGCTGGGGCGGGTGTTCGGCCCGTCCGACGACGAGCTACCCGACGAGCGGGAGCTGATGGCGGCGGTGGAGGCCGGGTTCAGCCCCGACGACGCCGGCCCGGGCCGTACGGCGGCTGAGGCCGCAGTGCGCCTCGTGCATCGCATAGCGGGGGAGCTGGGCCTGGCCGGGCTCACCATCGTCAACCGGGCCCGCCCCGGTCTGCACCCCACCCGCTCGGGCGAGGTGATGTTCCGGGGCCGGCCGATCGGCGAGGTGGGCGAGGTCGATCCCGAGGTGCTGGAGCGCTACGACGTGGCCGGCCGGGTGGCCTGGGTGCAGCTGGCGGTGGAGCCGATCGTGGCCGCGCTGGAGACCATCCCCCGCTACAAGCCACTGTCCCGCTTCCCCTCCAGCGACATCGACCTGGCCTTCACCGTGGCCGATGCCGTGGCCGCCACCGACGTGGCCCGCACCCTGCGCAAGGCGGGAGCCGGCCTGCTGCGCTCGCTCGACCTGTTCGACGTCTTCCGGAGCCCCCAGCTGGGGGAGGGGCGACGCTCGTTGGCCTACAGCCTGCGTTTCCAGGCCGACGACCACACCCTCACCGACGCCGAGATCGCCCAGGCCCGCCAGAGCTGCATCGACGCCGTCGTCAAAGCCCACCAGGCCGAGCTTCGATAGGCGGCGTAGCCGCCCGGCGGGGTTGGGGTCCCGGCCGGCGATGGGGTCCGGGGGCGCGGAGCCCCCGAAGCACCTAGCCCCCGAAGCACGTAGCCGCCCTGGTGCCCGGAGGGGTATCGGGTTCGGGCATCATGAACCCATGACAGCTACCGACCCCGATCTGTCCGCCGCCGATGTCGCCTGGGATCTGGAGCCGTTGCTCGACGGCGCCCCGTCGCCGCTCGAGCTCATCGCCCAGGCCAAGGAGCTGGCCCTGGAGCTGGCTGGCTACCGGGGCCGGATCGGCACCCTGGAGGCAGCCGAGCTGGCCCCGCTGATGACCACCGTGGCCGAGATCAACGAGCTGATGGGCCGGGCCGGCAACTACGGCATGCTCCGCTTCAGCGAGAACACGCTGGACCCCGAGCGGGGCGCTCTCATGCAGCAGGTGCAGGAGCAGGCCACCGAGGTGGGCACCCTGTTGGTGTTCGTGGAGCTGGAGTTCGCCGCTGCCGAAGACGGGCACGTCGCCCGGGTGTTGACCGACCCGGTGCTCGACTTCTGCCGTCACCACCTGGAGTTGACGCGCCTCAACCGCCCCCACCTGCTCACCGAGCCGGAGGAGAAGGTGCTGATCGAGACGTCGGTCACCGGTGCCTCGGCCTGGGTCCGGCTGTTCTCCGAGCTCACCTCGGCCATCGAGGTGACCATCGATGACGGCCAGGGCGGCACCCGCACCGCCCCGCTGGAGCAGGGCCTGTCCCTCCTCCAGCACCCCGACCGCTCGGTTCGCCAGGAGGCGGCGGCCGCCGTCACCGCCGGGCTGGCCCCTGGCCTCCGCACCCGGGGCTACATCTACAACACCCTCCTGCTCGACCGCTCGGTGGAAGACCGCCTGCGCTCGTTCGACACCTGGATCTCCAGCCGGAACCTGTCCAACGAAGCCAGCGACGCGTCGGTCGACGCCCTGGTGGAGGCGGTGGTCAAGCGCTACGACATCCCCCAGCGGTGGTACGGGATCAAAGCCAAGGTGCTGGGCCTCGACCGCCTGGCCGACTACGACCGCATGGCTGCCGTGGCCCAGGGCCAGCAGGCCATCGGCTGGGCCGAGGCCACCGCCGTGGTGCGCGACGCCTACCAGTCGTTCTCCCCCGAGCTGGCCGACATCGTGGGCCGGTTCATCGACGAGGGTTGGATCGACGCTCCGGTACGGCCGGGCAAGCGTCCGGGCGCCTTCTGCGCCTACACCGTGCCGAGCCACCACCCCTACGTGCTGTTGAACTGGACGGCGCGCCCCCGGGACGTCTCGACCCTGGCCCACGAGCTGGGCCACGGTGTTCACGCCTACCTGGCCCGGCCCCAGGGCGTGTTCCACCAGTCCACCCCCCTGACGCTGGCCGAGACGGCCTCGGTGTTCGGTGAGGCCGTCACGAACAAGCGGCTGCTGTCGCTCATCGACGACCCGGGGGAGCGATTCGCCCTCCTGGCCTCGATCATCGACGACTCGGTGGCCACCGTGTTCCGCCAGGTGGCCATGAACCGCTTCGAACACGCCTGTCACACCAGCCGCCGCCGTGACGGCGAGCTGTCGGTGGAGCGCTTCGGTGAGCTGTGGGCAGAGACCCAGACCGACATGCTGGGCGATTCGGTGGAGGTGACCGAGGGCTACCGCACCTGGTGGTCCTACATCCCCCATTTCATCGGCTCCCCCGGCTACGTCTACGCCTACGCCTACGGGCAGCTCCTGGCCCTGTCGGTCTACGCCCGCTACGAGCAGGAGGGGCCGGGTTTCGTGCCGGCCTACCTGGAGTTGCTCTCGGCCGGCGGGTCGATGGCCCCCGAGGACCTGGGCCGCATCGTGGGGGTCGACCTGGCCGATCCCGCCTTCTGGGACGGCGGCCTGGCCATCGTCGAGGGTCAGCTGGAGGCAGCCGAAGCCGCCGCCAGCGCCGCCGGCCGCCTGCAGTAGGCCGGCGCCTAGGGGCGGATGGGGGCGCCGGCCCCGGCCAGCAGGGTGAGCTCGGCCATCAGCCGGCCGGTCACGTCGTCGAGGTCGTCTCCGTGCTCGGTCACGAAGTCGGCGGCGGCGGCGTGGGGTTCCACGTAGCGGTCGTGCATGGGCTTGACGCTTGCCGCCAGCTGGGCCTTGACCGAGGCCACGGTGCGACCCCGCTCGGTGATGTCACGGGTGAGGCGGCGCTCGAAACGCAGCGGCTCCGGGCAGTTGCGGAACACCCGGTAGTCGAGCAACTCCCACAGATCGGCGAAGGCGAACAGCAGGATGCCCTCCACCAGCACCAGTTCGGCCGGCTCCACCAACTCCACGTCGCCGGTGCGGCGGTAGGTGGCGAAGTCGTACCCGGGCACGCCCACCACGTCGCCCGCCCGCAGCGCCCGCAGGTGGGCGGCCATCAGGCCCGAGTCGAGGGAGTCGGGATGGTCGTAGTTGACCAGGGCCCGCTCGGCCATCGGTAGATGCGACTGATCGTGGTAATACGCGTCGAAGCTGAGCACCACCGCTCGGGCCCCGGGGTGCTCGACCTCCCATCGTTCGGCCACCCGTGCCGCCAGGGTGGACTTGCCTGATCCGCTGCCGCCGCAGACACCGACGAGAAGAGGAGGGCTCACGGTCCGCGAGGTTAGCCGGCCGGCCGTCGGCGGCCGCGAACGGTCGGCCGGTCGGCGGGTGGGGCCACCGGCCGAGGCTCAGCCGGCGAGCTCGCGCACCTGGCGGGGCTCGTAGATGGCGGTGTGATCGACGCTGCACACCGGCTCACCGTCGGGTCCGTAGATGACCACCGCCAGCAGCACGAACCGGTGGCCCTTGTGCTCGTAGGCCCGGCGGGTGAAGCCCTGCACCTCCAGCGGCTGGCCGATCGGGGCCGGGGCCAGGTGATCCACCACTGAGCCCACGTGCATCCAGGGGCCGAGCTTCACGTTTTGGCTGAGGATGTAGTTGGCCTGGCGCAGGAGCCAGCCGGGATGCACCGCTCCCAGTGCTGTGACCGGACTGTCGGGGTCGCGGATGTCGCGCAGGTAGGCGGCGTGCTGCTCGGCGTCGATCTGGGCGGTGTACGACCCGAGGGGTACATCGGCCATCAGCACCTGGGGTGAGGCCGGGGGCCGGTCGGGATAGGTGGGGGCGGCGGCGGTCGCCGGCGGGGTTGGCTTCGACTCGAGTAGCTGGGCCTCCAGGCTGGCGGGTATGCCATTGGCCGTGAGGGCCTCGGCCCGCAGGACGCCGTCGGCGTCGACGGTGGCGGCGATGCGGGTGGTCTCGCCGTCGTAGATCGGGGAGTCGAAGCGCACCGAGACCCGGCTCGAGTCGAGGAACCGGGCGCCCCAGCGGGCCAGTGCCGGTTGGCACAGATAGGCGTACACGTCGACCCCGGGCACCAGGCCCCCGGTGAAGCCGAAGCGGGCGGCCACGTCGTCGTCGTGGATCTTGTTCTCACTGTCGATGGCGGTGTTGTATGCCACCAACTCGTGCACGGGCAACGTCTCTGATCGGCTCTCGGGCATCTCGATCCCTCCGGTTGAAGGTTGCATGAATATCGGACTCGCCGTATATTCTTACATCTGCCTGTCCCGCCGTGCAGATCCGCCGTCGTCGAATGCCCACCAGGAGCGCAGACGTGACACTACACGACCCCAATCCGCCACGGCTGCGCGTCGGCATCGTCGGCGCCTCCGGTTACACCGGCGCCGAGCTGCTGCGCCTACTGGTGCACCATCCGAGCTTCGATCTGATGGTGGCCACCGGCGACAGCCAGGCCGGCAAGGCCATCGCCGACCTCTACCCGAGCCTGGCCATGGCCTACGGCGACCGGACCTACGACACCTACGATCCCGACACCCTCGACGGCCTCGACGTCGTCTTCTGCGGCCTGCCCCACGGCGTGTCGATGAACGTGGTGCCCGAGATCAAGGGCCGGGTGGGCCACATCGTCGACATGGGCTCCGATTTCCGCCTCCACGACGCCGGGCTCTACCCCCAGTGGTACGGGGCGGCCCACACCTGCCCCGAGCTGCTGGCCGAGGCCGTGTACGGCCTGCCTGAGCTGTTCCGGGACAAGATCTCGGGGGCGGAGCTGGTCGCCGCCACCGGCTGCAACGTCGCCACCTCGGTGTTCGCCCTGGCCCCGCTGCTGGCGGCGGGGCTGATCGAGCCCCAGGGCCTGGTGGCCGACATCAAGACCGGGGTGAGCGGCGCCGGCCGCCCGCCCAAAGAGAACACCACCTTCTGCACGGTCGACGAGGACACCACGGCCTACGGCCTGCTCACCCACCGCCACACACCCGAGATCGAGCAGGCGCTGGCCGACCGGACCGGGGCCAACCCCAGCGTGCTGTTCACCCCCCACCTGGTGCCGATGAACCGGGGCATCCTGGCCACCTGCTACGGCCGGCCCACGGCGGACGCCGCCGGCGCCACCTCGGCCGACGCCATCGCCGCCATGCGGGAGTTCTACCGGGGCGAACCGTTCATGGTGGTGTCCGACCGCAGCCCGTCCACCAAGGCCACACTGGGCTCCAACGCTGTGCATCTGACGGCCCGGGTCGACCCCCGCACCGGCCTGGTGTTCGGCATCGCCACGCTCGACAACCTGGTGAAGGGGGCCTCGGGCATGGCCATCCAGTGCGCCAACCTGGCCACCGGCCTCGACGAACGAAGCGGCCTCATGGGCCCGGGGGTGTACCCGTGACAACCAGCATCTCCCCCCTGGCTCCGGCCTCGTTCCCCGAGATCCCGGCCATCGCCGGCGTCACCTTCGCCACCCACGCCGCCGGCCTGCGCTACCAGGGCCGGCCCGATCTGATGCTGGCCGTCCTCTCCGAGGGCACCACCGTGGCCGGCACCTTCACCCGCTCGCTGTGCACGTCGGCCCCGGTCGACTGGTGCAAAGCCAACCTGGGCCGGGGCACGGCCCGGGCCGTCGTGTGCAACGCCGGCAACGCCAACGCCTTCACCGGCTCGGCCGGCGAGTCGGCCACCGCTCTCACCGCTGAGGTGCTGGCCAGCGTGCTCGGCTGCCACCCCCACGAGGTGTTCGTGGCCTCCACTGGCGTGATCGGTGAACCGCTCGACGAGTCGGCCCTGCGGGCCGCTCTGCCGGTGCTGGCCGCCCGCCCGCCGGCCACCTGGCCCGAGGCGGCCGACGCCATCCGGACCACCGACACCTACGCCAAGGGGGCGGCAGCTCCCGTGGCCGGCACACCGGCCCACGTCGGCGGCATCGCCAAGGGCAGCGGCATGATCGCCCCCGACATGGCCACCATGCTCAGCTTCATCTTCACCGATCTGGCGGTGACGCCCGACGCTCTGCAGCAGGCGCTGTCGGCGTCGGTGGAGGCCAGCTACAACCGGATCACGGTCGACTCCGACACCTCCACCAGTGACACCGCCCTGCTGTTCGCAACCGGCGCCGCCGGCAACGAGCCGATCACCGGCCCCGACTCACCCCACTGGGCCGCCTTCGTGGCTGCCCTGGACGAGGTCAACCTGAGCCTGGCCCACCAGATCGTGCGCGACGGCGAAGGGGCGTCGAAGTTCGTGGAGGTCACGGTGACCGGGGCCGAGAGCGACGCCGCGGCCAAGGCCATCGCCCTCGCCATCGGCAACTCGCCCCTGGTCAAGACGGCGCTGGCCGCCTCCGACGCCAACTGGGGCCGCATCGTTATGGCGGTGGGCAAGGCGGGCCAGAAGGCGAGCCGCGATGCCCTGGTGATCCGTATCGGCAACGAGCTGGTCACCCAGGGGGGCAAGGTGGCCCCCGGCTACTCCGAGGCCCGAGCCACCGAGCATCTCCAGCAACAGGACGTGGTGGTGTCGGTCGACGTCGGGGTGGGAGAGGGGCGGGCCACGATCTGGACCTGCGACCTGACCCACGCCTACATCGACATCAACGCCGGGTACCGCTCATGACGGCGCTCGACAGCCCCGCCACGCCCGCCGGCGCCGCCGTGCCCGGTCGGGGCTATTCGCCCGAGGACCGGGCCCGGGCCCTGGTGGAAGCGCTGCCCTACATCCAGCGCTTCCGGGGCGCCATCGTGGTGGTGAAGATGGGCGGCAACGCCATGGGCGACGACGAGTCGGCCCGCACCTTCGCCGAGGACATCGTGATGCTCCGCTCGGTGGGCATGAAGCCGGTGGTGGTCCACGGCGGCGGCCCCCAGATCGACGACCTGCTTCGCCGCCTGGGCAAGACCTCGGAGTTCGTCAACGGCCTTCGGGTCACCGACGCCGAAACCCTCGAGGTGGCCCGCATGGTGCTGGTGGGCAAGGTGGGCCGCGACATCGTCGGCCAGATCAACGTCCACGGCGCCTACGCCGTCGGTCTCTCGGGCGAGGACGGCAACCTGATCACGGCCGAGATCCGCCAGCCGGAGCTGGGCTTCGTCGGCGAGATCACCGTGGTCAACCCGGGGATCATCCAGCGCCTTCTGGCCGAAGACATGATCCCGGTGATCTCTTCCATCGGCACCACCGTGGGGGGCCAGGCCCTCAACATCAACGCCGACACGGTGGCCGGGGCCGTAGGTGGGGCGTTGGGAGCCGAGAAGGTCATCTACCTCACCAACGTGCCGGGCCTCCTGACCGACGTGGACGACCCGTCCACGCTGGTGGCCCGGGTCACGTTGGCCGACCTCGACGCCGCCATCGCCGACGGCACCATCTCGGGTGGCATGGTGCCCAAGGTCGCCTCCTGCATGCACGCGGTGCGGGCCGGCGCCGTGAGCGCCCATATGCTCGATGGCCGCATCCCGCACGTGCTCCTGCTCGAGCTGTTCACCGACGCCGGCATCGGCACCATGGTGGTCGCCGACCACGCCGACAGCGCAGTTGTGTCGGGCCAGGGCGATTCCGAAGATCCCACGATGACCCCAGGGGGGACTGAATGACCGACCACCGCACCGCCATGGGCGCCGGCGCCGAGCTGGCGTATTGCCCGTTGATGCCCACCTACGGACCACCGCCGGTGATGTTCGTGAAGGGCGAGGGCCCCTACCTTTGGGACCGCGAGGGCAAGAAGTACCTCGACTTCCTGTCGGGCCTGGCCGTCACCAGCCTGGGCCACGCCCATCCGGCGGTGGCTGAAGCTCTGGCCGCCCAGGCCCAGCGCCTCCTCCACGTGTCGAACCTCTACGCCACCGAGCACAACTGGGCGGTGGCCCAAGAGATCGACCGCCTTATCGGCGACGGCACCCCGGCCGGCGGCCAGGTGTTCTTCTGCAATTCGGGGGCCGAGTCGAACGAGGCGGCCATCAAGCTGGCCCGCCGCCACGGCGGCCCCGGCCGCCACGTGGTGGTGGCCGCCTTCCAGAGCTTCCACGGCCGCACCCTGGCCACCCTGGCCGCCACCGGCCAGCCTCAGAAGTGGGACGCCTTCCAGCCCCTGCCCGAGGGCTTCCGCCACGTGATCTGGAACGATCTCGACGAGCTGGAAAAGACCCTCGACGACACGGTAGGTGCCGTGCTGCTGGAGCCGGTGCAGGGCGAGGGCGGGGTCAACCCGGCCACCGTCGAGTACTTCCAGGGCGTGGAGGCGCTGTGCCGGGAGCGGGGCATCCTGTTCATGGTCGACGAGGTGCAGACCGGCTTCGCCCGGACCGGCCGCTGGTTCGGCTTCCAGCACTTCGGCATCAGCCCCGACGTGGTGACCATGGCCAAGGCCCTGGGCAACGGCGTGCCCATCGGGGCCACATGGGCCAAGCGCGAGGTGGCCGCCTCGTTCCAGCCCGGCGACCACGCCACCACCTACGGTGGCCAGCCCCTGGCCACGGCGGCGGCCAGGGCGGTGCTGGAGACGATGGTGTCGATCGACGCCCCGGCCCGGGCGGTGGAGGCCGGGGCCGCCATCACCGAGGCCATGATGGGCCTGCCCAAGGTCACCGGCGTACGGGGCCTCGGGTTGCTGCTGGCGGTCGAGCTGGCCGACGTCGATGCCCGTGACGTGGCCACCCGGTGCCTCCAGGAGGGCCTGGTCATCAACGGGGTCACGCCGTCGGCCCTGCGCTTGGCCCCGTCGCTGATCATCACCCCCGAGCACATCGCCGAGGCGGCCCAGATCCTGGGTGGCGTGCTCACCGAGATGGCGGCGGCCCCAGCCCCCGCCTGACCCATGCGCCACCTCCTCGAGATCGACGACCTCACCCCCGGCGAGCTGGAGCACCTGTGCGAGCTGGCCCTGGCCCCGCCCGAGAGCCTGGGCGCGCCCCTGGCCGGGCGGGGCGTGGCCTGTGTGTTCACCAAGCCGTCGGCTCGCACCCGCAACTCAACGGAGATGGCGGTGGTCCAGCTCGGCGGCCACCCCGTGTACATCACCAACGACGAGGTGGGGATCGACACGAGGGAGTCGGCCGAGGACGTGGGCCGCACCCTGGCCTGCTATCACGCCACCATCTGTGCCCGGGTTCACGACCACCGGGTGCTGGAGCGGATGGCGGCGCTCGACCTGGTGCCGGTGGTCAACCTGCTGTCCGATGCCGGTCATCCCCTGCAGGCCATCGCCGATGTCATCACCATCCGGGCCGAGCTGGGGTCGGTGAAGGACCGGGTGGTGGCGTACGTGGGCGATGCCAACAACGTGGCCCGGTCGCTGGCTCTGGCCGTCGGCTACCTCGGGGGTGAGATGCGGATCACCTCGCCCCCTGGCTACGGGTTCTCAGCCACCGACGCCGATCGGCTGGCGGCCGCCGGCGTGCCGCTGGTGGTGGCTGAGCGGCCCGAGGACGCCCTCCGGGCGGCCGACGTGGTCTACACCGACACCTGGACCTCGATGGGGCAGGAAGCGGAGCGGGAGCAGCGGCTTCGGGCCTTCGAGGGCTTCTCGGTCGACGAGCGGCTGATGGGCCTGGCCCCGGCCGCCATCTTCCTCCACTGCCTGCCCGCCCACCGGGGCGAGGAGGTGGCGGCGTCGGTGATCGACGGGGGCCGGAGCCGGGTGTGGCCCCAGGCCGCCAACCGCCTGGCGTCGATCCGGGCCGTCCTGGCCTGGCTCCACCAGGGGTCCTGAGCCTTGGCCGGGAGCAAGAGCCAACGTCAGCACCGCATCGCCCGCATCCTGGCCGAAGAGACCGTCACCAACCAGGCCCGGCTGGTGGAGCTCCTGGCCGATGCCGGGATCTCGGCCACCCAGGCCACGGTGTCGCGCGACCTGGAGGAGATGGGGGCGATCAAGGTGCGGGCCCCGGGCGGGATCACGATCTATGCCATCCCCGAGCTCCCCACCGACCAGCTGGCCCCGGAGGACCATCTGCGCCGGGTGCTGGGGGAGTGGCTGGTCGACGTCGACCGCTCGGGCGATCTGGTGGTGCTGCGCACGCCGCCGGGCTCGGCTCACGTGGTGGCCTCCGTGCTCGACCGGGCGTCGGTGACCGACCTGGTGGGCACGGTGGCCGGCGACGACACCCTGCTCGCCATCGCCGCCGAGGGCACTGGCCCCCGGCTGGCGGCCGAGCTGCGCGAGCTGGCCGGCCTCACCGCCAACAAGACCAACCGTTGACCATCGACCCGTTACGAGGATCTCGACCATGAACGACCAGGCCCGGACGCTGTGGCACGGGCGCTTCGCCGCCGGGCCGGCCGAGGCCATGATGGCCTACACCGCCAGCCTCGCCTACGACCAGCGTCTCGCCCAGGACGACATCCAGGGGTCCCGGGCCCACGCCCGGGGGCTGGAGCGGGCCGGGCTGTTCACGGCCCAGGAGCTGTCAGCCGTGCTGTCCGGGCTCGATCAGGTGGCGATGGAGCTGGCGTCGGGTGAGTTCGCTTTCGAGCCGTCCGACGAAGACATCCACACCGCCATCGAGCGCCGCCTCACCGAGCTGGTGGGAGACCCCGGGGCCAAGATCCACACCGGCCGCAGCCGAAACGACCAGGTGGCCACGGCCATGCGGCTGTGGACCAGGCGGGCCCTGGCCGAGGTGGCCTCCGACGTGTTGAGCCTCCAGCAGGTCTTGCTGGACCGGGCGGTGGAGGCGGGCGACGCCTACCTGCCGGGCTACACCCACCTCCAGCGGGCCCAACCGGTGCTGCTGGCCCACCAGCTGGCGGCCCACGCCTGGGCCCTGTCCCGTGACGTCGACCGCCTGCTCGACTGCCGGCGCCGGGCCGACGTGTCGCCCCTGGGGGCGGGGGCCCTGGCCGGCACCTCGCTGCCCCTCGACCCGGCGGGCACCGCCGCCGACCTCGGCTTCGCCGCCCCGTTCGCCAACTCCCTCGACGTCACCAGCGACCGGGACTTCGTGGCCGAAGCCCTGTTCGCCACGGCCATGGTGGGCATCCACCTGAGCCGGATGGGGGAGGAGGTGGTGCTGTGGACGTCCGAGGAGTTCGGGTTCATGACCCTCGACGACGCTTTCGCCACCGGCTCGTCGATGATGCCCCAGAAGAAGAACCCCGACATCGCCGAGCTGGCCCGGGGCCGGGCCGGCCGGCTCATCGGCAACCTGACGGGGCTGTTGGCCACGCTCAAGGGCCTGCCTCTGGCCTACAACCGGGACCTGCAGGAGGACAAGGAGCCCCTGTTCGACTCGGTCGACCAGATCCGCCTCGCGGTCGGCGCCCTGGCCGGGCTGCTGGCCTCGGCCCGGTTCAACACCGGGGCCATGGCCGCCGCCGCCGATGCCCCGGCCCTGGCCGCCACCGACCTGGCCGAGATCCTGGTGACCGACGGCCTGCCGTTCCGGGCCGCCCACGCCGTGGTGGGTTCGCTGGTGCGTCGGTCGCTCGATGAGGGCGTGCCCCTGCCCGACCTGGCTGCCGCCGACCCCCAGTTGGGGGAGCGGACCCGTGCCGTGTTCGTCCCCGGTGCCGCCGCAGCGCGGCGCAGCAGCCCCGGTGGGGGCGGCCCGGGGCCGGTCCGGGTCCAGCTCGACGCCCTCCGTCGCCGCTTGGCCGACGACCGGGCCCGCCTCGCCGCCCTGTGACGCCGTCACCGGTCCTTCGTTCTGGTGTCGGAGGCCGTCACCGGTGACGGCCCGGAACGCCAGATCGGGCTTCGACTGGCTGGCGGGACGGTCGAGCGTGATCGCCCCCCGGTTGCTGGGCCTGCTGCTCGAGTGCGGCGAGCGGGTGGGCCGCATCGTGGAGGTCGAAGCCTACGAAGGGGCCGACGACCCGGCCAGCCACGCCCACCGGGGGCAGACCCCCCGCAACGGGGTGATGTTCGGCCCCCACGGCCATCTCTACGTCTACCGCAGCTATGGCATGCACTGGTGCGCCAACGTGGTCTGTGGCCCCGCCGGTGAGGCGTCGGCGGTGCTGCTGCGGGCGGTGGAGCCGGTCTCCGGCATCGATGCCATGTGGGCCGACCGGCCCCGGGCCCGACGGGAGTCCGATCTGGGCTCGGGGCCGGGAAAGCTGTGCGCCGCCCTGGGCATCGACGGGGGCCATGACGGCGCTGACCTGCTCGATCCGGGGTCGCCGGTGCGCCTGGCCCTGCCGGGCCCTGACGGCCCTCCCAGCGGGGCCCAGGGGCCTGCCGTGGTCACGGGTCCCCGGGTGGGGATCACCCGGGCCGTGGAGCGGCCGTGGCGGTTCGCCCTGGCCGGCAACGCCCACGTCAGCCGGCCCCGCCCTCCGTCGGTAGCCTGAGCCACCGTGACCTTCCGGATCCACCCCGCTCCCGGTGACACGGCTCCGGGTGACACGGCCGCCGGCGATCCCGCCCTGCGGCCGGCAGGCGACGACCCGGCCGAGGCCCGTCGGCACTTGCAGTCGGCCGCCCTCGACGGCGCCGACCAGGACCAGACCCGGCGGGAGGTGGTGGCCTTCACCGAGCTGCATCCCGACTGCCTGCTCCGGAGCTGCGGCCCGGGTCACCTCACCGGCTCCGCTCTGGTGCTCGACCCGGCCACGGGACGGGTGCTGCTCATTCACCACGCCAAGCTGGGCCGCTGGCTCCAACCCGGCGGTCACGCCGACGGGGAGGGCAACCTGGGCCTCGTGGCGCACACCGAAGCCACCGAGGAGACCGGGTTGGTGGGTCTTCGGCTCGTCACCCCGGCCATCGACATCGACGTCCACGCCATCGGCCCCCGTCCCGGTGAGCCGGCGCACGACCACCTCGACCTCCGCTTCCTCGTCCTCACCGGGACCGACACCACCGCCGCGCCGAACGCCGAGACCCTGGGGGCCCGATGGGTCCATCCCGACGATCCCGACGACGCCGCCATGATCGGGGACGGCGAGCTGGAGCGGCTGGTGCGCCGGGCGGTCAGTGTGGCCGGCGAGCTGAAGGCCGCCGGCCTGCTCGGGTGACCGGACGCCGCCGGCGCCGTCCGACCGGGGCCAGCGTCAGCCCACGTCCTCGGGGTAGCTGCACGACAGCATCTGATTCGTGGTGGCCAGACGGGTGACGCGCCGGTCGAGCCGCTCGTTCACCCCGGTGTCGGTCATGTAGAAGGGGGCGGCGGGGTTCTCGGTCACGGCGTCGGCGTACCGGTACCGGTCGGCCACCACCACCCGCCAGTCGTCGAGCCAGGCCCGCTCGATGGCCAGATCGCGGGGGGTGCCGCTCATCACCGCCTCCAGCTCGTCGATCATCTGCTCGAACCGGGCCGTGGACGCCCGGACCTGGCCGGCCCGATCGATGTTGTCGGTGGCGTCGAGCGCCTGGGGCATGGCGGCGATCTCGGCCGAGGCCGTGGCGCAGATGGGCTCGGCTGCGGCCGGGAAGGCGATGTCGGCCAGCAGGTCGGGGGTCGGGCGGTCGGCCTGGCCGGAATAGGCGTAGCCCCAGACCCCGAAGGTCGACATCGCCAGGCCGACGCCGGCCGCTCGGAACAGGCCCTTGGGGCTGCGGTACCAGGGCGTGGGTCGGTCGGTATCGGTGGGCGGGGCGTCGAGCGTGGAGGGAGGCGAGCTCACCGCTCCAGTGTGCCGGGCTGGCGGGGCGGTGACTCCGGAGCGGGCGCCCGGGCCAGCGGTAAGTCGGGAGCCGGTTCGCAGCCCCGGTTCTAGCATGAGGGCCATGTCGATCGATCCTCGCCTGTTCGACGACCTCGCGGCCCGAGGTCTCGTCCAAGACACCACCGACCGCGCCGGCCTGCAGGCCCGCCTGGCCGAGGGACCGATCACGGTGTATTGCGGCTTCGATCCCACCGCCGCCAGCCTGCACGTCGGCAACCTGATCGGTCTTCTCACCCTGCGCCGGTTCCAGAACGCCGGCCATCGAGCCCTGAGCCTGGCCGGCGGGGCCACCGGCATGATCGGCGACCCGTCAGGCAAGTCGGCCGAGCGGTCCCTGCTCGACGACGCCGCGCTCGAGGCCAACCTGGCCGGGATCATGCCCACCCTTCGGCAGTTCCTCGACTTCGAGGGGGCGAATCCCGCCACCCTGGTCGACAACCGCACCTGGACCAGCCCCGTCACGATGCTCGAGTTCCTGCGTGACGTGGGCAAGCACGTGACGATCAACCAGATGGTGGCGAAGGAGTCGGTGAAGGCCCGGATGGCGGGGGAGGAGGGCATCTCCTACACCGAGTTCAGCTACATGCTTCTCCAGGCCAACGACTTCCTCTGGTTGTACGAGCACGAGGGATGCGAGATGCAGGTGGGGGGATCCGACCAGTGGGGCAACATCGCGCTCGGCGTCGACCTCATCCGGCGCAAGACCGGAGGCAAGGCTCAGGCCCTCACCTGGCCCCTGCTGCTCAAACCCGACGGAACCAAGTACGGCAAGACGGCGGGGGGAGAGACGATGTGGCTGAACGCCGCCCATCTCTCGCCCTACCGCTTCTACCAGGGCTGGATGCAGGTGGAGGACAGCGAGGTCCGCCGCCTGTTGCTCCAGCTCACGTTCCTGGAGGTGGCCGATGTCGACATTGCCGTGGCCGCCCACGCCGGAGAGCCCCACAAGCGCTCCGCCCAGCGGCTCCTGGCCGAGGAGCTGACCGCCCTCGTTCATGGGCCGGCGGCCGCCCGCTCGGCTCGCGAGGCCTCGGAGGTGGTGTTCGGCGGCCCGCCCGACGAGCTCGACGATGCGACCCTCGAGACGTTGGCGGCCGAGGTGCCCACCTCCCGTCACAGCCGGGCCGTGCTCGACGAGCCGGGGAACCTGGTGCCGGTGCTGGTGGCGGCGGGAGTGGCGTCGTCCAGGAGCGAGGCCGGCCGCCTGATCGGCCAGAACGGCATCTCCGTCAACGGCCAGCGGGTGGAGGCCGGCACCGATCTCCACCGGGCCGCGCTCCTGCACGACCGGTGGTGCCTGGTCCGCCGGGGCCGCAAGGCGATGTACCTGCTCCGCTTCGACGACGGCAGCGAGTCGTGATCACCGCCCATGCCCTGGTCACAGGCCTGTTGCCGGCTGGTGAACAAGAAATCACAGAAATCCTGTCGGTAGTGGTTGCGACACCGATGGAACGTCGTTAACGTAGTCCTTCGCCCCAACGGGACGGCAACACGGAGACCGGGACACCGGAACCGAGTTGCGAGATCCGCTCTGAGGCAACGAGCCCGCCGAAGTCACTCACTAGAGTGGCTGGATGCCGCCGACACTACGTGTGTCGTGCAGCTGCGGATGCAGCTCCTTGAAAACGGAAGAGAGAGGATGTACGCAGCGTGTGCGGAGCATCGTCACAGCCAACGGCGCCGACCGTTCCCTTGTCAAAGGGGAGCAACTGCTGCGCCAGTGATGATGCCCCGTCAAAAACAAAAGCCTGGCCTCATCGAGTTTCCTTTCTCGGTGCGGCCCCGGGGACGAGTTGGCACTCGGAACCCGGTATCGGATCACGGTGGCTGTCCCTAACAAGGACAGTTACTAGATTCTCTGACGGAGAGTTTGATCCTGGCTCAGGACGAACGCTGGCGGCGTGCCTAATGCATGCAAGTCGAACGCACTCGACCTTCGGGTCATATGGGTGAGTGGCGAACGGGTGAGTAACACGTGAGAAACCCACCCCGAAGTTCGGAATAACTCAGGGAAACTTGAGCTAATACCGGATGCCCCCTCCACATCGAATGGTGAGGAGAGGAAAGATTTATCGCTTCGGGACGGTCTCGCGGCCTATCAGCTTGTTGGTGAGGTAACGGCTCACCAAGGCATTGACGGGTAGCTAGTCTGAGAGGACGAATAGCCACACTGGGACTGAGACACGGCCCAGACTCCTACGGGAGGCAGCAGCAGGGAATCTTGCACAATGGGCGAAAGCCTGATGCAGCGACGCCGCGTGGGGGATGAAGGCCTTAGGGTCGTAAACCCCTTTCAGCAGGGACGAAAATGACGGTACCTGCAGAAGAAGCCCCGGCCAACTACGTGCCAGCAGCCGCGGTAAGACGTAGGGGGCGAGCGTTGTCCGGATTTATTGGGCGTAAAGAGCTCGTAGGCGGTTGCGTAAGTCGGATGTGAAAACTCAGGGCTCAACCCTGAGACGCCATCCGATACTGCGCTGACTTGAATCCAGTAGGGGAGTGTGGAATTCCTGGTGTAGCGGTGAAATGCGCAGATATCAGGAGGAACACCCATGGCGAAGGCAGCACTCTGGGCTGGTATTGACGCTGAGGAGCGAAAGCATGGGTAGCGAACAGGATTAGATACCCTGGTAGTCCATGCCGTAAACGGTGGGCACTAGGTGTGGGGACTTTCAACGGTTTCCGTGCCGAAGCTAACGCATTAAGTGCCCCGCCTGGGGAGTACGGCCGCAAGGCTAAAACTCAAAGGAATTGACGGGGGCCCGCACAAGCGGCGGAGCATGTTGCTTAATTCGAGGCAACGCGAAGAACCTTACCTGGGTTTGACATGTACCGAAAAGCCATAGAGATATGGTGTCCTTCGGGGCGGTACACAGGTGGTGCATGGCTGTCGTCAGCTCGTGTCGTGAGATGTTGGGTTAAGTCCCGCAACGAGCGCAACCCTCGTCCTGTGTTGCCAGCAAGTTATGTTGGGGACTCGCAGGAGACCGCCGGGGTCAACTCGGAGGAAGGTGGGGATGAAGTCAAGTCATCATGCCCCTTATGCCCAGGGCTGCAAACATGCTACAATGGCCGGTACAACGGGCTGCGACACCGCGAGGTGAAGCGAATCCCTTAAAGCCGGTCTCAGTTCGGATCGAAGTCTGCAACTCGACTTCGTGAAGCTGGAGTCGCTAGTAATCCCGGATCAGCAACGCCGGGGTGAATACGTTCCCGGGCCTTGTACACACCGCCCGTCACACCACGAAAGTTGGCAACACCCGAAGCACGTGGCTTAACCCGCAAGGGAGAGAGCGTTCGAAGGTGGGGCTGGCGATTGGGGTGAAGTCGTAACAAGGTAGCCGTACCGGAAGGTGCGGCTGGATCACCTCCTTTCTAAGGAGCCTCTCGAGCCGACCATCAGCGTTTGTCTGATGGCGGGGCGAGAGCAACCTAGTTGACACACGCTGTAGGTCTTCAGTGACCAGCATGGGAGCTTCCAGTAGGGAGCTCCAGGAACCCGAAGGGTTCCCTCTCTCTCTTCCGTCTTGAAGGAGCTGCACCGCCCCGATCACCGCAAGGTGACCGGGGCGGAATCATGCTCCTGGTGCGCCAGTACGGGCACCTTCGATCGTTCCTTGAGAATTGCATAGCGAGCACGAGCATCTGATATCTCGAAAGAGATAACAGTACTGAAATAACCCACACACACAAGCTACTAAGAGCCAACGGTGGATGCCTTGGCGCCTAAGACCGATGAAAGACGTGAGTGGCTGCGATAAGCCTCGGGGAGCTGCCGACTAAGCGTTGATCCGAGGATGTCTGAATGGGGAAACCCGGCACCCGTAATGGGGTGTCACTCCTGCCTGAACACATAGGGCAGGGTGAGGGAACTGCGGGAATTGAAACATCTTAGTACCGCAAGGAACGGAAAGTAACAACGACTCCCTGAGTAGCGGCGAGCGAAATGGGATCAGCCTAAACCCGGATGGTGTATAGCCTAGCGGCGTTGCCATTCGGGGGTCGTGGGACCTGTAGGACGGGGCGCTAGATCCGTCACGAAGTTACCAAGTGCTCAGATAGTGGAATCGTTCTGGAAAGGCGAACCGTAGGGGGTAAAGGTCCCGTACACGAAATCTGAGCATCTTCGAACAGGCACCCGAGTAGCACCGGGCCCGTGAAACCCGGTGTGAATCTGCGAGGACCATCTCGTAAGGCTAAGTATCCGTAGGCGACCGATAGTGCACGAGTACCGTGAGGGAAAGGTGAAAAGTACCCCGGGAGGGGAGTGAAATAGTACCTGAAACCGTTGGTTTACAATCAGTCGAAGCAGGCGCTTGCGTCTGCGACGGCGTGCCTTTTGAAGAATGAGCCAACGAGTTACGGTATGTGGCAAGGTTAACCCGTGAGGGGAAGCCGGAGCGAAAGCGAGTCTTAATAGGGCGTTTAGTCGCATGCTGTAGACCCGAAGCCGAGTGATCTAGTCATGGGCAGTGGGAAGCGGGGGTAAGACCCCGTGGACGCGCGAACCCACCTAGGCTGAAAACTGGGGGGATGACCTGTGATTAGGGGTGAAAGGCCAAGCAAACTCGGTGATAGCTGGTTCTCCGCGAAATGCATTTAGGTGCAGCGTTGCGTGTTCAGCCATGGAGGTAGAGCTACTGGATGGGTAAGGGGGCCGACAAGCTTACCAACCCCAACCAAACTCCGAATGCCATGGTTCCAGAGCGCAGCAGTGAGACTTCGAGGGATGAGCTTCGATAGTCGAGAGGGAAACAGCCCAGATCGCCAGCTAAGGCCCCAAATTCTGGACTAAGTGGTAAACGATGTGAGATTGCTCAGACAGCCAGGAGGTTGGCTTAGAAGCAGCCACCCTTTAAAGAGTGCGTAATAGCTCACTGGTCGAGTGGTCTTGCGCGGACAATGTAACGGGGCTCAAGTCCAGAGCCGAAGCTGCGGATGCAGACTCAGTCTGCGTGGTAGCGGAGCGTCGATCTCGCGTCGAAGCGTAAGGGGTAACCCAGCGTGGAGCGTGGTCGAGTGCGAATGTTGGTATGAGTAGCGAAAGAGGAGTGAGAATCTCCTCCGCCGGATGTCCAAGGGTTCCTGGGGAAGGTTCGTCCACCCAGGGTTAGTCGGGAGCTAAGGCGAGGCCGAGAGGCGTAGTCGATGCACAACCGGTTGATATTCCGGTACCACCACAAGCGCGTCAGAGCCAAATCGATGTTGCTAAGAGGCTGTTGCCCTTCGGGGCGGCGAATCGACCCACGACGAGGCGGCTAGCAATGGGGTGACGCAGGAAGGTAGATGATCCCAGGCGTTGGTTGTCCTGGGGTAAGCGCGTAGGGCGGGGATTAGGCAAATCCGATCCCCTTAAAGCCTGAGACGTAACACCGAGCCGTATGGCGAAGTCATTGATCCTATGCTGCCTAGAAAAGCCTCTAGCTAGTTCTTGTGGTGCCCGTACCCCAAACCGACACAGGTGGACAGGTCGAGAAGACCAAGGCGAGTGGGTGAACTGTGGTTAAGGAACTCGGCAAATTACCTCAGTAACTTCGGGATAAAGAGGGCCGTAGTAGCGTGATTGATCCTTGCGATCAGGAGCGCGAGGCGGTGGCACAAACCAGAGGGAAGCGACTGTTTACTAAAAACACAGGAGCGTGCGAAGCCGTAAGGCGCTGTATACGCTCTGACGCCTGCCCGGTGCTGGAAGGTTACGGGGAGCGGTTAGTCGAAAGGCGAAGCTGCGAACTTAAGCCCCAGTAAACGGCGGCGGTAACTATAACGGTCCTAAGGTAGCGAAATTCCTTGTCGGGTAAGTTCCGACCT
>CADEDH010000028.1:0-32224 GCA_902826025.1 uncultured Actinomycetes bacterium
GAGCGCTCGGCGCCCGGCGGGCTGGACCGTCTCGAAGCCTGCGCAGTGCAGCATCACCCGGCGACACCCCGCAACGGCATCTTGCGGCCACCTCACTAGGATCAGCCGTCCTAGGGGGGCAGGGGCGATCCCGTCGACTCGGCTCGTCTCCACCTCCCTCAGGGGCGTCCTCGCAGGTCGGGGACGGCTGAGGCGACCAGGAGGCTTCGCGCTGTGCTCGACAAGAACACGATCATCGAACGGTCGAGGAAGCTGGACGAGGTGGCCGATTCGTTGAAGGAGCACTTCATCGGGATCGACGGCGTGATCGATGACCTCATCGCGTCGGTTCGGGTCTGGTACGTCGCTCCGGAGGTTCTCCGCCGGCCCGTGATCGTCAACCTGTGGGGCATGACCGGCGTCGGCAAGACCGACCTGGTGCGCCGTATGGTGTCGGGCCTCGACCAGTCCAGCCGGTTCGTGGAGATCGAGCTGAGCAACATCGACACCTCGGGCTGGGCCACCAACGTCAGCTCCGTGTTCGAGAACTTCGGCTTTCACGACGGCCACCCCGCCATCGTGCTCTTCGACGAGATCCAACGGTTCAACACCGTCAACCCCGACGGGAGCCCGATCGAGCAGACGAGGTTCATGGATTTCTGGGAGCTGTTGAGCGATGGCCGCCTGTCGCGCCGCATGCGAAACTCACCGCTGGAAGCCTGGATCAGCTCGCTGCGGATGCGCCGGATGGACTTCGACTTCCAGCGCCAACGGGCTGTCGACGACGCGGCCCGCGCCCAGATCGACCAGCAGCGGACCGCCCCGATCGGACCGTACGAGGCGTCCCAGCTGCACCCGCTGCTGACCCACGGCGACCTGAGCCTCGATGCCGTGGCCGCCCTCGATTGTGATGGGGCGTTGCGGGCGCTGGAGGCCGAGCGGGCGCGGGTCGATCCTTATGAACCGATCGACCATTCCCGAACCCTGACAATCATCTCCGGCAACCTCGACGAGGCCTTCACCATGGCCGGCCAGACGGCGGAGGCCGACGTCGACGCCGACGTCTTCCACGCCTTCACCCAGAAGATCTCGGTGGTCGACATCAAGCACGCCCTCTCCCAGAAGTTCCGCCCCGAGCAGGTGGCCCGGTTCGGCAACACCCACATCGTGTACCGCAGCCTCCGCCGGCGGGATTTCGAGGCGCTGATCACCCGGGAGATCGATCGGGTCGTGACCCAGACGAGAGATCTGTTCGGCGTGGAGCTGACCGTCGATCCGTCGATGGCGGCGCTCCTCTACCGGAACGGGGTGTTCCCGGTGCAAGGGGTTCGACCCGTGCTGTCGAGCGTGATGGACATCCTGGAAGCGTCGCTGGCCCCGCTGCTGGTGGAAGCGGTGCTGGCCGACACCACCAGTATCGAGTTGGGCTACGACACTGCGGCGCAGGAGATGCTGGCCAGGGTCGGCGAGCGGGAGCGACGGTGGCGCTACCAGGGACGGGTGGATCGGATCCGCATCGTGAGCTCCGAGGACGCCATCACCAACGTGAGCGTGCACGAGGCCGGCCACGCCGTCGCCCACGTGGTGCTCCTCGGTGTGGCCCCGATCCAGATGAAGAGCCGCCTCGCGTCCTCCTACGCCGCAGGCTTCACCTTCGCCCACGATCTGTACCGCACCCGGGCCTCGCTGCTCTCGACGGTCAAGATCCTCCTGGCCGGCGGACTGGCCGAGGAAGTGGTGTTCGGCGCGGCCAACGCCTCGATCGGGCGGGCCTCAGATCGGGAGCAGGCCACGATGCTGGTGCTGGACTACATCCGGCGGTTCGGCTTCGACGAGGAGTTCCAGGCCTGCTACTCGCTCGACGGCACTGCCTACTCGATCGGCACCGGCCCAACCGATCTCGACGCCGAGAAGCTCATGGCCCGGCTCGTGGCCGACACCAAAGAGCTGCTCGGCCGCCACCAGCGCTTCCTCGTCGCCCTCGCCACCAGCCTGCTGGAGCAAGCCGAGCTCAGCGGCACGGCCATCGCCGAGATCGCAGCCCGCTTCGATCTACCGTGCGGCACGTTCCCCGAAGGCCACCAACTGATACCCGACTTCTCCCACCAACTCGACGTCGAACGGGCCCGTACCTAGCTGTGACGAGCGGGGAGAGTTGTCACGCTGCTCGGCCTGCCGCCCCCAGAGCCCGGATCTCGTCGGCCACGACCGGCATCCCCAGATCGGATGCGATCCGCAGTGAGCGATCGAGGTGGCGTCGCCCACGATCCACATCAGCGCTCGCCTCACGGCTGAGCAGCAGCCGCCCGAGCCCGAGCCGGGTCCTGGCCTCGAGCGGCGGAGCGTTCAGTTTCTGCTCGGTTTCGAGCGCCCGGTGGAACCACTGCTCCGCCTCCTGCGATGCCCCCCGCCGGATGGCCAGCATGCCGAGGTAGCGGTCGACGGTGCCGTGCAACAGGTACGAGGCGTCAGGCGACGAGATCATTCCCGAGTAGGGACGCAACGCCGACCAGACGATCCCCACCTCGGTCGGGTCGCCGACCACGGCCGCCGCCTCAGCCAACACGCTCAGCCGCAGCAGGAACGTGGCGTCCCGGGGCAGATCGGGCAGGCCCGGCCGGGCCAGTTCGCCCACGATCTGCGCCGCATCCTCGAACCGCCCGGAGTCCAGGTAAGGGGCTGCCAGTCCGAGCCGGAAGTGGCCCAGGCCAGGGTCGGCCGCGATCATGCTCTCCACCAGGGCGACGAGATCAGCGGTTCTGCCGATCTCGCGGTGGATGCCGATCTGGTGGGCGGCCCACACCTGATGGGCGTCGGGATCGTCCGGGTTCTCCTCCAGATATCGATCGGCGGCGACCAGTGCATCGTCCCAGCGGCCCTCCAGTCGGGCGTGGACGATCCTGGTGTTGAGGGCCGCCGCTCCGATGTCGGCTGCCCTCGTCTGTCCCCATTCGCGCTCCACCTCGAGACGGTTCCGGTCGAAGCCGACCCGATCGCCGGCGGCCAGGTCGACCAGCGCCCGGCGCACGATCAGGCTGGGGATTCCCCGGGGTGTTGGCCCGGCTGTCACCTCTGCCTGGGCCAGCCGGCGCAGGTCCAGTATCTCGTCCATCCGCTCCGTACCCAGCAGGGCGAAGCCCTTGACCGCGATCGCCTCCAGCCGGGTGGCACTGTTGCCGTCGGCCTGGGCCAGAGCCAGAGCCTCGTCCGCCGCCTCCAAGGCCACGTCTCGCCGCCCGCTGCGCGCTTCGAGGTCGGCCTGGAGGATCAACGCCCGGCTCCTCAGCACGGCCGGGCCGGGCGCCACGGCCGAGAGCGCAACGACCTCGTCCACGAGCCGTCGCTCGTCGTCTTCCATGGTCGTCGTCGACTGGGGATACGCCTCGGCCGCCCGAATCAGGCGCTCCAGGGAGCCGAGCTCTCGGGCGTCGGCTGCGGCCCGCAGCGCGTAGCTCGCGTCGTGACTCCGCTTCAACAGTCGGTGCAGCACCGCCAACTCGAGCAGCAGGTCGCACCGGAGCTCTGCGCTCAGCGGGGAGTGCGCCTCGACCACCGACAGGGTCTGCTCCAGCCGCTCGGCCGCCGTCTCGTGGGCCGCACGTTCGCTGAGTTGTCGCGCCGCGGCGATGGCATGGTGAACCGCCGGTGCGATCGGTATCAGGGGAATGGCATCGAGCGAGTGGCGGGCCAGGGCCTCCAGATCCGTGGATCGGATGGCGATCAGACCCTCCAACGCCCGCCGGTGGAGGTGCCGCCGACGGGCGCCCGTGAGCTCGTCGAGCACCGCTTGGCGAACGAGAGCATGGGGAAAGGCGTAGGTGGCAGCGCCCGTCTCGGTCAACAGCCGCCGTTCCACCGCCACGTCGAGTGCATCGATCAGGGCTCCCGACTCGATGCCGTCGCTGGTGGCCATCGCCTCCAGCAGGGTGAACGGGACCTCGCCTCCGACTGTGGCCACCAGGGCCAGCACCCGCCGGGCTGGCTCGGGCAACCGCGCCGTCCGGCGCGACAGTATCTCCTGGATACTGACCGGTAAGCCTCGTCCATCGCCGGCGAGCGCCCGGACCGCGGCCCCGTCGAGCCGGCCGCCGTCGATCAGGTGGCGGAGCATCTCCCGAGCGAAGAACGGGTTGCCGCCGGTAACGGTCATCAGCTTGTTGGGCAGCCCGGAGTCGAAGGTTGCTCCCGGTGTGCTCACCTCGATCAGACGCTGAGTGTCCGTCTCGTCGAAGCCGCCGATCGTGAGCCTGACGGCCTGATCGTCACGGTGCATGTCGGCCAGAAGGTCGAGCAGAGGCTCCGACCGGTCGGGCTCGGCCTCCCGGTAGGTGCCGATGAGCAGAAGCCGTAGCGGCCGGTCGGCGCGGAGCAGATGGCGGATGAGTAGCAGGGTCGACTGTTCGGCCCAGTGGAGGTCATCGAGCACGAGCACCAGTGGCCCCTCGCTGCCGGCCAGTGTCAGCAGCTCGGCTACCGCCTCGAAGAGCATCCACCGCTCCGCAGCCGGATCGGCTCGTACCGGAAGCCGCTCGCCGGTCACCGACGGGGGCAGGGGCACGAGCCGGCTCAGCTCCTGCACGCCGGGCATGGCAGCCAGCGTCGACGGCGCCAGTCGGTGGACCAGAGCCCGCACCGGCTCCACCAGCGCCTGGTAGGGGCCGGCGAACCCCTCGTCGCACCGGCCGTACAGAACGGTGGCGCCGTCCTCGGCCACCAGCCGACCAAACTCGGCGCACAGCGTGGTCTTGCCTATCCCGGCGTCGCCGCTCACCATCACCGCCGCCCGATCGCCTGCTCGGCTGCTCGCCCGGATCTGTCGCCAGGCGTGCTCCAGCGTCTTCAGCTCGGCGTTGCGCCCTACGAACGGTGTGACGGCGCGCACCACCGGCGCCGACCGGCTCGGGGCGGGCACCGCGGTGGGAACGGTCTGGCGCAGGATGCGCAACTCCAGCTCGCGCGCCTCGGGAGACGGCTCGAGCCCCAGCTGCTCGACCAGCCGATGCCGCAGATCCCGGTAGACCTCCAGGGCCTCGGCCTGTCGCCCGTCCTGGTAGAGGGCCGACATGAGGAGAACCGCCAGCTTCTCGACCAGGGGATTGTCGGCCGCCGCCCGCTGCAACTCAGGGAGTACCGTCGCCCGCTGGCCCGACTCGAGCAGCAGCTCGGCGTGACGCACGAGGCAGCTCACCCGGAGCTCGTTGAGCCACACTCGTTCCCGGTTGACGCTCGGAGCATTGATGCCGTCATAGGGCTCGGCCGAACCGATCAGCCGCAGGGCTTCGGCCAGGAGACTGACCGCTGTCGGGCCCGCCGCCACGCGTGCCTGCTCGCCCAGCTCGACGAATCGGTCGACGTCGAAGGTGTCGATGGCGATGTCGAGTCGGTAGGCGCCCGATCGGCTCTCGATGGTGGCCGCGGCGTGGAGCAGCCGTCGCAGTCGTGAGACGTATCCCCGTAGCGCCTTGCGAACGGCTGGTGGGGGCGATGGCCCCCACACCTCGTCGATCAGCTGCTCGACCCGGACCGGCCGACCCCGGTTGGCCAGGAGGACAGCGAGCACAGCGGCCTGCCGTGGCCCACCGACGCCCGAGCTCGGGTCGGTCAGGCGCAGTCCTCCGAGCGCACTGAGGCGAGGCATGAACCATAACGCTACTGCCTGGCCCGCCTCTGCAACCAGGTATTAACGCCGCCATGGCCAGTACTGCAACCACCGTGATCGACACTCGATTGCAGGCGCGGTGTCGCCCACGTGCACCGCCACCTGAAGGGCTGGGGAGCTGACGTGACGACGAGCACGCGAGACATAGGCAAGTACCGGAACGCGGAGCTGATCAGCCAGGGCGGATTCGGATCCGTCTATCGCGCCGTCGACCACGAGCATGGTCGGGCCGTGGCGGTGAAGGTGTTGAGCGGCCGGATGGGCGAGACCGAATGCCGCCGGTTCGATCGCGAGCGCCAGACGATGGGCCGTCTTAGCGGGCATCCCAACATCGTGCCGATCTACGACTCCGGCTACACCGACCAGGGCGAGGCCTACATCGTCATGGAGCTGGCCACGGGCGGGTCGCTCCGGGACCGCCTGGCAACAACCGGCGTCTTCCGTTGGCCCGAAGCCGTGGCGGTCATGGCCCCCATAGCGGCGGCAACCCAGATGGCCCACGACCACGGGGTCCTGCACCGCGACATCAAACCCGACAACATCCTGATCGACCAGTTCGGCAACCCGAAGTTGTCCGACTTCGGGATCGCCGCCGTAGCCAACAATGCCACTGCCACCACCAGCACCACGGCCACCCTGGCCCACGCCGCTCCCGAGATCCTCCAGGGGCGGTCGGCCTCGGTCGCCAGCGATGTCTACGCCGTCGGCTCCACCCTCTACAACCTGATCACGGGATACCCGCCGTTCCTCCAGCCCGGCGACGAAGGCGTCACGCCCATGATCACGCGGGCCTTGAGTGCGCCACCCCCGGACCTCCGCCTGTGCGGGGTGCCGGATGCCGTGGCCCGAGTGGTGGAACAAGCGTTGGCCAAGGCTCCCGAGGCCCGGCAGGCGACGGCCGGGCAACTGTCGGCCGAGCTGGTGGCCGCCCTGGGCGGCACTGTGGCCAACCCGGTCGAGGCCCGAACCGTCGCCTCCCCGGCCCCGATCCCGGTACCGTCTCCGGCCTACACGCAGGTCACCGGTCCGCCCGTCTTCCGGCCGGCGCCGGCACCCGAACCTCAGACGGTCGCGTCGGCCCCGACCGTGCATCGGGCGCCGCAATGGGGCGATCCTGGGGCTCCATCCGCCGGTTGGGGTGCCGGCGCCGGGCCCGGACCGGGGGCCGGTGCCCCTGTCGCCACCCACGCCCCGGCTTCGTCTGGCGGCGGCCGGGGATCCTCACCGCTCCTGCTGGGAGGGCTCGGCCTCATGGCTGCCCTGGCCGTGGGTGGCCTGGCCTACGGCTTGGGGGCCGGCAACAACTCGAACCCGCCGCCATCGAGCGCCAGCACCGCCAGCACAGCCAGCACGGCGAGCACCGTCAGTGCCACCACGGCGACCATCCCGGCCGGTCCCACCTCCACCGTCCCACGGAGCACGACCACCGACCAGGCGACCGACGAAACCTTGTTCACGGGCTTCACCGCCGACACGACGATCGTGTGGGACCGGGGCGATGGCGACGTCTACACCGCCGGGGTCGTGATCGACGGGGCGACGGGCGTGCTGGTCGTCGCGGCGCCGGACCCGTCCACGGGGTTGCTGATCGAGGTCCACCAGGATCTGACCCTGGCCAGCACGTCGGACGGCCAGTGGGTCTACTACGGCTCGAATCCGACCCTGCTCGATGGGGAGCCACTGCCCGACTACGACCCTGACTGGCTGATCCTGGCCCAGGACAGTGCCGGCTGGTACCTCTCCGACGTCTGTGATTCCGCCGGCTGCTACCCGATCAGCTAGGGCTGCCGAAGACGACGGCGGTCAGCTCCGAAGCCATCCCGGCCACGGCGTCGGCCGAGCTCTGCATCGAGTTGGCCGCCGCCCAGCTCCGCTCGGCCGCCTCGGCCAGCACCACGTTGCTGGTGGCGATCTCGTAGGCATCGTGAGTGGCCGATGCCGTGATGCGGGCCACGTCGTTGGCCGTGCCCGACTGCTCGTCGGTGGCCTCGGCGATGATGACCGAGTAGCCCCTGATCCGATCGACGGCCTCCTTGATCGACGCGTTGGCCTCGATGGCCCGGGACGCGTCTCCCTGGATGCGGCCCACCAGGTCCCCGATCTCGTGGGTGGCCCGGGCGGTGCCCTCGGCCAGTTCCTTCACCGACTCGGCCACCACGGCGAACCCCCGCCCGGCCAGCCCGGCCCGTGACGCCTCGATCGAGGCGTTGAGAGCCAGCATGTTCGTCTGCTCGGCCAGCGATCGGATGATCCCCAGCACCCGGTCGATCGCCTCGCTCGATCGCCCCAGTTCGGTGACCGTCTCCGATGATCGCTCGGCTACCGCCACCGCCTCCTCGGCGAACGACGACGCCTCGGTGGCGTTGCGGGCCACCTCGGCGAACGAGCCGTTCAGCTCCTCCACGGCGGCGGCGATCACCGAGATCCCGGTGTTCAGCTGTTCAGTCGACACCGCAATGTCCGACGCCCGCTGCGACACGTCCTGCGAGCTGCTCATCAGCCCGTCGGCCACGGCCTTCAGCTCACCCGCCGCCCCCAACGCCATCCCCACCGCGTGCCCCATCGGCTTCGCCAGCCGGCGGGCCAGCACGTACGACACGGTCGCTATGGCCGCAGTCAGCAGCACGCCGATCATCAGCAGGGCTCGGCGCAGATCATCGGCCCCGGCCATGACGGCAGAGTGCTCCTGTGAGATGAAAATCGTCCACCCGTACCCCGGGAACCCGAGCGCCCCGTCGGTGACCGCATAGCCGGTCAGCAGCGTCTGTCCCTCGAGGTCGCGCTCCGTGAAGTACCCCGAAGCGCCGAGCACGGGTTCGATCCCGTCGGGAAGGGCATGGATCCCGTCGTCCCTGTCCGAACCCTCGTCGGCCAGGACCTCGCTACCGGCGATCACCTCCACGTCGGCGGTGCTGGTTCCCGACGACCGGAGATCCTGCTGGGTGGCGGCGGCGATGTCGCCCACCACCCGGTCGAACGACGCCTCGTTGTGCCAGACGCCGGCGAAGTCCCCGTCGGGCCCGGTGATGGCGGCCGTGAACGGCAGGGTCATCCGGTTGTCGCCGTACACCTCGTCCACCAGGCCGCTCCGGATCGGCGGCTCGACGTAGGTACCAGCCGACCCGTTACCGTCCCGCATCGCCACGAACCATGGCGCCGACGAGAGATCGCGGCCCAGCACGTCGCCAGTCGATACCGGACGGCCGGTGTGATCCACCGAGTTGACGGCAACCACCACCCCGGCGGCGTCGGTGACGACCATGAGGTCGTAGACGCCGTAGAGGCCCATCAGCGCGTCGGCCACCTCGGCCGCCGCCGCTGGAGAACGTCGCACGGCGGGCGAGACAGCGAAGGCCTGGGCATCGCCGTAGCGCTCGAACAGGTTGCGATCGATCAGCTCGCCGGCGCTCACCGCCGCTGCCTCCACCTCGGAACGGGCCGACGTCAGGTCGGCTTCGCGCACCCGCTGGACCGCCTCCCAGCCGACCAGGGCGAACGGCATGACGCCCACCAGCACCAGGACGACCACCAGCTTGGTCCGCAACCCGAACCGGCGAGCGAGGGCGCCAGAGGGCCCGTATCTCCTGGCGCCTGGTTCCCCCACGTGGCGGTGCATACCGGGCCCGTCGGCGGCGCCCGCCGCCCGCTGAGTGGCGGTGGCCCCGAATGGGCCATCAGTCCCGTGGAAAATAGGGCCCCGGCCCACCGGGCGCCGGTGCGTGAACCTGACACCGGCAGGAACTCGCCGGAGGCGAGCGTGTGGGCCGAAGGCGTACCCGAGGAAACCGGAAGGGTTCCCGCTAGCCGAACAGCTCCCGTAGGCGCCGGGTGCCGCTGTTCTCGCTCAGGGCCCGATGGCCGGCCGGTAGGACGCCCCGGTGCACCATGGCCGCCAGGTAGAGCAGGAGCAGCACCGCCACCCGCACCGCGCTGAACCGCTGGAACCACTCCCGGGCATCGGCCCGCCGGCCCACCGCGGTTTCCCACCGGGCCCAGGTCACGTCGTCGGCGGGAAAACCGGGCAGGGGAGCGAACCCGGCCGGCCCCATCGACCGCATACGATTCATCTCGCAGAACCAGGCGACGTCGAGTTCGCCCGGCCCGGAGCCGGCCAGCTCCCAGTCGAGCAGGGCCACGACGTTCAGGTCGTCGTCCACCACCATGTTGGCGGGGCGGGCGTCGCCCCACACGAGCCCGCACCGGGCGGGTTCGGCCGTGGGGGCGGTGCGGCCCAGCTCGTCGAGGGCCTCGGCGACGACCGTCGGCACCGGCCCGCACCAGTGCGCCAGGTGGGCACAGGCGGCCAGGTGATCCGACGGTTGGGGGCCGTCGGCCGGGAAGGGCGGCGCCGCCACCCGGTGCACCCTGGCGATCACGTCCACCGCGGCATCGTGGAACCGGCGCTGGTCGCCGGGCGGCGCCTCGAACAGGAAGCCGGCCCGGGTGAACGGCGGGTCGTCGTCGGCCGGGACCCGCCCCGGTATCCGCTCCATCACGAAGAAGGGCCGGCCCAGCACCACCGGGTCGGCCTCCTCGCCCACCACTGCCGGCACCGGCAAACCCTCGGCTGCCGCCAGCCGCAGCATCCGCACCTGGTGCGACAGGTCGTACACCGGGAACATGGAGCGTCCCCGGGGCGTGAGGCGCACCACCAGCTCCCGGCTGTCAGCCGTGACGAACACCGTCTCGTTCGACCAGCCGCCCCCGCCCGGTGCGCCGGTCACAGTCACTGCCCGTACATCCAGCCACCGGGCCAGCGCCGGCCCATCGATCAGGGGCTCCCCGCCCGGGGCGGTGGCCCCGCTCAGGGCAGCCAATGGCCCTTGGCCTCCTTGGCGTTCCAGATCTCGGTGATCTTGCCGTCCTGCACCCGGAACAGCTCGACGGCGGCGAACTCGTAGGACCGGCCGTCGGCCTGGGTCGACCAGCCGTTCCAGGCCACCGACACCAGGTCGTCCTGGGTGATCACCACCGACGGCTCGAACCGGAGCACCGGGCACTGGGCGAACATCTTCTCCAGCCGCTCGGTGTTCTCGGCCAGGCTCATCACCCGGCGCTCCCCGGGGGAGTGGCGGATCTCGGGATCGGCGATCAGCTCGCCCACCAGGTCGAGCCGTCGCTCGTTGTACATCTCCTCCAGGTACCGGCGGACCACCTGTTCCGGAGTCGGGGTGGGGCTGGGGGGCTGGCTCATGGCTGGACGTGCTCCTCGTGGGGGGTGTCCGGGAGCGTAACCGACCCGGTCCGGGCGGCGCCCGGTAGGGTCGGCGGGTGCTGAGGCGACTCCGTGCCGTGTCGATCGTCGAGTCGCTGAGCTACGTGGTGCTGTTGGCCGCCATGGGGTGGCACCGGGTCCTCGACGGACCCGACACGACCCCGGTCATGGGCCTGGTCCACGGCGTGATCTACCTGGTCTACGCGGCCGTGGTGCTGGCCGCCCACCGCCACTACCGGTGGCCGGCCCAGCAGACCGTGCTGCTGCTGTTCGTGGCCGCCGTCCCCCTGGGCGGGTTCTGGGTGGCCCATCGGATGGCGTCGCCTCCCGGGGTCAGGGCTGCAGCTCGACCATGACAGCCGCCGCCTTCGCCGCCCCGGGGGGAAGCTCGACTCCGCCTGTCGCCGCGTCGACCCGCTCGGAGCGCAGAACGTCACCCCCGCTCTTGTCCACGTCGACCACGTAGATCAGGAACCGCTGGCCAGCGGTGGCCGAGGTGCCATCCCCCACGGTGACCGAGCCCTGCCAGATTCCGTCCACGACCGACAGAGGCCCGTCGCCCTGCACCACATACCGCTGCTCCTGGACCGGTCGGACCACGAGCCACAGCTCGTGGTCGGCCGGGAGCGATCCGGCCGAGCCCTGCACCGACAGGGTGCGACCAACCACTGCGTTGGACAGCGGCGACGTGATCGCCACGCCGCCCGCCGGGGCCGCCAAGGTGGACAGCGGCACCGACGAGGTGGGGGCAGCCGGACCGGTGGTGCCGGTGCCGTCCCCGGCCCGGGTCGTGCTGGCGGCTGGCAGGCTGGTGGTGGGCGACACGGCGGTTCCTTCGCCGGCTCCTGGGCCGGCCACCGTTGTGTCGACTGCTTCGGCTCCGGCCGACACCGGACCCCCGGTCGCGCCGGTGTCGCGCTGGCGTTGGGTGCCGACACCGGCCACGGTCGAGGCAACATCCGGCCCATTCGTGTCGGTCGCGTCGCCGTCCGATCCACCAGTGGACAGCACGGCGATCCCGATCGCCGCCGACACGATCACGGCACCGGCCAGAGCGAACAGCGCCCGCCCTCGCGCCCCGTGTGGAATGACACGATTCATGTCCAACCTCCCTCGCCGGTCGCTGAACCGGCACCAATCGATGGGCCTAAGCTGGTGTTCGGAGCGAGTGGGGAACGACGTTGACGGTGCCGTCCGCCAAATATCTGATCGCCGTGGTGTCTGCCGTGCTGGCCTTGGGCACAACTGCGTGCACCGGCTCGGGAGAGAGTGACCCATCCGGTCCCGGTATCAGTGGTGCAGATGATGCAGCAGTCGGGACGTCCGAAACGTCGGAGCCACCGCCCTCCACGGGCGCAGCCACCTCGACCCCCGGCACTGTCGCTGAAGGCTCCCCCGGATCCCGCTGGCTCCCGGGTGCCAGCCGCCCGCTCACCCTCCACTGGGTGCTCAGTGGCCCACTCGACCTCGACGATCCGGTGGCCATGGGCCTTCGCGACCTCGCCGGCGATCCTCTTCCCGAGCCCGACGTCTACGACATCGACGGGCAGATGAACAGCGAGTCCACGGTGAGGGCGCTCCAGGCCCGGGGCAAGCGGGTGATCTGCTACTTCGACGCCGGCGTGTACGAGAGCTACCGACCCGATGCGGGCCAGTTCCCCAGCTCGGTGATCGGCAATCCCGACGAGGGCTGGGACAACTCGTGGTGGCTCGACATCCGCCAGATCGCGGTGCTCGAGCCGATCATGCGGGCCCGGATCGAGGAGTGTCGGGCCAAGGGCTTCGATGCGGTGGAGCCCGACGAGATCGACGGCTACAGCAACGACTCGGGATTCCCGCTGACCGCGGCCGACCAACTCGCCTACAACCGGGCCATCGCCACCTGGGTCCATGACGCTGGCCTGTCGGTGGGGCTCAAGGGCGACATCGACCAGGCCGTCGACCTCGTTTCGTCGTTCGACTGGACCCTCAACGAGGAGTGCTTCCGCTACGACGAGTGCGATCTGCTCAACGCCTTCGTGGAGGCCGACAAGGCGGTCTGGATCGCCGAGTACCGGGCGACGGATCTCACGGCTGAGGATTGCGCCGAGGCCGGCCGCAATCGTTGGAACGCCGCCCGCTACGAGCTCGGCCTGCCCTCCGACGGTGGTCGCCAACCTTGCGGGGGATGGTGAGCGGGCGCCTCCGGCCATCGTCGTCACGGGAGCGGGTCGGCGCCGTCGATACCGGTCCCGTTGCTGCCATTTCCCAGGCTCGATCCGGCGCCTGACCTCAGCGACGCCACCGAGGTCAGGTCGAGCGGCAGATCGGTGGGAGTGTCCTCATCGTCGGACAGGCGCCACAGGCGGTTGCGCAGCTCCGGGAAGTCCCGGTTCGCCCGGTCGTAATCCTCGGGGCGGCCGATGTCGAGCCAGTAGCCGTCGAACCGGTACACGAACGGGGCGTCGCCTTGCGCCAGGAGCCCTCTGAGCAGGTCATCGAAACCCATTCGACGGGGAACCGCCTGGCCGAGGAGCGACCGTGAGATGCAGTAGATCCCCATGCTCACCTCGAAGCTCAGCTGGGGCTTCTCCTCGAAGCTCTGGAGGCGGGCGCCCTCCACCGCCAGCACGCCGAAGTCCACCTTCATACGCCGGCTCGAGCTGGCGATCGTGAGGCTGGCGCCGCTGAGCCTGTGCTGCTGCAACATGTCGGCCATGTCGATGTCGCACAGCAGATCGGCGTTCAGTACCACGAAGTGCTCGGGCAGGTCGTCGAGGTGGTACAGGAGGGGGCCGGCGGTGCCCAGCGGCCGGTCCTCGTGCCAGCACGAGATCTGCAGTCCCCATCGCGAGCCGTCGCCCACGAAGGCCTCGATGAGGTGCCCCATGTGGCCCAACGCCAGCGACACCTCCGAGAAACCCTGCGCTTTGAGCTGGCGCAGAAGGATCTCGATCATCGTGACTTCGTTGCCCACCGGCACGAGTGGCTTCGGCAGACATGTGGTGTACGGCCTGAGACGTACCCCCTCACCGCCGGCGAGAATCACTGCCCTCATCTGATTCCTCCTGAGACGAACTCATAAGCTCCAGCGGTAGGCATGGAGCGACTTCGAACGGCGCCACAGCACGGCCCACGTTGCCGATGCGGTGGCTGCGAGTACGCCGACCATGACGGCGGCCGACCCGAGCGAGCTGAGGTGGCTGTCCACCATCGCCACCACCATCAGCCCGACCGCGCCGCAGGCCGAGGCGAGCGGAGCGAGCTGGTCGTATGGATCGGGGTCGGCCAGACGGGCGATCAGCGTCAGAGCCAGTAGGGCGAAAGCCGTCGGGACGAGCAGCGTGACGCCGCCGGATCCGATCGGCTGCACGGCGATGGACAGCGCCATGGCGATGAGGGCCACGGCGGTGAAAGCACCCCAGAACCAGGCTCCGGCCCGCCTCACCGCCTGCGCCAGTTCCGCAGCCGAGGTGGCGGTACGGGTGGCGGCGTGAACCTGGTCCCGCATGATCACCACCGCCATCTCGGCCAAGCCGAGCGGCACGAACATGGGCCAGGCGGCGACGAACCAGGCGTGGACCCCGGCGGACTCCAGCGGTTTGATTCCCTGACAGCAGACGATGAAGGACCCGATGAAGGCCGACGTGGCCAAGCCGGCGCCCACGAACGGCATCGCCGCCCGGCGCTCCAGCCGACCCACCCATCCCCGCAGCCGGCCCCTGCTGCTCAGCCTCACCAGCATTGTGGCCGCCAGCGTCCCGATACCGGCGATCGACAGGATCGCCGCCACATCGGCGTCGACGAGCCGCAGACCGGGCATGAGGTACAGGGTCGAGGCGATCCCACCGGGGGCCAGCGTGAGGGCGAACAGCCACGGGCGTTGCATGACCAGGGCCATCACTGCGGCCTGGGCGTACAGGACTGGCCCCACGGTGAGAAGGGCGATGCCCGCTCCGGCGGTGCCGGCCACCGCGAGGCCGACGGCGGCCGTCACCAGCACGCCCCATCGGTAGATCGGGCCGAGAGCCGCCCGCCGGTTGCCGGCTCCGGCCCGGATCGACAGAAGGTGGGCCATGAACGACAGCGGGCTCATGATCGTGGTGGCCACGAGACACGACATCAGCAGGACCAGGTTGGCGCCGGGCCGGTTGACGGCGGCCGCCGAGGTCATCGACATCAGCCCGGCGAGGACGAACGCCGTGCCCCGGGTGACGGCATCGGTTGCCCGTCGCAGCAGTTGCGGCCGGTGCCGGTGCGGCACCGTGGGAACGTACGGTGCGACCTCCGCCACCTGGGTTGCCAACCGGACGACGTCCGGCGTGCCGTATTCCTCGGCCGCTACCCGGTCGTTGACCCCTGCCGCCTCGAAGATGAGGGCGATGTGGAAGACGTCGAATGCTTGGCGGACCTCGGGCCCGAACCGTTCGAGCAGAGCGGCGAACGGCTCGTCGTCGGCGTGCTCGGCGAGCGGCGGGCGCTGACGGATGCTCATGGCGTTGGCACCTCGTCTGCCGCCGGCTCGCGCAGGTCGATCGTCTGACCCGGTGTCTGGATGGAGATCGAGCGGAAGGGTCCCGCCAGCTCGGCGTACAGCCCTCGATGTGTGGCCAGCATCGTCTCGAGGTCGAACATGTTCTCCACTCGTTGGCGCCCGACCCGTCCTAGTGAGCGTCGGAGTGCGGGGTCGCCCAGCAGTTCCAGACAGGCCGCCCCCAGCGCCTGCGGATCATTGGCCCGCACGCAGCGACCGGCGTCTCCGATCGCCTCCCGGACGCCGCCCACATCAGTACCGACGACGGGAACGCCGCAGGCCATCGACTCCAACACCACGTAGGGGAAGCCTTCCGAGATGCTGCTGAGCGCCGAAATCTGGTTGGTGTGGAAGGCGTCGGCCGGCGACGGCACTGCTCCTGCGAACCGGACCACCTCTTGCAGGTCGAGCGAATCGACCAGGTCGTGACACGACCGTAGATAACCCTGCTGAGCGGGAGCAGCCGAGCCGTACAGGTTCACCAGGACATCCGGTACCTCGTCCCGGATCACGGCGGCGGCCTTGATCAGGGTGTGGAGATCCTTGATCGGGTCGATCCGGCCCAGCCAACCGACCGAAGGCCGCTCAGGTTCGTTCAACCGGACCGGGAAGTCGCTGGGTTCCACCGCACTGTGAATGAGCCGGATGTTGGCCGGTGCCGCCCCCACCCGCTCCTGCCACTGCTGGTTGTAGCCGCTGACGGGAGCGATGACCGACGCCGCCCGGTAGATCCCCGCCACCATCAGGTGGTAGAAGCGCAACATGACCTGGGTCTCCGCCGGCCGTCCCCCGGCGCGACCGAGGTCGAGGTAACGCTCTCGGAGAAACAGTCCATGCTCGGTCACCACCAGCGGTGTCCGGCGCCGGTGCCACATCGACATCCCCACCAGCGACGGCAGCCCGCTCGACGACAGGTGGACGACGTCCAGCGGCCCCAGGTCGAACAGCAGTGGCCGGAGGATGTGGATGAAGTTCTCGGCCAGCCGGGCGACATCGAGCATCGATCCGTGGTGGGTGGCCTGAAGCCAGGGGCTGGCGGCCAGAGCGTCGGCGAACACCTCGCACAGCAGCGGGAAGGCGAGGGCGGGCGCCAGCGCACCGTGGTCAGCCGCATCCACCAGCTCGCAGATGAGGGAGAGGAACTCCTCGCTCTCGTCGACCTCGGCCGGCTCCGCCGTGAGGAGCCGGGCCAATGACCGCAACGCCGGGAGCCGATGGCGCCGGCCGACACGGGGCTCCGCCGATTCGAGCACCTGGTCCCAGATGGGGATCGAGACCAACCGTGCGTTGGGCGGCAGCTCGCGAACCGGGAGCTCACGGTGGTTGAGGCAGATCGCCACCACCAGGAATTGGACGTCGGGCAGACCCCGGATCAACTGGTCGCACCAGACGCTCACTCCGCCTGCGTGGAACGGGTAGGTGCCCTCGTTGACCAGGGCGACCAGCGGTTCCGGCCCCGCCGGCCCTCTGGGCGGCTCCTCCTGCCCGCCCACGCTCAGCACCCGCATCGCGGCCTGGTCCGCCCTTGCTGCTCGCCTGCCCCACCGAATCATGTCGCCTGCCCTGCGTCCGTCGGTTCTGTGATGTCAGACGGCGCTCAGCTGCCGCCCGGAGAAGACGTTCTCGTCGTACCAGAGATAGGTCCGGCGGATGCCCTCGGCCAGCGACACCGCCGGCTCATGACCGGTGACGGCGATCGTGTGTCGCATGTCGGGACAGCGCCTCGGCGGAGAGCCGGGGGCCGTGTCGCCGGCGACGATCGTCAGCTGCCGCCCGACCGTGTCGCACAGCACCCGAGCCAACTCGCCGATCGTCACCTCCGGGCTCTGCACTCCGACGTTGAAGGTCTCATTCAGCGCAGCGTCGGCATCCATCAGCCGGACCAGGTAGTCCACGGCATCGTCGATGAAGCACATCGTCCGGCTGTGCTCGATCGAATAGACCACCAGCTCACCGCCGTCCGGTTGTCCGACGATCCGCTGCAGGAGCTGGGGGACCACGTGTGACAGGCCCATCCGGGGGCCGTACACGTTGTGTGGTCGGATGATCGTGAAGGGAACGCCGGCGTGGTGGACCAACGCCTCTCCGTAGATCTTGGACAGCATGTAGCTCGTCCGGGGCTGATCGAGGGGCGATACGGCGAGGGGTGTGGTCTCGGGGCTGGGGATCGGCAGCTCGAAGTGGTGCTGCGTGCCGGCGTAGACCTCGCTGGTCGACGGGAAGACGAAGCGGCGCAACGATCGTTGTCGGCGCGCCACCGCCAGCATCGTCTCGACCATCGCCACGTTCTCGGTCAGGACGTCGTAGGGCCGGTCGATGACGTTCTGAACACCGAGCAGGGCGGCAAAGTGGAAGATGTGGGTGTAGTCGGAGCCGAGGTCGTCGAGACTCCGCCGGTCACGGAGGTCCGCCACCCGGACCGCGAACCGGTCGGAACGCCGGAGCTGGCTCAGCAGTTCGTCATCGACGCCCCGGCTGAGGTTATCGACCAGATCGACACGGTGACCGTCGTCGAGGAGGCGGCGGGCGAGATGCCCGCCGATGAAGCCGGCGCCTCCGGTGATGAGGACACGGCAGGGAGCGGCGGCGGTGGGTTCGATCATGCTGGGTTGGTCCTGTGGGCGTGGGGGCGGTGGGCGGGAAGTACCGGATCGGGGGCGCCGCGGCCGAGCGATCGGACGTGGCACCCGATCTCTCGGGCCTCGGCGAGCTGCTGAGCGGTGAGAACGGAAAAGGCGTCGAACAGCAACGGGCGGGCCGCCTTCAGCCATGACGCCATCGACAGCGTCTGGTACTCGACGTGGGGCACGGCGAACACCACCGCATCGACATCGCACGGATCGGGGATCTCGGCTGGCAGGGATCGGCCGAGCTCGTGCCAGAGCCTGACCATCGGATCGTGAGCGACGACGTCGGCCCCGGCCTGCTCGGCGGCCCGAACGAAGGTCTCCGATGGGGAGTAGCGGGTGTCGCCCACGTCGGCCCGGTAGCTGACGCCGAGCAGGAGGAGCCGGCGCCCGGCCAAGCCGCCGAGCTGCTCGCTCAACTGGTCGAGGACGGCCAGCGGCGCCCGATCGTTGGTGCGGACGGCGGCGGTGGAGAACGGAAAGGCGAGCGGGGTGCCGAACAGCTCGCTGGCGGCGAGTTGGGCGAACAGTGGGTCTTTGGTCAGGCAGTAGCCGCCGACACCGAACCCGGGCGTGCGCATGTTGGCGTGGGTGGGTCGCATCCTGATCGCGTCGACCACCTCGAACAGGTCGATGCCGGCGACCTCGGCGAACCTCGCCCATTCGTCCATCAGGGCGATGGTGGTGGCCCGGAAGGTGTTCTCCAGAACCTTGGCCGCCTCCGAGGCGGTCGTGCCCGAGAGGCGGCACAGTGGATGGTCGGCGACGTTGATCACCGCGCTCAGGAAGTCGGCGGCCGCATCGCCGGCCTCGGGCGTGTGCCCGGCGAACGCCCTCCAGTAGTTGACGATCGAGTTGAGATACTCACGGCCCGGCATCACCCGCTCGTAGCTGTGGGCCACCAGCACCGAGTCGGCGGCCAGGCCCCGGGCTTCGAGCTCCTCGCCCAACGTGGGTGCCACGACCTTGGCCGTGGTCCCCGGGGGCACAGTCGTCTCCACCAGCACGAGGGCGCCGGGCTGGGCCCATCGACCGATCGTCCGTATCGCCGTTTCGAAACCGCCGATGCTCAGGCTCGGGTCGTCGGATCGCCAGTCGATGTCGAGGGGGACGTCCACCACGATGACGTCGGCTGAGGCGAGGACCTCGGGGTCGACGGTCGCCGAGAGGTTGCGTCCGACCGCCTTGTCCAACGCCGCCGACAGGGAGAGATCGGTGGTGGGGAAGGGGAACCGGCCGGCGTTGAGCGCTTCGACCCGGCTCAGCCCGTCGGGGGTATCGAGATCGAGGCCGATCACATCGAACCGGGGGCCTCCGCTCCCGGTCACCGCCGAGGCCACCGCGATCGACATGGCGGCGCCGACGAACCCGAGACCCTGCACCACAACGGTCCCAGTTGCGTAGCGACTGTCCATGATCTCCGGACCGCCGTCGTTCATATCGCACCCTCCACTGCCGCATGTGCGGCCAACAGCTCCGCTGACATCGCCGGAACGAATCCGCAGAGCGAAACCATCCGGCGGTTGTCGCCGATCACCACGGGAATACCGGGCCGCTCCAGCGACACGATCTCGACGCACTTGGCCTGTCGGGCGGCGATGGCCCGCACCGCATCGCCGAACGAGACCCCGATCCCGGAGCACAGGTTCACCAGATCCGGCACCTCGTCGACCCGGGCCAGTGCCACCATCGCCCGCGCCAGATCCGTCAGCAGGATGAAGTCGCGGATCGTGTCGGGCCACCACACCTCGACCCGGCCCCCATCGGGCCCGAGCGCCGACACGTCGGTCACGAACTGGTGGAGGGGCGACACCGCGGGCAGATGAGGGCCGACGAAATTGAAGCCACGGGCCACGACGGCGTCGAGGCCTGACCGGCGTGCGTCGAGAACGGCGGCCGAGCCGGACCACTTGGTCTCGCCGTAGCTGCCGCTGGGGCGAGGCGGAGCCTGCTCGCTGATCGGTTCGGCCCCTCCCGGGTCGCCGTACTCGGCGGCTGAACCGAGGTGGACGAGCCGGCTGCCGGTGCCGTGGAGCACGTCCTGGCTCAACCACGCGGGCCAGGTCGTGTTGGCCGCCACCATCTCCTCGGGTGTGCCCCGCAGCAGGCCTACGCAGTTGACGACCGAACGGGCGCCGAGGCGGGCCACCTCGCTCCGTATGAGATCACGGGCCTCGGGCCCGGGCGCGGCGAGCTGAGGGTGGGTGCTCCGGCTCAGGAGCGAGACGTCGCCGTCCCGGCCGGCCATCTGGGCGATCAGTGTCCCCACGAAGCCGGAGCCCAGAACGAGCACGCTCCCCGAGAGCTCGGGAGCGCCCCCCGTCTCAGCGGGTGTGGACATGATCGACCTCCTCGTGCCAGTAGGGAGGCAGTGCATCCCAGGGATTGGGGAGGTCGCGATCGGTCACGAACACCGCTTTGGCCCCATTGGCCGCCGCCGAGCTCAGCACCTGCTGCATGGACTCGGCGTCGGGCACGCGGTAGACGAGGTGCCAGAACTTCGATGACCGCTCCCGGGCCCAGCTCGGAAAGCGGGTGGCCTCGTAGGCGTCGGCCGGCCCCTCGAAGTTGACGATGTAGTCGGCGGCGTCCATCAGCCGAACGTCGAAATCAGGCTGACCGGGGTTCATCGCCACCTTGAGACCCTGCTGGCGGATCTGAGCGCTGATGTCGACGAGGTAGGCGACCGTCTCTACCTGCGAGGGTGTCTGGTCGAGGAAGATGCCCTCCGGCCGGTACCACTGGACGTAGCGGATGACATCGGCCAGCACCTCGTCAGCTGAGCGCCGACCGTAGTCGGTGTCGACGTAACCGTAGATGTCGGTCTCGTCTGGGGTGCCGGGCGCCCGCAGCGCTCCCACCGCCTCGGTGTACACCGGATCGACACCGGCGCCAGGTCCGTTGGCGGGGTTCAGAACGACGATCGCTTCTCCCTCGACGAGAGCGAGCTGGTTCCACATCGTGGTCGTCGACGGGTAGCTGTAGGCAGGGATCCCGACAACAGTCGGGCGATGGCGGTCAACCGGACGTACGACGAACACGACGGCGGTGATGATGGAGATGGCCAGGATCGAGATGATTGTTCGGTGCTTCATCGTGCGCCGCGGAGCAGTCGCTCGACACGTCAGATCCCGAGGGCCGGGTCGGCGGTGAATGTGGCGGGTGTGCTGCTGACGCTCACGACCGACTGGCGTTGCCCGCCGTAGACGGCTCCGCCGCTGAGCCCGGTCACCGTTGGCTGCGCCGCCCCGTTGGCCACGAGGGTCACGATGCCCGACGCCAGATCGAGCGTCCCCCGCACGTTCTGGGTTCGAGCGTTCGCCAACCGCTGCTGGATGGCGCCGATCTCCCAGGGCCGGAGCGTGAGGACGGGCAGCTTGATGGACTGCTCGTACCGGGTCATCACTGCGTTCAGCCAGTCGAAGGTGAGCTGGTTCGCGCCGCTGTAGGCCCGCAGGTTGATCTGGTGCATGTAGTGGGGCCACATGGTCCCCGAGATCATGTGGAGGGTTGTGAGATCGGCTTCGGCGGCCAGGATCTGCTCCCAGGTGCGGGTGGCGCAGATGGCGCCAGGGATCGTGCACGGGTTCTGGCCGGCAGCGATGTAGCGATCATGGAAGATCCAGTTGTACTGGTCGGTGTCCTCTGCCGGATTGGTGGAGTTGGTCCAGATCGCCGTCGGGTATCGGGGTGAGACGAACACGGTGTAGCCCGGTGCCGTGGCCTCGATGTCCTGGTTGGGGCGAGAGCTGTCGGAGGCCAGGTACTTCACCCCGAGGTTTTGCATGCCCTGGAAGAAGTTCGGATTGAGCCCTTGGGGATAGGGGATGTCGTCGCTCGGGTCTTCCTCCGTCGAGCGGCGATCGTGGAGCCCGGCGTGGCTGTCGGAGAGGAGATACTGCGTGCCTTCGGTGAAGTTGGGAAGGCCCAGCCGTTGCCAGACGGTGCGGTTCCGGTTGATCTCGTTGGTCACCGTCTGCAGGTTCGTGACGTTGCACAGCGGCGGCTGAGGGTTGGGTTCCTCGGGGCAGATACGGTCCATCTGCCGGCTGGCATAGGTGTGGTTGATGAAGCCGAACGACGCCCGGTTGGCGACCACTGCGCTGGTGAGCGGATCGGCGGCGGTGACCGGGAAGGCGAGGGTCAGCGCCGGCCGGTTCGTGGTCGACTCCCGGGTACGCAGTGTGACCGGTTGGGTGGCATTGGTCGTTGCCATCACCACCACGCCGAAGTCGGGCTGACCTGCCGCCCATTGCTGGAGGATCGGCGTGATGTTGACGTCGGTGTTGCCCCGATAGTTGAGGTTGAACGTCACACAGTTCGTCGCATCGAAGCTGCTTCCCACCGTGGCCCAGTTGGTGGTGCCAGTGCGCCGGCTCCAAGACACGTTGCCGGCCGTGGTGCCACCGCTGCCGCCCGTGCCTTCGGTCCAGTCTTCGGTGAGGCGACACACCCGGGCCGGGCGGCTGCCGGTGCCGGTGGAATTGGCGTTGAGGCGGAGGGTGGCGGAGGCGATCGTCGGGTCGCCCAGCGCCAACTGGTTGTCGAACCGCACGACGAACCGGGACTCCTGGGTGGTCGAGCGGACGAGATCGGCCGTGGCCGCAGAGCCGTAATTCGTGGTGGCTGCCGTCGAGCGAAGGAGCGCATCAGCGCCCGTCGTGTAGGTCTCGTTGGGAAGGATCCGTGTCCCATTCCCGGCGCCGTACCCGTTGAACGCGAACTGCAGCAGGAAGCCGCTGGCGAGAGGATGAGCGGTGCGGAACTGGTTCTGGTTGCTCAGGGTGGTGGTCAGGTCGGCCGGGCTCATCCGGAAGTCGTTCGCCGAGACCACGTTGTTCACCGGATCCCAGACACCGTCCTCTATGAAGAGGTCGTCGATGTGCACCGAGAGGTGGACCTGGCGGTTTCCTATGAACAGACCTCGGGTGGCGAAGTTGACGAACTCGTAGGCCAGGACGTTGGAGTGCAGGAAGTACCAGGCGTTGGCGATTGTCGACAGCAGGACCTCGCGGCCGTCCGGGTACGTGAGCTTCGAGATCAACGCCGAGTTGTCGCCGGGGTTCACCAGAAGTGGCGAAACGGTCGGCCCACTTCCGTCGTTCCGAGGTTGACCGGTGAAGGAGAAGTCGCTGACGGTCAACGGATTGGCAACGTTCACGTACTCGAACAGGTCGGTCCCGCCAGCGGGGGCGCGCCACTGAGCGGCAGATGATGCGGCCGACCCCACCGAGCCCATGCCATAGTCCAGATCCAGGCTCGGATCCCACGTGGGCCAGCCCGACACCACCGATTCTCTCACCCCGAAGGTGCGTTCATAGGTGTGAAGGCGCTGCCATTCGTCGAGGCTGAATCCGCTACCTCCGCCCGGCTGGAACAGGTCTGACACCGTCAGGATGACACCGTTGTATCGGCCATGCTGCGGATCGATGTACAACGCAGAATCGGTCAACGCGTCCCGGCGGCTGTCGAGTACGTCGTACGGCACACCCATCCGGTCGAGAAGCCGGACCATCAGCTCCAGCGCCATGTCTTCCGACCGATTTCCGGACGAGATGACCAACACTTTCAGGTCGACCTGACCGGTAGCGGCCTGGGCCCCAGATATCGGGATCAAACCGACGAGTAACGTGACGGCAGTCACCATTAAGGTCGCCAAAGCGCGCCGAAAGGAGCCCTTGCGGGCATGTTCGAACCTATCTGATTCCCTCAACACGGTCCCTCTCACCGGTCTGCCCCGGCGCTGTTCAAAAGCGGACGTCGTTCCCGACTTCAACATAGTCGGTGCATGTTCATGCAACTAACGATGTTATTGGGTCAATCGTGGGTGAAAATCCCTAGGGCCGGTTGAAAGGCAACAGATAAGACTTGAATGGATCCAGTCTCGGACCGAGATGGTGCTTATCGAGAGTATTCGAGGCGTATCAACAGTTATTGGGTGTCGATATAAGTCATTCCGATGCCCACCATGCCAGTCTGGCACCGGAGATTCGTTCGGTGTCGGCTGCGGGGTCCGCCGTGTGGATCACGGCCTCGGGCGCTCCCTCGTCGTCTATGGCCGCCGCCACCAGCTGGGTGCCGTCGGCCGACCAGACAGCATGGCTCTGGGAGTACTGCTCGAAGAATGGGAGCACCTCCCGGGCCCAGGTCTGTCCCGGCCGGAACGGAGGCAGGCGGAGCACGCCCTCCCCGTCGGACACGATCCACTGCACCCGGTCTTCATCGGCCACCACCAGAGCCGCCAGGCGACGGCCCTCGGGTGACCAGAAGAAGCCCCCCGTCCGCTCCCGGGCCACCACGTCCCGCTCGCCGGTGAGCAGGTCCAGCACCACCAGTGCCGGGCCGTCGTCCACCAGGTCGGCCACAGCCACCCGCCGGCCGGTGGCGTCGAGGGCGAACCGACCGGAATGGCAACGGCCGGCCAGCTCGGTCACCGACCCGTCGAGGCCGTAGGCCAGGAGGCGGTTGTCGGCCGACAGCATCACCACCGAATTGTCGGGCGTCCACCACGGGGCCAGGAAGGAGCCGGCCTCCTCGGTCAGCACCCGGGGCTCGCCGCCCTCGACCGGCACGACGAACAGGCGGTCCTCCACGTGCACGGCCACCGCCGAGCTGTCGGCCGACCAGGCCCAGAACAGGGGCTGGCCCCGTTCCAACACCCGCAGCTCGCCGCTGCCCACCTCAGACACCCCCAGTTCGAGCCCCAGCGGGCCGGGCGAGAGGTGGGCCAGGAACCGCCCGCAGGGGCTGGGGCAGAGGTAGAAAGCAGTCAGCTCGGAGGCCAGCACCTCGGTGGTGTCGCGATCGGCGCGGTGGTGCAGGCGCAGTTCGCGGGTGCCGTCGAGCTCCACGGCGTCGAGGGCGCAGGCCGCCCAGCCCCCCGGGGCCGACCAGGCCGCAGTGCGAACAACCGAGCGTCCGCCGCCGGCCCCGCCCTCCGCCGCACCGGGGGCGTCGAGCGTGGCCCGGACCCCGCTGTCGGGGTCGCACAGCGTGGCTCGGCCGTCAGGTTCGACCAACAGCAGACGTCGCATACCCCCAATCTCGCAGATCGGCTCGCGCCGGACCTAGGCGGAGGAGGGGGGCGGCCGGGCCCGGCCGGGTGCGGAGTGGCCGGGCCCGACCGAACTTGGTGGGTTCCCCCGGGTGTCGCCGGAGGTTCCTCAGTCGCCGTCATCCGAGCCACGACCGCCACCCTCGGTGAAACCAGGAGTGGCCTTCAGCCCGGCGATCAGCTGGAGCTTCTCGTCCTCGGTGAGCTTGGACGCGCCGTGGAGGCCGAACCAGGTGTAGTAGTTCGGCGGCATCTCGCCCTCCGCCAACACCTCGACCGCCTCCTCGGCCTCACCCGGGTTGGTGGCGAACTCCGAGAAGTTGAGCTTGCTGCGACCCTCGTCGATGTGGTTCTGGGTGAGCCACGACACGGGGGCGACGTTGGAGTACCAGGGATAGTTCGTCTCGTTGGAATGGCAGTCGTAGCAGGCCCGCACGGCCAGGTCGCGGGTCTCGGTGCTGGCCCACCGGGGCTCGCCCGTCACGGGAGGATTGGAATGGGTGCGGCCGTAGGGGACGACCTGCATCAGACCGAACAGGGCGAGGCAGCCGAGGCCGGTGAAACCGGCCATGCGGGTGCGGCTCATGCTCCCGGCGCCCGGGCCCCGGCGGCCGAATCGACGCCGGTGCGGCGCCGACGGCTCGTCGAACGCCAGCTCCTGTGACCCGGGATCATCGTCGATCGTCATGCGTCCGACGGTAGAGAAGCGCCGGCCAACGTCAGGCAAGGGTGAGGTTAAGAAACGGTCAGGCGTACTGTGGCGCCCGTCACGGTCGCTGGTCGAGCGTGAACTCCGGGCAATTGACCTTGAAGCTGTGTTGCACCTCGGTCAGCAAGGTGACGCCTGCGTTCTCGTCGTTCGCCGACAAGCGACCGTTCGCCTGCTGGTCCTTGCGGAACTCGGTTAGATGCTCCAGAAACCTCTCCTTCCAACGCAGCACCGAAGACCCGAACACGTCGGTGTAGCGCCAAGCCCCTAGCATCATCACCGCCACTGCTCCCCAGGCCACCAACTTGGGGATGGCCCTGGCTTCAGATGCGGCAGTTTTGCCCGAGTTCACCCACGCGGATTTTACGCTTCGTCACCGAGTCGCACATGGCCCGTTCGGATCAGTTCACTTTGGCCGACGACCGTGTGCCCATCACGCTCATGGGAGGGGCGTCGGCGGCGAGGGCGTGGCCGGTGGCGATGTCGCCCCGGAGCCGGAGGCCCACCGCCAGCTCGAACGGGAGGGGCCCGGTACCGGGCTGGATCCAGGAGAGGCGGTCGCCGTTCAGCTCCAGGTCGGCCAGCGCCACCCGCTCGCTCCCCACCGTGGCCACTCCGCTGAGGCCATCGGGCCCGGTTCGAACCTCCACCACCAGGTGGATGCGGTCGTGGGGCCCGCTGGCGGTGAGGACCCAGGTGCCGTGCACATCCATCCGGACATCCTGTCACCGCCGCGGTCTCGCCGGTAGCCTGCCCGGAGATGAGTACCGGGGCGTTGCTGGTGATCGTGGCCTCGGTGCTGGTGGCGGCGATGGTGCAAGCCGTGAGCGGGTTCGGCTTCGCTCTGTTGTCGGTGCCATTGATGACGCTGGCCGTCGACGTGCACACCGCGGTGATCGTGAGCACCCTCACCGGGGTCGTGGTGACCACCTCCTTGGCCTGGCGCCTGCGGGAGCACGCCGACGTGGTGCTGGTGCGCCGTTTCTCCCTCGCCGCCTACGCCGGGATGCCGCTGGGCCTCGCCGTGTTCCTGCTGGTGAACGAGCGCACCCTGCTGCGGTTGCTCGGCCTGGCCGTCGTGGTGGCGGTGGTGCTGCTGGTGACAGGGATCGATCTGAGCAGCCGGGGCCGGGGGCTCGACCTGGGGGCCGGGTTCCTGTCGGGAGTCCTGAGCACGTCGGTGTCGACCAACGGACCCCCGATCGTGTTCGCCCTCCAGGCCCGGCGCCTGGGGGCCGACGCCTTCCGGGGAACGATCACCATGGTATTCGCCGTCTGCAACCTGGGGGCCGTCGCCGCCTTCCTCCTCGCCGGCGAGGTGACGCTCGACGGGGTACGGGCCTCGGCCCTGAGCGTGCCGGCCCTGCTGGTGGGCCAGGCTCTGGGCCGGCCGCTCCAGCCCCGGCTCCAGGGCGAACGGTTCCGGTGGCTGGTGGTGGGCCTGCTCACCGTGGTGGCGGCCCGTACCCTGTGGGCATCGATCTGAGCGACCGGGGGCGGCCCGGCTCAGGCCGGTGCCAGGAGCGACCGCAGATTGTCCCGCATGATCAGGCCGATGTCACCCTCGGTCATCCCCCGCAGGCCGTCGGCGAAGTCGTTGGGCACGGCGAGGCCCTCGGGGTGGGGCCAGTCCGACCCGAACAGCACCCGCTCGGCGCCGATCGTGTCGGCCAGGGCCCGGATGTCCTCCTCGTGGAAGGGGGCCACGTACACGTGCTCCCGGAAGATGGCACTGGGCTTGTCGGCCAGCTTGCCCCCGGGCCACGGACCGCCCCGGGCCATGCCCACCATCTTGTCCATGACCTTCATCAGGTAGTCGACGAACAGCGAGCCGTTCTCGATCGAGGCCACCCGCACGTTGGGGAACCGGCCGAACAGGTTGCCGTAGATCAGGGCGGAGATCGTCTCCATGATCGGCCGGTCTCCGAAGTGGTGGGTCCACTGGAACGCCGACTGGGTGTAGGCGGTGGGGTCGGTCCGCTCGCCCCAGGCGGCCGACAGCATCCGGTTGTAGCCGGCGTCGCCCACGTGGATGGCGCACACCACCCGGGCCTCGTCCATCCGGGCCCAGAACGGGTCGAACCAGGGGTCGGCGGGGGAGCGGCCCCCGGCCGGCCCGGCGCTCAGGTTGATCACCCGGCAGCCCCGGGCCAGCGCCCAGTCGAGCTCGGCGCAGGCCGCCTCCCGGTCGATCAGGCTGATCAGGGGGGCGGAGAAGATCACCCCGTCGGCCCCCAGCCCCCAGTCCTCGTCGAGCCATCGGTTGAAGGACCGGTAATTGTCCCACAGCAGCTCGGCGTCGCCGTCGAAAGCCGGCTCGGCCGTCACCCCCGTGGAGGGGAACATCAACGTGGCCTCGATGCCCTGGGCGGCCAGGAGCTCCAGCCGGCGGGTGCGATCGAACGCCGCCGGGTCGATCGGGCCCACCAGCGGCACCCCGCCATCGGGCAGTGTGCCGCCCTTCTTGATGGCCCGCATCGACTCCCGCAGTGACCCCGGCAGCGCCGTCTGGCCCCGGAAGAACCCGCTGGCGGCCAGCACGTTGACCGGCTGGTTGTCGACCACCGGGCGCTCAACGCCGTCGATCATGGCCAGCTGGAAGGCCCGGTGGCGGCGGTCGGTTGGCATATGCCGGCTGAAGCAGTCGACCGGCTCGTAGTAGTGGTTGTCGGCGTCGAACGTCGGATACGACAGCTCGGCCATGGCGTGTCCCCTTCCACCGGTGGCCCGGTCCCCGAAGGCGACGCTACCCCGGCCCGGGAGGCGGGAGCGAACGCGTCGCTTTCAGCCGGTGCGGGGGGTGCAGGTAGTCTCGGGCCATGTTCGATCTGGTGATCCGCAACGGGACGGTGGCCGACGGCTCGGGGGAGCCGGCACAGGAGGTCGACGTGGCCGTGGCCGGCGGGCGCATCGTGGCCGTGGGCGCCGAGGCCGACGGACCGGCCCGCCGCACGATCGACGCCGACGGCCACCTGGTGCTGCCGGGCTGGGTGGACATCCACACCCACTACGACGGCCAGGCCACGTGGGACCCCGAGATCACACCGTCGTCGTGGCACGGGGTCACCACCGCCGTGTTCGGCAACTGCGGCGTCGGCTTCGCTCCGCTGCGGCCGGGCACCGAGAGCTTCCTCATCAACCTGATGGAAGGGGTGGAGGACATCCCGGGCACGGTGCTGGCCGAAGGGATGGACTTCCGGTGGGAGAGCTTCCCCCAGTACCTCGACGCCCTGGCCGCCATGCCCCGGGCCATCGACATCGGCACCCAGCTACCCCACGGGGCGCTGAGGTTCTACGTGATGGGGGAGCGGGGGGCCGTCCACGACGAGGTCCCAACGGCCCGCGAGCTGGAGGAGCTGTCGCGCATCGTGACCGAGGGATTGGCTGCCGGGGCCCTGGGGTTCTCCACCAGCCGCACGGTGAAGCACAAAGCGGCCGACGGCCGGCCCACGCCCAGTCTGTCGGCCGGCGATCCCGAGCTGGCGGCTGTGGCCGACGCCATGCGGGCCGCCGGGGCCGGTGTGCTCCAGGCCAACTCCGACTTCGCCCCCGGTGACTTCGAGCACCTACGGCAGGCGGCCGAGCGGGCCGGGCGGCCGCTGTCGGTCCTGCTGCTCCAGATCGACGCCGACCCCGAGCGGTGGCGGGTCACCCGGGACGAGATCCACGCCGCCAATGCCGGCGGGGTCACCGCCACCGGCCAGGTGGGGTGCCGCCCCATCGGGGTGCTGCTCGGTCTCGACGCCACCGTCAACCCGTTCAAGACCCATCCTGCCTACCGGGCCATCGCCGAACTGCCCCGGTCCGAGCGGGCGGCCCGGCTCCGCACCGACGGGGCCCTGCGCCGGGCCCTCACCGATCCGGCCCAGCGGCCGCAGAACGCCCACGTCACCTGGATGGACTACGCCCTCACCCGGGCCTACGAGCTGGGCGACACCCTCGACTACGAGCCCCATCCGTCCACCGCAGTGGCGGCCCGGGCGGTGGCGGCCGGGGTCGATCCCTGGGCTCTGGCGCTCGATCTGTTGGCCGCCGGCGACGGGTCGAGCTTCCTGCTGTATCCGTTCGAGAACTACGCCTCCGGCGACCTCGAGGTGATCCGGGAGATGCTCACCGACCCCTACACGATCTGTGGCATCGGCGACGCCGGGGCCCACGTGGGCACGATCTGCGACGCCTCCTATCCCACGTTCCTGCTCCAGCACTGGACCCGGGACCGGACCCGGGGCGAGCGCCTGCCGCTGGAGCACGTGGTCCATATGCAGACGTGGCGCACCGCCCGGGCCTACGGGCTGGCCGACCGGGGCCTCCTGCGGCCCGGCTACCGGGCCGACATCAACGTGGTCGACCACGCCACGGTGTCGGTGGGAAGGCCCGAGCTGGCCTTCGACCTCCCGGCCGGGGGCAAGCGGTTCGTGCAGAAGCCCACCGGCTACCGCCACACGTTCGTGGCCGGCGTCGAGACCGTGGCCGACGGCGAGCTCACCGGGGCCCGCCCCGGCCGCCTCGTCCGGGGCGCCCAACCGTCACCGAGCTGAGCGAAACTAGGTCGCCTGGCCGGCGAACTGAGCCGAGTACAGACGGGCGTAGGGGCCGTCGTGGGCCAGGAGCTCGTCGTGGCTGCCCTGCTCGACGATGCGGCCGCCGTCCATCACCAGGATGACGTCGGCCCCCCGGATGGTCGACAGCCGGTGGGCGATCACGAAGCTGGTGCGCTGCGACCGCAAGCGGTTCATGGCCTCCTGGATCAACACCTCGGTACGGGTGTCGACCGAGCTGGTGGCCTCGTCGAGGATCAGGATCGACGGGTCGGCCAGGAAGGCCCGGGCGATCGTCATCAGCTGCTTCTCGCCGGCCGAGACGTTGTCGCCCTCGTCGTTGATGATCGTGTCGTAGCCGTCGGGCAGGGAGTGGACGAAACGGTCGACGTAGGTCACCCGGGCCGCCTCCAGGATCTGGGCCTCGGTGGCCTGGGGGTTGCCGTAGGCCAGGTTGTCCCGGATCGTGCCCCCGAACAGCCAGGTGTCCTGCAGCACCATCCCGATCTGGGAGCGCAGCTCGCGGCGGCTCATGGCCGTGATGTCGCGGCCATCAAGGGTGATACGGCCGCCGTCGAGCTCGTAGAACCGCATCAGCAGGTTCACCAGCGTGGTCTTGCCCGCTCCGGTGGGACCCACGATGGCCACCGTCTGGCCCGGCTCGGCCACCACGGTGAGTCCCTCGATGAGGGGCTTGGCCGGGTCGTAGGCGAAATGGACATCGTCGAACACCACCCGGCCCCGCACCGGCCCGGCCTCATCCGACACTGCCGGGTCGGGCGTCTGCTCCTCGGCGTCGAGCAACTCCAGCACCCGCTCCAGGGAGGCGATGCCCGACTGGAAGGTGGCCGCCATCGACGCCAGGTGGCTCAACGGCATCGAGAACTGCCGGGCGTACTGGATGAGGGCCTGCATCTCGCCCACGGTGAGCGAGCCGGAGGCGATGCGGAGCCCGCCCACCACGGCGATGAGGATGAACTGGACGTTCCCCATGAACACCATCACGGGCATGATCAGGCTGGCCATGAACTGGGCGCTGTAGCTGGCGTGGTACAGCTGCTCGTTGTCGGCGCTGAAACGTTGCTCCACGTCGCCTTGGCGGCCGAAGCTCTTGACGATGGCGTGCCCGGTGAAGACCTCCTCGGCCTGGCCGTTGAGGGCCCCGGTGTAGCGCCACTGGGAGATGAACCGGGGCCGGGCCCGACCCCCGATCTGCTTCATCAGCACCACCGAGGCCGGCACGGTGACGAAGGCCACGGCGGCCAGGAGGGGGTCGATGGTGAACATCATCACCAGCACCCCGATCAGGGTGAGCAGGTTGGTGAGGATCTGGCTGGTGGTCTGCTGCAGGCTCTGGGCCAGGTTGTCGATGTCGTTGGTGACCCGGCTCAGCAGATCGCCCCGGGCCTGACGGTCGATGTAGCTCAGCGGCAGGCGGTGGATCTTCGCCTCCACCTGCTCCCGGAGCCCGGACATGGAGCGCTGGAGCGCTCCGGCCAGCAGCCACGACTGACCGTAGGCCAGGGCCCACGAGCCGACGTAGATCCCGGCCACGATGGCCAGCTTGCGGTGGAGGGCGCCGAAGTCCATCCCGCCGCCCACCACGCCCTGAACGATGATGTCGGTGGCCTGGCCCAGCAGGCGGGGCCCCAACACCACCAGCGACACGCTGGCCACGGTGAGCAGGGCCACCACGATCAGCTTGGGGGTCTCCTCGCCCAGGATCTGGCCCAGCCGCTTCACCGAGCCCTTGAAGTCCTTGCTCTTCTCGGCCGGCATGCCCTGCCCGCCCCCTGGCCCGAAGCTGCCCCGACGGGCGGCCCGGCCGGTGGTGGCGAGCAGTTCCTGCTCGTCGTCGCCGCCTCCGGCACCGTTGCCCTTGGCGGCCCCGTTGCTGTTGCCGTTGCCGTTGCCGTTGCCGTTGCCGTTG
>CADEDH010000028.1:32324-75238 GCA_902826025.1 uncultured Actinomycetes bacterium
GCCCTTGGCGGCCCCGTTGCTGTTGCCGTTGCCGTTGCCGTTGCCGTTGCCGTTGCCGTTGCCGTTGGGGGTGCCCCCCCGGTTGCCGTTGCTGTTGTCGGCGGGGGGATGTCCGTTGCTGCTCATCACGCCACCGCCCCGGCACCCAGCTGGGAGGCCACGATCTCGGCGTAGGTGGGGCAGCCGGCGACCAGCTCGGTGTGGGTGCCCCGACCGACCACCTCGCCGTCCTCAAGAACCAGGATCTCGTCGGCGTCGATGATGGTGGACACCCGCTGGGCCACGATCACCACCGCCGACTCCTCGGTGCGGGGGGCCAGAGCGGCCCGCAGGCGGGCATCGGTGGCGAGGTCGAGGGCGGAGAAGGAGTCGTCGAACACGTAGATCTCCGGTTGGGCCACCAGGGCCCGGGCGATGGACAGGCGTTGTCGTTGGCCACCCGAGACGTTGGATCCGCCCTGGGCGATGGGGGCGTCGAGCCCCTCGGACATCGCCTGGACGAAGCCGGAGGCCTGGGCCACCTCGAGGGCGTCCCACAGCTCGTCGTCGGCGGCATCGGGCCGGCCGAAGCGCAGGTTCGACCGGACGGTGCCCGAGAACAGGTAGCCCCGCTGGGGTACGTAGCCGATGCGGCCCCACAGCAGCGTGGGGTCGAGGTCCCGCACGTCCACGCCGTCCACCAGCACCGTGCCCTCGGTGGCGTCGAACAGGCGGGCGATGAGGTTGACCAGCGTGGTCTTGCCCGATCCGGTGGAGCCGATGATGGCCAGCGTCTGGCCCGCCGTCACCCGGAACGAGATGTCGTGCAGTACCGCCTGTTGCGCCCCGGCGTAGCTGAAGCCGACGCGGCGGAACTCCAGCGTGCCGTGCTCGGCGGTCTCGGTGACCGGGTTGGCCGGCGGCACCACCGAGCTGTCGGTGTCGAGCACCTCCAGTACCCGCTCGGCCGCCACGGCCGCCCGGGGCACCATCGACACCATGAACGTGGCCATCACCACTGCGATCAGGATCTGCATCAGATAGCTGAGGTAGGCCACCAGCGAACCGACGCCCATCTGGCCGGCATCGACCCGGTTGGCCCCCAGCCACAGGACCCCGAGGCTGGACACGTTCACGATCAGGCCCACGGTGGGGAACATCGAAGCCATGAGCCGGCCGGTACGCAGCGACGTCTCGGTCAGCTCGGCGTTGGCCCGGGCGAACCGGTCCGTCTCCTGGGGTTCCCGCACGAAGGCCCGTACCACCCGGATGCCGGTGATCTGCTCCCGCAGCACCCCGTTCACCCGGTCGATCCGGGTCTGCATGAGCTGGAAGGCGGGCACCATCCGGTACACGATCGAGCCCAGCATCAGGCCGGCCATCGGAACCGCCACCAGCGGCACCACCGACAGGCCGGTGTCTTCCCGCAGGGCCATCACGATGCCGATCACCATCGTGAGGGGCGCAGCCAGCATCATGGTGGCAGCCAGCACCGTGAGCTGCTGCACCTGCTGGACGTCATTGGTGATCCGGGTGATCAGCGAGGGGGCCCCGAACCGGCCCACCTCCCGGGCGGAGTAGCTCGTGACCTGGTGGAACAGGTCACGGCGGACGTCGCGGGCGAAGGCCATGGTCATGCGGGCCCCGTACCACACGGCAGCGGCGGCGAACACGATCTGGACGAGGCTGAAGGCCACCATCAGCCCGCCCTCCCGCCACACCCCGCTGGTGTCGCCCTGGAGCACCCCGGAGTCGAGAAGGTTGGCGTTGAGGTGGGGCAGGATCAGGGTGGCCGTGGTCTGCACCGCCTGCAAGACGATGACCAGCCACAGGGTGCGGCGGTAGGGGCCGAGGTGGGACCGCAGGAGGCGGCGCAACGCCGCCGGCTGCCGGGCCGTGGACGACGGGGAAGAGGCGGCCGTCATCGGGTTCCTTTCAGGGCGCCGTGCAGGAAGAGTTCGACGACGTCGGACGGAGGGTGGGGACTGGAGGTGAGCATCGGATGGGTGCAGGCGAACGTGATCGAGCGCAACAGGCGGGCGCCGTCGACCGGTTCCACCCGTAGCCGGCCCGGCTCGGAGGCCAGCAGTTCGGCCAGGGCCGGGCTGTCGGGCAGGGGCCGGGGCGGGTGGGTGTGGTGGTGGGGACCGAGCTGGGTGACCAGGCGCCAGATGTCGGCGATCCGGCGCTGGATGAGCAGCACGGCGAGCGCCAGGCGCTCCTCGAACGGCAGGTCGGAGCCGATGGCACCGATGGCCCGCTCGAACGGGGCGGGATCGACGGCGGCGGCGAACACCGCAGCCAGCAGGGCTTCTTTGTCGCCGAAGGCATTGAAGATCGTGCCCTCGGAGACCCCGGCGGCGGTGGCCAGCTGGCGGGATGTGACCGCCGCCCCGTGCTCCATCAGCAGCGGCAGGACCGACTCGATGATGGCGGCCCGGCGCGCCTCGGGCGGTAGGGGCGCCGCCCGCCGTCGCCCGGGGGCGGCAGGGGATGAGGGGGCGGTGAGCGGGGTCATCACGATAGATCACTGTAACTGAGTGAGCGCTTACTCAGAAACTTCATCGGGTTGAACGCCGGGGCAAGCCCCTATCGGGCACCCCCAGGACCGGTGGCACCCCCGATTCGGGATCATCCAAGCGGGCGGACGATCCGAACCATGACCACGACCACCACCACCCACAAGCCGACCCGCAACGGCGTCAGCTTCGGCAACGCCCCCGCCGCCAACCGGGAACTGTGACACCGGCGCGCAAAATACAGCACCTGGCGCCACAGTTCACCTGTTTTGGCTGGTGCCAGCGTTCTCAGATCTGTTCGGCGGCGTCGGCGGCGGAGTCGCCACCAGCCGCATTGCCATCGCCCGCTGCGGCCGCCGCCGCCACCAGCCGCTCGAAGACCGCCGGCGGCTCCCGCCACGGCTCGACCGGGGCACCGGCCTCGGCCGCCCGGACCACCTCCCACACCCGCAGCGGGGTGCACGGCATGTCGACGTGGCGCACCCCGAGGTGGGCCAACGCATCGACCACGGCGTTCTGCACCGCCGGGGTGGATCCGATCGTGCTGGCCTCCCCGATGCCCTTCACCCCCAGCGGGTTGAGATGGGTGGGGGTCACCGTGTGGTGCACCTCAAAGCTGGGGAACTCGGCGGCCGACGGGAAGGCGTAGTCCATGAAGTTGCCCGTGATCGGGTTGCCGGCCTCGTCGAACACCACCTGCTCGTACAGAGCCTGGCTCACCCCCTGGCCCACACCGCCCAGCTGCTGGCCCTCGTAGATCAACTCGTTCACCACCGGCCCGGCATCGTCGACCGCCACGTGGCGCAACAGTGTGACCCGGCCCGTGTCGAGGTCGACCTCCACCACAGCGATATGGGTGCCGAAGGGGAAGGTGCCGTCGGCCTGGGCGAAGTCGAGCTGGGCGGCCAGGCCGTCGGTGCCGTCGTCGTGGCTGATCACGCCGTCGGGCGCGTCGGCCGCCCGGGCCGCCAGGTCGCCCCAGCTCAGCGCCCGGGCCGGCACGCCGGCCACGCCCACAGTGCCGGCGTCGGTGTCGACCACGATGTCGTCGGGGCTGGCCTCCAGTAGGTGGGCGGCCAGGCTGCGGGCCTTGGCCACCACGGTCTCGGTGGCCCGGGCCACCGCCGACCCGCCGAGCTGGAGGCTCTTGGAGCCGCCCGTGCCGCCTCCCTTGGGTACCAGGTCGGTGTCGGACTGGACCAGGCGGATCCGCTCCACGGGGATGCCGGTCTGCTCCGACACGAGCATGGCGAATGACGTCTGGTGGCCCTGGCCGTGGGCCGAGGAACCGGAATAGATGGTGGCGCTGCCGTCGGCGTTGATCTCCACCCCGCCGAACTCGCTGCCTCCGCCGCCCGCAGTTACTTCCACGAACGACGCCACCCCGATGCCGAGGACGGTGCGGTTGCCCGCCTCCCGACGGCGGCGCTGGTCGGCCCGCAGCTCGTCGTACCCGGCCAGCTCGGCCGCCCGCTCCAGGGGTTTGAGGTACTCGCCCGAGTCGTAGGTGATGCCGGTGAGGGTGGCGAAGGGGAACTGGTCGGGCGTGAGGAAGTTGCGGCGTCGGATGTCCAGCGGGTCGATGCCGAGCTCCAGGGCCGCCTGGTCCACCAGGCGTTCCAGCAGGGCCGCCGCCTCGGGCCGCCCCGCCCCCCGGTAGGCGCCGGTGGGGGTGGTGTTGGTGACGCCGACGGCCACGTCGAACCGGATGGCGGGGAACGAATACGTGCCGTTCGACATGCGCTTGGTGCCGGCAGGGAGCATGGTGCCGATGTTCGGGTAGGCGCCGGCGTCGCCCACCAGGCGCACCCGCAGCCCGGTGAAGGTGCCGTCGGCCCGACACCCGAGCTCGCAGTACTGCACCTGGGCCCGGGAGTGGACCATGGCCACCATGTTCTCGCTGCGGGTCTCGGTCCAGGTGACGGGCCGGCCCACGAGCTTGGCGGCGGCTGCCACCGCCGAGTTCTCCGGGCACAGTCCGGCCTTGGCCCCGAATCCGCCGCCTACGTGGGGGCAGATCACCCGCACCCGGTCGGCCGGCATGTGCAGGGCGCCGGCCAGCTGGTCCCGCAGGATGTGGGGCATCTGGTTGGAGGCGTAGAACGTGAGTCGGCCCGACGGGCCGTCGCTGCCGTCGCCGGGCACGGCGGCGCACGAGTTGGGCTCCAGCGGCGCCCCGGCCAGCCGCTGGTTGACGTAGCGGCCCCGCACCACGTGATCGGCGCCGGCCAGCACGTCGGTGGCCGGGTCGGTGACCGACAGGGCGATGTTGTCGCCTTTGGCCTCGTGGATCACGGGGGCGCCATCGTCGAAGGCGTGCTCGGGGTCGACGACGGCGGGGAGGGAGTCGTAGTCGATGATGACCAGCTCGGCGGCGTCGACGGCCTGCTGGAACGTCTCGGCCAGCACCATGGCCACCGCCTCGCCCACGAACCGCACCCGGTCGGTGGCCAGCGGCGGGCGGGCGAAGGCGTCGTGTACGGCGATGAACCCGTGGTGGGGGGGCACGCCCAGCTCGGCCGCGGTGAGCACCGCCACCACGCCGGGGGCGGCCGCCGCCTCGGCCGTGTCGATGCCGGTGATCAGGGCGTGGGGCTCGATCGACCGCACGAACACGCAGTGCAGCACCCCGTCCAGGGCCAGGTCGTAGACGTAGGTACCGCCTTTGGTGAGGAGCTCGGGGTCTTCGGTGCGTCGGACACGGTTGCCCAGGATCGATCCAGCCATCCGGGCACTCTAGGCACTCCTGGTGAGAGCCCCGCAGCCCGCCGGGCCGGCGGCGGGGTTGGGGCCCCCGACGCTCATGGGGGAGGCCCGGAGGGCCGGCGGGGGCGGTAGCCCCCGGACAACACAGCTAGTGTCCGGTTGGTGGGAGATGACGACGCCGCTTCCCTGGAGATCGCCTGGCTGGAGATCGCCGATCCGCCCGAGCTGTGGGAGGACCTCGGCTACACGGTGGACGGCGACGGCCGCTGCGTGATCGGCTCCGTCGAGCACCGCCTGGTCGGTCCGCCGGCCAAAGGGGAATGGGGCGGGATCGTGCGGTGGGCTGTGTTCGGGCCCGAGCCAGACCAGGTCGGCCCCGATGGGATCGACGGGCTCCCCACCCTGCTGCTGGCCGACCCGTACCGTCCCGATGACGCCCCCGAGCACCTGAACGGCGTGATCCGCATCGATCACCTGGTGATCGGCACCTCCGACACGCCCCGCACCGCCGCCGCCCTGGCCGCCGTGGGGCTTGGGCGCCGTGGTGGACGCACCACCAACTCGGCCGGCGACGAGGTGGACATGACCTTCTTCTGGGCCGGCCGTGGTGCCCCCGGGGATGCTGTGCTGCTGGAGCTGTCGGGGCCGCCCACCCCGTCACGAGATCCGAAGCCGGCCCGATTCCGGGGCATCGCCTACGCCTGTCGCGACCTCGACGCCACGGTGGCCCATCTGGCCGGGCGCACCACCATGCCCCGAGACGCCGTGCAGCCGGGCCGGCGCATCGCCGCCCTCACCGGCGGCGCCGGCTCCTCACTGCCCATGGCGTTCATGACGCCCCACGTCCGCACCGCCGGATCCGAGCCCGACCCACCCAGGAGCCGCTGAGCATGGCCGACCGTCCACCGTTCCTGCCCAACCCGCCTGGCTCACTACCGCCGGGCCGGGTCGACTACCTCCCGATGGTCGACCGGCCCCGGATCACGTGGCCCGGTGGGGCCCGGGTGGCGTTCTGGATCGCTCCCAACGTCGAGCACTACGAGTACCTGCCGCCCCGCAACCCGGTGCGCAACCCGTGGGTTCGCAACCCCCATCCCGACGTCCAGGGCTACTCCCAGCGTGACTACGGCAACCGCGTGGGGTTCTGGCGGATGCTGGAGGTGCTCGACAAGCACCGCACCCCCTGCACGGTGTCGCTCAACCTCGCCGTGTTCGAGCATTTCCCCGAGATCGGGTCGGCGATGATGGAGCGGGGCTGGGAGGTGATGAGCCACGGCATCTACAACACCCGCTACCTGAACGGCATGAGTGAGGAGGAGGAGCGGGCGTTCCTGGTCGACACGATCGAGACCACCCGGCGCCACACCGGCCTGCCGCTCAAGGGGATGCTGTCGCCGGCGGTGGGCAACACGCTGCTCACCCCCGATCTGATGGCCGAGGCCGGCCTGATCTACCACACCGACTGGATGCACGACGATCAGCCGGTGCCGATGCGGGTTCGGTCGGGGGCCCGCTTCGTGTCGGTGCCCTATTCGACCGAGCTGAACGACGTCCCGGTGTTCCTCAACCACCACACCGGGGCCGACTTCGTGGCCATGGCCAAGGCCCAGTTCGACGTGCTGTACCGGGAGGGGGCCGACAGCGGCCGGGTGATGTGCCTGGCCATCCACCCCTACCTGATGGGCACACCCCAGCGGGCCCGCCACCTGGAAGAGATCCTCGACCACGTGAACGCCCACGATGCGGTGTGGCACACCACGGCGGGTCAGATCGCCGAGCATTTCCTGGCCCACCACTACGACGAGTTCGTGGACCACGCCGCCGCGCTGGCCGTCGGGCATCCGCCCGGTCTCCGCGGCCCGAGGTGGGAGGGAGAGCGCTGATGCCGGCCGAGCGCAAGCCGGGGATGGACCATCCCCACTACAGCTGGTCGCCCCTGCCGTCCCGGCCTCCGCTACGTTGGCCCGGCGGGGAGCCCCTGGCCCTGGGGGCCATGGTTCTGCTGGAGCACTACGAGTGGTCGCCGCCCGAGGGGTCGTACAGCCTGCGGTCGGCCTCCGGGGGCTTGATCAAGCTGCCGGAGCCCGACTACCTGCGCCTCACCCACCGGGAGTACGGGCATCGGGTGGGGATCTTCCGCCTGCTCGACGCCCTGGAGGCCCACGGCATCCCGCCCACGGTGGCGGTCGACGAGCTGACCGCGGTGCACTACCCGTGGCTGGTCGACCACTGCGTCGGTCGGGGGGCGGAGCTGGTGGCCCACGGGGTGGCCGCCTCCCGGCTGATCACGTCGCGCATGAGCGAGGACGAGGAGCTCGACACGATCTCGAGGTCGATCGAGGCCATCACCCGGGCCACGGGCTCGATCCCGGCCGGCTGGTTCGGCCCCGAGGGGGTGGAATCGACCCGCACCCCGGCCCTGCTGGCGGCAGCCGGCATCCGCTATGTGTGCGACTGGCCCAACGACGAGCAGCCCTACGCCATGACCGTGCCCCAGGGGGAGCTCACGGCCCTGCCCCTGTACCTGGAGGCCGACGACGAACAGGCGCTGTGGACGCGGCGGATGCGCCCGGCCGATTGGCACGACCTGGTGGTGGAGTCGGCCGAGCGCCTCTGGGCCGATGGGGGTGGGGCCGACGGCTCGGCGTCCGGCCGGGTCCTGATGCTGACCCTCCGGCCATGGCTCACCGGCCAGCCGTTCCGCCTGCCCATGCTGGAGCGGATCCTGTCGGGGATCGACGCCCTCGGCCCGGTGTTCAAGGCGTCGGGTTCCGGGATCGTCGGGGCCTACCGGGCTGAGCTAACTTCGGGGGACTGAGGGAGCATTTCGGGCTCCCGCTCCCAGGGGGAAACCACATGAGCATCGACAGCGAGCCCACCACCGCCCCGTCCGAGCTGCTGGTGCAGCACGCGGCCGACGCCGTCTACGCCCACACCGGGCGACGGACGTTCTTCGAGTACCGGGAGACCGGGCTGAAGGAGGCCACCGACGGTCGCTACCGCAGCCAGATCATGCGGGCCACCGACGTGATGGAGCAGACCGGCTGGCATTACCACGTGTGCGACCTCCAGTTCGTGTACGTGATCAAGGGCTGGGTCGACCTCGAGTTCGAGGGCGGCCGCACCGAGCGGGTGTCGGCTGGCGACGTGCTGTCGATCCCCAGCGGCACGATCCACAACGAGCTGGCCGTGTCGGAAGACTTCGAGGCCATCGAAGTGGTGTCCCCGGCCCACATGGACACGGTTCCGGTCGACGCCCCGGCCTGACCCGGGGCGAATTCTGACTGGGCGTGACGCCGGACGACATCCGGTGTCAGAGTTCCCAGATGCGAGTAGAGGAGTACGCTGCGCGGTCGGCGGTTGAGCTGGCTGGCCTGGTGGTCGACGGTGAGGTGACGGCGGCCGAGCTCACGGCGCTGGCCCTGGAGGCGGCGGCCCGGGTCGATCCCGGGCTCAACGCCGTGGTCGAGATCTACGACGACGCCACCGAGCGGGCCAGTGCAGTGGACGGCGCGGTGGCCCGGGCTGCAGGCGGCGGCGAGGGCCCGGCGCCGCCCCTCGCCGGGGTACCGTTCTTCCGCAAGGACATCGGTGCCTCCGAGGCGGGCAAGCGCACCGAGCTGGGCAGCCGGCTGGCCGAAGGCCTCGTCACCCATCGCGACAGCCACCTCACCACCGCCTTCAAGGAGGCGGGGCTGGTGATCGTGGGCCGTTCGGCCACCTCGGAGATGGGGGCCTACGGCACGGTCGAGAGCGCAGCCCGGGGCATCACCGTCAACCCCTGGCATCCGGAGCGGACGCCGGGTGGCTCGTCGGGCGGTTCGGCCGCCCTGGTGGCGGCGGGGGTGGTGCCGGTGGCCCACGCCAACGACGGCGCCGGCTCGATCCGCATCCCGGCCAGCTGCTGTGGGCTGGTGGGGCTGAAGCCGTCCCGGGGTCGGGTTTCGGCCGGGCCGGGGGCGGGCGAGCCCAACTTCGGCGGCTCGGTACAGCTCGTGGTGTCCCGCACCGTGGCCGACACGGCGGCTGCCCTCGATGCCGTGGCCGGGCCCCGCGCCGGTGATCCCTTCATCATCCCTGCTCCGCCCGAGACCTACGCCGCCACCGTGGCCGCCCCCTTCGCCACGGCGCTGGCGTCGCCGTCGGCCCCCGCCCTGGGTGGGGCGGCGCCGGGGGAGCGGCCGGTGCGGATCGGGGCCACGATCGACGCCTGGGGCCCGGGCCCGGTCGACGCCCAGGTGGCGGCGGCCGTCATCCGCACCGCCGAGGCGCTGGAGCTGCTGGGCCACCACGTGGAGTGGGAGCCGTTCCCGTTCGACTACGAGGTCTTCGAGCCGGCCTTCGTCGACCTGTGGGCCGTGGGGGTGGCCGGCGGCATCGCCGCCGTGGGGGAGCGGATGCACCGTCCGCTCACCGCCGAGTTCCTGGAGCCGGTCACGCTGGCCTGGATCGAGGTGTGCGACCGGTTGCGAGCCGTGGACGTGTCCCACGCTCTCGACGCGGTCAACCGCATGGCCCGGCGAGTGGGGGCCTGGTTCCAGCGCTACGACGTGCTGCTGGTGCCCACCCTGGCCCAACTCCCGCCCCCGTTCGGCCGGATCGACGGCAACCACCCGGGCATGGCGGCGATCGACAATGCCCGGGCCCTGCTGGCCGTCAACCCCTACTGCCCGCTGTTCAACCTGACCGGCCAGCCGGCGCTCACGCTGCCCCTCGGCCAGTCGGCGGAGGGGCTGCCGATCGGCGTGCAGGTGGTGGGCCGCCACGCCGAGGAGTCGTTGCTCCTGGCCCTCGGGGCCCAACTGGAGCAGGCCCTGCCGTGGGCCGACCGCCGCCCCCCGGTGCACGCCGCTGCCGGCGGGCCGATGCCCACCGGCAGCTGACGGGCGGTCCGGACCCGGGCCCGGCCGCCGACCGCCAGCTAGGCTCCGCCCAGCGCTGAGCAGCACGAGGAGGCGAACCATGGCCAGGGTGGAGCGGACGTTCGTGGGGTTGCCCTCACCGGTTGTGGGCCGGGCCGGGGCCGGCGGCCACCCGTGCCAGGGGATCTGGCACACCCCGGCCGGCACCGCCCCCAAGGTGGGGTTCATCGCCACCCACTACAACGTCGACTTCTCCGAGCACTACCTCGGCTCGTATCTGGCCGAGCGGGGCTACGGGTTCCTGGGTTGGAACACCCGGTTCCGGGGCGACGAGCGCACCTTCCTGCTCGACCACGCCGTGGCCGAGATCGGCGTGGGGGTGCGGTGGATGAAAGAGGAGGCCGGCGTCGACACCGTGGTGCTGGTGGGCAACTCGGGCGGGGGCTCGCTCATGGGGGCTTACCACTCCCAGGCGGTGGAACCGAACATCAGGCCCACCGCTGGCCTGCCGGCGCTGCCCGCCATCGAGGGTCTGGTTCCGGGCGACCTCTACGTGTTCGTGTCGGCCCACCCGGGGCGGCCCGAGATCTTCACCAACTGGATGGACGCCGCCGTGGTGGATGAGTTCGACCCGGTGGCCGCCGACCCGTCACTCGACGTGTTCAACCCCGACAACGGCCCGCCGTTCAGCGCCGACTTCGTGGCCCGGGTGCGGGCGGCCCAACGGGCCCGCAACGAGCGGATCACGGCCTGGGTGGTCGACGAGCTGGAGCGGTGCGGGGCCGCCGGCTACCGGGACCGGTTGTTCGTGACGAGCCGGGTGTGGGCTGATCCCCGCTTCGTCGACCCCGAGCTCGACCCCAACAACCGGCCCCCCAACTCCTGCTACCTGGGCGACCCGGCCCGGGCCAACCGCAACGTCTACGGGGTGGGGCTGGTGTCGTCGCTGCGGACGTGGCTGTCGATGTGGAGCCTGGAGCACTCCCAGTGCCAGGCCGCCCCCCACCTGGCCCGGCTGGGGGTGCCCACCCTGCTGATCGACGCCGACGCCGACTCCGGCGTGTTCCCGTCCGACGCCGACGCCATCCTGGGGGCGGTGGCCGCCACCGACAAGACCCGAATCACGATCGCCGGTGACCACTACTTCCGGGAGCCCGACGGCGCCCGTGACCGGGTGGCCGACACCATCGCCGACTGGGTGGCGGCCCGTACCTGACCCGCTCCCGGGACCCGGGCGACGGGTCAGCGTTCCTGCATGGAGATCGTGCCCATCACGTCGTGCTCGCCTTCGCCGGGCGCGGCGATCTCCACGATCCGCTCGTCGACGTCGTCGTACTCCAGGCGCAGGGTGCGGCACAGGGTGGCGTGGAGCTGGTAGCTGGCCACGGCGTAGGCCAGCTCGATGATGGCCGGCTCCTCCAGCTCGGCGGCCAGGGCGGCGAAGGTGGCGTCCTGCACCCGGCCCCGGCCCAGCACCATCTCGTCGGTGAAGGCCAGCACGGCCCGCTCGGCGGCCGACCACAGCCCCGGATCGGCGGCCGACCACGCCGGCAGGGCGGCCAGTTGTTCCTCGTGCACCCCCACCCGGCGGGCCGCCTTGCAGTGCTGGGAGAACACGAACTGGCTGCCGGCGGCGAACCCGGCCCGGGTGAGGGCGAGCTCCCGCAGCTGGGGTGGCAGAACCCGCTTGGGGTCGTTGAACAGGGCGAAGCCGGCCACCATGTGGTCGAGTAGCTCAGGCGTCTGGGCGAACACGGTCCACCAGTTCCCGGGGGTGCCGGTGGCGGTGCCCGGTTCGGCCACCGGGTCCCGGTCGCCGAACAGGCGCCCGTAGATCGGGACCACCGAGTCGGGCGCTTCGCTCTTGGGGATCTGTCGTATCCGTGGCATGGCGCATACTGTAAGACGAACGGAAGCAACGAGCAGAAGGGGGGCCCAACCATGCCCACCAACACCGAGTTCGAGTTCCGGGGCTACAACCACCTGGCCCTGGTGTGCAAGGACATGGCCAAGACGGTCGACTTCTACACCAACGTGCTGGGCATGCCGCTGACCAAGACGCTGGAGATCCCGGGGGGTGCCCAGCACTTCTTCTTCGACTGCGGCAACGGCGACTCGCTGGCCTTCTTCTGGTTCCCCGGCGCCCCCGAGGCCGCCCCTGGCATCGCCGGGGCCAAGGACCTGCCGGGCCAGGGCTCGATCGTGTCGGCCCACGGGTCGATGAACCACGTGGCCTTCGACGTGCCAGCCGACAAGTTCGACGCCTACGTCCAGAAGCTGCGGGACAAGGGGGTGGAGACCAGCCCCGTCGTCAACCACGACGACAGCGAGACCACCATCGCCCGGGAGCTGCACCCCGGTGTGTTCGTGCGCTCCGTCTACTTCCGCGACCCCGACGGCATCCTGCTCGAGTTCGCCACCTGGACCAAGACCTTCGGTCCGGAGGACGCCTTGCACGCGCCGGCCAACGCCGAGGGCGAGCGCGTGGCCCTGTCGGTGGACTGAGCGCCCGGTGCTGGTCACCCGTATCTACACCGGCAGCGACGAGCGCTCGCATTTCGAAGAGCTCGACCTGCCGCTCAACGTCACCGACCTGGGGGCCATGTCGGCCCCCATCCCCACCGTGTCGGTATTCATCCGGTCCACTGCCGAGGCCGGGCCCGAGGTCTACGACTTCCACGTGGCACCCCGGCGCCAGTTCGTGGTGCACGTGCAGGGGGCCACCGAGATCGAGGTGGCCGACCGCGAGCGCCGCACGTTCGGCCCCGGCAGCGTGCTGTTGGCCGACGACCTCACCGGCCAGGGCCACGTGAGCCGCGAGGTGGAAGGCCCCCGGCTGCAGATCTTCTGCGTGCTGGCCGACTCCGTCGACCTCGACCGCTGGCGCTGACGACCGACCCCCCCCGAAATTAGGAGCCTGAGCCGCGCTCAGCGCGGCTCAGGCTCCTCAGAACGGGCGCCCGAAGGGCGCCCCTACAACTTCTCGTTGAGGTAGGCGAGGACGTCGGCCCACAGCTCGTGGGACCGCTCCTCGTTGTAGGACGGGCGGTAGTCGGCCAGGAAAGCGTGGTCGGCCCCCTCGTACAGCTTGAACTGCACGTCCTTGCCCGCCTCCACCAGCTTGTCGCGCAGCGACGTTAGCTCCGCCGGCGACGGGTTCTGGTCGTCGGCCCCGCCCACCAGGAAGATGGGGCAGCTCAGGTTCCCGGCCAACGAGGCCACCGGCGTTGGCCGGGCCTCGGTGGTGTCGTCGTCGAACGTGGCCCGGTTCAGGAAGCCGCCCCAGCAGGGGATGGCGGCGTCGAACTTGGTGGACGAGAAGGCAACGAGTGACGTGGCCCGGCCCCCCATGCAGTAGCCGGTGATGGCCACCTTGCCGTTCACGTCGGGCAGGGAGCGGAGGTGGTCGGCCACCGCTTCGGTGTCCGAGACGATCTGGGCGTCGGGTAGGCCGAACATGGCCGGCAGCACGATCTTGAAGTCGTGCCCCGGGGCGCCGGTGCGGGCGTAGAGCTCGGGCGAGGCGGCCACGAAGCCGGCGTTGGCGAACCGGCGGCACAGGTCCTCGATGTGCTCCACCCGCCCGAACGCCTCCTCCAGCACGACGATGCCGGGGTGGGGGCCGGGGGTGGTGGGGTGGGCGATGTAGACGTCGACCGGGCCCAGCTGCACCGTCTCGGTGCGGACCCGACTCGGATCGGTGACTTCTCCTGCAAGTGCCATGCTGCGCAACCTAGTCGCGGCCCAGCTCGGCCCGCACCGCCGGGAGCACCTCACGGGCCAGGATGTCGATGCACTCCATGGTGTGGGCGGAATTGGAGCCGGGCCAGGCGATGCGCATGGCCAGGTGGGTGATCCCGAGTTCCCGGTGCTGGGCGATCAGGCCGGCGGTGACCTCGTCGGGGTCGCCGATCACGAACCGGTTGGCGGCCAGGGCGGCGAAAGCGTCGTCGGAGCTGGTCCCGCCAGCGCTGCGAGCGGCGTCGCCAGCCGAGCCGGTGAGACCCCACGAGGCGTAGGCGGCGTACTTGGTGAGCAGGTGCGGTGCGGCCCGGCGCCGGGCCTCGGCCCCATCGGGGTGGCAGTGCACCTCCAGCATCCGGCCCGCCTCGGGCGCCGGGGCCAGCCCGGCCCCGGCCCGCCCGGCGGCGAACACGCCGAGCTGGCGGCGGATCTCGTCGTTGTCGGTGTTGGGGGCGGCCATGAAGGCGTCGCCGATCCGACCGCCCCGGCGGATGGCCCGGTCGGTGGTGGCCCCGATCCAGATCGGGGGACCACCGGGCTGCACCGGCGGCGGCAGCACCTGGGCCCCCTCGAACCGGTACCAGCCGCCGTCGTGGCTCACCGCCTCACCCGACCAGAGCTTGCGCAGGGCTTCGATCCCGTCCAGCGTGCGGGCCAGCCGATCCTCGAACGGCACGCCGAAGGCGGCGAACTCCTCGGGCCGGTAGCCCTGGCCCACAGTGAGGATGAAACGGCCGCCGCAGGCGATGTCGATCAGGGCCACCTGCTCGGCCACGTCGACCGGGCGGTGGAGGGGCAGCAGCACGAGGTTGGTGCCCAGCGCCATGTGGCCCGAATGGGCGGCCAGGTGCGACAGCAGAGCGAGCTGGGGGAAGAAGTGGAACCCGGGGGTGAGGTGGTGCTCCCCGGCCCAGATCGAGTCGAACCCGCCGGCCTCGGCCGCCTGCACCTGGGCCACCAGCTCGGCCAGCCGGGCGGGGGCGTGGTCGGTCTCGGGATGCTGGGAGTTGAGGTAGATGCCGATCTTCAGCGGTGTCGCCGCCATGGTCGTCGGTTCCCTCAGCCCCGGGTGGTGACGTGGTACGGGGCGGCCAGGATGATCACCCGGTCGGCGGCGTCGGGCGGGATCTGGGGGCCCCGGCCGTAGCGCTGGGACAGGGCGTCGTACTCGGCCCCGGTGGGATCGGGCACGATCTCGGCCACCGTGGCCCGCACCTCGAGGTAACGGGTCATGTTGTCGGGGTCGACGATCGAGATGCTGAGGTGGGGGTTCGCCTGGAGCTGGGCGTACTTGCGTCGGGTGTTGGTGTGGGTGAAGCGGAGGTGGGTGCCGTCCCACGACACCCACATCGGGTTCGACTGGGGCCGGCCGGCAGGGCTGACCGTCGCCAGGTGGCAGTAGAGGGGCCGGTGCAGCAGGTCGAGGTGGCTGTCGGGAATGAGGGAGCTCATAAGCCGGACAGTCTCACATGTGAGACCGGCTGGCGCCACGGCCTCGGGGCCAGCAAGATGACGGGCGGGTAGCAGGGGACAGGGGAGTGAAGGCCATGAACATCTCGGGTACGGCCGCCATCGTGGGGATCGGGGAGACCGACTATGTGCGGGGGGCCGACCGCGGCGTCCCCGAGCTGGTGCTGGAGGCGGCGATGGCCGCCGTGCAGGACAGCGGCCTCGACGCCAGCGAGATCGACGGCATCCTCCCGCCGCCCGGCTTCATCTCCACCGAGGAGATAGCGGCCAATCTGGGCATCCCCGACCTCCATTACTCGGTGACCGTCCACATGGGCGGGGCCAGCCCCACCGCCGCCCTCCAGTCGGCCGTGATGGCCATCAGCGCCGGCATCGCCACCAACGTGCTGGTGGTGCTGGGGTGGAACGGCTACTCGGCCCTGCGGCCCCGGCCCGACGTCCGCCCGCCCAAGCGGGGTATGGACGCCGGCCCCTTCATCGACGTCAGCCGCAACTTCTACGCCCCCTACGGGGTGCGCTCCGCCGTGCAGTGGTACTCGATGTACATCAACCGCTATGTCCGGCGCTACGGGATCGAGCCCGAGTCGGCCGCCGCCGTGGCCCTGGCCTGCCGGGCCCACGCCCAGCTCAACGACAAGGCGCTGATGCGGGGCCGGCCGCTCACCCTCGACGACTACATGGCCGCCCCGTACATCACCGAGCCCATGCGCAAGCTCGACTGCTGCCTGGAGACCGACTGCGCGGCGGCGGTGGTGCTCACGTCGGCCGAGCGGGCCCGGGACCTGCGCCACACGCCGGTGCTGTGGTTGGGTGGGGCCGAAGGTCACCCCTATCCGGCCGACGAGATCACCAACCGGCCCGACATCTTGAAGCTCGGTCTCCACACCGCCGCCCCCCGGGCCTTCGCCATGGCCGGTGTGACCCCCACCGATCTCGACTTCCTCCAGATCTACGACTGCTTCACCTATGTGGTGCTGATGGAGCTGGAGGCCCTCGGCATCTGCGAGGAGGGCGGAGCCGGTGAGTTCGTGAAGAACGGCACGATCGATCTCGGCGGCCGGTACCCGCTGAACACCCACGGCGGCCTGCTGTCGCAGGGCCACTGCTGGGGCCTCAACCATGTGGTGGAGGCCACCCGCCAGCTCCGCCACGAGGCGGGGGCGGCCCAGGTGGAGGGGTGCGAGCTGGGCGTGGTCACCGGCTACGGCGACCTGGGCGACGGCAGCATCGCCATCCTGGCCCGGGCCTAGAGGACGACGTCGGAAGGCAAAGGACAGACATGAGCGAGCAGACCCAGCCGGCGCCGGTGGCCAAGAAGTACGTGCCCCGCCCCGAAGGCATCAACCTGGAGTTCCACCTGCCGGCGGTGGCCACCGGCATGCTCCACATCCAGCGGTGCTCGGCCTGCGGCACCTGGCGCCACCCGCCCCGGTGGTACTGCCCATCGTGCCATTCGCCGGACTACAGCTTCGAGCCGGTGTCGGGCCGGGGGACGCTCTACTCGCTGGCCATCAACCACTTCACCGTGGACCGGGCCTGGATCGAGGAGGTCCCGTTCGTGACGGCAGTGGTGGAGCTGGAGGAGGGGCCCCGGGTGGTGGGCTCCCTGCGGGGCGTCCCGGTCGACCAGGTCGACATCGGCCTCGCCGTCGTCGTCACCCCCGAAGCGAGAGGCGACGAGTTCGCCTTCCTCTGGGTTGATCCCGTGCGGTAGCGCCGGGGGCTGTGACGGGGCCGACAAGATCGTCGGCGGAGGCGTCAAGAAGCCGATAAGGCCGCTGACCAGGGGCGGCGCCAGGGGTACGACTGAGGCATCCACCTGAAAGGAGCCTCGGATGTCCGACCTGCTCTTCCTGGCCTCGATCGCCGGCTTCCTGGCCGCCACCGATTGGTACGTCTCGGCCATCGCCACCTTCGCCTGGGCGGAGGCCCCCCCACCGTCGACGCCAGCGCGGGGCGAACCGGGGGATGGCACCGCTGACCGGGACGGGGCGGGGCGGGCATGATCGCCGTCACCACCGCCTCCATCGACAACTGGGCCGGCCTGGTCGTCGCCGTGGCCCTGATCGGTTTCATGCTGGTGGCGCTCATCCGCCCGGAGCGGTTCTGATGGACGCCGGTGCTCTCCTCCAGCTGATGGTTCTGGGCGTGGCCCTGGCCGTCACCGTCCCCCTTCTCGGCCGCTGGCTGGCCGCCGTCTACGACACCGGCCAACCGGCCCCGCTCGACCGGTTGTTCCTCCCGGTGGAGCAGCGCCTCTACCGCTGGTGCGGCATCGATCCCGACCGGGAGCAGCGCTGGGACGCCTACGCCCGCTCGGTGCTGATGTTCGGCCTGGTGGGGATCGTCGGTCTGTACGGCCTGCTGCGCCTCCAGGGCCACCTGCCCCTCAACCCGACCGGCCGGAGCGGGGTCGGCCCGCTGGTGTCGTTCAACGCCGCCGTCAGCTTCGTCACCAACACGAACTGGCAGGCCTACGCCGGCGAGTCGACCCTGAGCCACCTGTCCCAGATGGCGGGGCTCACCGTGCAGAACTTCGTGTCGGCAGCGGTGGGCATGGCGGTGGGGGCGGCCGTGATACGGGGCTTCGCCCGTTCGGGCTCGGCCACCATCGGCAACTTCTGGATCGACACCGTGCGTTCCGTCACCCGGGTTCTGCTCCCGCTGTCGATCGTGCTGGCGCTGTTCCTCGTGTCGCAGGGTGTGATCCAGAACCTGCACGGCCTCCAGCCGGTGACCGGCATCGACGGCACAACCCAGGTGGTGCCGGGGGGACCGGTGGCGAGCCAGATCGCCATCAAGCAACTGGGTACGAACGGGGGCGGGTTCTTCAACGCCAACGCCGCCCATCCGTTCGAGAACCCGGGCCCGCTGAGCAACCTGGTGCAGGTGTGGGCCATCCTGGCCCTCCCCCTGGCCTTCCCGCTGGCCTTCGGGCGTCTGGTGGGTGACCGCCGCCAGGGCAGAGTGCTGCTGGCGGTGATGGTGGGCCTATGGCTCACCTCGGTGCTGGTGGCCACCTACGCCGAGACCGGCGGCAACAGCCGGGCACCGGCCGGGGTGACCCAGGCCCCGACGACGGAGTTGGCCGGCGGCGGCTGGATGGAGGGCACCGAGACCCGCTTCGGCGCGGCCGGGTGCGGGTTGTGGGCAGCCACCACCACCGCCACCTCCAGCGGGTCGATCAACTGCCAGCACGACTCGATGACGGCCGTGGGCGGAGGGACGGCGATGGTCAACATCCTCCTCGGCGAGTTGAGCCCGGGCGGGGTCGGGGTGGGCCTGATGGGGCTGGTGGTCTACGCCGTGCTGGCCGTGTTCGTGGCCGGCCTGATGGTCGGCCGGACACCGGAGTACCTGGGCAAGAAGATCCAGGCGACCGAGGTGAAGCTGGCCATGCTCTACCTGCTGGCGGCGCCGGCCGCCATCCTGGCCCTCGCCGCTGCCTCCGTGGTGGCGGGGCCGGGCCAGGCCGGGATCGCCAACCCCGGGCCCCATGGCCTGAGCGAGGTGCTCTACGCCTTCGGATCGGGGGCAGGCAACAACGGCTCGGCCTTCGGCGGCCTCGCCGCCGGGAGCGACTGGTACGGCATCACGGTGGGGCTGGCCATGCTGATCGGCCGCTTCCTCCTCATCGTGCCGGCGCTCGGCCTCGCTGGCTCTCTGGCCGCCAAGGCCAAGGTGCCGGTCACCGCCGGCACGTTCCCCACCCACACCCCGCTGTTCGCCGGCCTGGTGGCTGGCGTGGTGCTGATCGTGGCCGGCCTCACCTTCTTCCCCGCCCTGGCTCTGGGCCCGATGCTGGAGGCGCTCCAGTCATGAAACCGATGCTCACGGGTCACGCCGACCCCCTCGACGCCACCTCGGAACCCGACACCCACCGGGCCGGGCCCGCCGGCGACGGCGCCCCTGGGGCCACCTCGGGCGATCACCCGGGCCGGCCCCGGCGGTCGCTGCTCGATCGGGCCGTGGCCGGCCCGGCGGCGGCCGACGCCGGCCGCAAGCTGAACCCGCGCACGATGGCCCGCAACCCGGTGATGTTCGTGGTCGAGGTGGGGGCGGCTGGCACCACGTTCCTGTGGCTGCGCGACCTGGCCTCGGCCACGGCCCAGGAGAACATCTTCGCCGGCGCCGTCACCGCCTGGCTCTGGTTCACCGTGTTGTTCGCCAACTTCGCCGAGGCCATGGCCGAGGGGCGGGGCAAGGCCCAGGCCGCCGCTCTGCGTCGGACCCGGACCGAGACGGTGGCCCGGGTCCGCCGACCCGGGGGCGCCATCGACGAGGTCGCGTCCACCGCGTTGGCCGTCGGCGACGAGTGTGTGGTTGAGGCGGGCGAGCTGATCCCGGGCGACGGGGAGGTGGTGCAGGGCATCGCCAGCGTCGACGAGTCGGCCATCACCGGGGAGTCGGCTCCCGTGATCCGGGAGTCGGGCGGTGACCGCTCGGCCGTCACCGGCGGGACCCGGGTGCTGTCGGACCGGATCGTGCTACGCATCACGGCCCGGGCCGGGGAGAGCTTCCTCGACCGGATGATCGCGCTGGTGGAGGGGGCCGACCGGCAGAAGACGCCGAACGAGATCGCCCTGTCGATCCTGCTGGCTGGCCTCACGATCGTGTTCCTGCTGGCGGTGGTGGCGTTGCAACCCTTCGCCATCTACTCCGGCGACCCCCAGACGATCGTGGTGCTCACGGCCCTCCTCGTCTGCCTGATCCCCACCACGATCGGCGGGCTCCTGTCGGCCATCGGGATCGCCGGGATGGATCGCCTGGTCCAGCGCAATGTGCTGGCCACCAGCGGTCGGGCGGTGGAGGCGGCGGGCGACTGCTCCACCCTCCTGCTCGACAAGACGGGCACGATCACGTTCGGCAACCGACGGGCCACCCGCATGGTGCCGGCCCACGGGGTGGACGAGGCCGACCTGGCCCGGGCGGCCTGGCTGGCCAGCCTGGCCGACGAGACGCCCGAAGGCCGCTCGATCGTGGATCTGGCGGCGGACATGGTGGCCGATCCCGGCCAGGTCGGACCGGCCGGGGTCTTCGTACCGTTCACCGCCGCCACGCGGATGAGCGGGGTCGACCTGGCCGATGGCCGGCAGGTGCGCAAGGGGGCGGCCGATGCGGTGCAGGCCTGGGCGACCGAGGCGGGGCTCGGATTCCCCGACGAGGTCGTCACCGTGGTGGGCCGGGTGGCCGACGGCGGTGGTACCCCGCTGGTGGTGGCCGACACCGCCCGGGTGCTGGGTGTGATCCAGCTCGACGACGTGGTGAAGCCGGGGATGCGGGAACGGTTCGACCAGCTCCGGGCGCTCGGGATCCGCACGGTCATGGTCACCGGCGACAACCCTCGCACCGCCCGGGCGATCGGGGCCGAGGCCGGTGTGGACGATGTGCTGGCCGAGGCCACCCCGGAAGACAAGCTGGCCCTGATCCGCTCGGAGCAGGCCGGGGGGAACCTGGTGGCGATGACGGGCGACGGCACCAACGACGCCCCGGCGCTTTCCCAGGCCGACGTGGGGGTGGCAATGAACACCGGCACCCAGGCGGCCAAGGAGGCGGCCAACATGATCGACCTCGACTCCGATCCCACCAAGCTCATAGAGATCGTGGCCATCGGCAAGCAGCTGCTGGTGACCCGGGGTGCGCTGACCACGTTCTCCATCGCCAACGACGTGGCCAAGTATTTCGCCATCATCCCGGCCATGTTCGTGGCCCGCCACCCCGAGCTCGACCGGCTGAACATCATGCACCTCGCCTCACCCCGCTCGGCCATCCTGTCGGCCGTCGTGTTCAACGCCCTGGTGATCGTGGCCCTCATCCCGCTGGCCTTACGGGGCGTGCGGGTGCGGGCCGCCACCGCCGCCGAGGTCCTGCGCCACAACCTCCTGGTCTACGGGGCCGGGGGTCTGGTGGCGCCCTTCGTCGGCATCAAAGCCATCGATCTCGTCATCAACGCCCTGGGAGTGCTCCGATGATCCGCCAACTTCGCCCCGCCCTCGTTGCGCTCGCCCTGCTCACCCTGGCCACGGGCATCGTCTACCCGCTGGGGATGACCGCCGTGGCCCAGCTGGCCATGCCCGGCCGGGCCGACGGCTCGATCGTCACCGTGGATGGCCGGCCGGCGGGGTCGGCGCTGCTGGCCCAACCGTTCGACGGTCCGACCTGGTTCCACCCCCGGCCCTCGGCCGCCGGCAGCCCGGGCGCCGCCTACGACGCAGCCGCCTCCGGGGGCTCCAACCTGGGCCCCACCAATCCCGAACTCCTGGCGACGATCGCCGAGCGGGCCGGCGCCTACCGGCGCGACAACGGCCTGGCCGACGGCACCGAGGTGCCGATCGATGCGGTCACCGCCTCCGGTTCCGGCCTCGATCCCGACATCTCACCGGCCAACGCCCGGCTCCAGGCGCCGCGGGTGGCGGCCGGCCGGGGTCTTCCCCTGGATCCGGTCCTGGCCGCCATCGATGCCGCCACCAGGGGGCGTACCGCCGGGGTGCTGGGCCAGCCCCGGGTCAACGTGGTCGAGCTGAACGCCGGGCTGGCCGCCCTCGGTGCCTGAGCCGTGGCCCGCGGTCAGCTCCGCATCTACCTGGGGGCCGCCCCTGGCGTGGGCAAGACCTACGCCATGCTCAACGAGGGCCGTCGCCGCCGCGGCCGGGGCACCGACGTGGTGGTGGCCTGGGTCGAGACCCACGGCCGGGTCGACACGGCGGCCCAGATCGGTGACCTCGAGGTAGTGCCCCGAACCCGGCGGCGCTATCGGGGCACGGAGGCCGAGGAGATGGACCTCGACGCCGTGCTGGCCCGCCACCCCGAGCTGGCCCTGGTCGACGAGCTGGCCCACACCAACGTCCCCGGGGGGCGGAACGCCAAGCGGTGGCAGGACGTGCAGAGCCTGCTCGACGCCGGCATCGACGTGGTCTCCACCGTCAACGTCCAGCATCTCGAATCGCTGAACGACGTGGTGGAGGCGATCACGGGCGTTCGCCAACGGGAGACCGTCCCCGACGAGGTGGTGCGCTCGGCTCAACAGGTGGAGTTGGTCGACCTCACGGCGGAGGCGTTGCGCCACCGGTTGGCCCACGGCCACGTCTACTCCGCCGACAAGGTCGACGCCGCCCTGGCGAACTACTTCCGCCCCGGCAATCTGTCGGCGTTGCGGGAGTTGGCCCTGCTGTGGGTGGCCGACCGGGTCGACGAGGCCTTGGCCGACTACCGGACCCGCCATGAGATCGTCACGCCGTGGGAGACCAGGGAGCGGGTGTTGGTTGGCATCACGGGCCGCTACGGCAACGCCCACATCATCCGCCGGGCGGCCAGGATCGCCCAGCGGAGCCACGCCGAGCTGGTGGGGGTGCACGTGGCTCCGGCCGACGGGCGTCCCGCCGGCGGGGAGAACCAGCTGGCCGAACACAAGCGTCTGCTGGCCGACGTCGGCGGGACCTACCACGAGTTGGTGGCGGCCGATCCGGCGGCGGCCCTGGCCGGGTTCGCCCGGTCGGCCAACGTCACCCAGCTGGTGGTCGGATCGTCCCAACGGAGCCGCTGGGAGGAGCTGGTGCGGGGATCGTTCGTGAACGACGTGATCCGAGGGTCGGGCGGGACCGACGTGCATGTGATCTCTCCCCGCGACCAGCCCCGAGCCCCGTCGCGGGGCCGGCTCGCCGGGCAGCGGCGCCGCCCCTGGCCGTCCGCCGTCCGCCGACTGCTGCCGGCAGCGGTGCTCCCGGTCCGGCGGCGGGCCGCCGGCTGGTTGCTGGCGGTGGCGGGAACGGTGCTCCTGGCCGCCGCGCTCACCCGCACCCGCACGTCGGTCGACCAGGCCGGTCGGTTGCTGCTCTTCCAACTGGTGGTGCTGGCCGCCGCTGCGGTGGGTGGCACCGGGCCGGCGGTCACCGCTTCGCTCCTGGCCGCCGCTCTGCTCAACTGGTACTTCACGCCGCCCATTCACACCTGGACGATCAGCAGGCCCTCCGACCTGATGGGGTTGTTGCTCTTTCTCTCCCTGGGGTTGGCCGTCGGGGTGCTGGTCAACTCGTTGGCCACCCGTTCGTCGGAGGCGGCCCGGGGCCGGGCGGAGGCCGAGACGTTGGCCCGGGTGGCGGTCGACATCGCCACCATCGATGAGCCGCTGCCGATGATCCTGGGACGCATGGTCGATTGGCTCGGCCTGGAGGGCGCGGCGGTCACCCGCAACGACGTGGTGGTGGCGACGGCCGGGTCGCCGCCGACGGCCGGAGCCGAGAGCACCGTGTCGATGGCCATGCCCGAAGGCGAGTTGATGGTGACGGGCCCGTTGACGGCCGATCGGCGCCGCCTGCTGGCGGTGTTCGCCTCCCACGTGAGTTCCGCCCTCGAGCAACGCCGGCTCCGGGAGGCGGCGGCCCGGCGGGAGGTCGACGAACAGGCCGACGCCCTCCGCCTGGCCCTGCTGCGGGCGGTGTCGCACGACCTGCGAACCCCGCTGGCGTCGATGAAGGCGGCGGCCACCAGCCTCCTCGACGAGGATGTGGCCTTCACCCCGTCCGACCGGGCCTCCCTGCTCGAAGCGATCGACACCGAGGTGGACCGGCTCGACCGGATGGTGGCGAACCTGCTCGACGCCAGCCGGCTGGGGGCGGAGGCGGTGGCCGTTCATGCTGTGCCCGTCGACCTCGACGACCTGGTGCCGGCGCTGCTCCGCTCGGCCGGCTTGGGGGACGCCGGCTTCGTCCTCGACCTGCCACCCACGCTGCCGGCGGTGCTGGTCGACCCGGGACTGCTGGAGCGGGCCCTGGCCAACCTGGTCTCCAACGCCCTCCGGGTCTGTGAGCCGGAAGCTATCCGCCTGGCGGCCAGCGCGCTGGGCTCGGAGGTGGAGCTGCGGGTGGTCGATCACGGGCCGGGGGTGGATCCGGCCCACCACGATCTGCTGTTCGAGCCCTTCCAGCGGCTGGGCGACCGGCCCGGGAGCGGCGGCGTCGGCCTCGGGCTGTCGGTGGCCCGCGGGCTGATGGAAGCCATGGGGGGTCGACTGACGCCGGAGACCACGCCGGGCGGCGGCATGACGATGGTCGTGGCCCTGCCGGTGGCTCCGGGCTGTGTCGCCAGCGGGGCGGAGGGCGGGGACGATGAGCGCTGAGTCGGGCTTGCGGATGCTCGTGGTGGACGACGAGCCCCAGATCCGCAAGGCCCTGGGCATCAATCTGCGGGCCCGGGGCTACGAGGTGGAGCTCGCTGCCACCGGCGAAGAGGGGCTGCGGCTGGCCGCCGAGCAGCCCGTCGACCTGGCCCTGGTCGATCTCGGTCTGCCCGGGATCGACGGGATCGAGGTGGTGCGGGGCCTCCGGGGCTGGAGCGAGATGCCCATCATCGTGCTGTCGGTGCGCGAGTCGGAGCGGGACAAGGTGGAGGCCCTCGATGCCGGGGCCGACGATTACGTGACCAAGCCGTTCGGCATGGGGGAGCTGTTGGCCCGGATCCGAGCCGTCACCCGCCGGGCGGCCGGGCGGGACGAGGCGCTCCCGGTGGTGATGGCGGGGGAGCTGGTGATCGACCTGGCCGACCGCACGGTCACGGCCGCCGCCCGGCCCGTGTCACTCACGCCGATCGAGTGGCGATTGCTGGAGGTGCTGGCCCGGCACCCGGGCAAGCTCGTCACCCAGCGTCAGCTCCTCCAGCAGGTGTGGGGCCCGGCCTACGAGCGGGAGAGCAACTATCTGCGGGTCCACTTCGCCAACATCCGCCGCAAGCTGGAGCCCGTGCCGGCCCAGCCCCGTCACGTGATCACCGAGCCTGGTATCGGCTACCGCTTCCAGCTCTAGGCCCCTATGGGGTTTGGGGCCCCCGGAAAGGCGCGGGGGCGCAGCCCCCCGGAAAACGGCCAAAGGGCCCCGGCGGGTGCCGGGGCCCTTTGCAGGCTTGGGGGATCGAGACCGTCGGCGTTGACGGGCCCGCTCCCGGATCTGCCGATCAGTTCACATCGACGATGCTGTTGCTCTGGTCGACGTCGTAGTCGTCCTCGTAGCCGTCGTGGGGATCGTAGTCGTCCTTCTCGTGGTAGCCGTGGCCCTTGCCCTCGGCATCCTCGGTGCCCGGCCCAGCGTAGACCGGCTCCTCGTAGACGTCGGGTTCGGTGTTGATCGAGGTCGAGTTGTACTGGCTGTCGTCGTCGCTCAGCTCGGTGTTGTAGGAGTCCGACGTGTGGTCGTCGAAGCTCTCCGTGTGGGTCAAGTTGGTGGTGTTGGCAGCGTCGGTGGTGGCCGAGCCGGTGCCGAATGCGAGCGACGAGTCGTCGGTGGTCACGTCGGACAGGGTGGTGTGACCGTCACCGACGCCGCTCGCCTCGTCCGAGGCGACCTCGTTGTTGCTGCCCGAGGTGACGTTGTCGGCGTGGGCGTTGGCCCCGGCCTGCTGGCCTGAGTTGTCGCCTTGGTTCTGCACGCCGGAGTCGCCCCCGACCTGCTGGCCGTCGCCCGTCTGGACCTGGTTGCCGGCCACTTCGTCACCGGCGACGGAGCCCTCGCCGGTGGCGTTGGCCACGGTCGAGGTGTTCTGCTGTACCAGGTTGCCGTGGACCTGATCGGCGTGGATGCTCTGGTCGATGTTGGTGACGTTGTTGTTGACCACGATCTCGAAGGTGTCGGTGGGGGACACCGATCCCCAGCCTTCCTCGGCCTCGACCGCATCAATGACCTCGTCGGCCTGCGCTTCAGTCAAGCCCTCCGCAATCAGCGCCTCGCGCAGAGCGGCGGTGAAGTCTTCCGGGCTGACGTCCTCGGCGGCCTCGGTCAGCTCCTCGGGGAGCGGAGGAGCGGGCTGCCCGGTTTCCCAGCTGCCGAAGTACTCCTCGAACAGTTCCTTCAGACGTGCGACTTCCTCGTCCATTGCATTCCCTCCGTTGGATGCTTGTTGTTTGTGTGGGGTTCCTTGCTGAGATCAACGTACGTCGCCCCGCTTGCCCGGTGATCGGGGACACCCCCCTACCCCTGGGGCCACCATAGGGGATTGCCTCCCGGGGCGGTCGGGAGTTTCACCCCGCAAGGGGCCGTCTGGGGGAATCGACTCCATCCAGGGGTCTGGATGGCCCGGGAGGGCCCGATGTGACGGTGGGCTCAGCGTCGATGGCCTAGAGTCGCGAGGCGTGGCTGACGAGACGAAGGAGCAAACGGTGGGCGTGCAGGACGAGATCCAGGAGATCCTCGACAGGGGCGTGGCGAACGGCGACGTGATCGGGGCCAACGCCGCCATCGTGGGGCCCGACGGGGTGACCGCCTCGGCGGCGGCCGGGCTCCGGTCGTCGGTGAGCGGGGCGGCCATGGGCACCGACACGGTGTGCTGGATCGCCTCGATGACCAAGGCCGTCACCGGCCTGGCTGCCATGCAGCAGGTGGAGCGGGGCAATCTCGGGCTCGACTCGCCGGCCCGGGAGGTACTTCCGATCCTCGGTGAACTCCCGGTCCTCACCGGTTTCGGCGACGACGGCCAGCCCCTCACCCGGCCGCCGGCCCGGGACATCACCCTGCGTCACCTCCTCACCCACACGGCCGGGTTCGGCTACGACATCTGGAGCGACGACCTGGCCCGCTACGCCGAGCTCACCGGCAACCCGGGGGTCATCAGCTGCATGAAGAGCGCCCTCACCATGCCGCTGGTGTTCGACCCCGGCGACCGGTGGTTCTACGGCACCAACATCGACTACGCCGGCCTCATGGTGGAAGCGGCCACGGGTCAGAGCCTCGGCGCCTACATGGCTGAGCACATCTTCGCCCCTCTCGGCATGACCAGCACGGCATTCAGGATCACCGGCGACATGCGCTGCCGCCTGTCCGACATGCACGCCCGCCTGGAAGACGGCTCGCTCGTGCCCATGGAGTTCGAGATCCCCCAGGAGCCCGAGTTCGAGATGGGCGGGGGCGGGCTGTACAGCACGATCGTCGACTACGCCCGCTTCCTCCAGCTGTTCCTCAACCGGGGCCGGGCTGGCGGCACGCAGGTGGTCGAGCCCCAGACGGTGGCCGAGATGACCCGCAACAACATGGGTGACCTGCGGGTGGAGCTGCTGAAGACGGCCAATCCGGGCTATTCCCACGACGCCGAGTTCTTCCCCGGGGTGGCCAAGAGCTGGGGCCTCACGTTCCAGATCAACGAGGAGCCGGCCCCCACCGGGCGCCCGGCCGGCGGGCTCATGTGGGCCGGCCTGGCCAACTCGTTCTACTGGATCGACCTGCACAACGACGTGGCCGGGGTGTACGCCAGCCAGATCGTGCCCTTCGCCGACCCCCGGACCCACCAGCTGTTCGTGGATATCGAGACCGCCGTCTACCGTGAGCTGAACGGCTGAGCCGTCGGCTGGGCGGCGGGGCAGGGAAGGACAGACGACATGAGCGGACCGTTCGAGATCGAGCGCCGGGAGCACGAGCGGGGCACCGTGGTGGTGCTCACGATGGCCGATGGGGAGAACCGGTGGAACACGTCGTTCACCCGGGCCTTCGACGCCGCCCTCGACGAGGTGGAGGCGACGCCGGGACCGGCCGTGCTCGTCACCACCTCGGCCGATCCCCGGTTCTTCTCCAACGGGCTCGATCTGGCCTGGATCACGTCGAAGGGCGAGCATCCCGGCGGCGACCGCCGGGTGTTCGCCACCGAGGCCATGGCCCTGTTCGCCCGCATGATCACCTTCCCCCTGCCCACGGTGTGCGCCGTCAACGGACACGCCTTCGGGGCCGGGCTGATGATCGCCATGTGCCACGACGTTCGGGTGATGCGGGCCGACCGGGGCTACCTGTGCGCCAACGAGGTGGAGCTCGGCTTCGCCATCCCTGAGCCCGAGCTGGCCCTGTTCCGCCACAAGATGCCCCGGCCGGCGTTCCACCAGACGGTGTTACTGGCCAAGCGGTGGACGGGGGCCGAGGCGCTGGCCGCCGGCATCGTCCAGCAGGCGGTGGCGGCCGACGAGGTGGCGGCGGCGGCTGAGGCCATGGCGGCTGACCTGCTCCGGGTGGCCGGCAACCGGGAGATCACGGCCTGGACCAAGGAACGGCTCTACGGCGAGAACGCCACGCTCAACCACCCCCACGGCCCGGCCCATCTGCTCCGCCACCAGACGGAGTACCTCTCGGGCCCCGGGGCGATCCCGCCCGGCCACTGAGGTGCGCCCTTCGGGCGCCCCGGGTTCGCCTCCGGCGAACACCGCCTAGCGGACCGGGCTGGCTCAGGGATCGACGAGGAGGGCTTCGAGCAGGTCGCGGGCCGACACGATGCCCTGGAGCTCGCCGTCGCCCACCAGCAGGTGGCGGATGCCCTTCTCACACATGGTGCGAGCCGCCTCGGCCGCCGTGGCTCGGGGGGAGCACCAGATCAGGTTGGTGGAGGCGATGTCGCCGGCCCGCACGCCGTCGGGGCTCTCGGATCGTCCGAAGGCCCGGGTGAGGTCCCGTTCCGACACGATGCCGATGATGGCGGTGGTGGTGCCGACGGCCAACGCCCCGGTCTCCATGGCGGCCAACTTCTGGGCCACCTCCTGGAGTCGGGCGTCGGGTGAGATCCGGGCCACAGCCCGGGTCATCAGCGTCTGGACTGGGGTCTGGGGGCCGATGGCCTTCGGTTCGGCGCTGCTGTTGGCACTCATGGGCCAATCGTCATGCGGGAGGGGCCGGGCCGACAGGGCCCCAAGTCACACGTCGAGGGCGGCGCCCCGGCGGCGGGGCCGTCCCCGCCATGGCCAGCGCCACCGTTCGAGGGGGTACAGGGGGGCGAAGGCCACGGCGGCCAGGGGATAGGGGAACAGCACGAACATGGTGGCGGCCACCGCGGCGTGGAAGGCCCACAGGCCGACGACCCACGGGGTGCGGAGGCGGGGCCACAGAGCCAGCGGCGCTCCCAGCTCCAGGATCACGGTGGACAACGCCGCCGGGGCGAGGAGCCAGGTGCTGTGGCTCAGCACCAGCCGGGCCGCCGGCGACGGTGTGCCGCCCAGCACCTCCAGCCGGGCGGCGGAGAAGGCCACGTGATGGGCCAGGGTGTCGCCGCTCAGCCAATCGAGGCCGCCGGTGCGGAGCTTGGCCACCCCGGCCAGAACGTAGGTGGTGACGGTGACGAGGGCGCACAATCGCAGCGGCCACCCGTAGCGGGAGTCACTTCGGTCTCCGGGGGAGAACTCTGACGGGAGGTGCCGCCCTGGTGGCCCTGACGGCAGTGTTCGTCGCCGAAGGGCCGGCGGGAGGCGGAGAGCGAGGTCGTCGGCGGCGGGGGAGAACGCCAGCACCAGGGTGTGGAGCAGAAGCAGGTTGTCGAAGTAGAGCAGGCGCCCCCACGACGACCGGTACGTGAGGACCACCGTCAGCACGGCGGCCAAGGCCGGGCCGGTGACCCGGAACCACAGGCCGACGGTCACGGCCGCCGCCAGCAGGGGAGCGGCGAGCACCAGGGCCCGAACGGCACCGGCCGGCAGCGGCCGGTCGAGCGGGGCCAGCACCCCCACGGGGTCGAACCCGTCGGTGAGGGTGGCGGTGGCCCAGAAGGCGGGGAAGCGCACGGTCAGGTAGGCCAGGGCGAAGGCCGCCACCAGTACCCGGAACAAGGCCAGGCGCCGGGCCGGCGCTGGCGGGGCGAGCCACCGGCCGATCACGGTGCCACCGGGCAGCGAGCGTGAACGGTGCGGGCCGCGGGCGGCGTCGCCCCATCGATGGCTGTCGCCACCAGGTCGACCGTCTCCGTCACCACCTCCACGCCGACGAGCCGGGGTCGTTCGACGACGGCCCGTTCGACGATGGCGAGGCAGAGGTGCTCGGCCCGGCCGCCGGCGATGGAGTCGGCCACCCGGTCGGCCACGATCAGCGGGTCGTCGCTGGCGCCGATGGCGGTGGGGGAGAGCCGGATCCGGTCACCCGCCGCCGTCACCCCCACCGCCGTCGGCAACTCGGCCGTGGCCGGTCGGGCCTCGGCGTAGACCGGGTAGGTGGAGAGGGGATAGCTGTCACGCTGACGCAGGGCGGGCGAGGCGACGAGGGCCACCACCGCCACCGACGCCGCTGGGCGGACCCAGATCGTGAGCGGGCGGCGGTTGGGGCGATCCATCGGGCCGGTCAGCGCAGGAGAAGGCCGACGAGGTTGAGGGCCACGGTCAGCACGATCGAGCCGACGATCATCGCCTTCCACGGCACGTAGACCCGAGCCCGGGGAGAAGGGCGACCGGGCCGGTCGTCGGGCCCGGCCGCCTCCCCGGGAGTCGGCGGGGGTGGGGCGGCCAGCGAGGCCATCCACCGGCCGAGCCGGTCGGGCAGGCCCGGGATGAGCCGGATCACGACGTTGAGGGCGATCGTCAGCACCAGCGAGGTGATGAGGAACCGGGCCATACTTCAGCCTACCCGATCCGCCACGTCTAGTGTCTAGAGACACTTGACACTATCCGGTATCGGGCGTACGTTCCGTTCCATGCTCGACGAACAGTCGCTGGCCGGGGTCCGCCGGGCCATGACCAACGTGGCCGACCGCCAGCGGGATCTGGCTGTGGCCGAGGCCAACCTCCAGCACGCCATCCGGGTGCTGCACGCCACCGGCGGGTCGCTGCAGGAGATCGCCGACGCCGTGGGCCTGAGCCGCCAGCGCATCCACCAGATCGTCAAAGAGTCGGGTGGGGTGCCGGGCCGGCGCCGGCGGCGGACGGCGGGCATGCTGGCCTGCTCGTTCTGCGATCGCAGCCAGGCCGAGGTGGCCAAGCTGATCGCCGGGCCGGACACCAGGATCTGCGACGGCTGCGTGGCCGCTGCTGCCGGCCGTCTGGCACCGGTGGACGCCACCCTTCGCTGCTCGTTCTGCGGCAAGGCCGGCGACCAGGTCGAGACCATGGCCGACCACGACGGGGCGGCCCCTCGCATCTGCGCCGAATGCCTGCTCCTGTGTCACGAGATCATCGCCGAGGAACTCGGCTCGCCCACCTGACGGCCGAGCCGGTCCGGGAGGCCGACGGGGTCAGACCGGCGCCTGGGCCACCAGGAACAGGCGGGAGAACGGCAGGGTGACCACGCCATCGGCGTCGGGCGGGTAGGCCTGGCGGTAGCGGGCCTTGACCTCGGCGGCGAACCGGTTCTGCTCGGGGCCCAGGGCCTCCAGCACCGGGATCAGTAGCGATCCGGTGGTCCACTGCCACACGGGATCGTCACCGGTGAGTCGCTGGTAGTACGTGGTGCGCCACAGGTCGAGCGCCGCCGCCGGCGCCAGCCACCCGGCGTAGGTTTCGGGGGCGACCAGCCGGTCCCGCATTAGGGCCGCCACCGCCGCACTCGGCCAGTGGTCACCGCCGGGAGGCTCGATGTCGAGCACGTCGGCCGGTATCCGATGGGTGGGGGCGGCCCAGTTGTCGGGCATCTGCACCGCCAGCACCCCGCCGGGGGCCAGCCAGGATCTCAGGCGGGGAAACAGCGAGGCGTGGTCATCGAGCCAATGGAGGGCGGCGTTGGAGTACAGCACGTCCACCATGCCGTCGGGCTCCCAGGTGGCCAGATCGGCCGTGACCCAGGCCAGATCAGGATGGTCGGCCCGGGCCCGGGCCGCCATGGCCGGGTCGCCGTCGACCCCGGTGACGCTGGCCCCCGGCCACCGCTGGGCCAGCAGGGCGGTGAGGTGGCCGGTGCCGGCACCGAGATCCACCACCCGCCGGGGGTCGGCGACGTCGGGTATCCGGGCCAGCAGCTCCACCCCGGGACGGGTCCGGTGGTCGGCGAAGCGGAGGTAGTGCTCGGGGTCCCACATGGCCGCCATCATCGCACGAGCGGCCGCGACGTCAGGCGAAACTCCGCAGCCGAAACTCCAGGTCCCCGAAGGGGACACTGCGACGTTCGCCGTAGGCGAACTCGAGATTCCCGAAGGGAACACCCGGATGTTTCGCCGCAGGCGAAACTCCAGGTCCCCGAAGGGGACACCTAGTGCTGGGCGACGAGGATGCGCTCGGCGGTAAAGGCGCTGATGCCCACGACCTGCCCCTCGATCTCCACCGTGGTGGTGCCGTCGGGCGAGCTGGTGATCACCTTGGCCACCGCCCCCGGCTGGAGATGGTTGGCTTCCAGGAACTCGAGCAGCCCGGGCGTGAACTCGAGCTCCTCGGGAATCCGCTTCACCGTGGCGTCGGCCCCGATGGGAAGGTTCGACAGCGACACCAGCGGTTGGGCCTCGGCGTAGGTGGAGCCCGGGATCGGGTTGCCGTGGGGGCAGGTGGTGGGGTTGTCGAGCACCGACTGGAGGGCCGACTCCACCACCGGGCTGATCACGTGCTCCCACTTGCCCGCCTCGTGGTGGGCCTCGGCCCACGACAGGCCGAGCATGTCGGTGAGGAAGCGCTCGGCCAGGCGGTGGCGCCGCACCATCGTGTTGGCCAGGGTCAACCCGGTCTCGGTGAGCTCGATCGTGCCGCCTCGGAGGTGCACCAGATCGGCTTCCACCATGCGGTGGATCATCTCCGACACAGCCGGGCGGGAGACCTCCAACCGGTCGGCGATGCGGGCCTGGATCACCTTGTGACCGTCTTCGGCCAGCTCGAAGATCGTCTCGCAGTACTCCTCGAAGGCGGGGTGGTGTTCCCGGGAGGTGTACTCAGCCATCAAGGCAGCGTAACATCGCCGGGCAGCCCATGGCGGGCCCCAGCTACGATCCCCCGGATGCCCAATCGTTTCATCAAGCCCGAGGGGTTGTCGAACAACCCGGCCTACACCCATGTCGTCGCCGCCAGTGGTGGCACCACCGTCTACATCTCGGGTCAGGTGGCCGTCGACGCCTCCGGGGCCACCGTGGGGTCGGGCGATCTCGAGGCCCAGACCCGCCAGGTAATGGAGAACCTGCAGGTGGCGCTGGCCGCCGCCGGCGCCACCTTCGACGACGTGGTGAAGATCACCACCTACGTGGTGGGCTACGAGCCGGCCATGCGGGCCGTGATCGCCGGGGTGCGGGGCTCGTACCTTTCGGGCGACAACCCACCGGCCAGCACGCTGGTGGGAGTACAGGCGCTGGCCGCGCCGGAGTGGCTGATCGAGATCGAGGCCGTCGCCGTCATCGCCTAGTCCCCATGGGTCAACCCGGCCGTAGGCCGGGGCCGGTGGGGAGGAGGCCCCAACGGCGATGGGGAGCCGCCGAAGGCGGCGGGGGCGGCGAGCCCCCTGGGTCGTCGGGATCCCCCTATGTGACACTCACGCGACGAGGGGGATCCCCGATCTCAAACCGGTCCGGCTGGTGGACGATGGATCCACGGCCAAACGGGGCCGGCGAGGAGGACAACCCCAATGCGACAGATTCAGATCCTGGCAGCGATCATCGGCCTCACCAGCGTGAGCTTCATGGCCCTGGCCTTCGCCCCGGTGTTCGCCTGATCTTCCGGGGGCTGGCGCCCCAGCGGCGTCAACCCACCATCAGCAGGGCGGCGTTGAGGATGTGATCGGCGGAGATGCCGGTCAGGGCGTGGAGGTCGGCGATGGTGCCGGACTCGCCGAAACGGTCGACCCCCAGCGGGAGCTGACGGGTTCCGAGGGCCGAGCCCAGCCAGGCCAGCGAGTGGCTGGCGGCGTCGTGGACGCTCACCACCGGCCGGGACCGCTCGGCCGGCGGTACCAGGGCGTCGAGATGGGTGCCGGGGATTGCGGCCAGCCCGCCTTCGATGGCCCGGCGACGGGCCGCCTGCCAGGCCCGGAACACCCGGTCGGGGCTGGTGAGATGGACCACGGTGGCGTCTACGCCCTCGCCGTCGAGGGCTTCGGCCGCTGCCACCGCCTCCACCACGGTGACCCCGGTGGTGACGATCGTGACCCCGGGCCCGCCCGACGGCGGCCGCTCCACCAGCCGGTAGCCCCCGGCCAGCACCTGGGCCCGCAGCCCTTCGGCCCCCAGCCGCTCCACCACCGGGGCCAGCAGGCCCTGGTCGATCGGGCGGGTGCTGAGCCGTAGGTAGCACGACTCGCCGTCGGGTGTGCCCAGGCGGGCCAGAGCGTCGCACAGGAGCCAGTCCACCTCGGCGGCGAACGCCGGCTCCACGTAGTTGATGCCGGGGAGCTCGGCCCCCACCGACGGCGTGATCGTGCTCTGGTGGGCCCCGCCCTCGGGGGCCAACGTCACCCCCGACGGGGTGCCGGCCACCACGAACCGGCTCCCGTTGTAGAGGCCGTAGATCAGGGCGTCGAGGCCCCGGAGCACGAACGGGTCGTAGACCGTGCCCACCGGCAACAGGTGCTGGCCGTGGTGCTCGTGGCTCAGCCCCAGCTGGCCCAGGAGCATGAACAGGTTCATCTCCGAGATGCCGAGCTCGATGTGCTGTCCGGTGGGGGAGGGGGCCCACTTGAGCAGCCTGTCGGCCCCGCCGTGGTCGTCGCGCTCGGTGGGCCAGAACACGCCGGTCTTGTTGATCCAACCGCCCAGGTTGGTGGAGATCGACACGTCGGGGGCGGTGGTGACGATCCGCTCGGCCAGGCCGGGCACGTCACCCAGGCGGGTAAGCACCCGGCCGAAGGCCTCCTGGGTCGACACCTGGCCCGAGGTGGCCAGCGGGCCACCGGCCGCCACCGGGACCGGCAGCACCGGCCGGGGAACGGGCGGGGCGTTGTTGATGTCGGCCCCCACCGCAGCGCACAGCTGGCCGGCGGGGGAGCCCGGATCGAACCGGTCCCACTCGGTGGCCGGGGTGAGGCCCAACCGTTCCCGGAAGGCGTCGATCTGCTCCGGGGTGAGGAGGGCGGAGTGGTTCAGTGGGTCGCCGGCGATGGGCAGGCCCCAGCCTTTGATGGTGTAGGCGAACACGGCGCTGGGACGGTCGGTGTGCTCGTCGCACGATCGCAGGGTCCGCACCAGGAGGCCCAGATCGTGGCCGCCCAGGTCGGTGACGATGGTCTTCAGCTCGCCGTCGTCGTGGTTGGCGGCCCAGCCCCGCACGGCGGCGTCGGCTCCCTGCAGCAGTTTGTGGCGCACGGCTGGGCCGGAGAGGGCGAACAGCGACTGGTAGGCCTCGTTGGGCATGGCGTCGATGTGGGCCCGCAGGGCGTCTCCCCCCGGCTCGGCGAAGGCGGTGGTGAGGCGGGACCCGTACTTGGCCACAGCCACATGCCAGCCGGCGTCGCCGAAGAACTGCATCAGCCGGGTGGCCTGGATGTCGGGGATCACCCGGTCGAGGCTCTGGCGGTTGAGGTCGATCACCATGGTGAAGTTGCCGAGATCGGCCGTGGTGGGATCGCTGATGGCTTCCCACACGTTGCCCTCGTCGAGCTCGGCGTCGCCCACCGTGGCGATGAAGCGGGCCGACGGTAGTGGCCCGAAGTGCCGGTCGACGTAGCGGCGGGTGGCGGCCGAGAACAGGGGGGCCACCGCCCCCAGCCCGACCGACCCGGTGGAGAAGTCGGCCACGTCCGGGTCCTTGGTGCGCGACGGGTAGGCCTGGAGCCCGCCCCGCTGGCGCAGTGTGGTGAGGTAGGACCGGTGCAGCTCGCCGGTGAGGTACTTGATGGCGTGGTAGACGGGCGAGGCGTGGGGCTTGACCGCCACCTTGTCTTCGCCGTTGATGTGGGCGAACCACAGGGCGGTCATGATCGACACCATCGAGGCCGACGACGCCTGATGCCCGCCCACCTTGATCGGCTCCGCCGGCCGCCGGTTGGCTGCATCCACGATCCGGGTGGCCAGCCACAGCACGCGCTGCTCCACCTCCTTCAGCACCGCCAGCCCGGCCGGGTCGAGCGCCCGGGCCGACGGCTCCGGCCGGAGCCGGTCGGTGTCAGAAGAGGTCTTCACGACGGCAGTTCACCACGATCTCGGGTACCGACAGGTGATCGGGCAGACACAGAGCCATGCTCACCAGCTCGGCCACGTCGGCCGGCTGCACGATCGGCTCCGGCCCCGGGTCGACGCCGGCGATCATGGCGGTGTCCACGAAGCTGGGGCACAGGGCGACAGCCCGCACACCGTGGTCCCAGCCGGCCTGGCGGGTGGCGTGGGTCAGGGCCAGCAGGGCGTGCTTGGTCATGGCGTAGCCGGGGGCGAAGCCGTTGCGGACCCGCTTGGCCGACAGCGACGCCAGGTTGACCACCCGCCCGTGGCCCGACCGGCACAGGTGAGGCCAGGCCAGCGAGGTGAGCCGGGCCGGGGCCTTCACGTTGACGGCCCACATGGTGTCGAGCGCCTCCTCATCGAAGGCGTCGACGGCGAAGGGGGCCAGCACACCGGCGTTGTTGACCAGGGCGTCGATACCGCCGAAGCGCTCGGCCGTGGCCGCCACCCAGTCCTCAGAGCTGGCCGGGTCGGCGGCGTCGAATCGGTGGCACAGCACGGCGGCCGGCTCGGTGCCGTCGGGGCCCCGGGTGGCACCGGCGGGGGACCAGGAGGCCACCAGATCCTCCAACTGCTCGGGGCGGCGGGCGCCCAGGCTCAGGTGGAACCCGTCGGCGTGGAGCCGTTCGGCCACGGCCCGGCCGATGCCGCGGCCCGCTCCCGACACCATCACGACTCTCGCGTCGGGCGCCAACATGGTCCGGATCGTAGCCTCATGCTCCACACTGGTCGCCATGCCGTCCGAGCGATCCCCGCTGTCGTCGTCTGCGTCCGATCTGGTGTCGGGAGCCCTCACCGGCGACGACCCCGGACACGAGATCGTGTCGGCGGGGGTCCGCGGCCAGCTGGCGCCCGGATCGCCGGCCGAGGTGGCGCTGGCCGAGGTGGTGGGCTCGGTCCGGGGGCTGAGCGGAGAGGCAGCGGAGGCGGCCCGGCTGCGGGACTCGAGGCTGACCAAGCCGCCGGGGTCGCTGGGCCGGATCGAGTCCCTTTGTGTCCAGCTGGCCGCCATCGCCGGAGTGAGCCCGGCCCCGACGCCCGAACCGGCTGTGGTGGTGGTGTTCGCCGCCGATCACGGCGTGCACGCCGAGGGGGTCAGCCCCTGGCCCCAGGATGTCACGGCTCAGATGGTGGCCGGGTTCTGCCGGGGCGGGGCCGCCATCAACGTCATCGCTCGGGCCAACGGGCTGGGGGTGCGGGTGGTGAACGCCGGCGTGGCCACCCCGCTGTCGGACCACGAGCTGCTGGTCAACCGCCCCGTGCGGGCCGGGTCCCGCAACCTGCGGGTGGAGGCCGCTCTCACCCGGGCCGAGGCGGCCACCGCCGCCCTGCTGGGGGTGGAGGTGGGGACCCGACTGGTGGAAGACCACGGCGCCCGGTGCCTGCTCACCGGAGACATGGGGATCGCCAACACCACCCCGTCGGCGGCGTTGGTGGCCGCCTTCACCGGGTCGGCGGCGGCCGAGGTGACCGGGCGGGGCACAGGGATCGACGACGCCACCCTGGCGGTCAAGACGCAGGTGGTGGCCGACGCCCTGGCCCGGCTGGCCGGCCGGCCCCCGCTGGAGCCGCTCGATCCTCTGGGCGTGCTGGCCGAGGTGGGGGGCCTGGAGATCGCCGGGCTGGCCGGGTTGTGCCTGGCCGGGGCGGCGGCCCGGGTTCCGGTGGTGGTGGACGGGGTGATCGCCCTGGCCGGGGCGCTCGTAGCCTGTGCCCTCCAGCCGGCGGTGGCCGGGTACCTGATCGCCGGCCACCGGTCGGTGGAGCCGGCTGCCTCCCGGGCGCTCGACCATCTGGGCCTGGCCCCCCTGCTCGATCTCGACCTCCGCCTGGGGGAGGGCACCGGGGCCGCCCTGGCCTACCCCCTGGTCCGGGCGGCGGCCCTCGTCGCCGCCGAGATGGCCACTTTCGACGACCTCGGCATCGACGCCTGAGCCTTCCTGCCGGCCGCCCCCGGCTGTCCTCGTCAGCCCTGGCACTGGCCGTTCTGCGCGACGGAATCGCGCCCCGCCCACGATCTGTGTCACGTTTTCTGCGAATTCCGGAGGTTTCGCGACGCAGAACGGCCGCGTGTCGCGATTTCCGTCGCGCAGAACGGCCAGCGGTACAGGGTGGGGACGGGGCCCGGTGATCAGCGGACGATGGGTTCGCCGGTGTCGACGGCCTCGAACATGGACCCGTTGAGCTTGTGGAGGTCGGCCAGGGCCTGGTCGTTCCAGCGGGGATCGGGGGCGCCGCTGATCATCCAGTCGCTGCCGTTGTCGGCCAGATACATGCCGTAGGTCTTGAGGGCGGCGCAGATCACCTGGGCCTCGGCGCTGAACGAACTGCAGTCGACGTTGGCCTTGAGTCGGAACCGGGCCCCCATGGGCGGGACGCCGGCATCGGTGATCGAGCTGGCGTAGTGGGTGGCGGGCTTGATCCAGGCCTTCTGGGTGCGGGCGGCGGTGAACCGCAGGGCGTGGTCGACGTGACCCTGCACCACCACCTCGTCGTAGGTGGCGAGCCCGGCGAAGATCGGCAACCCGGCGGCGTCGGCCGAGGTCCAGCTGGCCGGCCGCAGCCCGTTCGACCCCAGGTCGAACACGGCGCCCGAGCCGGCGTGCCAGCTGGCCCCGCCGTCGCTGGTGGAGGCGTCGAACAGCTCGTACAGCTTGCAGTTCGTGTCGTCGACCACCAGCAGGTGGCGGTCGCTGCCGTCCTCCACCGCGGCGTTGGCCGGGATGGGGTAGGGCCCGGGCTCGCTCTCGCCGGCGTAATCGAAGCTCACCGGCACCCGGGGCTGGGAGCCGCTCACCACCATGTAGGGGATGCCGATGCCCTTGCCCTCCCACACGGTGCCGAAATCGGGATGGACCCGGCCGCTGCCCAGGCTCGACACCCACGCCGCCGACTGGCTGTGCACCGGCAGGCCGCGAACGTCGCGGTTCCACCAGTTGTCGGCGGGGAACACCGGGCAGCGGACGGGCCCGCCGCCGTTGAAGGCGTCATTGGGGTCGCCGGGCTGGGCCTTCACGCCGGGCGTGGCCGGCGCTGCCACCGGCTTGACCGTGGCCGCCGGGGCGGGGCCGGGTGCTCCTCCGGCGGGGGCGGCGGCCGACGGCTTGGCCGTGGTGGCGGGCTGGGCGGTGGACGCCGCTGATCCGCTGGTGGACGCGCCCCCCGGTGGGAGGGTGGGCGGGATGGCGGTGTCGAGGGAGCCGCTGACGGTGGTCGTGGAGGCGGGGGCCGCCGTGGTGCCGGTGGTGTCGGTGGCCGGGGGCAGCGAGCCGTCGGTGAGCAGGTTGTCGCCGGGATGGGCGGTGTCGGGGTCGCTGCTGCAGGCCGCTGCGACCAGAGCCAGGGCCAGGCCGACCAGCAAGGCGCGAATTCCGCCGGGGGATGGGGACGTCACGGACGCGTTACTCCTGGTCGACCTCGGGCCCCTCGTCGCCCCCAGGGTAGCGTCGGCACATCGGGGCCCCGATCTGTAGGCCGCCTCGCCCTGGGATCGGTGGTTTCCGGGATCGGTGGCGCCAGCGCGCACATTCCAGCGCCGGGCGCCACCGTTCACGATCGGGTGGTGACGCCGGCTTCCTCGATGCGGCCGTCGGCGTGGCGGGCGAAGCGGCCCCGGTCGGCCGGGTGCACGGGGGCGTCGTCGGGCCAGGGCCAGCCGCCGAACTGGGTGCGCTGGTAGTCGGCGAAGGTCTGGCGGATCTCGTCTTCGGTGTTCATGACGAACGGGCCGTACTGCGCCACCGGTTCGGCGATGGGGCGGCCCTGTAGCACCAGCAGCTCTACCGGCTCGGCCCCGGCCACCAGGTCGGTTGCGGTGGTGGCGTCGACCGTGGCCGCCGACGAGGCGCCGAAGGTCACGCCGTCCGCGGTCAGGCCCGTCCCTTCGAACACATAGAGGGCCCGCACCGTGGCATCGCCGGCGGCTGCCGGCAGGGTGCAGCGGGCGCCGGGGTCGAGCACCACGTGCCAGATGGCCACGTCGGCTTCCGGCCGGGAGGCCCACGACGACGGGGGAGGAGGGGGCGGGGTCTCGCTGCCGAATCGGCCGGCGATCACGGTGACGGTGGCCGTGCGGCCCTCAGCGTCGGTCTGCTCGACCCGGGGGATGTCCTCGTTCCACAACATGGAGAAGTGGGGGGTGACCATCTTGTCGGCCGCCGGCAGGTTCATCCAGATCTGGAACAGCTCCACGTGGTTGGGGCCGACCGGGTCGAGCAGGGGGAACATCTCGGAGTGGACGATGCCGCCCCCGGCCGTCATCCACTGCACGTCGCCTCGACCGAAGCGGGCCGCCGCCCCCAGCGAATCGCTGTGGTCGATGTAGCCGTTGCGGGCGAAGGTGATGGTCTCGAACCCTCGGTGGGGGTGCTGGGGGAAACCGGGCACCACCCGCCCGTGGTACATGTTCCACCCGTCGATGCCGGCGAAGTCCTGCCCCAGCTGGCGTCCGGCCAGGGAGGCGGCGGGCGCCATCCGGCGGTCACCGGCCGGATAGCGGTCGTTGTGGTGGACGCAGAACAGGAACGGGTCGACGGTGGGCCACGGCGACGGGCTGGGCGGCAGCTGGACCGGTTCGGTTTCGCTCATCGTTTAAGTGTAGGGGCGCGGGGTGGGCGGCACCGGTGTCGATTGGTGGTGTCTGATGTCCTAGTCTGGGGTCAGGTGGCTACTGAGATGGCGTCCTCCCCCCTCCCCGACCAGGGGCTTTCCCCTTCGGGGGAGGCCTCCGAGGCCGGCCCCCAGCTGGTGCCGGGCATTCCCGTGCGCCCGGTGTCGGGCCCTCTTCCCCTGCCCGAGCCCGACCGCCGGGCGGCCCAGGTCTTCGGAGAGGATCCGATCCTGTACGACCGCTTCCGCCCCGGCTACCCCCGGGACCTGATGGAGACCGTGGTGTCGGGCACCGGGCGAGGCCCGGTGCTGGAGATCGGGGCTGGTACCGGCAAGTCCACGCGGGCTCTGCTGGCCTTGGGTCGCCCGGTCTACGCCCTTGAGCCCGACCCCCGTATGGCGGCGGTGCTCGAGCTGAACTGCGGCCAGGCCAACGTATCGGTGGTGCGGGCGTCGCTGGAGGAGGCCCGCTTGCCGGTGGAGGCGTTCCGGCTGGCGGTGGCGGCCCAGACCTGGCACTGGGTCGACCCGTCCACCGCCTATGCCCGGGTGGGTGACGCCCTCAGCGAAGACGGCCGCCTCGCCCTCCTGTGGCACCACCCCCTCGACGACCAGGGGATGCTGGGGGAGGCCATGGAGCGGCTGTACACCCGCCTCGCCCCCGGCATCGGTGCCATTTGGCCCGGTATGGAGGCCCGAGACTTCGATCCGCCCCGAGACCACGTGGGTGCCGCCACCCGCTTCCGGGGCTGGACCTACCACGAGCACCGGTGGGAGCGCCGGCTCGACTCCGTCGGCCTCGTGGGCTGGCTGTGCTCCAGCTCGGCCCACCGCCTGCTCCCCGTGCCCGACCGGGTGGAGCTGATGACCGCGGTGGCCGCCCTGGTGCTGGAGCTGGGGGGCGAGGTGACGGTGGGGATGCGCACGGTCGCCCACATCGGCCTCCGGACCTGAGCCCGCTTCGGTTTTCGCTCAGGCCGGCTCTGCGGCCGCCGATACGGGTGAGGTGAGCAGTCACTTCCGTGCCAACTCGATCGTGCCCCGCTACCGCCGGGTGGGCCTGCGCATGAGCTGCGCCCTCTGCGAGGTGGCCTGGACGGGCGCCGTCGATTCCACGTGCTGGGTCTGCAACGGCCCTGGCACCCCCGGTCCGCCCCCCTCCATCTACCCCGATATCGACTAGGGGTCCCCTTCGGGGACCTGGAGGTGTCCCCTTTCGGGGGTGTCCCCTTCGGGGACCTGGAGTTTCGCTTCGCGGAAACTCCCCGGCGCAGGCTGCGGAGTTACGGGATCCACGACGGGTCGCGGCGTTCGTTGAAGGCGGCGATGCCTTCGGCTGCTTCCTCCGACTGGAACAGCTCCCGGGACCGCAGCGACGTCCAGGCGAAGCCGTCGGCCCGGTTGAGGTTCGGTACCCGCCGGATCAGGTCCTTCGACGCCGCCAGAGCGATCGGCCCACCGCGTACCACCATCGACACGTAGGCATTCACCGCTTCGTCGATCTCCTCAGCCGGCACGGCCCGGTTGATCAGCCCCACCTCGGCCGCCCGGGCCGGGGTGATCCGGTCGCCGGTGAGGAACAGCTCGCTGGCGTCGGCCCGCCGCAGCTTGGGCAGGCACACCACCGAGATCACGGCCGGGGCCACCCCGATGCGTACCTCGGTGAAGCCGATCTTGGCGTCGTCCCGCATCACCGACAGGTCGCACGCTGCTACCAGCCCTACCCCGCCGGCGGTGGCGTGGCCGTCGATCCGTCCGATCACGGGCTTGGGCGAATCGAGGATTTGGTCCATGACGTCGAGGAAGGTCCGCTGGGGTGTGGCCGACCCCACCCCCGGTGTCGCCGCCTTCAGATCGGCCCCGGCGCAGAACGTGTTGCCGGCGTTGGTGAGCACGATGGCCCGCACCGACTCGTCGGCCAGGGCCCGGTCGAGGTTCAGGCTGAGGCTGTTGACCAGGAGTTCGTTCAGGGCGTTCTTGCGCTCCGGCATGTTGAGCGTGATGGTGGCCACGCCGCCGGCCACGGCGTACAGCGTTGGCTCGCTGCCCGGTTCCTGAGGGTTCGACATGGGCCACAGCATGGCGGAGGACCGGCCCCCTCGGCCACTGGGACCCAGGCGGAACGCCTTCTTCTGGGCCGGGGCCCCATCCCCGGCCCGCAGCTACGCTGTGTTGTTGCGGGGGCTGCGCCCCCGGGCCCCGTCTGGGCCGGGGCCCCATCCCCGGCCCGCAGCTACGCTGTGTTGTTGCGGGGGCT
>CADEDH010000029.1:0-33457 GCA_902826025.1 uncultured Actinomycetes bacterium
AGTACGTGAAGACGGCGACCAAGCCCAAGATCAACTTCGTGTTCGAGCGGATCGACCCCACCGCCGCCACCGTCACCAACCAGATGACCACCCTGGCGTCGAAGAACCCCGACGTGTTCATCGCCATGACGGCTGGCACCTCGTGCACCCAGGCCGTGATCGAGGCGGCCAACAACGGGCTGAAGGCCTCGGCGGAGATGCTGTTCATGCCGTCGGTGTGCAAGACCAAGAGCTTCGTGGGCGCCGAAGCGGTGGGGGGCGATGGCACTGCGTCCGACGGTTGGTGGATCGTGGGCGGCGGGGCCAAGGATTTCACCGACCCGGCCTACGCCGAGGACCCCTTCGTCACCTTCGCCCTCGACCTGCTGGAGCAGGGGGGCAGCCCGATCTCGAAGTCGGCCACGCTGGCCAGTGGGTTCAGCTTCGCCTGGGCCATCGAGCAGTCGCTCCGGTTGGCCGCCGAGCTTCCGGGTGGGGTCAGCCGGCCCAACTTCATGCTGGCGGCCCGAGTACTCGACATGACCAGCCCGACCGCGCTCGACGGGGTGAAGTTCAACATGAGAGGCAGCGACGACCCCTACCCGGTCGAGGGCTCGGAGTTCGGGGTCTACGACGCGTCGAAGCAGGGGTGGACCACGCAGGCCGATCTCGGGATCATCGAGTTGTCGGGTCAGTCGAAGCCGTGCGCCTGGGATCAGGCGGTCAGCTCCTGCAAGTAGGGGCTCTCTAGCGGGTACACACCGCCGCCGGCCCGGCCGGCGGCGGTGTGGCTCGCTGCTCCGGCGCCAAGTTCGCCTGGTCGGTTGCCGGCGGAGATGGTGAGGGTCAGGATCGGAGGGCGGTGTCGGGTTCCACCGTCTCACCAGCCGGCGTCGCCGCTGCCAGGAGCCGGTAGGCCCAGGCACCGGCCACTCCGCCCACAGCCGGCGCCACCAGGTAGAGCCACCAGCCGGTGAAGTGGCCCGACACGAGCATCGGCGCCAGGGCCCGCACGGCGTTGAACGAACCGCCCGAGACGCCCGCCGTGGCGAACACCCCACCGGCGACCACCAGGCCCACGCTCACTCCGGCACTGCCCGGCACCGCCCGGGGATCGAGGGCGGTGGACGACACGACGACCATCAGCAGAAACCCGAGTACCAGCTCGGCCAGGAAGGCCTGGCCGGTGCCGCCGTTGGGCGCCGTGGCGCCGAGGGCGAGGGGCGCGGCCCGGGCTTCGCCCCCGAACAGCGCCCACACCGAGAGCGAGCCCAGCACCCCGCCGGCGAGCTGGGCCGTGAGGTACGGTGCCACGGCCCGCCACGGGAAGCGACCGATGGCGGCCAGCGCCACCGTGACCGTCGGGTTGATGTGGGCCCCCGACAGCGGCCCGAAGGCGTAGACCGCCACCACCACGGCCACCCCGAAGGCGAGTGAGACCGTCGCCAGGTTGGCCGCCCCATCGGGGTCGGGCAGGGTGACCGCCACCACTGTCCCGGTGCCCACGAACAACAGCAGGAAGGTGCCGATGGCCTCGACCGCCAGCGCCCCGGCCAGCCGGGCCTGCCGGCTGGGCCCTGGCTCCCCCGGTGGGGGACTGCTCTCGGACCGGGCAGGGCCGGGCGGTGGCTGGAGCCCCGGCTCAGGCTGCCGGGATGAGGCCATGGGGATCAAGCACGTACTTCTTGGCCGCCCCGTGGTCGAACTCCTGGTAGGCCTCGGGCGCCTTGTCGAGCGGGAGCACGGTGGCGTTGACGGCGTCGGCGATGTGGGCCTTGTCGTGCAGGATGGCCATCATCAGCTGACGGTTGTAGCGCATCACCGGGCATTGCCCCGTCACGAACACGTGGCTCTTGGCCCAGCCGAGCCCGAGGCGAACCTTGAGCGTTCCGTGCTGGGCGTCGGGGTCGTCGGCGCCGGGATCGCCGGTGACGTAGAGGCCGGGGATGCCGAGGCTGGCCCCGGCCCGGGCGAGCCCCATGATCGTGTTCAGCACAGCGGCGGGCTGCTCGCCCGCGTCGTGGCCGTGGCCCGACGCCTCGAAGCCAACAGCGTCCACCGCACAGTCCACCTCATCGACGCCCAGGATGCCGGCCACCTGGTCGCCGACCGGGGTGTCGGAGGAGACATCGACCGTCTCGCAGCCGAACGTGCGGGCCTGGGCCAGGCGGTCCTCGTTGAGGTCCCCCACGATCACCACGGCGGCGCCCAGGATCTGGGCCGAGTAGGCGGCGGCCAGCCCCACCGGACCCGCTCCGGCCACGTAGACCGTCGAACCGGTGGTGACGCCGGCGCTGACCGCACCGTGGTAGCCGGTGGGGAAGATGTCGGACAGCATGGTGAGGTCGCGAATCTTCTCCAGGGCCTGGTCGCGGTCGGGGAAGCGGAGCAGGTTGAAGTCGGCGAAGGGGACCATCACGAACTCGGCCTGGCCCCCTTCCCACCCGCCCATGTCCACATAGCCGTAGGCCGAGCCGGCCCGGCCGGGGTTCACGTTGAGGCAGATTCCCGTCTTCTGCTCCTTGCAGTTGCGGCAACGTCCGCAGGCGATGTTGAACGGCGCCGACACGATGTCGCCCACCTCCAGGAACTGGACGTCGTCACCCTTCTCGATGATCTCGCCCGTGATCTCGTGGCCCAGGGTCTGACCCGGAGGGGCAGAGGTACGGCCACGCACCATGTGCTGGTCGGAACCGCAGATGTTGGTGGCCAGCATGCGCAGGATCACCCCGTGGGGCGCCTTTCGGCTCATACCTATCGCTTGGGCCACATCGGCCGGTACCTCCAGGCGTGGCATGTCGTGGTCTTCCACGGTCACCTTGCCCGGTTCTTTGTAGACGACGATCCGGTTTCCACCCATGGCGGCCTCCTTGCAGGTTGAACGGCGCCATACCCCCCGGGCCTGCCCCCGAATCCACTATCGCGAGGTCGGAAGCAAGGCCGGGGTACAGACCCGGATGGCGCCGGGAAGGATCCGGTACGAGAAGCCGGTGGTGGCGGGGCGATCACCGCCGTCGATCTGCCAGGGCAGGGGTCGGTCGAGCGTCACCTCGATGCGTCGGCCCGAGGTCACCTCGCCGAGACGGCTCCACCGGGTGCGTCCGGCGATCACGGCCAGCAGGACCCTCAGCCACTGGAGGCGGGTGTCGGCGCGCACCACGCCGAGCCGGAGCAGCCCGTCGTCGGGTCTGGCCTCGGGAAAGATCGTCAGGCCGCCGAGCGAGGTGCCCACGTTGGCCGCCAGCACCAGGGTGGCCGGCCCCCGGTACCAGGGCGTCCCGTCGACCTCGATGTCGGCCATGGCCGTCGGGGCCCGCAGGTTCCGCCAGGCCGCCGGCAGGTGGGCCCACCGCCCCCATCTGCGCTTGTGCCCCGAGCGCTCGACGTCGAGCATCAGGAGGCCGTCGAACCCGGCGCCGCCGCTGACGGCGAAGTGCTCGCCGTTCACCAGGCCCACGTCGATCTGCTTCGGGATGCCGTCCAGCGCCACCTCCAACGCGCCGTCGAGGGTGATCGGAATCCCGAGGTTGCGGGCCAGGAGATTCGCCGTCCCCGACGGGAGGACGGCAACCTCGACATGGTCGGCGGCCCCGGCGTCGAGCAGGGTGTGGATGCACCGCCGCACGGTCCCGTCGCCGCCCCAGACCAGGAGCCGATCGATCCCGTCGTCGACGAGGCTCCGGACCTCGTCGGGAGCGAGCCGGCTCTTGCCCACCGCTCGCCATGCTGCGTCGGGATGGCCCCGGTCGGCCAGCAGCCGCAGCAGCTGCCGCGGCCCCGCCTCCAACTCCTTACCCTCGTGGATGAGCACGCCGATCTTCGTCATCAACCTCACCCCTTCGACACGTCTGCGCCGTTGAATGCAGGCGGTGCTACCCAGGTACCAGGCGGGATAGCCCTGGTGGGTCCCGGCGGTCAGTGCATCGCCGGACCGGCGCGGGCGGGGGTATCAGCCGATCATCTCGACCGCTCCGGGCAGGTCCAACTCGGCGTGACGGCAACACCGGACCCAGCGACCCGGGGCTGCCTCGGTCAGTTCCTGGGCCTCGTCGCACCGCGGCTGGTGATGGTCGCAGCGAGGACCGAACCGGCAGCCGGGGGGCAGGTCGACCGGCGACGGGACCCGGCCCGGGATCGACCTCAGATCCTCGGCCGCCACCCCGGGGCGGGGAATGGCGGCCAGCAGCCCCGAAGTGTACGGGTGACGGGGGAACTCCAGGGCGTCATCGGTGGAGCAGCGCTCCACGATCTGGCCGGCGTACATGGTGAGCACCCGATCGCACGTCTCGGCCACCACCCCCAGATCATGGGTGATGAGCAGCACGGCCGTGCCCCGGTCTCGGCTCAGTTGCGCGATCAGCTCCAGCACCTGGGCCTGAATGGTCACGTCGAGGGCGGTGGTGGGCTCGTCGGCCACCAGCAGCCGGGGCTCGCACACCAGCGCCATGGCGATCATGGCCCGTTGGCGCATACCACCCGACAGCTGGTGCGGGTACTCCCGGAAGCGCCGGGCCGGCTCCGGGATCCCCACTTCCCCCAGCAGGTCGATGGCCCGCCGCTTGGCCTCGGCCCGGCCCACACCCCGATGGGCCCGGAACGTGGCCGAGATCTGCTGGCCCACCGTGAACACAGGATCCAGGGCCGTCATCGGTTCCTGGAAGATCATCGACACCTCGCGGCCCCGGACAGCCCGCAGCTCCCGTTCGGGCGTGGCGAGCAGGTTCCGGCCATCGAGCAGCACCTCGCCGCTCACCTCGGCCGCCGGAGGCAGCAGGCCCAGCAACGACAGCCCAGTGAGTGACTTGCCGCTTCCGCTTTCACCCACCATGCCCACCCGTTCACCGGGGGCGATGGTGAAGCTCGACCCGGTGACGGCCTGGGCCACCCCGGCCGGGGTGCGGAACGTGATGCTGAGGTCGCGCACCTCGAGCAGCGGCTCGCCGATCATGATGTCACCCTCACTTCTCCGTCTTGGCCAGCCGGGCCAGAATCCGCCGGGTGCGCCGTTCGGTGCCGGCCACCGGGTCGAGGCTGTCCCGCAGGGAGTCGCCCAGGGCGTTGATGGCGAGCACCGTCAGGGTGATGGCGAGGCCCGGAGCGTAGATCTGGACCGACGGTGACACCGTGAGGAACTGGGCCGAGCGGCTGAGCATCGCCCCCCAACTGGCGGTCGGAGGCTGCGCCCCCAGCCCGATGAACGACAGCGCCGCCTCGGCCAGGAACGCCACGGCCAGCAGAAGGGCCGACTGCACGATGATGGGTTGGATGGCGTTGGGCAGGATATGTCGAACAATGGTGCGCCACCACGGGCTGCCGAACTGCTCGGCGGCGTCGACGTAGAGGTGGTTCTTCGTGGCCAGCACCTGGCCTCGCATGAGCCGGGCCACGCTGGGTGAGAACGTCACTCCGATCGACACCATGGCGTTGCGCAGGCCGGGGCCGAGCGCGGCCACGATCCCGATGGCCAGCACGATGGCGGGGAAGCCGAGGATGGAGTCGACCACCCGCATGGCCACGTTGTCGAACAGGCCGCCGAGATAGCCGGCCAGCAGACCCACCGGCACCCCCAGGGTGAGGGCCACGGTGACGGCCAGGAACGAGCCGAACAGCGACACCCGGGCCCCGTGGAGCAGGCGGCTGAAGAAGTCCCGGCCAACGTCGTCGGTGCCGAGCAGGTGCGAGCCCGAGGGCTCGGACAGCACGTCGGTGAGGTTCTGCTCGATCGGGTCGTTGGGGGCGATGAGGGGGGCGGTGGCGGCCACGAACAGCACCAGGATCAGCCAGGCCAGGGCCACCTTGGCTCTGGTGTCGGCCCACAGCCACTCGAAACGTGCCATCACGAGATCCTCGGGTCGATGATGCGGTAGGCGATGTCGATGATCAGGTTGATGGCCAGCACGATCAGTACGTAGGTGAGTACGACCCCCTGGATGACCGGGAAGTCGCGGGCGCTGGCGGCGCCGATCACCCTGGAGCCCATGCCCGGAATGGCAAAGACCGACTCCACGACCACCGTGGCCCCCAGGGTGGTGTTCACCAGTAGTCCCACCACGGTGACGATGGTGACGGCCGAGTTGCGCAGAGCGTGCTTCCACACGATAGTGCGCCACGGCAGCCCCTTGGCCCGGTGGGTGCGGACCGATGGTGCGTTCAAGGCCTCGATCATCGCCCCCCGCACCTGGCGGGTGACGATGGCGATGCCCGACATCGACACCACGAAGGCGGGCAGGATCGTGTGGCGGAAGGCCTCGCCCACACCGTCGCTGAGGGTGGCGAACCCCCGGGCCGGCACCAGCCCCCAGTTGATGGCGACCGCCGTGATCAACACCAGGGCCAGCCAGAAGTTGGGGATCGACACCCCGATGGCCGAGCCGCTGGTGACGGCGACGTCGGTGGCCCGGTTGGCTCTGGTGGCGGCCAGGATCCCCAGCGGGATGCCGATCAGGACTGAGATGGTCACACCCGACAACACCAGCTGGGCGGTGGTGGGCAGCGCCCGGCCGATGATCGTGCTCACCTGCTCGGTGCGGATGATCGAGCCGCCGAGATCACCGGTGGCCACACGCCCCACCCACTTGCCGTACTGGACCACCAGCGGATCGTTGAGGCCGAGTTGCTCGCGCACCTCGGCGATGCGCTCCTCGGTGGCGTTCTCCCCCAGCACGAGGGTGGCCGGGTCGGCCGGCCCGATGTGCTGAAGGCCGAAGATGGTGAACGTGGCGAACAGCAGGGTCGGGATGACGGCCGCCAGCCGGGTTCCGAGGAGGCGCAGCATGGGGTGCCCGCTACTCCTCGATCCAGGCGAACTGGGGCTGGCCCTTGCCCAGCAAGTTCAGGTTGTAGCCCCCGACCTTGTCGGAGGTGACGGTGACGCTCGAGTTGTGCCACAGCGGGATCCAGAGGGCCTCCTGGCCGATGGCCACGTCCCACAGGTCGGCGTAGGCGGCGGCCCGTTGCTCCAGGTCGTCGGTGGCCACGGCGGCGGCGACGAGGGCGTCGATACCGGCCCGGTCGCCCTCCCGCAGAGAGTAGTAGCCGGTGGAGCCGAGCATGTTGGTCACCGTCTGGTGGGGATCGGGCCGCCCGGTCCAGGGAGCACAGAACATATCGTACTGAAAGTCGGTGAACATGGCCGGCACCGACGCCGCCAGCTCCAGCACCTCGAGCTCCATGTTGAACCCGGCCTTGGCCACCGCCTCCTGCAGCAGCTCCGCCTTCCGGACCTGGAGCGGGTTCTGGTACGACATCATGGTGAAGGTCATGCCATCGTGGCCCGACTCGGCCAGCAGCGCCTTGGCCTGCTCCAGGTCGTAGCCGTTCACGCCGACCATGTCGGGTGAGCTGCTCCAGTGCTGGGGCGGCACCGGCAGGTAGGCCTCCTCGGCCTGGCCGAAGGTGAGGACGTCGGCCAGGGTCTTGCGGTCGATGGCCATGCTGAAGGCCTTGCGCACCCGGACGTCGTCCCATGGTGGGCGCTCGTCGTTGATGTAGCAGCCATCGGTGTTGAGCGACGGGCTGGTGATCACCTTGACCGCAGGATCCGACGACAGGGCCTGGATCTGGGCCCCATCCCGCACGGTGAGGGCGATGTCGATGTCGCCGGCCCGCAGACCGTTGAGGCCGGCCTGCTCGTCGCCGGTGAAGATCCACTCGATCCCGTCGGCGTAGGGCAGGCCTTCCTGCCAGTAGTCCTCGTTCTTCTCCAGCAGCAAGCGCTCGCCGGCGGCGTACTCCACCATCTTGAATGGTCCGGTTCCCACCGGGGTGGCGTCGAGTTGCACCTCGGCTGCTGCCTTGGCCGCCGTGGGCGAGACCATCATGCCGGCCCGGTCAGACAGGACCCCGACAAGGCCCGAGTCGGGCTTGTTCAGGTTGAGCTGGACCGTGAGGTCGTCGATCACCTCCACCGACTCCACCGACTCCAGGTCGGCCGGGATTTTGGTGTTGGGGTGGTTCTGCACCCGGTCCACGTTGAACGCCACCGCCTCGGCGTTGAACGGGGTGCCGTCGTGGAACACCACACCTTCCTGCAGGTTCAGCACCAGGGTCTGGGGATCGGGGAACTCCCACGATGTGGCCAGGCCGGGCACGAATTCCAGAGTCTCGTACTCGAAGTGCACCAGCCGGTCGTAGAGGGAGTACAGCACCTGGTGATCGGCGCCCGAGCTGCCGGTATGGGGATCGAGCGAAAGAGGCGGGAACCAGTGGGCGATCCGAAGGGTGCCGCCGTAGGTGCCGCCTGGCTGGGCCGCTCCTTCGGCGAAGGCCGGCAGATCGGCGGCCGGGCCGGCGGGGGCTTCGGCCCCGTCGGCGGTGGTGGCCTCGGTTGCGGAACCATTGCTGTCGGCTCCCACCTCGGTGCTGTCACCCGATGAGCCGCAGGCCGCGGCCACCACTGTCAACACGGCGAGGAGGGCCAGCAGACGCCGGAACCTCCGGCCGTGGTCGGGGTGGTTCCTACCGTGGTGTTGCATGTGGATCCTCCTGGTACCGGACGACGGATGTGAATTGGACAGAGATGGGCAGGTGGGCCGGAAGCGTGCGGCCGGGGCTCAACGGCCTCCGGGGACGGCGCGTCCGCTGAGATGCAACTCGTCAGCAAAGTGGCAGGCCACGAGGTGGCCGTCGGGGCCGGGGGTCAGCGGCGGGACCTCGGCCTCGCACCGGTCCTGGGCGTAGCGACAGCGGGTGCGGAACCCGCAACCCGAAGGAGGATCGATAGGGCTCGGTATGTCGCCGTCGAGGATTATCCGGGTGCGGGCCCGGAGCCGGCTGGGAACGGCTTCGGGTTCGGCCGACAGGAGGGCCTCGGTGTAGGGATGGCGGGGGGTGCGCACCACCTGTGACGTGGTGCCCACCTCCACCAGGCGGCCCAGGTACATCACACCGATCCGGTGGCTGACGCTGGCCACCACGCCGAGATCGTGGGAGATGAACAGGTAAGCCACATGACGTTCACGTTGGAAGGCGGCTAGCAGGTTCAGGATGTCGGCCTGGATCGAGACGTCGAGGGCCGACACCACCTCGTCGCACAGCACCAGTTGCGGCTCGAGGGCCATGGCCCGGGCGATGTTGACCCGCTGACGCTGGCCGCCTGATAGCTCGTGAGGGCGGCGGGCGGCCATGGCCGGGGCCAGACCCACGGTGTCCAGCGCCCGCTCCACCGTCGCTCCGAGCTGGTCGCCTCCGGTCCGGCCCAGGATCCGCAGCGGCTCCTCGATGCTCTGGCCCACCGTCATCCGGGGATCCAGTGCGTCGTTGGGGTCCTGGAAGATCATCTGCATTCGGTGGCGCTGGGCCCGGAGCTCCCGTTTCGAGAGCTGGTCGAGCCGCACCCCGTCGAGGCTGATGGAGCCCGTTACCTGTACCCGCTGGCCCCGCAGCAGCTGGCTGACGGCCCGCGCCACGGTCGACTTGCCGGAACCGGACTCGCCGATCAGGCCCAGCGTTTCGCCTGGCGCGATCTCCACTGAGACGTCGGTGACGGCGTGGACAACGGCCCGGCTGGGGCCCCGGGTACGGAACCGCACCGAGAGGTCCTCGACCTGGAGCAGCGCTCTACGGGCGGCTGGGGGGTCGATCCGCGTTGCCTCGGCATCGGCGATGCTGACATCGATGGACGACGATTCCATCCGGCGTTTCCTCCCCCCAGAGGCCGTGGAGTTCTGTCCTGCTGAGACGGTCCCCCGTTCAGCAGTTGCCGGTCAGGCTGGCAGTAACCCTGTTTGGCTGTCAAACGCGTGAACGAAGCAATCAGGGTCAAGTATGCGGGACAGGCCCATGGTCGGGGGCCACTGACGAACCGGCCCCCGGGCGCACGGCGCAGGCGTCAGTGGCGACGCTCGAGAACGGAGCAGTAGTTGGCGACGCCGGAGCCGCCCATGTTGAACACGCAGCCGAGTTCGGCGTCATCGGCCTGAAACTCGCCAGCTGCGCCCGTGAGCTGCATGGCCGCCATCACGTGCATCGACACACCGGTTGCTCCGACGGGGTGGCCCTTCGACTTCAGGCCGCCCGAGAGGTTGATCGGCAGGGCGCCGTCGGGGAACACGGTGCCGGCTGCGATCACGTCGGACCCCTTGCCGGTCTCGGCCAGGCCCATCGCTTCGTAACACAGCAGCTCTGCGATCGTGAAGCAGTCGTGCACCTCGGCGAAGTCGAGGTCGGTCACGTCGATACCGGCGGCCGAGAAGGCGGCGTCGAAGGCCCGGGCCGGCCCCTCGAAGGCGAGGAGGTTGCGCCGCGACATCGGGAGCACGTCCTGTACGTGGGCCATGGAGCGGAAGGTCACGGCCCGGTCGAAGTCGGCTGCCAGTTCGTCGGCCACCAGGATGACGGCGGCGGCACCATCGGAGATCAGGGAGCAGTCGGTCACCCGCAACGGCTCGGCCACGATCGGGTTCTTGTCGCTCACCGTGTTGCAGAAGTCGAATCCGAAGTCCTTGCGCAGGTGGGCGAGGGGGTTCTTCGTGCCGTTGCGATGGTTCTTGGCGGCGATCATGGCGAGATCGCCGGAGTGGTCGCCGAACGCCTCGAAGTACGCCGCGGCGTACATGGCGAAGATCTGAGGGAACGTCTTGCCCGTCTCCTCTTTCTGGTACGACGCTCCGGCCAGGGCCACGCCCACGTCGGCGGTCGAGTTGTTGGTCATCTTCTCGGCGCCGATGACCAGGGCGATCCTGGCCTCCCCGGCCTTGATCGCCTGGGCCGCCGAATACAGCGCGGCGGACCCTGATGCACAGGCGTTCTCCATCCGGGTGGCCGGCTTCCAGCGCAGCCCTTCGTCGGCCTGGATGGCGAGCGCAGCCGGGAATCCGTCGCTGACGAGGCCGGAGTTGAAATGGCCCAGCCAGACGCCGTCCACGTCAGCGGCAGTGATGCCGGCGTCAGCGATGGCCCCATTGGTCACCGTGACGATCAGGTCCTCGAGCGTCCCCTCGAGGCGACCAAAGGGGGTGTGAGCCCACCCAACGATGCTCGGATTCATGGCCAAATTCCTTTCCCGGCCGGCGACCCCCATGGGCACCCGTTCAACCTGACGACGATACCCGCCCCGTCGGCGGTGGGGGAAAGCGGTGGGCGGTCAGGGTCCGGGAACACCGAACTGACACCACAGCCGCAGCTCAGATGGCGATGGTGGCCCCGACGAACTCCACGCTGAACGCTTCGCACCACACGAGCGCCGTATACGCACCGGGAGGGAGCTCGGTGCCCGCCGGCAGTTCGTAGTTCTGGTCGCCGATGTTGCCTTTCAGGGGCCCGAGATGGATCGAGCCCTCGGGGAGGGAGGTCTGGTCGGGCCCAGGCACGAGGTACACCTCGAGGTCGGGACCGTTCTCGATGTCGAAGTTCTCGAAGCGGAGCACCAGTGACCCGTCGGGGTTCTGGAAGACCCCGGCGTCGCCCGATCCGGAGTGGCCGGCCAGGCCGACGAACTGACCTGCTCCCCGCAGCACCGGTCCGCTGGGCGACGGCGATTCTGCCTCGCTGGGCACCGAGGCTGCGGGTGGCTGCTGCTGCGCTGACCCGTCGACGGCGGGAGCCGGAGCGTCGGCGGCGGTGGCGCCCCGCTCGGAGATCGACGTCGAGAAGCTCTCCTCGACGACGTCGTCGCTGAAATACGGTGAGATCAACCACCAGTTCACGATCACGAACGGCACCGCCAGCACGACCACTCGGACGACCGGTGGCACTCGGAACCCGAGCATCACGACGAATGCGAGGGCGGCGAGAACCGTCCCGCCGAAGGTGAACAGCAGGGTCCGCTCGTTCTGGAACGGTGCTTCGAGGATGTTCGGTTCGATCACGACCAACACGAGCATGATCGCGGCGATCAATGCACCGATTGCGATCTCGAAGCGTGTGATACGACTGATCAGCGTTGGGGCCGGAGAGCCAGCCGGAGAGCCAGGGCCTGCGCCCCTGTCGTGGCCGGTCGTGGAAGGCGTTGAAGTCTCGGTGGTCACATCGAGGGAAACAGGGCAACCCGGGCGATCGAATCCCGAATCTCCCTTACGAAACGCGAAACAATCGCCAAGGGCGCCCGGCGGGGCAACCGCCCGCCGGGCGATGACGATCACGACATCAGGGAGACGAGCTGGTCGAGGGCAGCGCCCCAGCCTTCGGCGAATCCCATGTCGGCGTGCTGCTTGCAGGTGTCTTCGACGGCGTGCATGGCGATGGCCCGGTAGTGGGTGCCGCCGTCGGGCGCCGGTTCGATCTCGATACGGGCGGTGAAGGCCAGGTCGCCGGCGCCGTTGGCCGGGGCCACGGGCCGGAAATCTTCGGTCATCACGCTGGTGAACACGAGCAGGCGGTTCGGTTCCACCTGGAGGTAGCAGCCGGCGTTGGGGTACTGGTCGCCCTCGGGTGACTCCATCGTGGTGACGCAACGACCGCCGGGCCGCACGTCGAGATCGGCGGCGACCGTCTTCCATGGGGCCGGGGTGAACCACTGCATCACCAGCTCTGCCTCGGTCCAGGCCGCCCACACCCGATCGGGCGGCACCGGGATCGTGCGTTCCAGAACGAGGTCGAGGGCGGGGTCGGGGGTGTAGTGGCTCATGTGCGCTCCTTGCGGGGGGTTGGGTCGTCGGCCGATGGGCCGGGGGTCGGGTTGGTGGTGATGAGGAAGTGCTCGAGCTGATCGAGTGCCCGTTCCCAGTGGTTCCGGAACTCGGCCAGCCACGCTGCGGCCAGCCGAAGCGCGCCGGGCGCGAGCTGATAGGTGCGGGTGCGCCCGCTCTTGTGGGAGGTCACGATCCCGGCCCGCTCCAGCACGCCCATGTGTTGCATGAACGACGGGAGCGCCATGGCGAACGGTTTCGCCAGCTCACTGGCCGACGCCGGGGCGACGCTCAGCCGCTCGACGACGGCGAGCCGGGTCGGGTCGGCCAGCGCCTGGAAGATGCCGGGTAGGGCGGGGTCGGACCGGAATCCCTGAGGCATGTGCCTAACCATAGAGGCCGCCAACACTAAGGTCAACCCCTAACTGTCGGCCCTCCGCGTCCCGCCGTGTGTTCGGGGCGGCGGGTCCGTCCAACTCATTGTGATCTGTCTGTGCGATTGCTCTGGCCGGGCAACTGGCACTGGAGATTGTTTGCCCTTTTCCGTCGTGCCAAGCGTCACACTGGTGGTATCGCTGACGGTTTCGGGACAAGCCCGCGGTCGATAGCGGCACAAGGGGGACAGATCACCATGAAGTTTGGCCGGCGCTTCGGCGCCCTTCTATTCGCCGCGTCTCTGGTCGCGTCAGGCTGCGCCAATGGCGATTCGGGCGCCGATGGCACGGTGCTCGCTCAGGGGCAACAACAGGCGGCAGCCACGGCAATAGGCGCCACGACCACGGTCGCCGAGGGATCCGTCGGGGGAAGCGGAGGGTCTACCGGGTCTATCGAGTCGATCGAGGACTGGGAGGCGCTGTGGGCGGCGGAGCGAGCCGACATCGTCAAAACCATCACCGACAACGGATGGGGGTGGGACCGGGCGGCCAACAAGGTGACGGGCCCGGGGGGCTTCGAGGTCGACCTCTCGTCATGCCCCGACGGCTGGGATCCGTATCAGGGCCTGGAGAACGGTGTCATCAAGATCGGCCAGAATCTGGCCAGCTCCGGACCCCTGGCCGACTACGGCAACATCGGCGTCGGGCAGCGGGCGTACTACGACTACGTCAACGCCCAGGGGGGCATCACCGACTCCGAGGGCAAGACGTATCAGATCATCAACGATGTCCGGGACGACAGCTACGACCCGGCCAAGACGGTGCCGATCGTTGATGAGCTACTCGACTCCGAGGGGTCGTTCGCCATCCAGACCGGGGGCTCGCCTCACACGCTGAAGGTCTACGACAAGCTCAACAGTCGTTGCGTTCCCGATCCCTTCATCCTGAGCGGCCATCCGGCGTGGGGTGACCCGGCGAACCATCCTTGGGCGTGGGGCTCGATCATGGCCTACACCACCGAAGCCATCCTGTGGGGTGGGGTGATGGAGAAGAAGTTCGCCGACCGCGACGAGATCACGGTCGGAGCCGCCATCATGCAGAACGACTTCGGAAAGGCCTATGAGCTCGGCTTCACCGAGTTCATCAAAACGTCCAAGCTCAAGATCAAGTTCGTGTTCGAGCGCTTCGACCCGACCGCCGCCACCATCACGAATCAGATGACCACGCTGGCTTCGAACGACCTCGATGCGTTCATCATCATGAGCGCCGGTGTGTCGTGCACCCAAGCCATCACCGAAGCGGCGAACAACGGGATGAAGGGCACGGTGGAGCTGATGTTCCAGCCCTCGGTGTGCAAGGCCAAGAGCTGGGTCGGCAAGGATGCGGTCGGGGGTGACGGCTCGGCCAGCGACGGCTGGTGGATCGTCGGCGGTGGCGTCAAGGACCATACCGATCCTGGCTACGCCGACGATCCCTGGATCTCCTTCGGGCTGGAGCTGCTGGCCGACGCCGGTCATCCGATCTCCGACTCCGCGTCCCTGGGAACCGGTTTCACCTACGCCTGGCCGGTCGTCGAGGCTCTGAGGATTGCGGCCGAGTTGCCGGGAGGTGTCAGTCGACCCAACTTCCTGATCGCCGCCCGGACCATGGACATGACGAACCCGAACCTCCTCGACGGTCTCTCCTACAAGATGTCGGGCAACGACGACGCCTACCCGACAGAAGGCTCTGAGTTCGCCGTGTACGACTCGGCCGCCCAGAGCTGGGTCATCCAGGAAGACCTGGGCCTCATCGAGCTCGGGGGCAAGTCGTCCAACTGCGCCTGGGACTCGGCCAGCAGCTCGTGCCGCTAGCGCTCGGGCCACCGCAGCGTGTCGGGGTGGCGGGCTCGCCAGGCGAACCAGGCCTCTCGACCCGCGGCTAGCTCGACGGGGGGAGCGGTGTCGCTGAGGCGGTACAGGACCGGCCCCGCCCGGCCCTGCTCGACCCGCACCCGGGCCACCCCCAGGTCGATCTCGACCCGGGCCCCGGGTTCGAGGGCGTTGATGTCGACCGCCAGCGCCGCTCCGTCGATCTCGACGGTGGCCACGTCGGCCAACGGATCCGCTTCTCCGCTCACCCCGGCGACCGGGAACCAGAGCCGCCCCCCGGCCACGTAGTCGGGGAGCGGTTCGGTGTTGGTGTAGGGGTACGAGGTGAACGTTCCCGTCTCGGGATCGATGATGAACGGCTCGGGCAGGTCGACGACCGTGACGCCCGCACCGGGATCGATCTCGCCCAAGGCCACGGCCCGTACCGGCAGCAGATCGAGTCGGGAGCCCTGGAGGGGACCGCTCACCGCCTCGCCGGTGGCCTGGCGCCACAGGGAGCCGGTCTGGTCGTCGACCATCAGCTTGTTGGCGTCGAGCAGCAGGCCGGAGGTCTTGAAGGTCAGCTCCCGGCCGTCGACCCGACGGTCGAAGGCCACAGCCGTGCGGCACAGGGAGCAGTAGGAGACCCCGAAGGGCACCGGTCGGCCGGCATCGGCGGTGATGCTGTCGTTCGCCAGCTCGTGGGGCCCGATGACCCGGCGGGGATAGACGACCGTGGCGTCCCCCACCTCGACCTCGAACACGATCTCGTCCGGAACGGGCCAACCGAGATCTCGCAGGGGGCGGCGGACAGGTTGGTTCAGCTCCCGGATCCCACCCAGTCGGACTCCACCCCACTGGATGGCGATGAGCAGGGACGGGTCGTCGATGGCAGTCAACAGCGGGGTGAATCGCTCGTCGAGCTGGCCGTAGAGGGCGGCCTTGAAGGCCCGGTAGCGGGGGCCGGGGCGGGGCGACTGATCGAGCACCCAGCTCCCCAGCTCCACGTAGGCGCCGTTCACATCGGCCGGCGGCGGGTCTCCCGCCCGCAGCTGGCCCAGGGCCTCCACCGTCGCCCTCCATACCTCGCTCGACCCCGACATCCGGAGCAGGTCGACCAGGTAGGGGGCGTCGTCGACGGCGCCCGCCGCCACCACCTCGTCGACCATGGCCAGGGCAGCCGCCGTGGTCGGGTCGGCCAGCCAGGCATCGACCGCCGACGCCATCCCGGGCCGATCGATGCCCCACTCGGCCGGCTGGCTGTCGGGCTCGCCGGCCGATGCCCCGGGCGGGGCTCCGTCGGCCACCCGCTGGGAGTCGGAGCAGGCGGCCGCCGCCAATGCCAGCAGCAGCCCGAGCACCATCGGCGCCCACACCGTGTACGGGCGGCGGGGCTCCCGCCGGCCGGTCACGGTCGCTGGTCCATCAACGGACCGTGACGTCGAGGGTGTGGTAGCCGGTGGCGCCATCGGGGGCGGGAGGGGCCTGGTCGGGGGTCTGGGTGGTCCCGGTGCGGTCGGTGGCGCGGACCTGGATGGTGTGGCGCCCGGGGGTCGCCTCCCAGTCGGTCACCCATTGCCGCCAGGCGTCATCGCTGACGGCATCGCCGAGGTCGGCGGGGCGCCATTCGCCGTCGTCGATCCGGACTTCGACCTTCGAGATGCCGCGCCGCTGGGCCCAGGCCACGCCGGCGATCCGCACCGGGCCGGCTGCCACCGGCTGGCCGGAGCGGGGTACGTCGATCCGCGACTGGGTCTTGATCGGAGCCTCCCGGGCCCAGCCGCGCGGTACCCAGTAGCCGGCGGCCCGGTCCCAGGTCGTGAGCTCGATCGTCTTGAGCCACTTGGTGGCGCTGACATAGCCGTAGAGACCGGGTACCACGAGCCGGGCCGGGAAGCCGTGCTCGAGCGGGAGCGCTTCGCCGTTCATGCCGAGGGCGATCATGGCATCGCGTCCGTCGAGGGCGGCGGCAACGGGGAAGCCGCATGTCCAGCCGTCGACGCTGGTGCTGAACACCTGCTCGGCATCCGGCTGGACGCCGGCGTCGGCCAGGAGGTCGGCCAGCAGCACACCCTGGAACACGGCGTTGGAGATGTAGGGTCCGCCCACCTCGTTTGAGACGCAGGCCAGCGTGATGACCCGTTCGATCTGGGGCCGCTCCCGCAGATCGTCGTAGGTGAGGCTCAGCGGGCGGTCGACCATGCCGGTGATGCCGACCTTCCACCGGTCGAGTCGGACCCGGGGGAGGGAGAGCGCGGTGTCGATGCGGTAGAACTCGCCGTTGGGGGTCACGAACGGCGTCGCCGGGTTGACGTCGGCGCCGGCGGGGATCCCGATTCTCATCCCCTCAACCGGGCCGAGCGAAGTCGGGATGTCGTTGCGGATGGCGTCCAGCTGCTGCCCGTCGATCCGCCGGGCCACACCGCCGGCGACCACGGCGGCCGCGGCGGCTGCCCCGCTGGTGGTGATGAACCGTCGGCGGTCCCAGCCCAGCGGGGCGAGCGACGGTCCCGGCGTCGGCACCGGCCGGCCCGGGCCGGGCACCAGCCGGACGAGGACGGCGATGCCGGCTGCGGCGCCGAGCAGCGAAGGGACGGCTGCGGCCCACCCCGCGCCGGGCCGATGCAGGGCGGCGGCCGCGCCGATCAGGCCGAAAGCGGCGATGCCGGCCGGGCCCGCCGCCCGGCGCCGGTTCGCTGCCAGCCCCACGAGCGGGGCGATCGCCGCCAGCACGACCACGATCCCGACCCGCAACGCCAGCTTGTCGTTGGTGCCGAACCAGCGAATGGCCAGTTCCTTCAGCCACGGCGGGACCCGGTCTATGAACTCGCTGCCCACACTGTCGAGGGGAGACCCGGAGCCCCCTATCGACGCTGCCAGCATGCCGATCGCCACCGCTACCGCGGCGGCGATCAGGCCGGCGAGCGCGGCGAGCCGGGGTGGGGTCACGGGGTCATCGACCGGGCGTCTGGGCGGTTCCGGATCAGCGGTCGACGTGTGATCCGGCGCGCTCGGTGGCGATTCGATCATGCCGTTGCCTTTCGAGGGAGGGAGAAGCGGACGTCGGCCCCCCCGGCGCCGGGGCCGGCCCCCTCGGGGTCGGCGGGGGGAGCGATCCAGATCCGGCCGTGGTGCGCCTCGATCAGGGCGCGGGCGATGGCCAGGCCCAGACCGGTGTGGCCGGTGCGGATGTCGCGGGCGGGATCGGATCGGGTGAAGGGATCGAAGGCGTGAGGGGCGAACTCGGGGGCGAAGCCCGGCCCGTGGTCTCGCACCGCTACCACTACGTCGGTGGGGGTGGTCTGCACGTCTATCTCCACCGCGTCGCCCCGGTGGCTGTGCCGGATGGCGTTGTCGGCGAGGTTGCGCAACACACGGGCCAGGTCGGTGGCGCTGGCCATGACGAGCGCCGGGCCGTCGGTGGTCACGGTCAGGGTCACACCGGTTCGATGGGCCACGGGGCAGAGCGCCTCGACCGATTCGTCGGCCAGCTCCGCAACCGACACCGACGCCCGCTCGTGCGGGGAGTGGCCCGACTCGATCCGGGCGTACTCCACGAGCTGTTCGAGCAGGGCCTCGACGTTGTCGAGCTGCGTGCCGAGCACGCCGTAGTAGCGCGGTGGATCGGCGGCCATCCCGTCCTGCAGGCTCTCCACTGCGGCCCGCATGGCGGCCAGCGGGGTCCGCAGGTCATGGCCGATGCTGGAGAACAGGAGCTGCCGGGCGGCGGCGGCCCGGTTTCGCTCGTCGTCGGCTCGGGCCAGCGACGCAACGAGCGAGTCGACCGCCTGCGCCGTGAGCCCCACCTCGTCGTTGCGGCGCACGCCGGTCCTGGCGGTGAGGTCGCCGTTCGCCACCTGCTCGGCCACCCGGCCCACCTGGGCGATGTCTTCGGCCAGCGGTCTGGTCAGCTGTGATCCCACGGCCAGCGCGATCCCGCCCGACAACACCAGCACCACGAGGAACAAGCGGTAGTCGTGGGAGGAGACGAACATGGCGTTGCTGGCGGCCGAAGTGGTCACGGCGCCCAGGGTGAGCGAGCACAGGCCCACGAGCAGGGCGGTGCCGGCCACGCTGGAACGGTTCGAGACCCATCGGCCGAGCAGCGGCGTCAGGGCTGCCGTGATCACGGCCGGCGCGGCCAGGATCAGCATCAGGTGCCGCCGTTCGCCGGCGTCGGGCGGGCGCACCAGCAACTCGGCCAGCACCATAGAGGTGCCCACCACGGCGACCAGCGACAGGAGTAGTCGGCGGCTCATGGCTCGAAGCGGTAGCCGACGCCCCACACCGTGGTGATCCACCGCGGCCGGTCGGGATCGGGTTCCAGCTTCGTGCGCAATCGGCGCACATGAACGGTCACGGTGGCCGGATCCTGGAACTCCGGCGATGAATCCCACACCCGCTCCAGTAGTTGGCCCCGGGAGAAGACCTGCCGCGGGCTGCGGGCCAGGAACGACAGCACGTCGAACTCCTTGGCCGTGAGATGGACCGCGGTGCCGTCGACGAGCACCTCGCGGGACCGATGGTCGATGCTCAGTCCGTCGAAGACCGAGATCCCGTCGCCGGCCTCGTCGGCGGCACCCTGGACCCGGCGGAGCACGGTTCGCACCCGGGCCACCAGCTCCCGGGGCGAGAACGGCTTGGTGACGTAATCGTCGGCGCCCAGCTCCAGACCCAGCACCCGGTCGGCCTCATCGACCCGGGCGGTGAGCATGATCACCGGAATGCGGCGGGCCTCCAGTGTCCGCAGGACCTCCAACCCCGACAGGCCCGGGAGCATGATGTCGAGCACCACCAACTCCGGGGAGAAGTCCTGCACCGCCGCTTCCACTTGATCACCCCGATCGAGCTCGCGAACCAGGTACCCGTCGCGCTGCAGGTAGCGGGCCACGACCTCGCGGACGGTCGGTTCGTCGTCAACCACGAGGATCCGGACCGGGCTGGGGGTCATGGCATCCACCATAGAGAAGCCTCGACACGGGCAACGGGTCGCTGAACCTGAGTTTCGTGGATGTTTCGAATCACGCTCCCCCCTCGTCAGAAGTGCCCTCCACGCTTCCCGTGACGGCATCCGGCCGTCCTTCGATTGCCCGAGGAGTGCAACGTGAATGGTGTCAGACGAGCAGTAGTGGTGGCGGCGATCAGCGCAGTGTGCCTGGGGGCGTGCGGTGACGACAGTCCCTCACCCGTCGACGCCGGCAACAGCGGGACCACCGAGGTCATGACGGACGAGACGGATGTCATGACCGATGGGACCGAGGTGATGACGGACGAGACGGATGTCATGACCGATGGGACCGAGGTGATGACGGACAAGACGGATGTCATGACCGATGGGACCGAGGTGATGACCGACAAGTCGACATCGACCACGGGCGGCTGAGATGGCCGCCCTCCGGTGGCTCGTGGCGGCGGTTGTCGCCGGGAGCGCGACGGCTGCGATCATCGTCAGCCGGCAGGCCACCACCGCCACGATCGAGGCCGCAGCGGTGGGCGAGCGTGGTGGTGTGGCCGAGCGTGGTGGTGTGGCCGAGCCCCCGGTGCTCGAACCCGGCCCGGCCCCCTCGGTCGCCGCGGCCGAGGGATGGCTCAACACCCCCGGGCTGGGCAATGCCGACCTGGCCGGGCGCGTCGTCCTCTACGACTTCTGGACCTTCGGTTGCGTCAACTGCCAGCACACCCTGCCCCATGTGAAGGCATGGCACGAGCGCTACGCCGACGACGGCTTGATCGTCCTTTCGATCCACACCCCTGAGTTCGACTACGAAGCCGACCCGGCCAATGTCGCCGAGTTCGTCGAGGCCAACGCGATCGGCTATCCGGTCGCCCTCGACTCGGACCGAGAGATCTGGCGCACCTGGGACAACCATTACTGGCCGGCGTTCTACCTCTACGACCAGCAGGGCCGGTTCCGGCTGCGCCATGTGGGCGAGGGGGCCTACGACACCACCGAGGAGGCCATCCGCACTCTGCTCGGGGTCGACCCCGACAGCCCGCGTGCTGTGGTGCGGTGATGGTGCTGGCCCTGGCCTGCCTGGCGCTGTACGGGGCGGGGCTCACCTCGACCCTCAGCCCCTGCGTGCTGCCGCTGGTGCCGGGCTACCTCGGCGTGTTGAGCGACAGCGACGGCCGCGCTGGTCGCTGGCCTCGCATCATGCTGTTCGTCCTGGGGGCGGGGGCGACGTTCGTCGCCCTGGGTGGCGTCGCCTCGGCCGTAGGGGCCGGGGTCTCCGCCACCGTGCAGTGGTCGCAGCGGATCGCCGGGGTCGGCCTGGTGGTCCTCGGCGCTCTCATGATCCTCGGGCGCCGAGGGCGAGTGACGGCCGAGCTTCGCCTGGTGCGGCGCCTTCCGGCCCAACCTCATCTCCGGGCCCTGTTGCTGGGCGTCGGCTGCGGCGCCGCCTGGAGTCCGTGCGTCGGCCCACTGCTCGGGGTGGCCCTCACCGCCGCCGGGGGAACCGGCTCGATCGGCCGGGGCTCGCTCCTGCTGGCGTGGTTCGCCCTCGGCGTGTTGACGCCGTTCATGGCCCTCGGCCTGCTCTCCCTCCGCCCGCCGGGCTGGCTGGCGGCGGCAGGGCGTCGCCTGGCCTCCATCACCTGGGCGGTCACGGTGCTCATCGGTGTCGTCCTCGCTGCCGGCTGGTACGACCTCGCTGTTCGCCAACTGGCGCGCTGATCGGCGACCGAACGTTGACTCCGGGCCCCGGGTGGCGTATGTTCAGGCTTCTCTCAATTGAGAGATACCTGAATTGAGGAGGGTTCGTGGATCCAGTCGAGATGTTCGAGCGGGCGGCCGGTGTCGCCGGCGGCCGGGCCCGGGCCGTGTCGTCGGAGCAGATGGCTTTGGCCACGCCGTGCTCGGAGTGGGACGTGGCGGCGCTGTTGGAGCATATGGCGGGCGGCCCGAACTACTTGCTGGGCGCCCTGGGGGCTGAGCCGTTGGGGGGTCTGAGCTGGCCGGACCCGGCGGTGGTCGATGCCTGCGTGTCGCTTCTGCGGGAGCCGGGGGCGTTGGAGCGGCGCTGCATGTCGCCGGCCGGTTTCGAGTGGTCGGTGGGGGAGGCGGCGGCCGGTACGGCGATGGATCAGTTGGTGCACACCTGGGATTTGGCGGTGGCGGTTGGTGATGACCGCAGTCTCGATCCGGCGGTGACGGCGGCCGTGGTTGAGATGTTCCTGCCGGACATGCCCGAGGTTGGTCGCCGGGCGGGGTTCGTCGGCCCGGCGGTGGTGGTTGGTGAGGGCGCATCGGCGCAGGATGTGCTGCTCGGAGCGATGGGCCGGGACCCTGGACGCTGAGGATCTCGACGATGCCGTGAAGGCGATGGGTCACCCGGGGCGGCGGGCGATGCTGCGGTTGGCCCGCGATGGTGAGCGTACGGCGTCCGAGTTGGCGGAGGCCGCCGGGCTGTCGCCGTCGGCCGCCAGCCAGCACCTCAAGCTGCTGAAGGACGTGGGGTTGATGCACGTCCGGGTCGATGCCAAGCGCCGGCTGTACCGGGTCGACTTCGAGCGGCTGGCCCAGGTCCGGGCGGTGTTCGACGAGCTGTGGTCCGATCAGCTCGATGCGTTGAAGCGTCGGGCCGAAGCCGGGGCCCGGCGCCCGGGGCGACAGGGTCGGTCGGCGTGAAGCTGGTGGACAAGACGATCGTGATCGCTGCGCCCCCCGGCGACGTGTACGCATTGCTGACCGACGCCGAGCTGCTCGTCGAGTGGATGGCTCCGATCGCCCGGATCGACGCCCGGCCCGGTGGTGAGGTGGCGTGGACCCATCACAACGGCGACACCGTGCAGGGTGAGTTCATCGAGCTGGTCCCCGATCGCCGGGTCGTGTTCACCTACGGCTGGGACCGGGCCGACGTCGGCGTGCCACCGGGGTCGACCGTGGTCGAGATCACACTGAAACCGGTGGTAGCGGGTACCGAGCTGCGTCTCGTGCACCGGGGTCTGGAGGGTCCGATGGCCGATGCCCACGCCGGTGGCTGGGCCAATTACCTGGCCCGGCTCACCGCTCGGGCCGAGGGGCGGGACCCGGGCATCGATCCGCTGGCCGGTGAGCGTGTCCCCACCCGTCGCCAGCTCGGGCTCACGTGACGGCAGGGGACAGGCAGGAGACGGTGGAACAGGGCGACTCGGGAGAGGGACTTGTGAGAGGGATGAACGTTGACTGACGTCGTTGACGGTGAAGCGCGATTCTGGCGCCTCGCCGAGCCGCTCCTCGATGATGCGGGTGTGGTCCGCTCGACGATGATGGGCTTGCCCTGCCTACGGGTCGGCGGGGCGTTCTTCGCCTCGTGGGACCGCTCGAATGCGGCCCTCCTGGTGAAGCTCCCCGAAGTCGAGGTGGATCGGCTCGTCGCCGCCGGCGCCGCCCAGTCGTTCTCCCCGGCCGGTCGCCGATTCCGCCAGTGGGCGTCCATCCCGCTGGACCAGGAGGGCGAATGGGCGGCGCTGCTCGATCGGGCGCTGCGGTACGTGTCCGAGCTCCCGATCGAGCCGAAGCCACGACGACGTCGTTCGTGACCAGCGGGCCGTTCGCCTCAGCTGCTCCCCGATGAGGCGGCGGCGAGTGCGGCCTGCAGCTTGCCGAAGGCGGCGTTCCAGCCGTGCTCGCCGGGGGAGCCGGAAGGAATGCCGGCATGGGTCATGGTCATGCGGGTCTGGTCGCCGAGGTCTTCGAGTTCGACGGTGACCTCGGTGGTGTCGGGGTGGTCCGGAGGCATGCCCATCTGGCTTGCGGGCACCACGTTGCCGGCGTCGTCGCTCATCGATTCGGTGTAGACCAACCGGGTCGGGACATCGACGTGGCGGTAGTCCCCGGTGAACCACATCTGCATCGGTCCGTTCGGTGTGTCCATCTCCATGCAGAGGTGCCGCTTGCCCCCCGCCCGCACGTCCATCCGGGTCACCGAGATCCGTGCGCCGGGCGGCCCGTACCACTGGGCGAAGGCATCGGGGTCGGTCCACATCTTCCAGATCAGCCCCACTGGGGCGTCGAAGATGCGCTCGATGCGCACCGAGGCGGTCGGGCTGGCTGTGTTGTTCATGTCGTGTCCTTCCGGGGGCGACGGCTCGTGACCGTCTGGAGTTGGTGGACGTAGGTGTCCATGCGGTCGAAGCGGGCTTCCCAGATCGGGCGGTACTGCTCGGTCCATGACGACACCTCGGCGAGGGGTGCGGGGTTGAGGGCGCACGGCCGGTACTGGGCATTGCGGGTGCGTTCGACCAGCCCGGCCCGCTCCAGCACCTTGATGTGCTTCGAGATCGCCGGGAGTTGCATGTCGAACGGGGCCGCCAGGTCGTTGACGCTGGCGGGGCCCTGGGCGAGTCGGGTCAGGATCGCCCGCCGCGTCGAGTTGGCCAGCGCGGCGAACGTCAGGTCGAGCCGCTGCTCGTCCGTGGCGGTCGGCATACTCACCTCCTTGGTTTCCGGGATAGTTAATTTCCGTGTGTGGAAAGTAACAGACGGGGTGAGGCGAGTCAACGCTTCGGTGCCCACTACTCTTCGGGGATGGGCATCTTCCATCGTGCGGTGATCGTCCCGACCAAGGAGGAGGTGCTGGCGCGTTGGGTTCCCACGCAACCGTGGGGGGTTGCGGCCGGGCTTCTCGAGGTGATCGGGTCGTACCGTTTGGACGATCCCGACGGTCGCGTCGGCATGGAGGCCTTCCTCTTGGCGGCCGGCGGTGCCGTTCTGCACGTGCCCCTCACCTACCGTGACGAGCCCTTGAAGGGGGCGGAGGCGGCGCTGCTGGCCGAGATGCAGCACTCGGTTCTCGGCCTGCGCTGGGTGTATGACGGCCTCGGTGATCCGCTGTTTCTCACCGTGTTGGCCGCCGTGGCGATGACGGGCCAAGGTGAGGCGCTCGGGATGGCTGTCTATGACGGCCGGTGGCACATCGCTCCCACCAGCGTGCGGATCCACGGTGGCGGGTGGACCCTGGAGCGGGTGCCGGTCGACGGGTTCGAGCTCGTGACGACGGGTACGACCGAGGCGGTGTTTCGCAACGACCGCTTCGAGCTGACGGTCCACCGCCGCCCCGTCCCCGCCCATCGCCCTGAGCTCGGCCTCTCCGCTACATGGTCGGGGCAACTGGATCCCGTCCTGCTCGCCCGGGTTGCCGAGGCGACCGGAGACCGACGCGATCGGATGTCCACCTCGACCTAGGAGCGACTCGAGTTCGGTCGGGTGTGTGCTGTCGCCTAGCGTGGAGGCGGTTCGACCAAGGGGATCTGATGACGCACGACCTGATCATTCGAGGTGGCACTGTCCACGACGGCCGCGGCTCGGCGCCGGTCCGGGCCGACATCGCCATCGACGGCGACACCATCGTCCAGGTCGGCCAGGTGAGCGGGCAGGCAACCCGGACGATCGACGCCTCCGGACTGATCGTGACGCCGGGATTCGTCGATCTGCACACCCACATGGATGCTCAGGCGGCGTGGGACCCGTCGATCTCGCCGTGCTCGAACCACGGCATCACCTCGGCGCTGATCGGCAACTGCAGCGTCACGTTCGCGCCGTGCAAGCCGCAGGACCGCAGCTTTCTGGCGAACATGATGGAGACCGTCGAGGACATCCCGGCCGACATCATTCTCGAAGGGATGCGGTGGGATTGGGAGAGCTTCGGGGAGTACCTCGATTCGATGCACTCGTGTGGTCCGGCGATCAACCTGGTCGGCCTCGTGGGTCACGCCGCCATCCGGTTCCACGTGCTGGGGGAGCGGGCCATCGCCGCCACCAGGGGCGACGAGCCCGACGTCACCGAGGCGGAGCTGGCCGAGATGGTGGCGCTGGTGGACGCGTCGGTCCGTGGCGGTGCGATCGGCATCTCGTTCAACCGGCTGGCGGCCCACGTGCTGCCGGACGGTCGCCCGATTCCGGGCACGTTCGCCAGCCACCGGGAGATCACGGCGTTGGCCGAGGCTGCGCATCGGGCCGGCGGTATCGCCCAGGTGGTGCCCTGCATCGAGGACGTCGACGACGATCGCGAGCTGATGCGGGCGATCACCCAGGACGCGGGCGCCCGGTTGCTGTTCAGCAGCGTGGCCGAGCACGCCAAGCGCGTCGGCGGCGACGTCGACGCGTTGCGGGCCGGGGGTAGTGACATCACGGGCATCACGCTGCCGCGCCGGTTCGGGGTCCTCGCCAGCCTCCGCACCTTCCTGCCGTACCGCGCCGCACCATGGCGGGCGTTCCGCCGTCTCGATCTCGACGCCAAGCTGGCGTTCCTGGCCGACCGGGCGAGCCGGGACGAGTTCGCAGCGGCCGTCGACGCCGACCCGGAGTTCAACAAGAGCGCCCGGCGCACCCGGTGGTTGGGTGACGGCGAGCATCCGACGTTCCTCCGTGAGCAGACGCTCGCCGACGAGGCGGCGGCGGCCGGGTGCCGGCCCATCGACCTGTTCATCGACCGATCGCTGGCGTCGAACGGCCTGGCGATGTTCCACTCGTCGTTCGCCAACCACGATCTGGGCGACGTGGCCGAGCACCTCGAGCGCGACTGGATCCTGCCCGGGCTCGGCGACGCCGGTGCTCACGCCCGTCAGATCTGTGATGCCGGGTACCCGACGTTCTACCTCTCCCACTGGGTGCGTGACCGTGGCACGGTGGAGCTGGCCGAGGCGGTCCGGCTGCTGTCGTCGGCTCCGGCGGCGGTGATCGGCCTGACCGATCGGGGGGTGGTGGCCCCGGGCATGCGGGCCGACCTGAACGTGATCGACCTGGAGCGGCTGGCCGAACGACACCCGCACATCGTGGGAGACATGCCCAAGGGCGGCGAACGGCTCACCCAGGGCGCCGACGGCTACATCGCCACGGTGTGCAACGGGGTGGTCATCGCCGAGAACGACCGACCCACCGGCGATCGTGGTGGTCGCGTGCTGCGATCGCACTGATCGGCAAACCCCGAGCGGCGCTCCACGGAGTCTGCACCTCCACGCGCTCGAACGCGAGACGATTGCACGCCGGCCCGGAAGTACGGGACCGTCGTGCGATCGGTCCATCCGGCTCTCGCCGGTCATGCTGCCTGGGAAACGTTCTCCGTGCTGACCCGCATGCCTGGCCAGCTCGCAGTCGATGCGCCCACCATCGGGGGAGCGGTCCCACAACCGCGTTCAGCGCATTTCGCGCAGGGTCGGCTGGGTGAGGAAGGTCGAGACGACCGCTACGAGGCCGATCGCGCCCGCACCGGCGAACGTCCATCGGACATCGGTCGCCTGGGCGATGAAGCCGGCGGCCAGGGCACCGATAGGCATGAAGCCCTGCTGGGCGAGGGTGTACAGGCTCATCACCCGGCCCATCAGCGGAGCCGGCGTGTGGGCCTGGATGAGCGACTGGTTCATGTTGATGTAGAAGCCGCCGCACAGGCCCATGACCAACAGCAGCGCCATCGCCTGGAAGTAGCCGGGGCTCAACCCGACCAGGGCGATGATCGTGGTACCGCCCATCATGGCCTGCATGAACCGGGCGCCCTTCCGTGGCAGGTCGCCCCGGCGCATGATGTAGACCGACGAGATCGACATGCCGATGCCCATCGTGGCCATCAGCGCGCCAGCGTCGCCGCCGTCTCGGCCGAAGGACTCCTTCACCAGTGAGGGCAGGAGTGTCATGGCCACGGAGCCGAGGCACATGTTCCCGATGATCAACAGGCCGAACAACGGTCGCAGGCCGCGGTCGGCCCAGACGTGGCGGGCGGCCTCACCGACACCGCTACGCATCGAAGCGGGTGGTGCCGGGCCGCTGTCGGCGTCTGTGGGGGGAAGCGGCAGGCGGGCGAGGAAGCCGAGCCCGACGACGAGCAGGCCGGCCATGAAGAAGAATGCGGCTTCGATGCCGAACAGGCCGCCGACCACCTGGGCCAGCACCGGCCCGAGGATCATCGAGCCCGTCATGGCCAGCGCGTTCAACGCGATGGCGTTGAGTAGTTGCTCGCTGCGGACCAGGACCGGCACCAGTGCCAGCCGGACCGGCTGGCCGAGGGCATTGAAGCCGCCGGCCGCCAGCGTCAGGGCGATGGTGGACACCATGGTGATCGTTCCCGCCGCCAGCAGCATGCCCGTGACCGACACGATGGCCAGGCTGCCCAACTGGCTGACGACGAGCAGCGTCTTGCGATCGACCCGGTCGGCGAGGGCACCGGCCTGGAGCACCAGGAGCAGCACGGGAAGGCCGATGGTGAAGCCGACGAGCCCGGCTGATCCCTCGTCTCGGCCGAGCACGTCCACGACGAGCCAGATGTAGGCGAACCGCTGAGCGTTCTGGACCAGCGCAAAGGTGGCCAGATTGCCCCACAGCAGCCGGAACGGTCGCTCCCGGAACGCGTTTTGCCGTTCGGCCTCCGGTGCCTCCACCGTCGGGTCCGACGCTGGCGACGAACCGGGCAGAACGCCGGCTTCGGACGCTGTCGACCCCGCCCCTGTCGTCTCGTCCATGCTCATCCTGTCCCCCTCACCGAGAGTCCACGATGCCACGGCAAACCGTGGTGGGCGCGATCCGTGGATGCATCGACACCGAGCTGGCGGCAGGAGATGTTAGCGTGCCGCTGTGCAGTGGTTGAACGTCAAGTCTCCTCGCTTGGCCTGGACGGCGGCGATGGCGGTTCTGGCCACGTCGGTGATTGTCCTGGTCGCAGCAGGGAACACGTCGCTACGGTCCAATCAGCCACAGACGGCGGCCGCGAACGTCGGTGGCCCGGCCAGCGACGAGGCCGGCGGGATCGACGACGGGGGAGCGGCCTCGGCCGACGAGGCGACGAGCACTGCCGGTCCCGAGACCAGCGCGACGCACGCTGGTGGTAGCGAACCAGGGGCCACGAGCGCAGCCAGCAGTAGCCAACCCGAGGCGACGAGCACTGCGGGCCAAGAACGTCTCCAGCTCGAGACCACCAGTACCGGTCTTGATCGGGAGCGTCCCGAGACGACCATTACCGGTAGTGTCCGCGCTCATCCTGATCTGTGCGACACCACCCCGCCGTTGACCGCCGACCCGTCCTGCCCCGGCCATCGGACGACGACCTCGACCCGCTCGACGCCGATAGTCTCCGGCACCGTGATGATCACAGGCCCCAGTGGTGGGTGCGGCCAGTATCCGGGTGGGGTTACCACAACCACCGGTCCGCCCCACTGCACCGGCACCGTGGTCCCGACCATCGCCCCGCCACCGCCTGTCACGATCGACATCTGCAGTCCGAGCGCGGCATCGACCACTCACCCCTCGTGCGTCGGCGATCCCCACTTCTGCGGGGCTGTCACCACTATTCCAACCTGTCCCCCTCGCGGGTCTGGCGGCTGAGATCTCCGACGTGGAGCGTGCCTGGGCCGAGGCCGGGCTGGGACTTGTGGCCGTCAGCCTCCCTACTATGGCGGACGATGGACCTTGCGGAAGCTGCCGACCTGACGAGCCCCTCAGCGACGCGAGACCCGGCCGGGGCGTTCGCCGCTCTCCGGGCGGAGGACCCGGTATGGTGGAGCGACCGGCACCGGGCCTGGATTCTCACCAACCACGCCGACGTGGTTGACGCGCTCACGTCGCCTCTGCTGAGCGCCGAGCGGATCAGCCCCATGTCGAGCCGCATCGGAGAGGGGCGTCGCGACGCATCGGTGGCCACTCGGGAGCATCTCCGAACCTGGATGTTGTTCAACGACGGCGAGGTGCACCGCCGGCTGAGGGCGCCGGTCGGTCGAGCCTTCACCCCTCGTCGCATCGAGCATCTCAGGGCTCGCTGTACCGATCTGGTCGACGAGCTGCTGGCGCCACGCGGCGACGACGACGGCGATGGTCTGGATCTTCACAGCCGGCTCTTCTCGCCCCTTCCGGCCTTGATGATCGGCGAATTGCTGGGGGTGGACCGCGCCGATGCGATTGCCCTGCAGGCATGGTCCGACCAGCTCGGCCTGTTCGTCCTGGGAGCAGCCCGTGACGACCAGGCTGACCTGGCGGCCAACGCCACCGCCGAGCTGATCAGCTACTTCGAGTCCCTTGTCGCCCGCCGTCGACGCCAGCCGGGCGAGGATCTCATCTCGGCCCTGGTCGATGCGGAACGTCGGGGCGAGCTGGCGCCGGCCGAGGTGGTCGGATCGGCCACCCTGTTGTTGTTCGCCGGCCATGAGACGACCACGAACGCGCTCAGCAACTCGCTCATCGCCTTGCTCGACCATCCAGCGGAGATGCAGCGGCTGCGCCACGGTGAGGTCACGCCGGCGGATGCGGTGGAGGAACTCCTACGGTTCGAGCCCCCGGCCAAACTGCAGGTTCGCTACGTCGTCACCGCGCACGAACGGGGCGGTCACACCCTCGAACCGGGCCAGGCGGTGTTCGCTGCGATCACGGCCGCCAACCGCGATCCCGCCGTGTTCGAGGACCCGGACCGATTGGATCTGGATCGGCGACCTGTGGCCCACGTGGCGTTCGGTCACGGCGCGCACTTCTGTGTCGGCGCCGCGCTCGCCCGCTTGGAGATGAACGTGGCGATGGTGCACCTGGCCCACCGCTACCCCTCGTTGGTCGCGGCCTGGGACGACAGAGGCCTTCTGTACCAGCCTGCCGTCGTCATGAAAGCGGTGAAGCGGATCCCGGTCAGGTTGGGCAGGCATGCAGGCGACTCGGGGGAGGGCTAACGTCCGGGGTTGATCGCAAAGGGGATCTCATGCGCGTCGGTGTCGTCTATCCGCAGATCGAGCTCGGGGGCGACCCTGGTGCGGTGAGGGCCTATGCCCAGGCCGCCGAGGATCTCGGCTACGACCATCTCCTGCTGTACGACCACGTGCTGGGGGCCGAGCACGCCGGTCGCGACCCGAAGCTGTGGGGTCCGTACACGGAACGGGACCCGTTCCACGAGCCGTTCATCACCCTGGCCTACCTGGCGGGGATCACGACGAAGCTGGAACTGGTCACGGGCGTGATCATCCTGCCTCAGCGTCAAACAGCGCTGGTGGCGAAGCAGGTGGCCGACCTCGACCTGTTCTCGGGCGAGCGGGTCCGGCTCGGGGTGGGCAGCGGCTGGAACTGGGTGGAGTTCGATGCGCTCGAGATGCCGCAACACTTCAAGCGGCGAGGCAAGCGCGAAGAGGAGCAGATCGCGCTGCTCCGCAAGCTGTGGGCAGACTCGGTGGTCAGCCACGACGACACCGATCACCACATCGACCGGGCCGGGATCCTGCCCCTCCCGAAGCGCCAGATCCCCATCTGGCTCGGCGGCTTCTCCGAGCCGGCATGGCGGCGCGCCGCCCGCATGGGCGACGGGTTCATCTTCGCCGGGCGCACCACCGACGCCGCCGTGCAGGTCAAGGAGCAGATCGACGGCTGGCGGGCCGAGGCCGGCCGGGCAGAGCAACCGTTCGGCTACGAGTCGATCCTGAGCTTCCAGAAGATACCGGACGCTCAGGCCGCCGACGTGGAACGGTGGCGATCAGCGGGGGGCAGCCACGTCTCGGTCGTGACCATGGGGTGCGGGCTCACCACCGTCGACGAGCACATCGACGCGATCAGGACGTGGCGCGAGCTCACCCGCTGAGTGACGAGGGCCATCGGATCGCCCGCCAGGACATCGGCTCCGATGTCGACGATCCTGCTGAGCGCGCTCAGTCGGTGAGCACGGGTGGGTTGGTCACGCCTGCCTTGGCGCACAGGTGTCGGTACCGCCCCAGAACGCTGGCGGCGTCGGTGACCGATTCGACCGAGCCGTCGGGCGCCAGGTTCAGGTTCGCCCCGTAGATCTGAAACCACACGTCGGTGGTCTCGGCGTTTTCGGCGGGAACGTTGAGCGTGTGGATCGACCCGGCCGGCTCGAACAGGAACGACCCGGCCCGGTTCACGTACTCGCTCTCCAGGTAGTTCCACGCACCTGAGAGGGTGTAGGCGAACACCTGGCCCGTGTGCTTGTGCGTCTGCACCAGAGTTCCGGGCGCGAACCGGGTCCGCACGATCCACAGGCCTTCCCGCTCCTTGGCCACGAGCAGCTTGAACTCGCCGCCGTACTGGTCGGGGATCCAGGGCAGGTCCTCCTCGCCGATGTGGATGGCCGAGGGGGCTGTGTCGAACGCGATCGCCATGGCCAGAACCTAGCTCACGGTGCAATCCGGCACCCCGCCGCCTCTACGATGCCCGGCCGCTGCGACGCGGCCAGAGCGGCGTCGTTGCGCTCACGGCCCGCTTCGTGTGAACATCGGCGCCATCGAACGCGCCGGCGTCTACCGGCGGAAACGAGCTGGAAGGCCGAAGCAGGTGGATTTCGAGTCACTCGTGGCGTCGCGTCGCAGTGTTCGTGGGTTTCGCAAGGACCCGGTGCCCAGAGAGGTCCTGGTGGAGGTCATCGAGCTGGCGAAGCGGGCGCCGTCGTCCATGAACACCCAACCGTGGCACTTCCACGCCATCACCGGCGCGCCGCTCGAGCTCATCCGGGAGGGCAACACCGAGCGGATGCTGGCCGGGGCCGCAGTGGATCGCGAGATCACGATGAGCCGGCACGGCTACCAGGGCGTTCACCGGGAGCGGCAGAAGGAGATCGCCGTTCAACTGTTCGACGCGATGGGGATCGCCTGGGACGACAAGGAACGCCGGCAGGACTGGGTGATGCGGGGCTTCCGCCAGTTCGACGCCCCCGTGTCGGTGGTGGTCACTGTCGACCGTGCTCTCGCCGAGGACACCGTGGCCCACTTCGACTGCGGCGCTGCGACCTACGGCCTGGTGCTCGCCGCCACGTCGAAGGGCCTGGGGTGTGTGATCAACGGGCAGGGGATCATGCAGTCCTCGGTGGTACGCGAGCATGCCAACATCCCCGACGACGAGGTCATCATGACCTGCGTGGCCATGGGCTGGCCCAACGAGGAGTTCGTGGCCAACGACGTGGTTTCCCGCCGGGTCGACACCGGCGAGGTGGCCAACTTCGTCGGCTTCGACGAGTAGGGCCCCGCCTTTGGCGAGGCCGTCGTTGGTGGGCACGCAGGATTGTGGCTGGGCGGCCACCAGCCGTCAGGGGAGTCGAGTTGGCTGCCCGCCTCCGGCCCGATCGCCCGGGTCACGGGTCGGTTACCTGTTCCCCGGCAACGGCGACAGGCGGAGTCAGGGGACGATGCCGTAGATGGCCAATTGCTCGAGGAGCTGGGGATAGCCGCTGAACACCTTTGCGTTCAGGCCTGCTCGCCGGGCACCGTCCACATACTGGCGATCGTCATCGATGAAGAGCATCTCGTGCGGTGTTGTGCCAAGTCGTTGTGCCAGGAGACGGAAGGCGCTGGGGTCGGGTTTGCGTCGGCCGAGCTCCGCCGAGAAGACCGCTCGCTCGGAGAAGAGCGCAGCCGCTTCGGGGAAGACATTCTCGAAGTGCTGCTTCAGCATCAAGGGGTTGTTCGTGAACATCCCCACGCGCCAACGATTCGAAAGCGATCGGGCAAGGCCCAGCACATCGGGGTCGGGCTCCGTTGTCGCCCTCCTGGACGTGGTCCACTCATCGACGGTCAATGCATACCCGAGCCGCCTGCCGATCTCGAGGAGGTAGTCCTCCGGTGACCACAGCCCCTGCTCAGCCTCCTCTTCGAACCGGGAGCTGAAAAGGGCATGGTCCACCTCCGCTGCCTCACGCCCACTCCAGTGGGCAAGCATGGCGAGGCGGCGCTCCCGATGCGGTCGAGCTAGAACTCCGTCCATATCGAACACCACGGTGTCTATGGCAGACGCTGGATCCACTCG
>CADEDH010000029.1:33557-48069 GCA_902826025.1 uncultured Actinomycetes bacterium
GAACTCCGTCCATATCGAACACCACGGTGTCTATGGCAGACGCTGGATCCACTCGTCCGAGTTTCGCGCAGCCTCGCCACGTCCTCGCGGCGCCCTGCTCGCCGCGATCACGATCGGCTGGTCCCCGTGGGTCAGGGTTTCGGGCCAGGCCCGGTCGACACCGTGGTCGCTCCGTCGTCGAGTTGGAGGTGAATGGCGGTGGCCGTTGCCCCCAGCTGGGTGGCCAGCTTCGTGCTGTGGGTCGTGATCCACACTTGGCTCTGAGTGGCCGCCCACCGGATCAGGGGGACGAGCGCAGCGACGGCGCCTGGGTGGAGGCTGGTCTCGGGCTCGTTCAGCACCAGCAACTCAGGGGGTCGGCTGGAGAGAAGGGCGGCGGCCAGACACAGGAACCGGAGCTGACCATCGGACAACTCGCTGCCCGTCAGCGGCCGGGTGAGGCCTGGTGCCACCAGGCCCACACCGAAGCGACCCGGGCCCGGTGAGTCGAGGAACAGCGCGTAGCCGGGGAAGGCGGCCGATACTGCGTCGGCCACCGGGGCGATGTCGCCCCGCTCGTTCAGCGTGGAAAGCATGGCAGCCAGGTTGTGGCCGTCGGGAGCCAGGGTGTTGGTGCGGACCCCGGGCTGGAGGTGCCGGGCGGGCGCAGCCGGGGTGGTATCGAAGTGGTGGTAGAAGCGCCAACCCAGCAACCTCCGGCGGACGAGGTCCAGCTCGGGGTAGGTGGCCGGGTCGGCCACCTGGGACAAGATCGACTCGGCTGGATCCAGCTGGGCGATCAGCAGCTGTCGGTCCCCCCGATCGTTGGTCAGGGTGGCCGACTGGCCGCCTCGGTCCACGATCGTCGTGCTGGGCCGCCGAGGGGCGCCGAGATAGAGGTATTCCTCTTTGATCTCAGGGTCGAGCACGAAGGGGGTGGCATCGGTCCACTTCGGCACGAGCCCGGCCACGAGCTCGTAGCTCAGCCCGTCGTCGAAGCGGACCCTCAGCCGCATTCGGACCGGGCCCCCGGACTTGTCTCCCGCCCACAGGGCGGATGGCATGCCGCCTTCTGCCAGCAGCGTTGCCGACAGTGTGCCTCGGGCTCCGGCCTCGAGCAGCCGGAGCGCGTTGTAGAGGTTCGACTTCCCTGTGCCGTTGCGTCCGGTGACAACGGTGACAGCGCCGAGGTCGATCGCCACCTGTTGCAGCGATCGATAGTGCTCCACCTCGATCCTCTCCAGCACGGACCCATCGTAGGATCCGTCCGACGTGGGTTTTGCACCCGGAAGTCGGCCTCTGCGGTCGGCCCCCGAAGATCTCGACGCGTTCCGCGCGTGCCCGGCACCCGATCGTCACACGGGCCGTCAAGAGTGTGGGGAATCGTGCAGTCGGGAAGCGTGGCAAGATGGATCTGATGGTGTCGACGATCTTGACCGTCGAGGACGAGCCGGACGTCCGCGCCGGTATCCGGCTGCTGTTGGAAGACGAGGGCTACGCCGTGACCGAGGCCGCGTCCTACGCCGAGGCCGTCACGGCGATGGGCGAGGGCCCCGTCGATCTCGTGCTCATCGACATCAAGCTGCCGGATCGGAACGGTTTCGACCTCTGTCGGGCGTTTCGCCTCGACGGCCACCTCATACCGATCATCATGCTGACCGCTCAGGTCGATTCCCACGATGTGGTGGCGGGCCTGGAGGCGGGCGCCGATGACTACGTCACGAAGCCGTTCGTGCCCAAGGAGCTCTCAGCGCGGATCCGAGCCGCGCTGCGGCGAATGGACAGGATCGCCGAGGTCCCGAGCCACTCCACGCAGTTGGTGTTCGACAACCTCGTTGTGAACCCCGACGAGGGGCGGGTGACCCGCGATGGCACCGTGATCGACCTGACCCGCATCGAGTTCCTGCTCCTCGCCGAGATGGCTCAACACGCTGGGCTACTGCTGTCCCGGGATCAGCTCTTGGAGCGGGTGTGGGGTTACGACCGGGCTGGTGACGGTCGGTTGGTCGACGCTCATGTCAGCCGGCTGCGGGCGAAGATCGAGGAGAGCCCGAGCGAGCCTCGCTTCCTTCACACCGTGCGCGGCCTGGGATATCGCTTCGTCCGTCCCAGTCCCGGTGCGGAGTCCCCTTCGCCATCGAGATGAGGGCGCCGGCTGGTGTACGGGCCCGCGCCATGCTGGCCGTTGCCATCGCGGTGTTCGTGGCCTCCACGTCGGTCGCTTTGCTGACGTTCGGGCTGAGCCGCGCTTACCTGACCGGCCAACGTGATCGGTTGGCCGAGCGCCAGGCGTTCCTCAACGCTCGGCTGCTCGGCGAGGTGCTACCGGGGACGGGTTCCGACGATCTTCCCGAGGTGCTCGCCTCGTTGACCCGGGCCAGTGACTCCCAGGTGCTGCTCGTGCTCGATGGGCGATCGCTGGGCTCGTCGGTGGGGATGAGCGGCGACGACGTGCCGGCCGATGTGGCCGCCACAGTCGCCGCCGGCGATGCGGCGCGTCGGCGAGTCGAGGTGGATGGCCGTCCGGTCGTTCTGGTCGGCGTGCCCCTCCTCGACGGCCAGGCCGCCTACTACGAGCTGTTCCCTTTGACCGAGCTGGCACGGACGCTGCGCACGATGGCGTTGTCGTTGGCCGTCTCGGCCGGGGCCACGACCGTGATCGGGGCTGCGTTGGGGGCCGCATTGGCCCGGCGGGTGCTGCGCCCCCTGCAGGTGACGTCCGAGGTCGCCCGACGGGTGTCATCCGGTGAGCTCGGTCTCCGGCTGCCGGACACGAATGATCGAGAGGTGAAGCCCCTCTACGATTCGTTCAACGGGATGGTCGACGCCCTGTCCGCTCGCATCGAGCGGGAGCAACGCTTCGCCGCCGACGTGAGCCACGAGTTGCGGACCCCGCTCACGGCGCTGGTGTCGTCGGCCACCGTTCTGGGTCGCAACCGCGATCAGCTGCCGGCCAGGGCGCAACTGGCGGTGGAGATCCTGGGCGATCAGGTGGAGCACCTGCGCTCACTGGTGCTCGACCTTCTCGAGATGTCGCGCATGGAGTCCGGCGTGGACACCGCCCAGTTGGAGGCGGTGGAGGTGGGCGCGTTGGTGGAGCGGCTGGTTCGCTCCCGTCCGACACCGCAGCCGGAGTTGCGGATCGGTGACCTCGCGGGACCGGTGTTGCTCGACGCTCGCCGCTTCGAGCGGGTGGTGGCCAACCTGCTCGACAATGCCGACGCCTACGCTGGAGGGGCCGTGACGGTGATCCTGGCCGGACGGGAGGGCGTGCTGGAGCTGGTCGTCGATGACGCCGGTCCGGGCGTCGCGCCGGCCGAGCGGGAAGCGATCTTCGAACGGCTGCACCGGGGGGACGCCGCTCGCCGGAGCAGCCACCGGGGGAGCGGTCTCGGATTGGCCCTGGCCAGCGAACTGTTGCGGGTCCAGGGCGGGTCGATCCGGGTCGGTGCATCCCCTGCCGGCGGGGCGCGGTTCGTCGTTGAGCTCCCGTTGCGCACGTTGTCGATGGGGGCCGAGTGATCGTCTGTCGTTGGCGAACGGTGCGGCTACTACCTTCACGAAGGCGAGTGGCGGACGCGGCCTTGGCGGCGCTGGCGGTCCTGTCGGGGCTCGCCGCCTGTGGGGTGCCGCTGGAGGACCGGGCTCAGGTGATCCCCGGCGAGGACCTTCCCTACGACCTCGAGGGCCCGCCGGCCACCGAGCCTCAGCAGCCGGCGGGAGGCGTACCAGCAGTTGTGTTCCTGCTCCGAGACGATGAGCTGGTGGAGGCGCCACGAGTGGTCACCGAACCCGCCGACCTCAATGGTCTTCTCGACGAGCTGACGTCTCCCCTCACTCCCGCCGAGACGGCGCAAGGCCTGCGCCGGGCACTCACCGACTCCTCGTTGCTCGATGGCGCGACCCGGACGGCCAATCTGGCCACGGTCGGGGTGGACGAGACCTTCGAGGAGCTTGCGCCGCACGAGCAGGTGCTGGCCTTGGGACAGATCGTGTTCACGTTGACCGAGCGTGACGAAGTGGATCGCGTGCAGTTCAGCCGAGAAGGAGAGCCACTGACGATCCCGACCGCAACAGGATCCCTGGTCGATCGGCCGGTCTCCCGCTACGACTACCGGTCGCTGCGTTGATGAGCGGGTGTAACCACCAGACGCCCGACCCCACGAGCCAGTCGGTTGCTGGCGCCGTGGGGTCCGGGCTTCTCGTCTCCCTGTCTCGACGGGTCACGAACGCCTGTCGCCGTCGATCAGTGACGTACCACGCATCCTGTCCCCCGAGATCGACGAGCTCTTCGCCGTCACGCGCGAAGTCTGCGCGATGTTTGCCGGACCGGATGGCGGGGCTGGAACCACCGCTCCGCCGGGCCGGAGACCCCTGGGCAGCCGCTCGATGGGAGCGGGATGGGCTATGGTATACCCCGTTCTCTGGTGAGCCGGGAAGTCTGGTCGGCGTTCGAATCCTCTCGTAGTTGGGATCAGCGCTGTGCCGTTACACACTCTCCCTGGAGCGCCTGTGGTGCGACGGGTCATGCGAGGCGTGTTCGCCCGCCGGCCGCCATTGATGGACTTCATCCACGACGAGATGGTCGGTGGCCTGGTACTGGCGGCGGCCACCGTGCTCGCCTTGACGTGGGCGAATCTGTGGCCGGGTAGCTACGAGAGCCTGTGGGGCTGGGACCTGTCGCTCGGGATCCTCCATCTGGACCTCCACGGCTGGGTCAACGATGGCCTCATGGCCCTGTTTTTCTTCGTGGTCGGCCTCGAGATCAAGCGCGAGCTCGTCGTGGGCGAGCTCTCCAGCCCTCGGGACGCAGCAATGCCGGTGTTGGCAGCCCTGGGCGGCATGGCCCTGCCGGCGTCGTTGTACCTGCTCGTGAACCTGGGCTCGGCCACCACCCGGGGCTGGGGCATCCCGATGGCCACCGACATCGCCTTCGTGCTCGGGGCACTGGCCTTGCTGGGATCGCGGGTCCCGAGCGGGCTGCGCCTGTTCCTGTTGGCGGTGGCGATCGTCGATGACCTCGGCGCGATCGCGGTGATCGCCGTGGCCTATTCGAGCGGGCTGTCCGCCGGCTACCTGGCGGCGGCGTTGGGAATTCTCGGCTTCGTGGTGTTGCTCCGGTGGATCGGCGCCTCTCGTCCCATTGTCTATCTCCTCCCGGCGGTGGCTCTGTGGTTCGTCGTCCACGAGTCGGGCGTTCACGCCACCGTGGCCGGCGTGGCGCTGGGCCTCCTCACCCCGGCGCAACCGATCGCTGGGCGCGACATCATCAACGACCTTCAACATCGACTCCATCCGCTCTCCGCGCTCGTTGTCGTGCCACTGTTCGCCCTGGCCAACGCGGGCGTGGTGGTCCGCGGCGACACCCTGGCCGACCTTGCCGACAGCAGGGTGGCCTGGGGCATCGGGCTCGGCCTCGTGGTCGGCAAAGCGGTCGGCATCGCCGGGACGGCCCTGATCGCCCAGCGACTGGGGTTGGGGCGCCTACCGGCCGATCTGACCACCCGTCACGTCGTCGGCGGCGCGGCCCTGGCCGGCGTCGGTTTCACCGTGGCCCTCTTCGTCGCCGAGTTGAGCTTCACCGGAGAAGGCCTCGCTGAGGCCAAGCTCGCCGTTCTCGCCGCGTCGCTGGTAGCCGGTGTCACGGGGTCGCTGCTGCTCGGCGTACGGCGCCGTGGGTAGGGCGAGCCAAGCATTGGCAGCAGGAGATGGCCCTCATCGTCGGGGGGCCTCGCAGGGCGTGGTGGGGCGCCGACGGGCAACGACATCGTCACCCCCAGGGCGACGCCCACCCGTGCTCCGGCTGCTCGCCGGCGGCGTCGGCGAAGGCCTCGAAGCCTAGAAACATCGCCGACCGCTGGTCCGGTGTGGCTGAGGCAATGATCCGGGCCACGTCGTCGAAACGGCGTTGACTCACCTGCGCCACCAACGACTGCCCCTCGTCCAACAGGTGGATCTCGACCTCCCGTCGGCTGTGCTCCGGGACCCGGCGCTCGACCAGCCGGCGGGCGACCAGCCGGTCGGCCAGTCGCACGGTGACGCTGTCGCCCGGCCATCCGCTGCACGAGGCCCTGGTGGCCATGGAGCAGGCCGGACGGTACGAAGCCCTGGTCATCGAGGCTCCCACGGGGAGGTGGTCGGCCTGCTGACCGTGACCGACATCATCCGGGCCCAGGCCCGTGCGCTGCGGTCTTAGACGTAGCCGCTCCGGGGTGGCAGGGCGGAAGCGGCGGCGTTTCATCGAACCCTCGCGGTCTACTGGCGGACCAGGGGCGTCCTGCGGCGAGGGTGAGCCCGGCGCCGAACACCGCTCCCATCGAAATCGCCCAGACCAGGCGTGACCCCGCCAGGGCGCCGCTCTGTCGCCGCCCAGGATCCTGCGGTGCGAGGCGCCCGGTGGATCAGGCCGGTGAGCCGTGCTTGCCGGCCTCCCATCCGCTTGGTGTGAGCGCCGCTCCGCCGATGCTGGCGGGCATTTCCTCGAGCGCGGTGCCGATGGTGTCGTTCCCACCGGTTCAGGTAGCCGAACAGGGCGATGACGGCCACGATCTCGGCGGTCTGGTCGTCGCTGAAGTTGGCCTGCATCTCGCTGCGGTGCTTGTCGCCCGAGCGGTAGCGCGCATCCAGCGGGCCGGCCCGCCGCATACCGGGAAGTCGAGCGGGCGCAACGGGGTTTCCGGGCCCATGGCAACCGACGAAGCGGTGATCACCGTGTATTGGCGCCCGGGCTGCGGCTTCTGCAGCTCGCTCCTGCGCAGCCTCAACCGGTCGGGTGTCCCGCACCGCAGGGTCAACATCTGGGACGACCCGTCGGCAGCGGCACTGGTCCGCTCGATCGCCTCCGGCAACGAGACCGTCCCCACGGTGACCGTCGGTCCGGTGTCGCTGGTCAACCCGTCCCTCGACGGGGTGCTGCAGGCGGCCCAGATCCATGTGCCTGATGCGGTGCCTGAGTCGTGGGAGCCACCGCAGCCGGGCCGGATCGCCCGTTGGGTGGCGTCGAGGCTCGCCGGCTCGCCCAAGGGACGTTGATCCCCGAGCGGTGCCTCCTGCACCGATCGGGTGCCGTCCGGCATCAAACCCGGCATGCAACTGATCGGCATGGTCCGGCACGGGACCTGTGTGCACACACGGCTGCAGTTGAACGATCTGTATGACGGGGAATTGAGGGCTCCGACCGAGGCCCGGGTCCGCCGGCACCTGGCGGGGTGTCATCTGTGCTTTCGGGCGCTCGCCCGGTTGGAGACGACGATCGCCGACATCGGGCGGCTGCGGTTGTTGGCCACCCCGGAGTTGGCTGGCCTGCGGGACCGGATCGAGCGTCGTATAGCCGAGAGCCCAGCCGACGACGCAGGCAGTGGCGGCGGTGTCGGATGAGACGCGTGCCTGCGTGGTTGGTGGGCGCTGCCGTCGTGATGGTGGCGGCGGCCGGAGCGGTCCTCGTTTCGTTGGGGGACAGCGGCGATGGCGCTGCCGCCAGGAATGATGTGGCGGCGCTGTCGTGGGATGAGGTGTCGTCGCGGGCTGAGGGGCAGACGGTGCGGTTGTGGATGTGGGGCGGTGAGGCGGCACTGAACGCCTACGTCGATGATGTGGTGATGCCGGCGGCGGCTGAGGCGGGGGTGACCCTGGAGCGGGTCCCGATCGACGACACGGCCTCGGCCATGGCCCGGCTGGCGGTGGAGGCAGGCAGCGGCGACGACGACGGCGCGATCGATCTGGTTTGGGTGAACGGCAAGAACTTCGAGCAGGGCAAGGCGGCCGGCCTGTGGCTGGCGAACTGGGTCCCGTCGCTACCGAACGCCGGTCTGTTGCCGGCCGACGATCCGACGTTGTGGACCGACTTCGGGGTGGCGACGGATGGGCAGGAGATGCCGTGGAGCCGGGCGGCGTTCGTGTTCGCCCACGACTCGGCCGTGGTGTCGTCGCCCCCCGGGACGTTTCCTGAGTTGCTGGCCTACGCCCGGGACCATCCGGGGCGGGTGGCGTATCCGGCGCCGCCCGACTTCACCGGTTCGGCGTTCGTGCGTCAGGCCGTGCAGGCCCTGGGCGAGGATGAGGCGTTCGAGCTGTTGGGGCAGCTCGATCGGCTGCTGTGGGGCGGGGGCGACACCTACCCGCAGGACCAGGCCGAGATCGAGCAGCTGTTCGCGTCGGGTGAGATCGACCTGGCCATGAGCTACAACCCGAACTTCGTGGAGGCCGCGGTGGCGCGGGGCTCGTTCCCCGCCTCGGTCCGGCCCTACGTGTTCGACGGGGGCACGTTGTCGAACGTCAGCTTCCTGGCCGTGCCGGCCCTGGCATCGAGCCCGGAGGGGGCGATGGTGGTGGCCAACCTGTTGCTCGGGCCCGACCTGCAGGCAGCCAAGCTCGACCGGGTGGGGATCCCATCGGTCCTCCCGCCGAGCCAGCTACCGACGGCAACCGACGCTTCCCCCTACCGCCTGGCCGACTACGGGCCGCCGCTGGAGGAGTTGCCGGCGGCCCGGGTGCCCGAGATCGATCAGCGGTGGCTGGACGAGGTCGGATGATGGCGGGTCTGTCGTGTGCCGGTGTGCTTGTGGCGGTCGACGGTCGGATACTGGTTGACGGTGTGACACTGTCCGTGGTGCGCGGTGGGTCGTGTGCGGTGATGGGACGGTCGGGGGCGGGAAAGTCGACGCTGTTGAAGGCCATCGCCGGGCTGGTCGAGCACAGCGGGCGGATCCTGGTTGACGGGACGGATCTGACCGGTGCGGCGCCGCACCGGCGCCGGGTGGGCCTGCTGTTCCAGCACCCCCGGTTGTTCCCCACGATGCGGGTGGTCGACAACGTCGCCTACCCGCTCCGTTTGGCCCGCTGGCCCCGGATACGGCGCCGCGCAGAGGCGACCCGGCTCCTGGCCGAGGTCGGGCTGGGGGACCGGGGTGGAGCGTGGCCCGATGAACTGTCGGGTGGGGAGCAGCAGCGGGTGGCGCTGGCCCGGGCGCTGTGCGGTGCCCCGGCGGTGCTGCTGCTCGACGAGCCGTTGACCGGTCTCGATCTGCCCCAGCGGCGGGATCTGGTGGGACTGCTGCAACGGGTGCGGGCCGAGCGGGAGGTGACGTGGGTGATCGTCACCCACGATCCGGATGATGCGGCGGCGCTGGGCGACACGATCGCCGTGCTCGACGCCGGTCGTCTCGTGCAGCACGCCCCGGTGGAGGAGGTGCGCTCCCGCCCGGCGACGGCAGGGGTGGCGGCCCTGCTCGGCAGCGCCCAGCTCCTGCGGGGCGAGGTACGGGGCGGCCGCCTTCGTCTCGGCCCGCTGCGGTTGCCCGTGGACCATGGCGACGGGCCGGCCACCTTCGCCCTGGGATCCGACCGGATCGCACTCGACCAGCAGTCGCTCCATCGGCCGTCACGGCAGGCGGTGAGCCTTCCCGGCGTGATCGCCGCCGCCGTGGTGCGGGGCCCCCACCGGGTGGTGCGGGTCGACACTGCGGCCGGCCCGGTCGAGGTGGCCGGCGGCGGCGTGGACCGCCCGCCCGGATCGGGGGTCGAGGTGTGGTTCGATCCGGGCGATTTGTGGCCGATCCCTGACGCCGGCGGCCCGCCGACGCCAGCGTCGCCGGCGGCGGAGCGAGGTGTCCGATGAGCGGGCGGTTCGATCTGGTGGCGATCGGGGGAGGCACGGCCGGGTTGGTCGCTTCACTGGGGGTGGCCGGCCTGGGTGGCCGGGCGGCCCTGATCGAGGCCGACCGGGTGGGGGGCGACTGCCTGTGGACCGGGTGCGTGCCGTCCAAGGCGCTGCTGGCGGCGGCGGCCACCGCTCACGGTATGCGCACCGCCGATCGTCACGGCCTCGATCCGGTGGAGCCGGTGGTTGACCTGGCGCGGGTCATGGGCGCCGTCCGGCACGCCCAGGCCGTGATCGAGCCCCAGGATTCGCCGGAGCGGCTGGCCGCCCACGGGGTGGAGGTGGTGCGGGGTCGGGGCCGGTTCGTGGCCCCGGGGAGGATTCTGGTCGGGGAGCGCGAGCTTCGGTACCGGACCGCCCTGATCGCCACCGGGTCACGCCCCGTCGTGCCCCCCGTCGAGGGGCTGGCCGAAATCGAGCCGCTGACGTCGGACACCGTCTGGGCCCTGGACCGCCTGCCTGGCCGGTTGGTGGTGCTGGGGGGTGGACCGATCGGGTGCGAGTTGGGCCAGGCCTTCGCCCGGCTGGGCTCGACGGTCACGATCGTGGAAGCGCTGCCACACCTCCTGCCACGGGAGGCCGCCGACGTCGGGGCCTTCCTGGCCGGGGCGCTGCGCTCCGAAGGAGTCGACGTTCGGGTGGGGGTGCGGGCTAGGTCGGTCGGCGGCGCCGGTGTCGGCACAGCCCGTGGTGGTGTTCTCGTCCTCGACGACGGGGGCGAGGTGCCCTTCGACCGGATCCTGGTGGCCGTCGGGCGTCGCCCGGCCACCGCCGATCTCGGGCTCGACACTGTCGGCGTCGAGGTCGACGAGAAGGGTCACGTGGTGGTCGACGAGCGGCTGCGGACCACCGGGAACCGGGTCTTCGCCGCCGGCGATGTCACCGGGGCCATGCCGTTCACCCCGGTGGCCGCCCATCACGCCCGGATCGTGGTGACCAACGCCCTGTTCCGGGCGAGGCGGCGGGCCGAGCACGATCGGATCCCGTGGGTCACGTTCACGTCGCCCGAGATCGCTCGGGTGGGGCTCGATGCCGACACTGCCCGCCAGCGGTGGGGCGACCGGGCCGTGGTGCAGCGTTACGACTACGCCGAGCTGGACCGGGCGGTCACCCACGCCGCCAACCGGGGATGGGCCGAGCTGGTGGGCGACCCCCACCGCCGCCTGGTGGGAGCGACCGTGGTGGGCGAGGCGGCCGGCGAGTCGATCGCCGAGCTGACGGCCTGGATCACGACCGGGGGCCGGATCGACGACATCTCCACCACGGTCCACGCCTATCCCACCTTCGCCGAGGGCCCGAGCCGTGCCGCCGATGACGTGCTCCGGGCCCGCTGGTTCAACCCCCGCGTCACCCGGATCACAGGTCGGCTCCTGGCCGTGCTCCGCCGGCTCGACGTTCCCCGGCCTTGACCGGGGAGCATGGGGCACCTACGCCCTCGGACCGGCGGGCCGGCACCCTGCGGTCAGACCGGCGACCGCCGCCCGCCGGGCGGGCGGAGGTCGGCGGCGGCGAACACGATCCGCTGGACGGCGGTGACGGCCACCAGCCCGGCGAAGGCCCACAGGATCACCGTGGCGTGATGGGGGAGGAGGCAGACGAGGCAATAGACGGCCACGGTCTCGGCCCCCTCGGCCAGCCCGCCCACGAAGCGCAGCGACCGGTTGTCGGCCACGGCCAGGCCGCCCTCGCCAGCTGGCGAAGGCTGGGACTCGGCGGCGGCGGCCGACCAGGCCAGGAAGGCGGCACCGGAGACGTAGTAGGTGCACAGCAGCGCCACAGCGGCCAGCCGGGCCGATGGCACCTGGACCGCCACGCCGGCCACGAAGGCGGCGTAGACGGTGAAGTCGGCCATCAGGTCGAGGAAGCCGCCCCGTCTGGTGGGTCCCTCGAGGCGGGCGATGGCGCCGTCGAGCCCGTCGACCACCCGGGAGGCGAGCCAGAGGCCCAGCGCCGGCCACCACCACCCGTTGGCAGCAGAGCCGGCCGCCCCCAGCCCGAGCACGAACCCGGCGGCCGTGGCCTGACCGGCCCGTACCGAGTGACGGTTCAGGATCCGGGCCATGCCGTCGGTGGCGGGGGCGTAAGCCCGGCGGAGCACAGCGTCGAACATCAGGCCACCACCACCGGGCCGCCGGCCGGGGTGCCGCTGGCGGCGCTGCCGGCGTTCCTGGTGGTCGGGGTGCTTACGGTGGGCGGGGTGATCGGGGTGGTGCGCACATCGCTCCAGCGAGGTCTCGTAGGCGGGGACGGGGTCGGGTTCGACGCCTGGGCCCGGACGCTGGCCGATCCGGGCTTTCGGCGGGCCGTCGGTTTCACCCTATGGGCGGCGTTGGTGTCAACCGCAGTGGCGGGCGTTGCGGCAGTGGCCCTGGCGCTGTCGCTGCGTCGGAGCCGGCGGGCTCGGGCTGCGCTGGCGGTCCCGGTGGCGGCGCCGCACCTGGTGGTGGCGGCGCTGGCCGTTCTCTGGGTGGGGCCGGGCGGTCTCGTCGACCGTCTGGTCGGCGCCGGAGGTGGAGCGGTGACGGTGGATCGGAGCGCGTGGTCGGTCATCGCCGTGTACGTGGCGAAGGAGGCGCCGTTCCTGGCCCTGCTGGCGTTGGCTGCGCTCGACGAGGCGACGACAGAGCTGGAAGCGACGGCCGCGCTGCTGGGCGCCGGTCCCTGGGCCCGACTGCGTGATGTGATCCTGCCCCGCCTGTTCGTGCCCCTGGGGGCCGGGGGGTTGCTCATCGCCGCCTTCATGATCGGCGCAGTGGAGGTGCCGTTGTTGGTTGGGCCGTCGAGCCCCCGGATGCTCGGGCCGTACGCCCTCGACGTGGTGAGGCTGAACGGGCCCGCTGCCCGGGCCGACGCTGCGGTGGCCGAGCTGACAGCGGCCGCTATCACCGGCACCCTCGCACTGGCGGCTGTGCTGGTCGGGCGGCGACACCGTCCATCCCAAGCCGGGTTGGCGTCGGAGAGGTGACGATGAGACGTGGTCGCCGAGCAGTGGACGCGGTGGTGGTGGCGGCGGTGGTGGTGCCGTTCCTGCCGTTGCTGGTCCAGGCGGCGGCGGATCGTTGGCACGGCCGGGCGCTGATTCCTCAGGCGATGGGGTGGCGGGGGGTGCGGCTGTCGGTCGACGATCCGATCCTGGTCCGGGCGATCGGTGCGTCGCTCGCCGTCGCGGCTGTGGTGGCCGTGACGGCCGTGAGCCTGGCGTGGCCCGCCGCCCGGTACCTGGCCCAGAGCCGTTCCCGGTTCGGGGGGGCGATGCTGGCGGCACCGCTGCTGGTGCCGCCGCTGGTGCTGGGCGACGGGCTCGCTGCCTGGCTCCCCGCCGTCGGCCTCCGGAGCGGCTACGCCGCCATCGCGGTGGCCCACCTTCCGGCGTCGATCGCCTACGCCGCCCTGGCGCTTGTTCCCGCCTTCGGCCGCGACCTCGACGAGCTCGACGCCACCGCGGCCGTGCTCGGCGCCTCCCCGGTTCGGCGGCTGGTGGAGGTGGTCGTGCCGGCCGCTCGGCGCCATGTGGGGCTGGCGCTGGCCTTGGCGTTCACCGTGTCGTGGAGCCAGTACGCCACCAGCCTCACCGTGGGCGGCGGTCGGCCCATGCTGCCCCTGGTGCTCGTCCCGTTCGTCCGTCGCGATCCCCAGGTGGCCGCCGTGTTGGGCCTGGTGTTCCTGGCGCCGCCGGCCCTCACTTTGGCCACCGCCGCCCGGACCGCCGGTCACCGGCGGGACCAGGGTCGCCATCGGGCCCGGTTCACGCCGTTGGGCGGTCCCTGGTCAGAAACCTGGAATGCGGCGTCGGCCACAGCGTGTTCCCGCCCCACCTCAACAGTCGGGGGAGAAGGGTGTGCCGGTGACCGGAGACGGAGACGGAGACGGAGACGCAGTAGCCGATCGATCGTGGCGCGCCCTCTCGGGTTCCCGTCGGTCATCCTGCCGCTTGCTTCGCCGACGGATCGGGCTCGGCCTGGCGGTACTGCTCATGGCGGCCGGGTGCTCGTCAGCCGGTGGTGGCGACGCCACCGGCCAGAGCGGGAACTCGGCCGCGTCGGCGGAGGAAGCGTCGGCTTCCCCCTCGGTGACTGAGCCGAGCCGGTCGTTCGCCGTGCCACAGGTACCGGCGTCGGGTCGGGAGAGCGTGCCCCAGGCGTTGGTGCCATCGGAGATTCCCGACTACCCGACCGAGATCCGATACAACGACCCGGCGTTTCCGCCGTCGCTGGTGACGTCCGATGATCTGCAACCAGGTGGGCCCGGCCCGGACGGGATCCCGTCGATCGACGAGCCCCGGTTCCTGGAGATCGGCGACGTGGACTTCCTGGAGGACGAGGAGCCGGTGCTGGTGTTCGCCCTGGGGGATGAGGTGCGGGCCTATCCGTTGCAGATCATGGTGTGGCACGAGATCGTGAACGACACAGTGGATGGCGTCCCGGTGGCGGTGACGTACTGCCCGTTGTGCAACTCGGCGGTGGCCCATGATCGCCGTCACGAGGGGCGGGTGTTGGAGTTCGGTGTGTCGGGGGCGTTGTGGAACAGCTCCCTGGTCATGTTCGACCGCCAGACGTTCTCGTTGTGGTCGCACTTCACCGGCGAGGGCCTGGTCGGCATATTCGCTGGCGACCGGTTGGCCAGCTACCCGGTGGCGCTGGCGTCCTGGGCCGAGTTCCGTGACGCCCACCCCGAGGGGATCGTGCTGTCCCGAGACACGGGGCTCACCCGCGACTACGGCCGCAACCCCTACCCCGGCTACGACGACGTGACCACCCCGCCGTTCCTGTTCGAAGGGGAGACCGACGGCCGATTCGCCGCCAAGACCAGGATCGTCGGGCTCGACCTGCCGTCGGGGCCCCAGGCCGTCACGAACGAGCGCCTGGAGCAGGATCG
>CADEDH010000029.1:48169-74813 GCA_902826025.1 uncultured Actinomycetes bacterium
GGGGCCATGACGGTGGGGTTCGTGCTGGTGTTCGGGGCGGCCGGGTTGGCGGCGGAGGCGGCCTCGCTCGCCATCGTCGAGTGGACACCGTGGGTGACGCTGCTGATCGGTCTGGCCCTGATCCCGCTCGGACTGTTCCTGCTGGCCGGCCACGAGCTGACGGTCCGCCTGCCCCGCCTGCAGCGGGGTGGGGGCGACGGGAGCGCGTTGAGCATGGTGCTGTTCGGCGCGTCGTACGCCACCGTGTCGTTGTCGTGCACGCTGCCGGTGTTCCTGGCAGCGGTGACGGGATCGTTCCGGTCCGGCAGCCTGCTCGGGGGAATGGCGGCCTACGGCGCCTACGCCCTGGGCATGGGTCTGGCCGTCGGGGTGGTGACGTTGGCCGTGGCGTTGGCCGAAGACGGGATCGTGCGGCGCCTCCGGGGGGTGCTGCCCTTCGTGAACCGGATCGCCGGCGGGCTGCTCGTCGTGACCGGCGCCTATGTCGCCTACTACGGGTATTTCGAGGTCCGCCAGCTGCGCGGTGACCGGGTGGCCGCCGGCCCCGTCGCCTGGGTCAGCCGCTGGTCCGGGCAGGTGACCGGATGGCTCGACGGTGTCGGCGCCCTGGCAATAGCCATCGTGCTGGCGGGCGGGGTGATCGCCACCGTGGCGCTCCGCCGCCGGAAGTCAGTCCCCGACCATGCCGGCCATCCGGTGGTTGAGGTCCGTCGGGGCGCCCCGGCGGATGAACAGGAAGGACAGGTCCGTGCCTAGAAGAAGATGGACGGCGGCCGCAGGATTGGCGGTCGCCGGGGCCGTGGCGTTGAGCGCCTGTGGTGGCGACGGCCAAGCCGCCGGGCCCGCTACGGCTGCTGGCGGGGCGAGCGCGCCGGGGGTGGCCGCCGATGCTCCCAGCCCCTTGCCGGCGGTCAACGTGGTCGATGTGACCAGCGGCGAAACTGTCGCGCTGGACAGCCTGCTCCCGGCCGACAAACCGACGCTGGTGTGGATGTGGGCGCCTCATTGAGTGATCTGCCGGGCTGAATCGCCTGGCGTCGAGCAGTTTGCTCGCACCCATGAAGACAAACTCCGAGTCATCGGTCTTGGAACTCAAGACGACCTGGAGCTGGCCCGAGATTTCGTCGCCGATGGTGGCATCACATTCACCATGTTGTGGGATGAAAGCTTCGAGTCGTGGATCCAGCTTGGCGTCCGGGGTCAACCTACGGCGATCCTGTTCGGTGCTGACGGTGCACAACTCGGGGTCTGGAACGGTTTCCTCGACGAGCGCCAGGTGCTCGACCTCATCGAAGCCTGATCGATCGCCAAGTGGGATATTGAAGCGACTAAGAATCGGGAAGATTGGACTACTGTTAGCGGGTTTCCTCGGTGTTGTTCATGTTGACATTGGAGGATAATAATGCGCCGTATTTGTGGAATGATGGATCTCGGGCAGCCGTTCACGCTACTGGCGGTTCGGATAATCGTCGGTGGCTTGTTCGTTTACCATGGGATCGACAAATTCGATGCCGGGATCTCCATGATCGAGGGCATGTTCACCTCGTGGGGTGTCCCGGCGCCGGGCTTCACGGCGCCACTCACCGCCATCGTCGAGATCGCCGGCGGGCTGGCCCTCATGGCCGGGATCGGCACCCGGCTGGCCGGCATGGTGTTGGGTGTGGTGATGCTCGGTGCCATCGTCTTCGTGAAGGCCGACCTCGGCCTCATCTCCACCGAACCGATGCCGGGGGCCGAGCTCGATCTGGCCTACCTGGCCGGCCTGGCCACCCTGGTAGCGTTCGGCCCGGGCCGGCTGTCGGTCGATGCGCTGATCGGGCTCGACGGCATCGGCCACGCCGAGGCTGACCTGGCCCCGGCCGGGCGTCGGGCCATGGCGACCTCGCATTGAGCCCGGCGAAACCTTCGAGCTCGGCCTTCACGGTCCGGGGATAAGGGCGGGAAGCGTTGGTCACGGTGGGCGCAGGCCCGAGCGCGGTGGACGGCGGCTGGTTCCGGCCACCGTGGCCGGCCCCGTCCGGGTCCACTGGTCTACGGGCGAGGTCGGTGGGTGGCGGTGAGCACGCCGTAGTTGGCCACGCAGAATGGCACCAGATAGGTCGTTGCCGCCTTGATCCAGGTGCCGGTTGTGGCCTTACCCGACAAGACGACGTCGAGCTGATTGATGGCGAACAGCACGGTCCCGACCACCAACGCCACGCCTACCGTACGTACGAGCGACCGCCGGTTGAACACCACCCGCGGGATGTCGCCGACCGAAGCCCAAGTCGGCGGGCCCATCGATGGCAGCGCCTCCGTACTCACGGTGTGGCGACAATCCTCACGCCGCGCCAGAAGGCGACGCGGTCCTGGATGACATCGTTTCAGCGATGATCACTCCGTTCCACACCGCCCGCACCGTACCAGGAACCGCCATCCCGGTTCTGCGCTGGGAGCCGCTGAGGTGGCGGAGGATCCGGTTCATTGCCAGCTTCACCCCGGGTGAGGGCCGTCGGACTGGGCCCGAGGTGGGTTCCGACGAGGGTGGTCGTCTCGGGATCGGTGGCTCAATCGAGGTAGCACTGCAGGACCTTGCCCACGGCGACGCAGTCGTCCATGCCCGCAGTGTCCGATTGGCAGGTGATCAGTCGGCGTAGGAAGTGTTTCACTGGGGTCGCGTAGGAGCTCGGGGCGGCGGCGCCGGTTCCGGTTGATGAGGGCGTCCTGCACGAGATCCTCGGCATCTGCGTTGTTCCTGGTCAGGGAACGGGCGACTCGCAGCAGAACCTCGATCTCGGGCAGTACGTGCTGCTCGAACGGGGTTCGCCGGGAGGCATCCACGTTCACTGCGGGGGAACCCGGTGACTCGGGGGCCGATTCCCATTTGATGTTGGCCGGCGGGGGAGGAGCTCCACCAGTTGGGCGGTCTCGATCGGGTCGAGCACGCCGTGTTGGACACAGGCCGGGACCATCTGCCCCGTTTCGGGGTGGGGCATGGAGTAGGCGCAAGCCTGGAGCCGTTCGACGGCTTCGACCACGGCCGGCTCGGCGACCGGGGTGCCGTGCTCGAGATGATCCCAGGCGGCGGCGGTGGCCTTGGCATCCATGAAACGGTGGAGCACGAAGGTGGTGGGCTCGGCCCGGCGCCAGGGGGCACCGAGGCCGCCGGCCCGGTGGATGAAGCGGGCGGCCCAGCCGGCCAGGGCCGGTATCACCGTCGGGTGGGTGGCGACGGCTCGGGCGATTCTGGCGGCCCGGTGGGGGAGAGGGGCGTAGCCGATGGGGCCGGGGAATGCCGTGAAGAACCGGTCGCGGGCCTGGAGGTCCCGGGGGTCGGTGTCGTCTATGACGGGTAGGTAGCGTTGACCGACGTAGGCACCCCAGGTGACCCGGTTGCAGCGCAGGTCGCCGAATTGGAGGCCCCGGTACGGGAGCCGGGCACCGGCGCCAGCCTCGATCCGGGCCCACACGTCGTCATCGGTCAGGTCCCGGTAGTCTGGCGCCCAGCGGGCCTCGTTGCCCACGTAAGCAGCCGGCTGGAACGAGAACATCCGGTAGCCGAGGCCCCGGCTGCGGGCGATCACGTCGGGAACCTCGTCGAGGTTGGCCGGGGTGACGGTCATGTTGTGGGCCAGGTACACCGTGATCCCGTGGTCCCGATGGAGGCGGTCGAACATCGCCGCCACCCGGGCCCGCTCATCGTGCAGCTGGCGCTCCGATGTGGGGTGCGGCACCCTCCGTCGGCCCTGCATGGTGGAGTCGATGTGCACGGCGAAGGCCAGGTTGGTGAACCGGGGTCGACCGTGCTGGTCGAGGGCCAGGGCTTCGAGGTAGTCGTGGTCGAAGTCGCCGTGGGTGAAGCTCATCGGCACCCGCCCGTGACGCCGCATGGCCAGCAACGCCGCTGCATGGTCGTCGGGATCGAGGAGCGATACCTCGCCCCCGATCAGCTGGGCGTAGGCACCGGGGCCCCGGGCTGCGCGGGCGAAGGCCATCTGTTCGTCCACCGTCGCGATCGTGTGGGGCCCGTCGACCCGGACCCGGTTGGCGTCGCTCGAGTGGTAGCAGGGTCGGCAGCCGAAGTTGCAGCGGGGGAAGACCCCGTGGGTGCCCTCGCATCCAGTGGTGCGACGGCCCAGCAACTGGGCCGGCGTCCGTACCGATGCCGGGAGCTCGGCCCATCGCTTGGCCAGGGCCTCAGCAGCATCGGGCGACACCAGCCGGGTCGTCTGGTCGAGGCGGGCCAGCAGAGCGGTGGGGCGGATCATGACCGGTTTGATGCACGATCGGGCCCGATCGATGCGATGACGCTGGGAATGGGCAACGCGGTAGTGCGACTGAAGCCGGAGTTTCGACGCTCATGGCGTCGCGGCAGGTACGTCGCCGGGGATGCCGACGGTGAGACCATCGTGGAGGCCGTCGCCGGTGGCGGCCACGTTGCCGTTGGCGACGCCGTGAACCTCGATGGGCAGCCAGGTCCCTGACTTGCCGGTGTCGTCGACGGCGAGGACGGCGTATGAGCCGTCGGTGCGGGACGTAACGGCGTCGACGGGGACGAGTAGGACGTTGGCGGCGTCGGTGACGGTGAACCGGGCAGAGACGCTGGTGCCGTCGGCCGCTTCGATCTGATCGTTCGGTGTGATGTAGGCCACGACTGATACGGCGCCGTCGGCCCCAGTGGAGGAGCCGAGCCGGGTGACCGTGGCCGAGACACCGGAGACGTCGACGTCGAGGCCGGGGGTGATCACTGCCTGGAGCTCGGTGGGTACCGTGGCCACCACCTGTTGGGATGGGGTGCCCAGCTCGAGGACGGCGTCTCCATCGGCGAGTGCCTGGCCCACAGCGGCGCTCACCGCGGTCACAACGGTGTCAGTTGGGACGAACACGATGTACCCCAGCGGCAGCTCCCCGGTGTCTTCCAGGCCGAGCCCGGTCTGCCACGCCTTGACGGCGGCCGTGGTGTGACTGTCCCATTCGTCGTCGACAGTCAGATCGCCACCGCCGTCGTAGCCGAGAGCCACCAGGGCGGTCTCGAGTTGGGCGACGTCGGCGCCGGCGTCGACTGTGGAATCGAGGTCGCGCCAGGCCGGGGCGGTCCCGGTCAGGGCCACTACTGGTCGGCCGTCGACCGAGTAGAGAATGTCACCTGAGTGCACAACGGAACCGGAGGTGGTCACCGAGGTGACCATTTCCGTGGGGATGCTCGCAGCCTGGTTCGAGGACCCTCCACCAGCTCCACCGGTCCCTCCAGCGCCGCCGCCGCCCAGCGTGCCGCCTCCGCTCGGGAATCCGTTTCCAGTCGGCGCTCCGCCTCCCGTGGGGGCACCGGGCGGGGCGGGGATGCTGTCGTTGGGTGCTGTTGTGGAGGTAGTACCCGGGTCGCACGGCTGGGGTGCCGTCGTCGGCTCGGCTTCGGTTGTGGTCGTGGGTTCCGGTTCGGTTGTCGTCGGGTCGGGCGCCGCGGTGTCAGTGGCCGACGATGATGAGGTGTCGGTGGTGGTTGTCGTTGATGTGTCGGCGGTGGTCGTGGTCGGTGGATCGGTCGAGGTGGGTGAGTTGTCGGGGTCTGGGGTTGCGTCGCACTGGCCGGTCGCGACGAGCGCTGGTCGGAAGGTGGCGCTGAGGCCGCCGCTGCCGATACCGCCGGTGGCGGTCCCGGTGGCGATCACGCCGGTGGTCAACCCGGAGGTGTTCGAGCCGTTGGTGCCGGGGGTGACGCCGGAGATCCGGTGGACCACCACCAGTTCTGATGCTCGTTCCAGGGTGCCTTCGAGCCGGTCGCTCAGAGCGAGGTCTCCGACAGTGACGGTGTCGGTGTTCCAGGGTTCGCCGGTCGGGTCCGCTGCAGTGTCGTCTGGTCCGAGGCGGGTGATGGTGAGCACGGCGGCGGCGATGAGCACGAGCGCCACGGCGGCGGCCGCGAGTCGTCGGCCGGTGAGCGGCAGCCTGCTCGGGCGACGATCTGTGCTGTCCTCATCCAAGCCGGTGGGTTGAGGCTGGAGGTCGTGGTGGTCGGTCATGAGCGCAGCGCTTCGGTTGGAGCCAGTCGGGCGGCGCGGGTGGCGGGGTACAGGCCGGCCACCGCTCCGATCACGAGGGCGGCCACGATCCCGCCGCCGATCGCTATGGGCGGCACCTCGATCGTCCATCCTTTGATTCGTGCGTAGACGGCGGTGACGACCGCACCGATGGCGACCCCGGTGACCCCGCCGGCGAACGCCAGGAGCAGGGCTTCGGTGAGGAACTGGCGGCGGATGTGGGCTCGGGTGGCCCCCAGTGCTCGGCGTAGGCCGATCTCGGATCGTCGTTCGATGACAGCGATGACCATGACGTTGGCGATGCCGATCCCGCCGACCAGTAGTGCGACGGCTCCGAGACCGAGGAAGAGCGACGTGAAGGCGGTATTGGCTGCTTCCTGGGCGGCGAGGACGTCGGATGGGCGGCTGACCTCGACCTCTTCGGGGGTTTCGGGGTTGATCGTGGCTGGTAGGACGTTGCGTACGGCGTCGATGCCGTTGTCGGCGGTGCGGACATAGATCGTGCCGGGCGACAGGGTGTCGTCGGTCAGCCAGGTCTGGGCCGTGGTGGTTCCGACGAGGGCGGCCCGGTCTATCCCGGAGGCGGCGTCGACGGGGTCGAGGATCCCGATGACGGTGAACCATTGACCGCCGATGTAGACACGCTGGCCGTCGGCCACATCGCGCACGCCGAGCTGGCGGGCAGCGGTGGAGCCGAGGACCGTAGTGGGGTACGCGCTGGTGGCGTCGTTGAACCACGCGCCGTCGGCCAGGGTGGCGTGCAGGGTGTCGAGTAGGCCGGTGTCGGTGGCGAACACCGAGATGCCACCGGTGATCCCTTCGGACACGAGGTCGGTGCGTCGGACGGTGGCGTCGATCGTGGTGAGCGAGCTGACGGAGGTGACGGCGCCGATGCGTGACGTCATTGCCACCGACGTGTCGGGCAGCGTCCCCGATCCTCGGCCGAAGCCTTGGCCTGCTTCGACTTGGAGGAGGTTGGTGCCGAGGGCCCGGATCTGTTGTTGGAGGTCTTCTCGCGATGAGGCCGACAGGCCCAGCACGCCGACCATGGCGGCGATTCCGATGGCTACCCCGACAGTCGACAGGGCCGTGCGTAGCCGTCGGGTGCGAAGCCCGATCGAGCCGACCCGGAGGATGTCACCGAGCCGCAGGCGGGACGGGCGTACTTCGAACTTGGCCGGTGGGGTCGTGCCACGGTTGTGGTTGCCGCCGGTGAGTCGGTTCGGGAGTCGGTTGCCGATCGTCGTCATGCGTGCACCCCGCTCTGGGTGGGCGACGCCCCGTCGGCAGTGAGCGGGCCTCCGGAGTCGGATTGGATCCGGCCATCGCGGATCTCGATCTGGCGGGGAAGCGCGGCGGCCACGTCGCGGTCGTGGGTGATGAGCACGATGGTGCGGCCTTCGGCGTTCAGGGCGCGTAGAAGGTCGAGGACGGTAGCCCCAGAGTGGGAGTCGAGGTTGCCGGTCGGCTCGTCGGCCAACACGATCGCTGGTCGGTGGACGATGGCCCGGGCGATCGCCACGCGCTGGCGTTCGCCTCCCGAGAGCCGACTCGGGATGTGATCGACGCGGTGCCCCAGACCGACCTGGTCGAGGGCAGCCCGCGCTTGTTCTCGCCGTTCGTTCGGGGGAACACCTTGGTAGAGGAGTCCGTTGGCCACGTTGTCCAGGGCCGACATGCCGTCGAGGAGGAAGAACTGCTGGAACACGAAGCCGATGAGCTGAGCACGCACGGCGGAGAGCTGGCGGTCGCTGAGCTCGCTGGTCGCTATCCCGTCGATGCGGACTTCGCCCTCCGAGGGCCGATCGAGCGTGCCGATGATGTGCAGCAACGTCGACTTGCCCGACCCCGACGGGCCAACGATGGCTGCCAGCTCACCGGTGGCCACGGTGAGGTCGACACGGCGTAGGGCGTCGACTGGGGGGTGGCCGGGGTAGCGCTTGGCTGCTCCGATCAGTTCGAGCGCGGCACTCGGCGCCGTCCGCGTGGGTGTGGTGGTCATGATGGGACCACGACGTCGAGCCCGTCGGCCAGGTCGGCTCCGGTGACTTCGACGAACCCGTCGGCGAACGAGCCGGTCTCCACCGGGATCAGGTGGGTGGTCTCCGGTCCGTCGACGACCTCGAGGGCGTAGCCCCCCTCGGACAGGGCCACCAGGGCGCTGGTCGGTACCACGAAGGCGTTCGCGATGGCCTTCGTCACGACCTGCAGGGTCACCGGGATCTCGACGAACCCGGCTACTGAGTCGGGCACCTCATCGACCTCGATCGTGATCGGTACCGTCGCCTGGCCGCCGGGTTGCCCGCTCGAGTTGGTGGCCACCGTTCCCACCGAGGTCACCGTGCCCGGGGCGGTTGTGCCGTCGGGGTACTCGACCGTGACCGTTGCCCCTACAGCGAAGGTGTCATCGCCCAGCGGTGCCGTGGTGGTCACGACCCGAGCCGGTGCGGTGAGAGACAGCACCGGGGTCTCTCGCTCCGGGTCCGTCCCGTCGGCCACGATCGCCGGTCCCACTTCCAGGCCCGAGGGGACAACGACGAACCCGCCAGCGGGCAGCTTGGTGGAATCAGCCGGGGTCAGCCCGAGGCTTGCGTACCAGGCGCTCAGCGCGTTCTCCGTCGAGGAATTGAACGTGTCGTCGACTGCGAGGGATCCACCGTCGTTGAAACCGAGCTGGGCCAGCATCTGCTCCAGCAGCTTGACGTCTTCGCCGGCGCTGATGCCAAGCTCCAAGTCCCTGTCCAGGCGAGGAAGAACGGCGGCGTCACCCTCGATGGCGACGACCGGGTAGCCACCGTCGGCGAAGAGTACTGTCCCTGTCGTCACCGCCGTACCGGTAGCCGCCGCCCCGCTGACCGTTCCACCCTCCGGCATCGACGGCACCGCCAGGTTCCGCTCGACCAGGCGCCCGGTGGCCAGGGTGCCTCCGGCCGCGATCCCAGCGCCGACGTTGGCGGTGACGTCATCGATGAGCACCTTGCCCGGGATGTAGGCGACCAGGCTTTGAGGGACATCACCGGTGGTGCCGATGCCGAGGCTCTCCTGCCACCGCTCCACCGCGGCAGTGGTGGCCGAGTCGTAGTTCTCGTCGATCGAGATCTCGCCATCAGGATCGAACCCGAGAGCCACGAGGTTCAGCTCCAGCTGATAGACGTCAGGCCCGTCGCTCGAAGAGGAGCTCAGATCACGGTACGACGGAAGGTCGCCGAACAACGCCACCAGCGGGGTGCCGTCCACCATCGCCACCACCGTGCCCGCCGCCGCCACGTCACCCTCGGCCACCAGCTTGGTGACCGTGCCCGCGGTCGGGGCCGTCACCGTGGCTGATGCGACGAAGGTGAGCGTGGCCGTCGTCTCGTCCGTCAATTGAAGGGTTCGCTTCGACACCTTGGCCGTTGTAGGCGGACCTGTCGTGGCGACTGGTTCGCCGTCGCTGCGCCGATCGGCCCAGCGCACCGCCACGCCCGATAAGGCTGCGGCCACAACGGCCACCGCAACCATCGCCGCGATCACCCGGGTCCGCGAACCCCGTCGTCCGCCGTGCATCACCCGCTCCTCAATTTCCAGCCGTGGTCGAGGTCGACCCATTCGGGTTGAAGGCCTGTTCGAACAGCGGTTGGCACGTCTCGATTGCCGCCGTCACCGCCGGGTCCGAATCGTCCAAGCCCAGTTGCTGAATCAGCGCATCGGTCGGGTCGAAGTCACCACCGGGGCCGGCGCCGTTACCCCCGCCTCCAGGGCCTCCTGCGAACCCGCCCGGGCCAGCCGGGATCGAGCCATCGGTGGCGCCCCCGCCGGCTCCGGCTGGTGGTGTCCCGCCGGGACCGCCGGCCCCTGGGCCGTCACCCAACGTAATATCGTCGACCTGGAGGTCTTCGTCCCGCAGGCATGCGGTAAAGCTGTTGAACGCATCCTGTATCCCTGCTCGGTCGAAGCCGCCACCCCCACCCGGGCCGCCGAACTGCACGCCCTCCAAGAAGTCACCACATGCATCCTGGGCCGTCTGGAAGGTCTCGGATCCCGGATCGAACCCAGCACCCCCATTGCCTTGGCCCGGCCCGCCGAACTCGACGTTGCCGTTGGCATCGAAGGTCGGGTCGGCCATATCGATGCCGTTCTCCCGCATGCAGGCGGCGTAGTCGAGCAGTGCCTGCTGACGATCGGCCTGTGTCAAGGTCGTGGACGTCGTGTCCCCAGTGGCAGCCGAGCCTCCGGACAAGGACGCCACCTGTGCATCGGACGACGACGAGCCGCAGGCCGCCATCGCCAATGCGGCCGCCGCCATCACCGGCAGAACCCGCGCCCGCCGGTGGCGTAGGAGAGGGACGGTGGGCGCCAGCCGGCGGACGCAGAACTCGAGAGGCATCATGCGGGCAACCGTAAAAGCGGCCCCTCAGAACACGCTGTCAACAACCTGGCAATTGGCTGAGAGTCGCCGCCTCTGGGCACATTGACCCGGCCTGGAGGTGCGTGGCATCCGGCGGTGAGGTGCTCCGGGACCCGGACTCTCCCCTCAGGCCGATTCGACGGCTGCGTTCCCTTGTGCTCGCGCTGCCGCGTCGTAGGATTCGCGGGCGGCGAGGACCACTTCGATGTTCTGCTCGGCCCAGAGGGTGAGTTGATTGACGGTGGCATGGAGGTCCCGCCCGAGGGCGGTGAGCGCGTAATCGACTCGGGGTGGGACCTGCGCGTGCACGGTTCGCGTGATGACGCCGTCACGTTCGAGGCCACGAAGGGTCTGGGTGAGGACCTTTTGGGAGATCCCATCGAGGGCGTTGCGGATCTCGGTGTAGCGCTTCGTGTCTGAGCCGAGGTGGACAACAACGAGGACTGTCCATCGATCGCCGATGCGATCGAGCAGAACACGGGTCGGGCAGTTGCGGTCGTACGGATTCCAGTTCACCGGCGGGTACCTCCGAGTGCGCGACGCACCAAAGAGTGCGCTCTCCTCCGGGAAGCTACTGCCAACACTGATGGTTACCATCCGGCGAGACGCTTCCGACCCTCGGCCAAGAACAGCACTCGGAGGATGAGCATGAAGAGCAAAGAGTCGTGGTCGCAGCGACGACAGCACTGTTTGGTGACCATCTCTGACACACCGATCCGAGTGGACAAGGAGGAATTTTCTTATGGGTGGAGAAGTCAACAAGGCCACGGCACAGGCGTTCTACGACCTGATGTTCAACCAATGTCGGCCCCGCGAAGCGATTGAGCTCTACGCAGGTGACACGTACATCCAGCACAACCCGGGAGTTGCCGACGGCAAGGAGGCATTTATCGAGTACTTCGAGCGCATGGCTGCGGAGTACCCGGGGAAGCGAGTCGAGTTCAAACGCAGCGTGGCTGACAGCAATCTCGTGGTCCTACATTGCCACCAGACGTGGCCCAACGACCATGACTACGCCGGTATCGACATCTTCCGCTTCGACGACGCGGGCAAGATCGTCGAGCACTGGGACGTTCTCCAGATCATCCCCGAGACCGCGGCCAACGACAACGGCATGATCTAGCCCGCCCGGTATCGACAGGTTGACCGGTCTGCGCCGTCCGGTGCGGTCAGCTCGTGGCCGCGGTGTGGAAGCGCTCCAGCTCACCGGCGATGTCGGGCCCGTACGGGTTGGTAGACGAACTCGGTGACCCCGGTGCCGGCGATACGGTCGAGTCGACTGCGGAAGCTGCGGGGCGACTCTCCCGCCGAGCACGGTGCCGCCGGCGATGCAGGCCAACCAGTCGAACCCCTCGACCGGGAGCAGCGCCTCGTGGACGATGATGCCGTGTCCCCGACGCCGGGTGATGTCCGCCCCCTCGGGGTCGAACGCGCTCATCACGATCGGCACGTCGATCGGGCGGGGCGGCCATCGGGGCTCTGCTGGGGCGTCTCGTACGGCCAGGGAGGAAACCTGGATGACCCTCAACTACATCTGGTCAGGCCGGTAGCGCATCGCTCGGCAATCTGAGATCTCTCGGACCGGCTAACCCCGGACCTTGCATAGGGCTGGAGGGCGGGCGTGGGCTCTGGTCACGGTCGGTGGTTATCCAAACCGGCCAGCCGCAGCAGATGAGTCCGCTCGGACACGACGCACCTCCCGACGGCTCCGCCCTGACCAAGTCAGCCAGGCCCACACCGAGGAGGGCGCTACGACGCGTCCCCCCTCTGCCGTGCGCGGCGCGCCGCTGGTCGGCTGGCCGGCGAGGCGATCGTCGGGGGGTCAGCTCTGCTACGTTCGCGGCTGCGGGAGCGCCCGCCCGGGGGGATCCGTGAGCAAACGCACTGCGCTGGCCGGCGCGCCGAAGGTGATCACCGAAGCAGTGCCCGACGGCCTCGACTCGGGCCGTGCGTGGATGGTCGCCATCGCCGGGCTCGTGGCCAACGCTGCGTGCTGGGGGACCATGAACAGCTTCGGCACGTTCCTGGACTCCATGACCGACGAGTTCGACGCCAGCCTGGGCGCCACCGCTCTCATCTACGCTCTTCCCACGTTCGTGTTGTTCATGATGGGCGTGGTCACCGGCGCCCTGGCCGACACCTACGGGCCGCGCCGCATTGTCGCCACCGGTGCGGTGCTGGCCGGCACCGGTCTCCTTGCTACCGCCCACGCGTCGAGCCTGCCCCTGGCGATCGCCGCCTACGGCCTGGGTCTGGGGCTGGGCATGGCATGCTTCCTGGTGCCGATGACCGCATGCATCGGCGGCTGGTTCGTCCGGCGCCGGGCCGTCGCACAGGGACTGAGCGCCGCAGGTGCCGGGCTCGGCACGTTGGTGGTCGTCCCCACGGCACGCTGGCTGATCGACGCCTACGGGTGGCGACGAGCGTACGAGGTATTGGCGCTCACGGTTTTCGCCGCGCTGATGCTCGGCGCGTCGGCCGCGAGGCGCCCACCGCGGGTCGGCGACGCCCGCGCGCCGCGTCCGTCGTTGACCCGAATGCGGGCCGCCACCAGCACGGGACCGTTCGCCGCGGTCTATCTCGGCGGATTCCTCATGACCGCAGCGCTGGTCATTCCCTTGGTGTTCCTCGTCCGCTATGCCACCAGCCATGGCGTCACCAAGCGCGACGCAGCGTTCCTGCTGAGCATCCTCGGCGCGTCGAACATCGTGAGCCGCCTGGTGGCGACGTCATTGGCGGGCCGTTTCGGGCCCAGCCGGGTCTACCTGGTGTGCTTCGCCGTGCTGCCGGCCGGAATGGGCGTGTGGCTGGTGTCGGGAAGCTCCTACGTGATGCTGGCGGTGTTCGCGGCGGTGGTCGGCATCAGCCACGGTGGCTACGTGGCATTGAGCCCGGAGATCACGGCCGAGTTGTTCGGCGTGGCTGAGATGGGCGCTGTGCTGGGGGCGCTGTGGACCGGGCCCGGGATCGCCGGGTTCCTGAGCCCCGTGCTCGCTGGCGTGGCGATCGACCACGCCGGATACACGGCAACGATCTGCGGCGCAGCGGTGCTCGCCCTCGCCGCCCTGGTCGTGCAACTACCGCTCCGGCACGCGACGCAGAGGCGCTGACCGCGGAACAGCACGAAACAGCACGCCTGGCCGGAGACGAGGGAACTCCAAGCAGGTCCTCAAGTCCAGCCTCGGACGAAAATCTTGGATAGGCTCAGTGCTGGGGCCATGAGGCTTGCGGGAGCGGCATCAATGAGACTTCATTCTTCGTCCCCTCGGTACGACTGGCGCGGCACGGTTCAGTCGGGACTCACCCTCCGGGCCCGCACGGCAGTCGTCGTAGGGTCGGCAGGGGTCGCAGTGGTTGCCGCCTTCGTCGGGCTAGGCTCGGCCGGCCTCTTCTCCTCGCCATCCTGCGAGTCGGCCCAGTCCGGGGCCACGGGCGCCATCGGCAACGAAGCGGGGAGCGCGGCGTGCGGCACCACGGACGTGGTGACCGATACCGCGGCGTCGGGGGCGGCGACCCCTGGCGGGACGATGACCTCGGCATCCAGCGAACCGGGCAACGCCTCGGCCGGGCCCGTGGTGGCGGCCCCCGCCGAACCAGTCGCAACGGATCCAGCCGCGGTCAACCCGGCACCGCCCAACCCGGCACCGCTCAACCCGGCGCCGCTCGACCCCAACGCTGCATCAGCGAGCCCGGCCCCGGCCACCCCGGCCCCAGCCGCCGCCACACCGGGCATCCCCGCTTTGACCAGCCCTGCACCGGCCGCCTCCAAACCTGCCCCCGTCAAACCGGCGCCGGGCAACTACAGCGACATCACCACATTCGGGCTCTTCGACGGCACCAGCAGCCACACCCATGGCGACAGCCTCGGTGGCGGACGCACGGCGATTACGACCGAAGCGCTTGTCTCCTACAACGGCCTTCGGGCCTTCCTCGGACTCGGCGCAGTGGAGCTGGACGCGATCGGCCAATGGGCCTTTGCCAACAGCCTCACCAACAACAGAGAGGCCTATGCGCAGGACCTGAAAGGTGTCGGCCTCTACTACAGCATGCAGGGTGCCAAGGTGGGCTGGATCCGTGACGACGCCTTCGATCCCAAGCTCCTCGCCGACATTCAGCGCACCGCCCGCCAGGGTGATCCCAGTGCAGTCATGACACTGGTCGAGACCTACGGGCATCTTGGGTATGCCGACTATCTGACCCAGTCCGGCTTGGTCGATACCTTCGTCAACACCCTGAAGATGGAGCCTCACTACGGTGGCTGGATGCACGGCCGGGTCCATGGCGGTCTGTCCTTCAGTAACGGATCTGGCGCCCAGGTCGCCACCGCGCACGACCTCAATCACCTGACGGTCCTCAGCCACGACCAGACTCAGCCGTTCATGAACGACACCTTCGACTGGCCGCAATGGCCAGCGCTGGAGATGCCGAAGGCCGACGTCATCGACTACTTCCAGAGCATGACGGTCCTCGGCGATCCGAGAGGCAACGCGCTGCCCTAGAGGGGGGCGAGGCGAGGTTGGGCGGCATCTGGCCCCGCGTCACGATCGTCGGGGTGACGACTTCGTCGCCGGCATTGTCTTCCACATCAGATGAGTTCTAGGTCGACGAAGATCGGGCGCACCGGTCTCTTCGCCCCCGAGTAGGCGCTCGGTATCGATGCCACCCGCCGACGCGGCCGACGGGCCATGGCGCGGCGGTGAGGAGGTGCGCGATCCCGAGCGCGATGGATGTCAGGGACTGGTCTGACAGCCCAGCGCGGTCGAGAGTGGGATATATCGAGCGGTCGACTCGGCCTGGTCCGCGCGGCTTCGCCGGCTGTGCGGGTCGGGATCCTGGCGGCGGTGGGCGAAGTGTATGGTCAAGTAGTAAATATTAATCCGGCGCCAACAAGTGAGCTCGATAGTTCGGATGCGTTCTTCACGGTGCCAGCGCTCTTCGATTCGATTGACCGCTGGTGGGACAACCCGGCGCGCTCTTCAGTCAGCTACGACGACACACTGGGCTATCCGACAAGTATCGAGTCCGATGAACCAGAGGCAAACGACGACCACGTACGCCTGCTAATCACTGAGTTCGAGCCGGCCTGACCCATCTTACAGCGCGGTCCAGCGCTGCGGGGCGGCTCGGCCGCCCTCCAGATCTGGTCGGGGAACGATTGTGGGCGATGATCACGGTGCGTGAGCGAATTTCCCGCGGGAAATCCGGATTGGGGCAGGGGCAAGGGTGTGGCCGGGTGGTCGAGGCCGCTGAGCGCCCGGTACCCGCCGAACTGGCCCGGTCCATACGCTCGGTATCGACGGCGAAAGCCGCATGGGATCGACGGGGGCCGAGCCGTGGGCGATCTGTCGGGTGATCCCCTACGGCCAGTTGCCGGGCTGGCTACTTGATGTCGATGCGTTCAACGCGCTGGCCCGTGACGTCGGCGATCAGCTCGAAGTCCTTGTCGAGATGGAGGACAACGAGCTCGGCTAGTTCGGCGGTGGCTGAGATCAACAGGTCGGGTACCGACGGTGTTCGGTGCGTGCCACGCTCGGCGAGCAAGGTCTGCAGCTCGACGGCGCGGTCCTCGATCCTGGGCGTGAGGTACTCGACGGGCATGGATGCGATCGGTGGCTCGTTGAGCAATGTCCTGTAGTCGGACACCGAGCGTGCCGAGTACCCGATCTCCAGCCGGGTGAGCGTCGAGATGCGGACCAGCCCGCGTTGGATCCTGTTCGCCCATTCAGCGGCATCGGAGGCGAGATGGAGCCGTGCGAACGCTGACTTGTCGATGAGCCAGCTGGTCGCGACCAGGCGCCCGACATGACATCGGGGTCATCGAGGTCGGCTGCGAGGGTTGCAGCCCGACGGAGTTGGTCAATCGTCAGGGGCCCGGTGTCCGGGGTTCGCTCGCGTTCGAGGGTGCGGCAAGGGCCTGTCAGGGGCGGTTGCGCTGGATCGACCGAACGAACTCGGAAATCAGGGGCCGCCGGCCTCGCTAAGTGCTATGCCTGCATCGTGCCGCTGGATCACGGATACGGAGTCCTGCAGGGAACGCTCACCGGCCACTACCGGGACACACCAGACGACCAGGGCCGCTGGTACCACGTGCATCTGGTGATCGACGTCGCCGGTGTCGACTACGAAGCCGCCATCGACGTCGACAGCAAGCAGTCGGCGGTCGGCGTCGAGTGGAAGGTGGTGGCCGTCAGGTCGCACGAACTCGGCCCGGCGGCCGGGGTCTCGGACCGGTATCAGTCGTTGGCGTCGAGGAGCACGTCGGGTGCACTCGACCACATCCGGCATCCCGTCACCCGGGCCTGGCGCCTGCGGTTGCGGCGGGTGGGGCCATGGCCGTGGTTCCGCCTCCCCTGGATCGTCTACCAGCCGTGGCGATCCGGATCCCATCTCGAGGCCTCGGCGGCGTTGGAGGGCATGCTGGCCGTCGGGCAGGTCGCCTACGTGTGGGGTGAGCCGTTCACCTCAGGACATGGGCTGCACAATGTGCACCAGAACCAGGGTGATCCGGCCGGCTCCCAGTGGTGGGCCGAGAACGGGATCTGGCAGGACGGAGGGGTGGCCGTGATGGCGCAGGGGGGCGACGAGGGGCTGCTGTTCGTGTCGAAGTTCTCGTCGCAGGCGTCGGGCACCGACGCCGACGGGCACCCCACTTCACGGTAGGGGACAAGCCGATCAGCTCCTGGACGCTCCGGGGCTGACCCTCGAACGGGTTGCGCCCGATGGGCCAACGGTCGGTGAGGGTACTTACCGGCGGAAGAGGGTCGCGCCGATTCGGCGGTGGTCGGACAGGACCTGGCGGAGGAAGCGCCGGCGGGGGACGCCGACGTAGGCCAGGAGGCGACCGTGCTCCTTCGCTACGACCAGGGCGGCGCCGACGACCAGGGTCGACCACAGCACACGGCTGAGGGCGTGGACCGGGCGGGGGAACCGTCGGAGTTGGTTGGGGAGGGTGTCGGCGTGGAAGGCGACGTGGACCATCTCGTCGGTGTGGATGCGCCCGAAGACCTCGGTCAGGTCGGGTGAGGCCACACCCCCGGCCAGGGCGCCGTAGTAGCTGAGGGCCACGACCTCGGCCACCATCAGCACCAGGATCTCGGTGCGGAGCGAGTGGGCCCGGCGGATGAGGACGAAGGCGCCGTCGGTCCAGTGGCGATGGCGGAGGGGCTCGCCCAGCGCGTCGAGCACCAGGGCGAGTAGGCGGGCGTGCTCCTGCTCTTCGGCGATGAAGTGCTGGAGGCACTGGCGGTAGTCGGCGTCGGTGCCGGCCCGGCGGGCCGCTTCGAACAGGTGCTCGCCCGTGCCCGATTCGCCGAGCTGGAAGATGGCCAGCGACGGACCCAACAGTGCAGCGGTGGCCCGGTCGAGCCCGGTGTGGTCGACCCTGGTGAGGTGGGCGTGACAGCCGGCCCGCTCGCTCATCCGGCAGAGCCACGTGTCCGGTCCCGTCGTGGGCGAGCTGGTCGGCATCGCACCAGTGAAACACACGGTCCCCCGGCGGCCGCCGCGCCCGGCGGTCCAAGTCAAACGACGAGCCCCAGCTGCCGCAGTAGCTGGAGAACGAGCAGCCCAGTAATCACCCCGATGGCGGCACCGTCGGCCGAGCGCACGGGGGTGCCGACGCCTAACGAATCCGGGCCCATAAACACCCGCCCTCCCATTGGGGGTGACGGCAGAAGGCAATTGCCTCGGTGCTAGCGTCCGGGCCCGGAGGAAGCGATCAATGTCGAGGTATGCATTCGTCCACCGGGCCGTGGCCATAGCGGTCCTGGCCGTCGTGGTGGTCGCCTGTTCAGGATCGGATGTCGAGTCGTCCGGCTCCGGCGTCACCCCCGAAGGGGGCTCGGCCACAGCGGTGTCACCGACCGACGTGCCGGTGACCAACGCGCCGGCCGGGCCGACCTCGGGCCAGGTGGTCGAGACGAGCGATCAGGAGGCCGAGGTCGACCCTGCCACTGTCACCGACTGTGATGAGCTCGACACCCTCATCAATGACCAGCGACTATCCGTGTACCGCGCCCGTCGGCAGTACGACAGCGGCGCTCAGACCGAGGTCGATCGTCAGCAGTTGCTCGTCGCGGAGGGGGCTCTGGTCGCCATCCGCCAGCGGCGGGTGTCGGTGGGCTGTGTCACGGCCATCGACCTTGCGCCTATGGAGCTCGGCACCTCCAGCGACGCTGCACTGGTGGCGCAGGTCGGGGCGCTCAACAACTGTGATCTGATTCAGGCGGTGATTGAGCAGGCGGCGGAAAAGCGGGAAGAGTTTGTGGAGCAGATGGACCCGGAGGGCGATAAGTCAGCCTTCAGCGAGGCCTTGGACGGCTTCAACCGCTACAGCGCATTGTCCCAGAAGGCCATCGAACGAGACGCGATTGTCGGCTGTGCCGAGTTGCTGCCTTTGCTGAGCGACGGTTGACGTGGCGCTGCCATCGCGACCCGTTCGCGTCGAGCACCGTTCCATCGCCGAAGCCCCAGCCCGGGTGGAAGTGCAGGATGATTCTCGGCGCCTCAGCACAGTCACGCTGCCTATGCCACGTCGGGCGCGAGGAGTGGTGGGCCGCCGGCTCCGATCGGCCGAACGAACAAGTCGGTGGGAGCGCTCGGATCACCGTTCCAGTTGAGGCGCTTCCAATGTCGAAATCCGGTCTTGGTGGCAACCCGGCGGGAGGCGTGATTGTCAGCGGCGATGATGCAGAGCACCTCGCCGGAGTCGCAGGCGCCAGCCACGTCCAGTAGGGCGGCGGTGGCCTCACTGGCGTAGCCACGGCCCCGCGCTTTGGGCACGAATCGCCAGCCCCATTCAAGTCTTGCCAGCCCATCGAACTCGACCGTGTCGACACCCGTGTATCCCACGATCGCGCCGTCGACCCGGTTGATGACCGGCTGCTTGCCGTAGGGAATCCTCCCGGCCAGTGTCAGCATCCGGTCGAACCGATCGTTGGCAGCTACCGGGTCGAGCACGCCGGTGAAGACCATGAATGCTTCGCTAGTGAACAACTCCACGAACCGTGCCCGATCGGTCTCCACCGGGGCTCGGAGCAGGAGCCGGTCCGTCTCGATCATGGCCATGCCAGATCGTAGGCCGCACGCCGACCAAGTCGATCTGCAGACACTGCTGGCTGATCCGGCTACATGCTGGCGGCGTGATCGGGTACCGCTACCGTGATCTCCTGAGTGTCCCAGCGGCTTCGAGATCAAGGACCGGGATGATCACTATTGTCGAGCACTTCTTCGAGCAGGGGTGCGGCCGGTGCGACCGCTTCGCCACCCCCGACTGCTCGACAAGGTTCTGGCTCGACGGCCTGCTCGAACTGCGGCGGATCTGTCGAGATGTCGGGCTGTCGGAGCACGCCAAATGGGGGCACCCGTGCTACATGCACTCGGGGCGCAACATCGTCATCATGGGCGCCTTCCGCGACGACTTCCGATTGACGTTCTTCAACGCTGCGCTGATGCGCGATCCCCATCGTGTGCTGGTGCGCCAGGGGCCGAACACCAGCCAGGCCGACTGCTTCCGGTTCGACGACAGCGGGCAGGTGGTCGCCTCGGAGGCGATCATCCGTGAGTACCTCGCCGAGGCGATGGGCTACGCCGAGCAGGGCATTCGGCCGCCGAAGGTCGACCACGAGCTCGAGCTTCCCGAGGAGCTCGTCGAAGCCCTCGAGTCCGACCCTGAGCTCTCCCACGCCTTCGCGATGCTGACCCCAGGGCGCCAGCGCAGCTACGTCTTCGCCCTCAACTCCGCCAAGACGTCGGCGACAAAGGTCGCCCGGATCATCAAGTACCGCGACAAGATACTGGCCGGCAAGGGAGCGCTCGACAGGTAGCGGCAACCGGCCCGAGGAGACCTCGAGCCAATGGCAGATGATGGACCTTGTGGGTGCTGCCGACTTGACCAGTCCCTCAGCGGGCCGCGGGACCCCGCGGGGGCCTTCGCCGCTCTGGGAACCCGGTGGGTGGAGTGATCGGCACCGGGCCTGAATCCTCACGAGCCACGCCGACGTGGTCGACGCCCTCACGTCGCCTCTGCTAAGCCGGCGACCAGGTCGCCGCCGCGCACGACCCCAATCACCTCACGGTCCTCAGCCATGACCAGACCCAGCCGTTCATGAACGACACTTTCGACGGGCCCGATGGCCAGCACTGGAGATGCCGAAGGTTGATGTCATCGACTACTTACAGAGCATGACCGTCCTCGGCAACCTGCGACGCAACGCGCTGCCCTAGGCTCGGCGGTCGGCGACGGGTTGTCGCCACGGGTCTGGCTATGGTGGCCTTGATGATGACTCGGACTGTGCCGATCGGGCGAGAGCGAGATGCTTCGCCCCAGGGGCTGGCCGGCGCTGACGGTGCGGCCCGATGAACGCCGCCGTTCCTTTGCTCGTGATCTTGCTGATGGTCGGGCTGAATGCCCTGTACGTTGCGGCCGAGTTCGCCACGGTTGGGTCACGGCGTTCCCGGGTTCAGGAGGACGCAGTCGCCGGGAGCGGCTCAGCGAAGCGCTTGCTGGTGATCCTCACCGACTCGAGGCGCCTCGATGCCTATGTCGCGGCCTGCCAGATAGGCATCACACTCAGCAGCCTTGTCGCTGGCGCCTACGGGCAGGCGCAACTCACCCCGCTGCTCGAACCGGCGTTGGGTGGCATCGGGGGTCGTGCCCTTGCGGTGCTGATCGTGCTCGTCGCAATCACCGCGCTCCAGGTCGTGCTGGGCGAGCTGCTCCCCAAGGCCGTCGCCCTGCGCTACCCGGAAAAGCTCGCAATGACGACGTTGCCGCCGATGCAGGCCAGCCAGTGGATCTTCCGGCCCCTCGTGGCCGTGTTCAACGGCTCTGCGTTCAAGCTGATGAAGTTGGGGAACCTCCAGGTCGACCACAGCCACGCTCACGTGCACTCGCCGGAGGAACTCGCCGGCCTCTACCGGGCCAGCGCCGCAGGCGGTCTGATCGATGCATCTGAGCGGGACATGCTCGCCGGGATTCTCAACGTCGAGGATCGACTCGTCCGCGAGATCATGACGCCCCGACCTCGGCTGGTGACCGTGCCCGACACGATCAGCGTGGCCGAGGCGCTCGCCCGCCTGGCTGGCGGTCCACACACCCGGTTCCCGGTTGTCGGCGGCGACGGTGACATCGTCGGGCTTGCCCATCTCCGAGACCTGTTCGTCCACGCCCAACTCGACCCCGACCGTCCGGTGGGCGATGTGGCGCGCCCCGTCGTCGCCGTTGCCGAGGTTGCGACGGTCCCGAACCTGTGGCGCACCCTGCGCGAGGAGGAGCAGCACTGCGCCCTCGTCGTCAACGAATACGGCGACGTCGCAGGCATGGTCACCCTTGAGGACGCCATCGAAGAGATATTCGGAGAGATCCACGACGAGTTCGACCTCGAGGACGAGCCGATCAGCATCGCCGACGGACGCGTCTCGGTGCGAGGTGATGTGCTGCTGTCGACGCTACAGGATCGGCTCGGTGTCAGGATCGACGTCGTCGATGTCGACACCATTGGTGGCCTCATCTGGCATCACCTCGGACGGACACCGATCGTGGGAGACCTCGTCACGCTTCCGCCCGACGGTCCCGAGATCCGCGTCGACGCAATGGACGGGCGTGCCGTGGCCCGAGCCAGCTTCACCGAACCTGGTGGTGTCTGATGATCACGACCGTCGTCATACCGGTCGTGGTCATCATCATGTTGGTGATCGCCAACGGTGTGTTCGTTGCGGCGGAGTTCGCGTTGGTCGGGGCGCGCCCCAGCCGTCTCCAGACGCTCGCCGATTCGGGCAATCGGCCGGCCCGCTGGTTGCTGGGGGTGTTCAACCGCCCCACCGGCAAGGACGGATACATCGCCATCGCCCAGCTCGGCATCACGCTGGCGAGCATCGGGCTCGGAATGTACGGCGAACCTGCGGTGGCCGGCTGGCTGTACGGGCCGTTTGAGAGCTGGGGTCTTTCCAAGGGTGCCGCCCACACCGTCGGGTTCATCGTCGCCCTGAGCGGCATCACGTATCTGCACGTCGTGCTCGGCGAGATGATCCCCAAGGCACTGGCACTTCAGGCACCCGAAACCGTCAGCCTCCGCGTCAACCCGGTGATGCGAGCCTTCGGTCTGTTGTTCCGTCCGATGGTCGCCGTGCTCAACGTCGCCGCGCTGGCGTTGATGCGGCTTCTCCGCATCCCGGAGCCCGACCAAAAGCTCGCGCTGTACACCAGTGCCGAGCTCGCAATCGTCACCGACGAGACCGCGAGCAGTGGCCAGCTGGGCGACATGCAACGCAATCTGATCCGAAACGTGTTCGACCTCGACGAGCGCACCGCCGAGGAGTTGATGACCTCACGCGGTCGTGTCGAAGCCCTCGACATCGAGACGCCGCTGGGCGAGATCGCCGCACGGGTCACGTCCTCCGCACGCAGCCGCTACCCGATCACCGACGGGTCCCTCGACCACATCGTCGGCGTGCTACACATCAAGGACTTCATCCGGGCTTGGCAGAGGGGTGGTTCCTTGACCCTTCGGGAGTTGGTGCGGCCAATCCCTACCATCGCCGGCACCGCCAGCGCCGAACACGTTCTCGACCGCTTTCGACGCGATCGCACCCACGTTGCATTGGTCGTCGATGAGCATGGCGGCACGCTCGGACTCGTCACCATGGACGATGTGATCGCTGACGTGATGGACGACGAGGCCCACTCAGCCGACAGCGCAACCATCCGACACGAGGACGGTTCACTCAGCCTCGACGGCGAGGTAACCCTTGCCGAGCTGCAAGCCGATTACAGGATCACCATCACCAATCCCGACGTGACGACCATCGCCGGGGTCGTGCTCGTCGCCACCAGCGTCCTGCCCACGACGGGAACCACTGTGACCGAGCAGGGCCATGAGCTCACGGTCGAGGAGATGCGGGGCCGCAAGATCACCCGCGTCCGCGTCCGATCGACGCCGACACCGACCCAAATGCCCCTGGGCATCAACGACCGTCACTGAGACCAGCGGTGGCGGCGCCTCGAGCTCAGCCGCGTCTGGTCCTGGCAAACGTTCCGTAGCTTGCTGCGTCGTCGGGGTGGGCAGCATCGACGGGAGCAGCCCGGGCCGGGGTCAGGATGGCAGGGCCCAAACGGCGGGGCCTACAGTTCCCACGGAGCCTGACAGCCGGGGGGAGGGGCCATGAGCGGGAACGAGCTCGAGGGCCGGGAGCGAGGTGGTGTCGCCTGGGGCGACCTCATCGTCGAGGGGCGGGTGTCGGGGCAGCTGTACGTCGATGCCGAGATCTTCGAGGCCGAGATGGAACGCATCTTCCACCGGGGCTGGGTCTTCGTCGGCCACGAGAGCGAGGTGGCGTCGCCGGGCGAGTTCGTCACCCGCCGGCTCGGCCGTGCTCCTGTGGTGATGACCCGGGACGACGCTGGCGCCCTGCGGCTCTTCTCGAACCGTTGCCCCCATCGGGGCGCCACGATCTGCGCTCTCGAAGGGGGCCAGTCCCGATACTTCAGGTGCCCCTACCACGCCTGGACCTTCGACAGCGCCGGACAGCTGGTGAGCCTTCCCGCTGAGGACGGCTACGGTCCGTCGTTCGATCGCAGCCAGTTCGGCTTGGCCCCGGTGCCCCGCGTCGACAGCTACCGGGGCTTCGTGTTCGCCAGCTGGTGTCCCGACGGTCCGACGCTGCTGGAGCACCTGGGACGGTCCGCACAGATGATCGACCGTCTCTGCGACCTGTCTCCCGTCGGCCAGATCGAGTTGCGGGCAGGGTGGCTCCGCCACCGGATCGGGGCGAACTGGAAGCTGGCGGCCGAGAACGTGTGCGACTTCTATCATCCGCCGGTCACTCACGCCTCGTCCGGTCTGGTGGCGGGTGTGCCGGCCACCTACTTCAGCGACGTGAGCGGTGCCGTCGTCCGGGACCTGGGCGGCGGCCACGGTGAGATCGACCACCGCCCCATGCACGCCCGGTCGACTCCGCGCCCCGCCGAGTCGTACCAGGGTCTTCGGCGTCGACATCTGGAGCTCCTGGCCGAGCGGGACGGCCAGGTGTCGGCCGCCGCCCGGCTACAGGAGGGTCCGCCCCATGGGTTCGTGTTCCCCAACCTGTTCATCGCCGAGCTGAGCATCTTCGTGATCGAACCGGTGGCCGTCGGGGACATGACGCATCGCCAGACACCGATCGCCTGGGTCGGCCTGCCCGACGAGCTGAACCGGCGCAATCTGCGCAGCTTCGAGGGCGGCTTCGGGCCGGCCGGCATGGTGGAACCCGACGATGCCGCCGTCTGGGAGCGTCTGCAGCTGGGTTTGCGGGCCCGCGAACCAGCATGGGTCGTGCTCCAGCGGGGCGTCGGCCGTGACGTCGACGGCGTCGGTCGGCTCCTCGACGAGACGGCGATGCGCGGGTTCTGGCGCCACTACCGGGGCCTGATGGCTGCCGGCGAGGCGACTCCGTGAGCGGCGGCCTGGAGGAGTTGATCGACCACCACCGGATCGAGCAGTTCCTGTTCCTCGAGGCCCGCCTGATCGACGAGCGCCGCTTCGGCGAATGGATCGAGCTGTGGGCCGACGACGGCACCTACTGGGTGCCGGCCAACGGCGAGCACAGCGATCCCGAGCGGCAGGTGTCGCTGATCTACGACAACCGGGCCCGCCTGCAGACCCGGGTCGAGCGCTTCGCCAGCGGCAAGGCCTACTCCCAGCAGCCGCCGCCCCGCACCGCCCACCTGGTCGGCAGCGTCACCGCGGCCGACGCCGCCGACAACGGCCCGGAGCGGCAATGGGTCGTCCGATCCGTGGTGCGGGTGGCGGAGTCACGCCCGGGCCACCGCGTCGACTGGTGCGGTCATGTGACGCACCAACTGGTGGAACGAGACGGTGAGTTGCGGATCGTGTCGAAGAAGGTGGTCCTCGTCGACAACGATCAGGAGCTCACCACGATCGACTTCATCCTCTGAGATCGACCCGGGCCTGGACCGCGATGGCCTCGTCGACTCGGGGGTGCGGATGCTTGCCCGCCTCGGCCGAAGTGGGTTTGAATGCAACTGACTTCGAACGGGGGTGAGGCATGCACATCGACGACGACGTGGCGTTGCAGACGCCGGTGTGCGACGTCCTCGGGATCCGCTACCCGGTGCTGCAGGCCGGGATGGCGGTGGCCGGCAACGGCCGGCTCGCTGCTGCCGTGGCCGACGCAGGCGGCCTCGGAACGATCGGATCCATGCCTGGTGGCGTGCCGCGGGATCAGCAGATGGATGCCGTGCGCCGCGAGACGCGCTTGGCGCGGTCGCTCACGGACGGGGTGATCTCGGTCAACATCCCGATGGCGTACGGGCTCGGCGACCAACTCCTCGAGATCGCCATCGAGGAAGGGGCACAGGCCGTCTCGGTGACGGCGGGGAGTCCGACGAGGCTGGCACCGCTCGCTCACCAGCATGGGCTGAGGGTCCTCGGCGTCGTCGGTTCGCTGTCGCAGGCCTACAAAGCGTTGGACTCCGGGGTCGACGTCCTCGTCGTCGAGGGAACTGAGGCGGGCGGCCTGAATCACCCCGACTGCCTGTCGATCCTCGCCTTACTCCCGAAGATCGCGAACGAGGTGTCGCTTCCGCTCGTCGCCGCAGGTGGGTTCGCTGACGGGCGCGGTCTCGCCGCGGCATTGATGCTCGGCGCGCACGCCGTGCAGATGGGGACTCGTTTCCTGGCGTCGGACGAGTGCCACATCCATTCCAACAGCAAGCAGGCCATCGTCGACGCCGGCCCCGACGGGACGTTCCTGTTGTGGGAGGGACGGCACTACCCGAGCCGTGCGCTGAGCACCCCGTACACGAAACACCTGCTGGAGCAGGAGCGGGCGGAGACCCCGGTGGAACAACGGGTCCGTAGCGCCGACGCCCAGATGGACGGCAACCTGGAGGCGGGCATGCTCACCGTCGGGACGAGTTCGTATCTCATCGACGACGTCCGCCCTGCCGGCGAGATCGTTCGAGCGGTGGTCCGAGAGGCGGTTCAGATCCTTGGTGCGGCTGCGGCGTATACGCACCCGTAGCCGGAGGCGCCAACGTGCGAGATAGGGCGAGCGACGTGCGCGCATTGTTGTCGAGGGTGCGCCGTCAGCGTTCGGATACGGGGTGGGTGATGCTGGCCGGCCCGGCAAGGTCTGAACGACAAAAGCCGCTGGCAGGTGTTTCCCCTGCTCAGCGGCTCTTGTGTGGGTACGCCCCCTGGGACTTGAACCCAGAACCTGCGGATTAAGAGGCCGCAGGAAA
>CADEDH010000030.1:0-11065 GCA_902826025.1 uncultured Actinomycetes bacterium
CCCTTGAAGATCACGCCCTCCTCGACGTACCAGTTGAGGATGGCCTCCATCTTGTCGTCGACCGACAGGATGAAGCAGGCCGACGCCTGCTGGGGCACGCCGTCGACCCCGATGTTGAACCACACCGGGGAGTTGAAGGCGCCTCGCTGGTGGATGACGAGGTACTTCAGCTCGTCGCGGAAGATCTCCGCCTCACCGGTGTCGAAGTAGCCGCCCTCGATGCCCCAGCGGGTGATGGTGTCGACCACGCGATCCACCACCTGACGCAGCGAGGTCTCGCGCTCGGGGGTGCCCAGGCTGCCCCGGAAGTACTTCTGGGCCAGGATGTTGGTGGCGTTGACCGACCAGGTGGACGGGACCTCCACGCCGAGCTGCTCGAAGGCGACCTCGCCCGTCCGCCAGTTGGCGATCCGGGCATCACGATGCTCCCAGGTGACCGTCTCGTACGGATGGACGCCGTCGGCCGTGAAGTGGCGGCGGAGGCCGATGCCGGTCTGGTCGGGTGCCAAAGACATTACTTACTCCCTTGTCGAACTGTTGTGCTGCGTCACGGGGATGGACGTTGTGTGGACGTGATGGTTCTGCGCTCTGCGTCCCGCCTGGACCCCGCCGTGCTCCCCCGGCGCCTGGCGGCACCGGGTTACGCGTCTGCCTGACACCTATGTCTTCAAAAACCTGCTCTGTCCTCGAACCAGCGCTGAGTTCAAAACCGGAACCGGGCACAGTGCATGCCAGGTGCCGGACATGACCTCTGCCACACCGGCCGAGCACGGGACCACGTCGACGGCCTGCGGGCCTCGCGCTCGATTCGGTGTTGGGTACATCATCGTCCTGCCCTGTGACAGTGAACCCCGGGACATGTCCGGAGCCCAGATCAATGCCGCGTCCGGCACCACCCCGTTTGTCCACGGGAGGTGTTGGACGCCGCCTCGCCTTGCTCGCTGTTCTGCTGTTGTCGGTACCCCATCCTGGCGCCGGCCAGGCGGGCGGCGCGGCCGAGATCCGGTGGCGGGCCCCCCGGGAGCCGAACCGGTCTCCGGTTCCCGCTCCGAGGGAGTGACCACTAGATCTTGTGCCTTGCCGCCTGCTCGGAACGAGCGACGCACAAGATGTGGGAGGGTTATTACATCACTGTAATTACGTCGGTGTCAACAACATCCCAGCGTAAAGCGGCCGGGTTGTGACGAAGACCAGCTCAGGTGCCAACAGGTCGAGGTTCGAATTCGGTGGGTGACGGCGTGAATGGAACCACCGATGGATTCAGCTTCTCCCCCAAGGGCCTTCCCTCAGGTCTGCCCTGTCATACTGATGCCCTGCGCCAGCCTCCGTCACTGTCAGTGCCCCACAAGGGCCCGGAGCGTCAGCTTAGGATTGGCAGCATGTGGATCAAAAGGGGATGACGCTGTGAATTCAGCGATTTGGCTGGGGATTGCCGCACCGAACCTGGGGGTGGTCACCGGCGGCGCGATCGATCCCACCGCACGTGCTCGCCGCCTGACATGAGCACCCCGGAGCGAGACCCATGGCCACGCTGAGCGTCCTCTACCCCACCCCGCCGGCCGGCATCGACGGGCCCGGCGGGGCCGCCGCCAGTCGGCACCTCGAACCGCTCACGGCGGTGGGGGCCGAGCGCCGGCCGGCACCACCCGACCGGCCGTGGCTCATGACCAACATGATCGTGTCGGCCGACGGGGCCACCGCCGTGGGCGGCCTGTCGGGCCCGCTCGGAGGGCCGGCCGATCTGGCCGTCTTCCTCGCGCTACGTTGCGTCAGCGACGCCATCATCGTGGGCGGCCAGACCGTTCGAGCCGAACAGTACCGCCCACCGGGAACCGGGTCGGCTGAGGCGAGAGCCGCCCGGACGGCCCGCGGCCAGGTGGACCGGCCGCTGCTGGCTGTCGTCACGGCCAGCCTGGAGCTCGAGCCCGATCTACCCCTGTTCTCCGACCCGACCTATCGGCCCCTGGTGGCCACCGTCGACGCCGCCGACGCCGGCCGACGCCGGGCCCTGGCGGCGGTGGCCGACGTGGTCATCGTCGGCGACGATCGGGTCGACATGGCCGAACTGCTGGCTGAGCTGGGGCGGCGGGGCCACCGGGTGGTCCTGGCCGAGGGCGGCCCGTCACTGAACGCCCAACTCATCACGGCCGACCTGGTGGACGAGTGGAACCTCACCATCGCCCCTCTCTTGGGAGCGGGGCAGGCCAAGCGGGCCGCCCAGGGGGCGGACCGCAGTGACGCCCCGGCCGCCATGCACCTCGACCGGGTGTGGCTGGCCGACGAACTCCTGTTCTGCCGCTGGCTGCGCGACGAGCCCGGGGATTGAGGCGCCGCCCACTAGGTCGAGGCGGGAGCGGGCCCGCCCGCCGTCTTCTCCAACTTGATCAAGTGCACCTCGCGCTCGAAGTCGGCGATCTCGGTGAAGTCCTTGTAGACACTGGCGAACCGCAGGCAGGCCACCTGGTCGATCAGGCGGAGGCGGTCGAGCACGGCCCGCCCCACCCACTCCGAGGTGACGTCTCCCCCCTCGAAGCGGGCCCGCTCCTCCACCTCGTCGGCCAGCGCCTCGAACGTCTCGGACTCGATCGGGCGCCCTTTGGACGCCGCCACCAGCCCGTGGACGATCTTCTGTCGATCGAACGGCTCCCGCCGGCCGCCCCGCTTACTCACCGTGATCGGGGCCAGCTCGACCCGCTCGAACGTGGTGAACCGGAACGCGCACTCGGCGCAAGCCCGGCGGCGGCGGATCGTGGACCCGTCGTCCACGGCGCGAGAATCGACGACCTTGGTCTCTTCGTTACCACAAGCCGGACATCGCACCCACAAAAAGGTAGCGGCACGCCGGGCCCCTGCGGGGGAGGGCCTCCCCCCGCCTCGGGGCCCGGAGCCCAACGAGCTAGCCGCCGAGCAGCTCAGCCGGGATAACGACCTCCTGGCCGGCGTCGATGGCCGACTGGCCCCCGTTCGCCGCCACCAGCAGATCCACCACCGGGCGCGGGTCCTGATCGGGGGCCAGCTCCCGGGCCAGAGCCCAGAAGGTGTCGCCTGCTTGGGCGACACGGATCTGGTCCCCGGGGCCGGCAAACGCCTGAGCCGGCGCCCGGGAACCGGAGAGTTCGGCCCACCCGCCCGACGGTGGCGGGTCTTGGGACACCCGGACCGCCAGCAGCAAGCCGAACACCACCGCCACAGCTGCCGCGGTTCCCGCCACAGGCACACCTCGTGCACGCAGCCGGCGGGGCGGAGTTTCCACCAGCTGCAGGTGTGATCGCTGCGCTGGGGCGGTGGATCCTGGCCCGGCATCGGCCCGGGGCCGTTCTGACACACCTGCCGGCCGACTCGCCGGCCGGAACGGTGAGGCCACCCGCCTCCCCGAGGGGGCACCGTCCCGGGCCGTGCCGGGCGGGACCTCGAAGGGCGAGGCGTCCATCGTCGTCGTCGGTTTCAGTAGTGCGACCATGGAGACAGTGTCCTCAGGGGGTGTGACAGTGAACGGCGGGCCGGCAGTGCCGGGCAGCGGAGGTTCTCCAGCCGGTCGAGTAGGACGTCCCGACTGGAGCGAACTTGTGTTCGTCAGGGTACCCTGAACAAAGGTTCGAGGTCAACGCTCAATCGAACATTTGTTCGTCTCTCCCGCCAAATTCGGGAGCATCGAACGGTTGTACGTGATTCCGTGCCATAGTATCGACAAACAAACACCTGTTCGGCGTACCGGCGGCGCACGCGCCTGCCGGTTCAGGTCGAGCGACGATGGGGAGGAGCCCAGGTGGGTGAGCACCAGCTGACGGATCGGCAACGGTCGATCCTGGAGTTCATCGAGAGCCAGATGCGGGAGCGGGGCTTCCCGCCGTCGGTGCGGGAGATCGGCGCCGAGGTCGGCCTCACCTCCCCGTCCAGCGTGCACGCTCATCTGGCCACCCTGCAGCGGTACGGCTACCTGGCCCGTGACCCGGCCAAGCCCCGGGCCATCCAGGTCCGGTGGGACGCCATGAGCGGAGCGGTGGACGTGGAACGCCGCCCCGTACGCCACGTGCCCCTGGTGGGCCAGGTGGCGGCCGGTACCAATGTGCTGGCCGAGGAGCACATCGAGGAGACCTACCCCGTCCCGGCCGACCTCACCGGCGACGGAGACCTGTTCATGCTCCGGGTCCGGGGCGAGTCGATGATCGACCTGGGCATCCTCGACGGCGATTACGTGGTGGCCCGGGTGCAGACCACCGCCGTGCCGGGCGAGATCGTGGTGGCCGGTATCCCCGGCGAGGAGGCCACGGTCAAGACCTACCGCACGGGCAAGGGCGGGCGCACGATCCTGGAGCCGGCCAACCCCACGATGGAGCCGATGGTCTTCGACCCCGAGGATGTCACCATCTACGGCCGGGTGGTCACGGTCATCCGGCGGATCTGACCCCCGCTCCCCGCTCAGTTGGGGTGGGGCCCGGACCACGGCCCGGACCCCACCAACTGGTCCCCCTGGAGCTTCCGCTCGGCGGCCGACGGTGTCGGCGCTGGCGGCTCCCGGTCACGACCCGGTCACATCGATACCTTATTCTACGGCGCGTTGCGGCTTCCACCTGACCGCCTCGCCGAGCCCACCGACCGGAGCGGTCAGCGGCCCGCCGCGGTCAGCAGGCCGAGCAGGGCCCGGTGGCACCGCTCCAGATCAACCCGATCGAGATATTCGCCGGCGGTATGGGCCACCTCGGCGTCGCCCGGGCCGAAGTTGGTGGCCGGGATCCCGAGCTGGGCGAAACGAGCCACATCGGTCCAGCCCAGCTTGGCCCCGACGGCCAGGCGGTTGTCGGTCACCAGCCGGGCCAGGAGCGGATGGGTGAGCGACGGCGGGCAGGCCGGCGAGTGGTCGACCACGGTCACGGTGTCGCCGTCATCGAGATGGGGCGCCAACAGCTGACGTACGAACGCCTCGGCTTCCTCCCCGCTCCGGTCGGGGGCGTACCGGTGGTGGATCCGCAGGCGGGCCGAATCGGGTACGACGTTGCCGGCCACCCCGCCCTCCACCGACACGGCCTGGAGCGACTCCCGGTACCGGCAACCGTCGATCTCGGGCTGGCGGGCTTCGTAGGCGGCCAGGGAGGCCAGGATGGGGGCCAGGCGGTGCACGGCGTTGCGCCCCATCCAGGGGCGGGCGGTGTGGGCCCGAAGCCCGGCCAGCGTCACCTCCAACCGCATGGCGCCCTGGCAACCGGCCTCGATGGCCGCCGACGTCGGCTCGCCCAGCACGGCGCAATCGCCCTCCAGCAGCTCGGGCCGCTGAGCCAGGATCTCGGCCAGGCCGCTGTGCTCCTGAGCCACCTCTTCCCGGGCGTAGAACACATAGGTGACGTCGACCGCCGGCTCGGCCACCGTCCGGGCCAGGTCGAGGAACACGGCCAGCCCGCCCTTCATATCGGCCGACCCCACCCCCCACAGGCGGTCACCCTCCACCCGGGCCTGCCCGTTGCCGTTGACCGGCACCGTATCGGTGTGTCCGGCCAGGATCAGGCGCTGGGAGCGGCCGAGGCTGGTCCGGGCCACCAGGTTGTCGCCGATTCGGGTGGTGGTCAGGTGGGGCAGGGCCCTCAGCTCGTCCGCCAAGCGGTCAACCAGCGGGCCCTCTTCGAACGACACCGACAGCTGACCGACCAGGTCGGCGGTGAGGGCCAGCAGATCGCACGAGGGCTCGGTCATGCTCCCAACGGTAGGAGGTCCGTGGGCCGGACGGACCGACCGGCCGAGGCGGGGGCCGGGGCCACAGCCCCGAGGAGCACGGTGACCGATGCCGTTGGGACCAGGCCCCCAGGGTGGCGCTAGCCTGGGGCCCGTGGCTCTGACCGACACCCCCTCCTCCGGGTCCGTCGACGTCCATCGCGGGTTCAGCCGTTCGATCATGGTGTCGGCCCTGCGGTGCACGCTGACCTATATCGTGCTCCCGTTCGTCACGCCGCTCCTGCGGTTGGCACCCGGGGTGGGGCCGGCCATCGGCCTCCCCCTCGGCCTGGTGGCCATCACCTCCAACGTGCTCAGCATCCGCCGCTTCTGGCGGGCCGACCATCACCTCAAAAAGCAGGTCACGGTCCTGCATTGCATCGTGATCGGCATGCTGTTCTTCTTGATCTTCCGCGACATCCACGCCCTCGTGAGCTGAGCCGTGCGGGCGGTGTGGCTGCTGGCCGGTCTGGTGTGCGTCGGCGTCGGCGGCGTGGGGGTGGTCGTGCCGGGCCTACCCACCACCGTGTTCTTCGTGGCCGCCGCCTGGTGCTTCTCCCGCTCCAGCGAGCGTATGGAGCGCTGGGTGCTGGCCCTGCCCGGCGTCGGCCAGCTCGTGTCCGACTACCGCAGCGGTCTCGGCATGCCCCGGAGGGCCAAGATGGTGGCCATCGCCTCGATCACCGTGGCCGTGTCCATCAGCGCCGTGATCGCCCTCGAGCACCCGGCGGCCCGGGCCGGCGTGACCGGCGCCGGCGTCGTCGGGATCTGGTGGATCCTCCAGCGCGTCCCCACCCGGGAGACCGAGCTGGCCCGACGGGCGGGCTGACCAGCAGCGGCGCGCCGGAGGCGCCCGGCGGGGTTGGGGCCCCGACGGCGATGGGGGAGGCCGACGCAGGAGGCCGACGGGGGCGCAGCCCCCGGAGAGCTACGCGTTCGAATGGAGGGTGGAGTTGAGTGAACCCCAGCTGCCGGAGCGGGCCCGGGCGATGACCTGGCCGGTCTGGCCGTCACGGATGAACATGATCCCGTTGTGCCCGGACAGCTCCTTGCCCTTCACCACGCCGTCGGGCGTCAGCACCGGGGTCGACGCCGTCACGTACAGGCCGGCCTCCACCACACAGTCGTCACCCAGGCTGATCCCGATACCGGAGTTCGCCCCCAGCAGGCACCGCTCCCCCACCGAGATCGTCTCCTTGCCCCCGCCCGACAGGGTGCCCATGATCGAGGCCCCACCGCCGACGTCGCTGCCGTCGCCCACCACCACCCCGGCCGAGATCCGGCCCTCCACCATGGATGTGCCGAGGGTGCCAGCGTTGAAGTTGCAGAATCCCTCGTGCATGACCACGGTGCCCTCGGCCAGATGGGCCCCCAGGCGCACCCGGGATGCGTCGGCGATCCGGACCCCGGTGGGTACCACGTAGTCGACCATGCGGGGGAACCGATCGACCCCGTGTACGTGCAACACCTCGCCGGCCAGGCGGGTTCGGAGCCGCACGTCTTCCAGTTCGGCCACCGCCACCGGACCGAGGTTCGTCCACACCACATTGGTGAGGGTGCCGAACAGGTTGTCGAGGTTCATCGTGTGGGGCTGGGCCAGGCGACCCGACAGCAGGTGGAGCCGGAGGTAGCCGTCGGCCACCGAGGCTGGTGCCGAGTCGACGTCGACGACGATGCGGACGGGCTTGACCACCACATTGCGCCGCTCGTCGCGCCGCTCGGCCGCGGCCAGGGCCTCGGCCATGGCCGGCTCGGCGGCCAGGGCGTCGTCGGTCAGCTCGCCCCACCCGTACCACCGGTACCAGGCGTCGAGCACGGTTCCATCGGCGGCTTCGGTGGTGAGTCCCACTCCCCAGGCGTGACGTGTCATGGGCGAACAGGCTAGCTGCAACCCTACGGGTTGCCCGGGTCCGACCAGCCCAGCCTGTCCGGGTCTGATGGCCCAAACGGCGGGGTCGCACCGCCCTCACCTGGGCAAATTGTTACAGGCCGCCTTCGGACGGTCCGATGCTGAGCGGGTGCAGCGCCGATGGTTGATGTGGATCGCCTTCGCCATGATCGTGACAACGATCTACTTCGCTGTGCCCAACACCCCGGAATCGAAGCTGGTGCTCTACAACGGGCTCGGGCTCATGTCGGTGGGGTGCATCCTCTACGGGGCCCGGGCCAACCGGGCTACGCCCCGGGAACCGTGGATGTGGTTCGCCGCCGGCCTGGCCTCGTTCCTCACCGCCGACGTCATCTACTACCTGCTGGAGCTGTTCAACCCCGACGGCCCGCCTTTCCCGTCGGCCGCCGACCCGTTCTACCTCGGCATGTACCCCCTGATGATCGTGGGCATGATCAAGCTGAGCCGGGCCGTGCGACCGCCCGACCGGCGCAGCGATGCCGCCACCTTCATCGACGCCGCCGTGGTGGGCATCGCCATGTTCGGCGCCCTGTGGGTGCTGTTCGTGGACACCGTGTTCTTCACCGACTCGAGCACCACAGCGGCCCTCGTCACCCAGCTCGCCTACCCGGTCATGGACGTGGCCCTGCTGGCCGTGGCCGCCCGGCTGGCCGTGATCGTGCACCTCAAGCACCCCCCGTTCGCTCTCATGACGGCCGCCATCACGTCGCTCGCCATCGCCGACGTGGCCTACGGCATCTACAACGCCAACGGGACCTTCCAGACCGGCACCTTCATCGACTTCTTCTGGCTCGGCTTCTACCTCCTGTTCGGAGCGGCCGCCCTCCACCCCGACGTGCGCTGGCCGGTGCAGGTCCCGGCGCCGGAGGAGCGGCTGACGGCCCGCCAGCTGGCCATCATGTTCTTCGCCACCCTCGGCGTGCCCCTGGTCGACCTGGTCTGGGGCACCCAAGAGGATCGGGTGGTCACGATCACGGCGTCGGCCTTGCTGTCGCTGCTGATCCTCATCCGGGTGTTCGGCCTGATGCGGGCGATCCAGCGGGGCCAGGAACGGCTCCGCCACGACGCCCGCCACGACGCCCTCACCGGCCTCACCAACCGGGTGCTGTTCGCCGAGCGGACGGCGGCGGCGCTGGAAGCGCCCGGAGCCCAGGTGTCGGTGATGTTCATCGACCTCGACGACTTCAAGAACGTGAACGACAGCCTGGGCCATGCCGCCGGCGACACCCTGCTGGCCGAGGTGGCCGATCGGCTGCGGCGCTGCGTGGGCCCCGACGACACCGTGGCCCGTCTCGGGGGTGACGAGTTCGCCGTGCTGCTGGAGCGTACGGCCGACCGGCGCGACGTGATCGCCATCGCCCGCCGGGTGCTGGAAACGCTGGGCGACCCGATCGACATCGGCGTGCGCAGCTTCCGGGCGTCGGCCAGCATCGGCATCGCCAGCTATGACGACAACACCTGCGATGTGGAGTCGCTGCTCCGCAACGCCGATGTGGCCATGTATCTGTCGAAGTCCCGGGGCAAGGGCCGCTTCGAGTTCTTCGAGCCGGCCATGCACCACGAGGCCATCGAACGCCTCGACCTCAAGGCCGACCTCCAGCGGGCCATCGACGATGGTGAGTTCTTCCTCCACTACCAACCGATCTTCGACCTGGCCACCGGCCGGGTGGCCCTGGTGGAAGCCCTGATCCGGTGGCGGCACCCCACCCGGGGCCTCGTCATGCCCGACCGGTTCATCTCGCTGGCCGAGGAGAACGGGCTGATCGCCAGCATCGGCGAATGGGTGATGCGGGAAGCCTGCATGCAGACGGCCCAGTGGCACCGGATCCCGGGCTGCGAGGACATCGGCATCACGGTGAACCTGTCGATGCGCCAGCTCCAGGACATCGGCCTGGTCAACGCCCTCACCCGGGCCCTCAAGGACTCCGGCCTCCAGGCCCACCATCTGGTGCTGGAGATCACAGAGTCCATGCTGGCCCAGGACCCCGACCGCAGCGCCGAGATCCTGGGGCAGTTGAAGACGATCGGGGTCAAGCTGGCCCTCGACGACTTCGGCACCGGCTACTCGTCGCTCAGCTACCTGCGGACCTTCGCCGTCGATTCGATCAAGATCGACCGGTCGTTCATCTCCGAGCTGCACCGGTCGGCCACCTCAACCGCCCTCATCGACGCCGTGGTGAACCTGGCCCGGGCCCTCGGGGCCTACACCGTGGCCGAAGGCATCGAGTACAGCGACCAGGCGGCCCTGCTGCGCAAGCTGGGCTGCGACCGGGGACAGGGCTTCTACTACTGCCGACCGCTGGCCCCGGCCGCCCTCACGTCGTTGCTCCGGGAGCACCGGGCCACCGACGCCGAGCCGCTGGAGGCGTGGCGGCGGGCCTCGGAAATCGTCCAGAAGCGGGCCTTCGACGTGCAGGTGCGGCACGGCCTGACCGATATCCGGTCGGTCAGCGCCGACATCGAGTCGTTCGCCACCGAGCTCGACCTGCCGGTGATGGCCTCCTGGCCGTGGCTCCAGGCGTGGTGCGAGTCGTTCCAGAACTGGACACCGATGATGGTGGAGCTGCGTTCGGCCGAGAACGGCCAGCTCGCCGCCTACGCCCTGCTGGCCAAGATGGAACGGGCCCAGGGGGCCGCCGTGGTGGGCCTGGGCCACGGCAGCTCCATCCACGGGGCCCTCCCAGCCCGGGACGAAGCGGCGGCCAACGCCTTGGCGGGGGCGATCGCCAGCACCCTCGACGAGCTTCCCGGGGCCTGGTCGTTGGAGCTGGAACAGATCAGCGACCTCGATCCAGGCCTGTTGCGGCTGGCCGACGAGCTGGAGCACGCCCAGCTCCTGCCCGAGCTGCGCATCCCCCGGGTGGTGTTCTCCACCGCCCACGGGGTGGACGAGGTGCTGACCAAGAGCATGCGCAAGCAGCTCCGGCGGGCCCGGAGCAAGATCAGCGCCGACGGCCTGGCCATGTCGATCGCCTTCGACCGGGGCGAGGCCATTACGGCCGAGCTGATCGACGAGGTGGAGGCGGTTCACGTGTCACGCGACCGCGCCGCCCGGCGAAACAGCGATCTGGATCGTCCGGCCGAGCGGGCCTTCTGGCGCCGGGTGGTGGAGGCGTTCGACGCCCGATGGGAAGTGGAGGTGGCGTCCCTACGCCTCGACGGCGAGCTCGCCGCCTATGTCGTGGCCCTCCTCGACGGCCATACCTACCGGGTCTACGACGGCCGAATGAACTCGAAGTACGCCGACTACTCGCCGGGCCGCCTGGTGGAGGCGGCAGCGTTGGACCGGGCCATGAAAGACCCCCGGTTCGCCGTGCTCGACTGGATGTCGGGCGTGGCCGCCGAGAAGCTGCTGACCACGAACATCGCCGAGGGCCGGGTCCGGCTCGTGGCCACGTCTGCCAGCCGCTACCTGTCCCCCCTCGAGTCCGCGTTGCCCGTCCGCGTCTAAGG
>CADEDH010000030.1:11165-22582 GCA_902826025.1 uncultured Actinomycetes bacterium
AACCCTTCGGGTTCCTCGGAGTTCACCTTCGGCGAACTCTAGATCGCGAGTCCCACGCGTTGGGCGGCGAGGGCGATGCGGTCGTCGGGTTGGACGACGGCGATGCGGACGTGGTTGGCACCCTGGGGGCCGTAGAACTCGCCGGGGCTCACCAACACGCCGGCCTCGGTGGCCAGGCGCCGGGTGAAGGCCCAGGCGTCTCCTCCGGGGGCGGGGGCCCACAGGTAGAAGCCACCGCCCGGCAGGGGGGCGTCCGAACCGAACAGTGCGGCCACCCGTTGCATCAGCTCCAGACGCTGGCGGTACCGCTGGCGCTGCACGGCCACGTGGGCGTCGTCGTCGTAGGCGGCGGTGGCGGCGGCCTGCACCGGGCCGGGCAGCATGAACCCGGCGTGTTTGCGCAGCTCACCCAGGTAGTGGACGAGCCCAGGGTCGCCGACGTAGAAGCCGCACCGGACCCCGGCCATGTTCGACCGCTTCGACAGTGAGTGGACGGCCAGCAGGCCCTCCCGGCCGTGCTGCAGGATCGAGCGGGGCGGCCCGTCCCACGTGTACTCCACGTAGCACTCGTCGGAGCAGACGAGCACCCCGTGGTCGCGGCCCCAGCGAGCGGCGGCCTCCAGGTCGTCGATGTTGCCCGCCGGGTTGCCGGGGGTGTTGACCCACAGGCACAGCGCCCGGGCGGCATCCTCGGCGCTGATGGCGCTGAGGTCGATCCGCCACTGGTCGTCCACCGGCACCGGCACGGCCCGGCAACGGGCCAGGATCGCCCCCATCTCGTAGGTGGGGTAGGCGATGGCCGGGTACAGCACCGTGTCCTTCTCCGGATTCCGCAGCCGCAGCCAGTGGGGCAGGCCGGCGACGAACTCCTTGGTGCCGATCGTGGCCCGGATGTCGGCCGCTGCCAGATCCGTGCCCACCAGGCGGTTCAGCCAGTTGGCGGCCGCCCCCCGGAGCTCGGGGGTGCCGATCGAGGGCGGGTATCCCCGTTCGGTGTCGGAGTGACCGAGGGCCTGCACGACGGCGGCGGGCGGCGGATCGCACGGGGTGCCGATCGACAGGTCGATCACGCCCCCCTCGTGGGCGTCGGCCACCGCCAGCAGCTCGTCGAGGCGGTCGTAGGGGTAGGGCGGTGGATCGAAGGTAGCGGCGCCGGCCATCCCGATGTAGGTATCGCTGGTGTCGGCGTGGCCGGTGTCGGTCATGGCGTTCATGTCAGGGTTCCTCCCTGGGCGGAGCGGCGCCAACGCTACCGGGAACCCTTCGGGTTCCTTAAGTTCGTCTCCGACGAACTACCGGGAACCCTCCGGGTTCCTTAAGTTCGTCTCCGACGAACTACCGGGAACCACGAAGTCCGAGAGCCTGCTGGCCGAGGCCGGCTCGAGCCGGGCCCGCAGCCGCATGCCGCCCTCCTCGGTGATCTCCACCACCACCTCGCCCTCCCGGTGGGCGGCGGCCAGGGCGTCGCCCCGGCTCCAGGGGATGAACAGCTCGTAGACGGTGGACAGGGCCCGCAGCCGATCGCCCACGGCGTTCAGTAGGTCGTCGATCCCGTGCCCGGTGACGGCCGAGACGGCAACCGAGCCGGGGTTCGCCGCCACCAGCCGGGCCGCGGTGTCGGGGGCCTGGTCGGCCTTGTTGAACACCAGGAGCTGGGGCACCTCCTCGGCGTCGATCTCGTTCAGCACCTCGGCCACGGCCTGGATGTGGGCGTCGGGATCGGGCCCGGAGGCGTCGACCACGTGGACCAGCAGGTCGGCCGAGGCCGCCACCTCGAGGGTGGACCGGAACGCCTCCACCAACTGGTGAGGCAGCTTGCGAACGAAGCCCACGGTGTCGGTGAGCAGGATCTGCTCGCCCCCCGGGAGCTGCAGACGTCGGGTGGTGGGGTCGACCGTGGCGAACAGGCGGTCTTCCACCGTCACCTCGGCCCCGGTGAGCCGGCGCAGCAGCGACGACTTGCCGGCGTTGGTGTACCCCACGATGGTGACGGTCTTGAACGGCGACCGGTGCCGGGCCTTGCGCTGGTTGGAGCGGCGCTCGGTGATCCGGGCCAGGTCCCGCTCCAGCTTGTGCATCCGGCGCAGCAGGCGTCGGCGGTCGACCTCCAGCTGGGTCTCACCCGGCCCCCGGGTGCCGATGCCGCCCGCCTGCTGGCTGAAGTTCTTCTTGCCCCGCAGCCGGGGCAGCCGGTAGCGGAGCTGGGCCAGCTCCACCTGGGCCTTGCCCTCGGCCGAGGTGGCGTGCTGGGCGAAGATGTCGAGGATGACGGCGGTGCGGTCGAGCGCCGTGCGCTCCAGGATCCGCTCCAGGTTGTACTGCTGGGCCGGGGTCAGCTCGTCGTCGAAGACCACGGTGTCGGAGTCGATGGCGAGCGAGGCCTCGGCGATCTCGTTGACCTTGCCCTTGCCCACGAAGGTGGCGGGGTCGGGCCGGTCGAGGCGTTGCACCACCCGGTCGAGCACGTCGGCCCCGGCCGTGTCCACCAGTTGCTCCAGCTCGTCGAGCGAGGCCTCGGTGTCTTCCCGGGTCTGGCCGCCCCGGGTGACGCCCACCAGCACGATCCGCTCCCGGAACGTGCGGTCGAGCAGGCCCCGGCTGGCCCCGCCGAACTCGCCGAAGGCGCCCCGGTGGCTCTCGTCGTCGTGATCGGCACCGTCGTCGAACTCGTCGTCCAGGGGCAGGCCGTCGTCGTCGAACAGATCGGTGATCCAACCCTCGTCGTTGTCGCTGCCACCGTTGGTGGGGCTCACAGGCACCGCCGCACTCCGCTCACGCCCGTCGCTCGACCTCGACCACGGCCACGAAGGTGGCCGGGCCCGAGAGCAGCACCGCCCCGTCGACCAGTTCCACCATGGCCATGCCGCCGGGCATGTCCACCGTCACCCGGCTGTCGACCAGGCCGAGGCTCTGGGAGGCCCACACCGCGGCACAGGCCCCGGACCCGCAGGCCTCGGTGATGCCCACACCCCGCTCCCACACCCGCAGGCTGATCTCGGAGCGGCTGTGGATGGCGATCAGCTCCACGTTGATGCCGTCGGCGTAGTCCTGCTCCACCGCCGGGCCCACCACGGCCAGGTCGACGGTGGCCGGATCGTCGACCACGGCCACCAGGTGGGGGTTGCCGATGTCCACCGCCACCTGCTGGTGGACGCTGATGCCGAGGTCGGGCCAGCGGGACGACAGCTGGGGCCCCGGGCGGGCATGGCCCATGTCCACCGCCACCTGGTCGGTGTCGGAGTCCCGGTCGGGCTGCACGGCCACCCGGCGCTCACCGGCGTCGGTCTGGACGAGGAAGGTCATGGCCTGCTGGCCGTCGTCGTGGTGCAGGACCAGGGCCTGGCCCAGGCAGCGCAGCCCGTTGCCCGACACTGCGGCCCGGCTCCCGTCGGCGTTCCACAGGGTCATCGACCAGCGCGACGGGTCCTCCCCGGCCCGGGCAGCGCTGATGAGGCCATCGGCCCCGATGCCCCGTTTCCGGTCGCAGAGGCGGATGGCGTCGTCGGGGCCCAGATCGACGGTGGGGCTGACGGCGATGAGGAAGTCGTTCCCCAGCCCGTGGTGCTTGGTCAGCGTGATCGAAGCCAACGTGCAGCCGGATCCTCTCGTCCGTGCCTAACGCCGCCCACCGGAGGCCGGGACGCCATGGCCGGCCCTAGCAGCCCGCCCACCACGCCTCGACCTGGCGTACCAACTGTGGATGCCCGGCATCGAACCAGATTAGGCGCGGATCACGGCGAAACCAGCGCTCCTGGCGCCGGGCGAACCGCCGGGTGCGGCGGATGGCGTGGTCGAGGGCCTCGTCGAGGGCCAGAGCCCCGGCCAGGTGAGAGGCCAGCTCGCTGTAGCCCAGGGCCTGGGCGGCGGTTGCCGACAGGGGGCCGGCGGCCAGGAGGCGGGCCACCTCGTCGAGGAAGCCGGCCTCCATCTGGGCCTCGTAGCGGGCCTCGATCCGCTGGTCCAGCACGTCCCGATCGAGCCGCAGGCCGATCTGGCGGAACGGGGTTGGCGGGTAGGTGTCGACGCCCGGGCCGTAGCTGGAGAACGGCCGACCCGAGCCCTCGGTCACCTCCAGGGCCCGCACCAGACGGCGCCGGTTGGTGGGCAGGATCTTGGCCGCCGCCGCCGGGTCGAACCGGTCGAGACGATGCCACAGCGCTTCGGTGGACGGTTCGGCCTCGGCCGCCGCCCGGGCGTCGGGGTACTGGCCGGGCAGGGTGAAACGGTCGACCACGGCCCGGACATAGAGGCCGGTGCCGCCCACCACGATGGGGGTGGCGCCCCGCCGGGCCAGGTCGTCGAGGATCTCGGCCACGGCGGCCTGGAAACGGGCCACGGTCCAGGTCTCCGACGGGTCGGCCACGTCGATCAGGTGGTGGGGCACGCCACCCCGCTCGGCCACCGACGGCTTGGCCGTGCCGATGTCCATCCCCCGGTACACGGCAAAGGCGTCGGCCGAGATGATCTCCGCCCCCGGCAGGCGCTGGGCCAGGGCCACGGCCAGGGCCGACTTGCCCGAGGCGGTGGGCCCCAGGATCACGAGTGGGTCTCGGGGGCCGGTCACGGGCGGGGATTCCCGGCCTCATCGTCGCCAACAGGCGGGGCGGTCACCGGGTCGAGCTGGTCGGCCAGCAGGCTGACGAGCATATGGTGGTCGAGGCGGACCAGGTCGGGGTCGGTGCCGTAGGCGTCGACGAAGCCGAACACCGCTTCGGGCCCAAAGTGATCGCTGATGCTGCGGTAGGCGATGGCCAGGTCGAGGTGGCGGTCGGCCGGGCCGGCCCGGTGGAGGCCGGTGGTACCGGCCAGCGCTCCCCCGCTCAGGAACCAATTCCCCACCGTCGGGTCGCCGTGGTTCACCACGTCGGCGTCACCGGCCCGCCGGGCGGCGGCCACCGACCGCTCGGCCCCGTCCCGCACCATGGCGGCCAGCTCGACGGCCCCGTAACGCCGGTAGGGGTCGGGCAGGGCGGCCGGATCAATCGCCCCGCCGGCCAGCCCGCTCTGGATCCGGGCCTCCAGGGATTCCCCGACGCCTGAGCCACGTGTCCTGCGGCTCGGGCTCCCCAGAACAGTGGAGGGGTCGAGGTCGTGGAGGCGGCGGAGGGCGGCACCGATGGCCGACGGCACGTCGTCGGGTTTGGGCTGACGCTCGGGCGCGGTGGCCGGCTCGCCGTCCGGCACCGTCGTCACCAGCCACTCCCCGTGATGTAGCACCACGCTCGGGCACGGGAGCTGCGCTCCGATCAGGCCCAGCCCGTCGGCCTCGGCCCCAGCTCGCCCCGAACCGGGGGGCGACGCCCACACCCAGCGGTCGCCGACGGCCCACACCAGGCCCGGCCAGGGCCGGGCCAGGGGTACGGCGGCGGCCGCCGCACCCGCTGGCAGGGCGCGGGCCACCGGGGGAGGAAACGAGGGCGGGCGGGGCACGATCAGGCTTCCGTGGCGAGGCAGCGCACCATGCCCATCAGGGTGGCGGCCACCGGGCCCGGTGCCACCACCTGATGCAGGTGATCGCCGGCCAGGCGGTAGCTCAGCCAACCCTCCCGGTTGGCCCGGTCCCCCGATTCGAGGTAGCCGGGGCCGAAGCACAGGAAGGCCCGACCAACCGACGAAGGCAACTCGGGCACGGGGCAGGCCTGGTCGAACCAGCCTCGGGGGATCGGCGGGGCCTCGGCGAACACCTGGTCACGGGCGGCGGGATCGACCACCAGGCCCTCCACCAGCGACCCCCACCAGCGGGGCCACGGGGGCAGGTAGTCGTCGGGGCGCACCATCCCGTCGAGCATGTCGGCGAACTCGGGGCGGGCCTCGGTGAAGGCCGTCCCGTCGGGGAACCGGCCGTCGACGCAGATCATGGCGGAGACGGGCCAGCCGGCGTCGATCAGCCACCGCACCGCCATCGGGGCCCGTAGGCAGGCCCCGGAGTGGGCCACGACCACCACCGGCAGGCCGTCGGTTGGCACCGGGGGCGAGACCACGTGGCGGAGCCAGGGGGTCACGTGGTCGGTGTCGGCCGTGGTGGTCATCGGCGGGTCGGCGATGCTGCAGGTGTCGCCCATGCCGGTGAGCACGTCGGCCACGCCCCGCCAGCTGGCCGGGCCCAGGAGGGGGTTCGGCAGGAAGTACCAACGTCGCCGCTCAGGTTCCAAGGCGGCCCACCCTAGGCCCGTCCCGCGTGATGATTCATCTCGGCCACCCCCGCCGGGGGCTCGCACCGGTGGCATTCGAGCTCGAGCGTGGCGTGCTCGATGGCGAACCGCTCGTGGAGCAGCTCCCGGATCCGACCTCCCACCACCTGGGCTTCATGCAGGGTCGGTTCGCCGTCCAGCACCACGTGGGCCGACAGCGCCACCGAGTCCGACGCCAGGAACCACAGGTGCAGATGGTGCACGTCCACCACCGTTGGCACCTCCAGCACGGCCGCCGTCAGCTGGTCTCGATCGAGGTGGCCGGGCGCCCCCTCCAGCAGCACGTGGGTGGTGGCCCGCAACAGCCCCCAGGCCGACCACACCACCAGCACCCCGATGAGGATCGAGGCCACGGGATCCACCCAGTAGGCCGAACCGACCAGGGCGGCCAGGCCGGCCACGATGGCGGCCACCGAGCCGGCCGAGTCGGCCGCCATGTGTAGGAAGGCGCCCCGCAGGTTCAGGTTGTGGTGGCGGAGGCTGAACAGCAGCCGGACGCTGATCAGGTTGATGGCCAGGCCGACCAGGGCCACCAGGGTCACGCCGAGTCCTTCGGTGGCCGGGGCCTGGCTCAGCCGCCCCACCGCCTCCACCATCACCCACAGCCCGGCGGCCCCGGTGAGCAGGCCGTTGGCCTGGGCCGCCAGCACCTCAGAACGGACCAACCCGTAGGTGTGGCGGCCCGACGGGGGGCGCAGCACCAGGGTCTGGGCCACCAGGGCCAGGATCAGCCCCCCGGCGTCGGACGCCATGTGGGCGGCGTCGGCCAGCAGAGCGAGGGATCCGAAGGCCAGGCCCCCGACCACCTCGACGGCCACGAACCCCCCGTTGAGCAGGGCCACCAGAACCAGACGACTCCGCACCGCATCGGCCGCGTGCCCCCGGCCGTGATCACGGCCGGGGGCATGGCCGTGACCGGGGCCGAGATGACCGTCCATGGATCAAGTATCGGCCGCTTATCCCCGCTCTACAATCCGGGCCGCTGCGAGCGGGCCCGGATCAGAGCGCGGTGACAGCCAGCCGGGTGCGGTGACGGGGCCGGGCCGTGACCCCCACCAGCTCCCCCGTCATGTACTGATGGGCCGCATCACCCACCAGCACGGTGGCGAAGGTGCCGGCCTTGAGGTGCCCCGACGGGAAGTGGATCAGCTTGTTCTGGGCGGTGCGGCCCGTGAGCACGGCCGGGTCTTTCTTCGACGGGCCTTCCACCACCACCTCCTCGGTGCGCCCGATCCGGGCCCGGTAGCGGGCCAGGGCCGACCGCTCGATCACCGTGCGCAGCCGTGCGTAGCGGTCCTGGACCTCGGCCGGATCGCAGAAGCGGTCGGCCATGGTGGCCGCCTCGGTGCCGGGGCGGGGCGAGAACACGAAGGTGTAGGCCCCGTCGTAGGCGGCCTCGGCCGCAACGGCCAGGGTGGCGGCGAAATCGGCCTCGGTCTCGCCGGGGAAGCCGACGATGATGTCGGTGGTGACCGCCAGGTCGTCCACCGTGGCCCGGGCCTCGGCCAGCCGGGCCAGGTACCGCTCGGCCGTGTAACCCCGGTGCATGGCCGCCAGCACCGGATCCGACCCCGACTGTAGGGGGAAGTGGAGGTGGGGCACCACGGTGGGGGTGGCAGCCATGGCCTCGAACACCTCGGCCGTCATGTCCTTGGGGTGGGGGCTGGTGAAGCGGACCCGGCGGATCCCGTCGACCGCCCCCACCTGGCGCAGCAGCTCGGCGAACCGGGGCCGCACCCGGGTGGCGGTGTTCCCGGCCCGACGGTCGGCCAGGTTCAGGTCCCGTCCGTAGGAGTTCACGTTCTGGCCCAGCAGGGTCACCTCGGTGACCCCTTCCGCCGCCAGGCGCTCCACCTCGGCCACCACCTCGTCGAACGGGCGGCTGATCTCGGCCCCCCGTACGGCGGGCACGATGCAGAAGGCGCAGGAGTTGTCGCAGCCCACCTGGATCGTCACCCAGGCGGCGTAGTCGGTCTCCCGCCGGGCCGGAAGCACCGAGGCGAAGGCGGCGTCGTCGTCGGCCTCGTCCCATATCTCGGTGAGGGGGCCCCGCTCCCGGGCTTCGGCCATCAGCTCGGTGGCCCGGTGCACGTTGTGGGTGCCGAACACCACGTCCACGTGACCGGCCCGCTGGCGGATCAGGTCCCGGTCCTTCTGGGCCAGGCACCCGCCCACCACGATCTGGAGTTCCGGGTTCGCTTCCTTCAGCCCCTTGAGGTGGCCGAGGGCCCCATAGAGCTTGTTGTCGGCGTTCTCCCGTATGCAGCACGTGTTGAGCACCACCACGTCGGCCTCCTCCGGGCGCTCGGTCGGCTCGTAACCGTCGGCCTCGAGCAGCCCGGCGATCCGCTCGGAATCGTGCTCGTTCATCTGGCAGCCGAACGTGCGGAGGAGATAGCGCTTGTCGGCACCCATCCTCCCAGGCTACGGGCTCCACCGGGAGGTGCCGCCGTTCGGGTGCCGCTACCGGGGGGTACGCCGCCCCGGCCGGCGGAGCTGGCACCCTGGAGCGGGTATGGACGGCAGGGCCGTGGTGGCCAGGGTGATCGGATGGCTGCTGGTGGTGGCCGTGGCGGGCGGCATCGCCCTGCGCTGGTCCACCGTGAACCGGCCCCTCCTCATCGGGCTGGTGGGTGTGCTGGGCCTGGCCCTGATGGCGCCCCTGGCCGTGCTGGCCGCCACCGCCTGGTGGACCGGCAGCCGGCCCCTGCGGTGGGGGGCGGCTCTGGTGGTCCTGGGCTATCTGGTGACGTTCGGCAATGTTCGGGCGGTGATCGGCTGCGGTGCGGCGTCGCCGGCCGAGGGCGACGTGCGGATCTTCACCCAGAACGTGTACGTGGGCCAGGCCGATCCGGCGGCGGTGGCCGCCGCCATGCTGGCCAGCGGCGCCGACGTGGCCGTGCTGGTGGAGGCGTGGCCCCCGTTCCGGGAGGCCCTGGCCCGCCAGCCCGGGCTCGAGGTGTTCGCCTACCGGCTGTCGGTGCCCGGGTTCGAGGACGGCGAGATCGCGGTGTGGAGCCGCTGGCCCCTGGAGAACGCCACCGGGGAGCGCCTGTCCACCCGACCCTTCGTCCAGGCCGTGGTGCAGGCACCGGCCGGGCCGTTCACCATCGGTGCCGTCCACACCGCCGCCCCGATCGACGAGCGGGAGGTGGCCAACTGGGCGGGCGAGCTGGCCAGCCTCGGCCTGCTCGACCGGACGAGCCCGATCGTGCTGGCCGGCGACTTCAACGCCACCATCGACCACGCCCAGTTCCGCAGCCTGCTCGAGAACGGCTGGACCGACGCCCACACCACCAAGGGCTGCGGCTTCGATCTGACGTGGCCGGTGGGCCGGGGCACCGGCGTCGCCGCCATGCGCCTCGACCACGTGCTGGTCAGCGACCACTTCGAGGTCAAGGGGTTGGAGGTGGGCCATGCCAACGGCAGCGACCACAAGCCTGTGATCGCCACCATCCACCTCCGCTAGGGGCCCGGGCTGGGAAGATCCGGGCGTGCTGCACCGGATCCTGGACGAGCCCGTCCTGGTCGTGCTCCTGACCGTGGGCCTGGGAGCGGGGTTGGGGTCGATCCAGGTGCGGGGGTTTTCGTTCGGGCCGGCCGCCGCGCTGTTCGTGGGCCTGGCCGCCGGGGCCGTCGACGCCTCGGTCAGCGCCACGTCCGGGCTGGGCCAGCTGCGGGAGCTGGGCCTGATCCTGTTCACCTACACCGTTGGCCTGGCCGCTGGCCCCACGTTCTTCTCCAGCCTGCGTCGGGGCGGGATCCGGGCCTCGGCCGTCACCGTGGTGCTGGTCGGGGTGGCGGCCGCCCTGTGCGCCGGGGCCGGGGCAGTGCTCGGCCTGCCGGCGGCCGAGCGGGCGGGGCTGTTTGCCGGGGCCACCACCAACACCCCCGCCCTGCAGGCGGCAGCGTCGAGCGCCACCGACGGCGATCCGGTGGTGGCCTACTCGCTCACCTATCCCCTGGCCGTGGCCTCGATGCTGGCCGCCGTGACCCTGATCCTGGGTCGGCGCCTGCCGCTGCCGGCCCGGTTGGAGCCGCCGGCCCCCGAGCCGGTGGAGGACCTGGTCAACTGGACGGTGGCGGTGACCCGCTCCGGCCTGCCGGTGCTGGCCGAGCTGCGGGTCTCCCACCCCGACCTCACCTTCAGCCGGGTGGAGCGCGACGGGGTGGTGACCGTGGCCACCGCCGAGCTGTCGCTGGCCGCGGGCGACAACCTGGTGGTGGTGGGTCCCCGGCCGGCGGTGGCGGCGTTCTGCGCCGAGATGGGCCATCGGAGCGACCGCAGCCTGCCCGAGGAACGCTCGGGGGTCGACTTCCGCCGGGTGGTGCTGTCGAACCGGGAGCTGGCCGGCCGGCGGCTGGCCGACCTCGACCTCATCGGCGGCTACGGCGTGGTGGCCAGCCGGGTGCGCCGGGGCGACATCGATCTGGCCGCCCACGACGACATGGTGCTCCTGCTCGGCGACCGGGTGCGGGTGGTGGGCCCCCGGGAATCGGTGGCCCGGGCCGCTCGGCTGCTCGGCGACTCCGAACGGAGCCTGGCCGAACTCGACGCCTTCGGCTTCGCCATCGGGCTGGTGGCCGGCCTGCTGGCCGGTCTCGTCGCCGTACCTCTGCCCGGCTCGGGCCAGTTCTCCCTGGGGGCCGGTGGCGGCACCCTGGTGGCCGGGCTGGCCCTGGGCACGCTGGCCCGCACCGGCCCCGTGACCTGGCAGCTCCCCCATGCCGCCAACCTGGTGCTGCGCCAGCTGGGCATCCTGATCTTCCTGGCCTGCGCCGGCCTCGGCTCGGCCAGCACGTTCGCCGACTCGGTGGGCACCCGCCACGGGCTGGTGCTGATGGCCGCCGGCGGTGTGGTGGCGTCCACATTCTCCGCGCTGGTGGTGCTGGGCCTTCAGCTCACGCTGGGGCGGGACACGGTGGAAGCGGCCGGCCTGTTCTCCGGCGTCCAGACCCAGCCCGCCGCCCTCAGCTACGCCGCCGGGCGGATCGGGGGCGACGACCGGGTCCACGTGGCGTACACCACCGTCTTCCCCGCCGCCATGATCGCCAAGATCCTGGTCGTGCAGTTCCTCATCTAAACGGGGGGCTCTGCGCCCCCACGGGCGGCTCCGCCGCCCTCCCCATCAGGGCCGGGGCCCCATCCCCGTCCCGGCGCTACGCGCCGCGGGGGCTCTGCGCCCCCACGGGCGGCTCCGCCGCCCTCCCCATCAGGGCCGGGGC
>CADEDH010000030.1:22682-65220 GCA_902826025.1 uncultured Actinomycetes bacterium
GGGGGCTCTGCGCCCCCACGGGCGGCTCCGCCGCCCTCCCCATCAGGGCCGGGGCCCCATCCCCGTCCCGGCGCTACGCGCCGCCCGATATGCCGGTCAGCCCTGGCGGGTGGCTTCGGGGTCGGCGACGATCAGCGAGTGGCGGGGCCGGATCACACCGGCCGGGATCGACAGGTCGCCGGCCAGGAGCCGGCCCAGGGGGTCGGCCTTGTCGGCCCCCCGCACCAGCCACACCACCTCGTGGGCCCGGTCGAACACGGGGCGGGTGAGGGTGAGGCGCCGGTGCCCCTGGTAGGGGCGGGTGAGGGTGACGTAGCGCCGTAGCTCCATCACCGCCGGGTCGCCCGCCGTGAGCGATGCGGTGTGGCCGTCGGCGCCCAGCCCGAGGTGCACCACGTCGAGCACGGGGGGGTCGTCGGCCAGCTCCACCAGCCGGCGGGTCCATTCGTGGAGGGTGGTGGCCACCACCGCCGGATCGGGCTCGCCCCCCGGTTCGGGGACGGCGAGCAGGGCGTCGACCGGAAGGGGCACCCAGCTCACCGGCAGGTCGGCCAGAGCGGCCCGCTGGCCCCGCAGGTTGCGTTCGGGGTGGTCGGGCGGCACCAGCCGTTCGTCGACCTGGAGCACCGTGACCCGTTCCCAGTCGAGGGGGCGGGCGGCCAGGGCGGCCAGCACCGGACCGGGGGTCGAGCCCCCGCTGAGGGCCAGCAGGCAACGGTCCCGGGCCGCCAGCGACCGCAAGATGGCCTCGGCCAGCCGGTCGGCCCCGGCCTCGGCCCAACCGGCCTCGGGCACGATCTCCAGCCGGTGCAGGTCGTCACCCACCGGCCGCCGCCTCCTCGGGCGGTCGGGACCACGTGGGGGCTCCGGGCGGGATCTGGGGATCCAGTGCGTCATTTCCGGCGCGCTCCATCCCCAGAACCTGATCGGGCCCGGCTCCGGCCGCCGGGTGGCCGATGGCGGCGAACCAGGCGGCGCCGCCGATGATGCCGGCGTCGTCGCCCAACTCGGCCGCCACCACCGCTATCTCGCCGGCCACCGCCGGGCCGTGGCGGCGCAGGGCCCGGTCGACGATCGGCAGTACCAGATCGCTGTTGTTGCCCACCCCGCCCCCGATGACCACCACCTGAGGGGCCAGCAGCCAGGCCAGGTTCACCACCCCGATGCCGACGGCCTCGATGGCCCGGGTCCACACCTCGGTGGCGGCCGGATGGCCGGCCCGCACCAGTTCGGCCAGGGCGCCGTCCCGCTCGGCGATCCCGGCGGCGGCCGCCGCCCGGGCGATGGCGGGCCCGGCCCCCAGGGTCTCCACCGTGCACGGGCGGCCGGCCCGGGCCGCTTCCCAGTCGATGATCGTGTGGCCCACCTCGCCCCCCGAGTGCTGGCCCCGCAGCAGGGTGCGGTTGACCACCACCCCGGCCCCGACCCCGGTGGAGACCGTGACGTAGACCACGTCGCGGTAGGTCCGGCCGGCGCCGAAGGCGGCCTCCCCCACCGCCGCCAGATCGGCGTCGTTGCCCAGGCTGACGGGCAGGCCGGCGCTGCGGCTGAGCCACTCGCCGGTGAGCCAGGGGATCCACCCCGGGGGGAGATTGGGGGCCCGGACCAGGGCCTCGGCGTCGTGATCGACGATGCCGGGCACACCCACCACGGCGCCCGTCACCGGGAAGCCGGTGGCCACCTCGGCGATCATTTCGGGCAGGATCTCGGGCCGCTCGGCTCCCGATGGGGTGGTGCGGCGGATCCGGCGGGCCACGGTGCCGTCGGCCGACACCACGGCGGCCCGCACATGGGTGCCGCCCAGGTCGACGGCGACCACCTGTTGGCCCCCGAGCGGGGCGGTACCGGCGGATGGAGCTGATCGGTCGACGGTCACGGAGGCATACCTGGCGTGGACGGAGACGGCACCGCGCCGTCATGGGCTCGGCGCTGTGGCCGGCCCCTCCGCCGCAGCGCGTCGTCAAAGTGTGCCCTCAGTGTGCACCCCACCGGCCGCCGCAGGGCGGATCGAGCCTGTTCACCCGGGCTGTTTTCCGTGGTCGGCAGGGTCGATCGAGCCCGGCACAGGATTGACTGGGGGCATGTCCGGCCGCCAGCTCATCGTCCTGGGCACGGCCAGCCAGGCCCCCACCCGCCACCGTCACCACAACAGCTACGCCGTTCGGTGGGACGACCAGCTCGTGCTGTTCGACCCGGGCGAGGGCACCCAGCGTCAGGCCATCCTGGCCGGCGTCGCCATCGCCCGGCTGACGGCGGTGTGCATCACCCACTTCCACGGCGACCACTGCCTGGGCCTGCCCGGGGTGATCCAGCGGCGGGCGCTCGACAACCGCAGCTCAGGCGACCGGGAAGCCGAGCCGCTGCCCGTGCTGTTCCCAGCCGAGGGAGAGGTCTACTTCGAGCGGCTCCGCACGGCCACCATCTTCCACGACACCAGCCGGGCCGTGCCTCACCCCATCCCGGCCGGCCCGGACGACCAGCCGGCACGCCCGCCGGTGGTGGTGGCCGAGCTGGGCCCGTCGGCCCGGCTCAGCGCCGCTCCCCTCTCCCACCGCGTCCCCACCCTCGGTTACCGGATCGACGAACCCGACGGGCGCCGGCTCGACCCGGCCCTGCTGGCCTCGCGGGGGTTGGCCGGGCCCGACGTGGGCCGCCTGGTGGCCCAAGGGTGGCTCGACACTCCGACGGCGGGCCGGGTGACGCTCGACGAGGTGTCGCATCCCCGGCCGGGCCAGTCGCTGGCCGTGGTGATGGACACCGCCCCCTGTGCGGGGGCGGAGGAGCTGGCCCGGGGCGTCGACCTGCTGGTGTGCGAGTCGACGTTCCTCCACCGGGACCGGGAGCTGGCCGAGCGCTACCGGCACATGACGGCGCTGCAGGCGGCCACACTGGCCAGCCGGGCCGGGGCCCGGCGGCTGGTGTTGACCCACTTCTCGGCCCGCTACGACGACCCGGAGCTGTTCGCCCGGGAGGCGGCCACCGCCCACCCCGATGTGGTGGTGGCCCACGACCTCCTCACGGTCGACGTGCCGGCCCGTCCACCGGCGCCGTGATCAGCTGCCGGCGACCGCGCCCAGGGCCTCCCACACCCGCTGGGGGGTGAGGGGAACGTCGACGTGGCGGACGCCCCGGGCGGCCAGAGCATCGACTACGGCGTTCTGCACAGCGGGGACGGCCCCGATCGTGCCCGACTCGGCGATGCCCTTGGCCCCCAGGGGGTTGTTGGGCGACGGCGACTGGGTGATCTGGCACTCGAACGAGGGCATGTCGGCGGCCGACGGGAACGTGTAGTCGAGGAAGCTGGCGGTGCGGGGGTTGCCGTCTTCGTCGTAGGAGAACTCCTCGTACAGGGCCTGGCCGATGCCCTGGCCGACACCTCCGTGGACCTGCCCGAACACGATCATGGGGTTGATCACGGTGCCGGCATCGTCCACGGTGACCAGGCGCTGGAGGGTGACCTCGCCGGTGTCGGTGTCGACGTCCACCACCGCCCCGTAGGCCCCGTAGGGCACGGTGGCCCCGCCCACGAAGTCGCTCTCGCACTTGAACACGGCGTTGTCGGCGGCGTGGTCTTCCACGCCGGCGGCCACCTCGGCCCACCCCACGGTGGCGGCGCCCGGGGCGCCGGTCACGTGGAAGCGGGCCGAGGCCACGTCGAGCACGACATCGGCCGGGGCCGCCTCCAGCAGGTCGGCGGCGGCCGCCCGGGCCTGCTCCACCAGGGCGTCGGTGGCCTCCACGATGGCCGAACCGGCCCGCTGGGCCGAGCGCGATCCACCGGTGATGGCGCCCCGGGGCACGATGTCGGTGTCGCCGTGGACCACCTCGATCTGGTCCACCGGCACCCCGGTGCGCTCCGACACGAGCTGGGCCCACGTGGTGTAGTGGCCCTGGCCGTAGGGGGAGGAGCCGGTGAGCACCCGGAAGCTGCCGTCGGGCTTGAGCTCGAGCGACCCGTACTCGGGGTTGGGGATGCCGGCCGTGCGGTCGATGAAGACCGACAGGCCCACGCCCAACTCCCGGTGGTCGCCGGCAGCCCGCCGGGCGGCCTGCTCGGCCTTGAGCGCCGGGTAATCGAGGGCGTCCACCAGCAGTTCCAGGGCCTCGGCGTAGTCACCCGAGTCGTAGACGAGGCCGGTGGGGTTGGTGTAGGGCAGGTCGGTGCCGGCCAACACGTTGCGGCGCCGGACCTCCAGGGGGTCGATGCCCGCCTCGGCAGCGAACAGGTCGACCGCCCGGTCGAGCAGGGAGCCGGCTTCGGGGCGGCCCGCCCCCCGGTAGGCGGCGGTGGGGGTGGCGTTGGTGACCACGCAGGTTACGGCCCAGTGGACCTGGCTGATCGTGCCGAACGGGCCGGGGAGGATCATGCCGGTGTTGCGGGCCAGGTTGTCGCCGGTGACGGGGTAGGCACCGCAGTCGGCCAGGATGTGGACTTCCAGCGCCTCCAGGGTGCCGTCGCGCTTGCCCCCCACCTTCACCGTCTGCACCTGGGCCCGGGAGTGGCCGAGGCCCACCATGTCGTCGCCCCGGGTGGGGAGCCAGCGGACCGGGCGGCCCACCCGGCGGGCCAGCCACGGCAGGAGGAGGTCTTCGGGGTAGTTGCGGGCCTTGGCCCCGAAGCTGCCGCCAACGTCGGAGGTGATCACCCGGATCTGGTCGGTCTCCATGCCGTAGAAGGCGGCCAGCGTGGCCCGGATGGGGTGGGCGCCCTGGCAGGCGGCGTAGTGGACGAGGCGGCCCTCGTCGGTCCACAGGGAGGCGGCGGCCCGGGTCTCGAGGGGGCAGGGGGCGATCCGGGGCAGCACGAAGCGGCCCTCCACTACCACCTCGCAGCCGGAGAAGTCACAGGGCTGGGCCTCGCCCGGGCCGGTGGGGCTCGACACCACGTTCGTACCCACCGCCGGGAACAGCAGGGTCTCGTCGGCGGCGGCCCGGGCCGGATCGATCACCGCCGGCAGGGGCTCGTAGTCGATGCGGACGGCTTCGGCCGCGTCGGCGGCGGCGGTGTCGGTTTCGGCCACGATGGCCACCACCGGCTCGCCAACGAAGCGCACGGTGTCGGTGGCCAGGAGGGGCCGCTGGTAGGCGTCGGCCAGGCCGGGATAGGGGCCGACGTCGAGGTCGTGGCCGGTGATCACGGCCACCACGCCGGGCAGGGCGGCGGCCTCGCTCACGTCGATGCCCGTGATCCGGGCGTGGGCCATGATCGAGGGCACGAACCGGGCCACCAGAGCACCGGGGAGATCGAGATCGGCCACGTAGCTCGTGTTGCCGGTGAGGAGATGGACGTCCTCCACCCGCTGCACCGAGGTGCCGAGCGGGGCGACGGAGCCGGGAGCGAGCGACGGCGTGGCCCAATCGGCCAGTGATCGAGAAGGGGCCTCGTTGGTCATCCCGGGGACGTTAGCTGGTGAACTCTCCCGCCCGTTACCGACCGGACCACCGGCTACTGATCGTGCATGGTGGCGTGGGGCTTGTTCTCTCGGACCCCGTTGTTGGTGACCTGGATGAACTGGGCGTTGTCCCACAGTTCGGGGATGCTGCGGGCGTTGCTGTAGCTCATGCCCGAACGCACCCCGCCGAGCAGCCGGCCGACCACTCGGCCCACCTTGCCCTGGTACGGCACGGTGCCTTCCACGCCCTCGGCCGCCCGCTGCTCGAAATACTCCTCGGAGGCGTCGGCATCGGCGTGGGCCCCGGACCGGGCGGCCCGGGCCTCCAGGGCCTCGAACGAGGCCATGCCCCGCACCCGCTTCACCAGACCCCGGCTCGACTGCTCCACATCGCCCGGGCTCTCGGTGGTGCCGGCGAACAGGCTGCCGATCATCACCGAGGACGCCCCGGCGGCCAGGGCCTTGGCGATGTCGCCGGAGTACCGGATGCCGCCGTCGGCGATCACCGGCACCAGGTTGCCCTCGGCGTCGGTGAGGCGGGAGCAGTCGGCGATGGCGGTGAGCTGCGGTACCCCCACCCCGGCCACCAGCCGGGTGGTGCACACCCCGCCCGGTCCCACTCCCACCTTCACGGCGTCGGCACCGGCCGCCACCAGCTCCTCGGCCCCGCCCCGGGTGGCCACATTGCCGGCGATCACCTCGGTGTGGGGAAAGGCGGCCTTGAGGTGGCGAACGGTCTCGATGGCATGGTCGGCGTGGCCGTGGGCGATGTCGAGCACCAGCACGTCGGCCCCCGCCGCCACCAGGGCGGCGCTGCGGTCGATGGCGTCGTGGTCGGTGCCCACGGCGGCGCCCACGATCGGGCTCCGACTGACGGCCACGGCCGACCGGCCTGCACCGTTGCCGTTGGCCGCCATGGCCTCGATGGCGGCCGTGGCTTTGGCCTTGGCCCGGCTCACCATCTCGGCCTGGACGTCCACGCTGAGGAACCGGTGGATGATCCCGGCCCCGCCCATGATGGCCATGGCCGCCGCCATCTCGGTCTCGGTGACCGTGTCCATGTTGGCCGACACGATCGGCATACCCAGGCGCAGGCGCCTGGTGAGCTGGGTCTCGAGCGAGATGTCCTTACGGGAGCGGATGTCGGACCGCTGCGGAACGAGCAGCACGTCGTCGAAGGTCAGGCCGAGCCGGATGTTGGAGAGACTCACGTCTCCCCAAGGTACGCCCAGCACGGCCCCGTACCACCACCGCCCTGGTGAGAGGCGGTGGTGGTACCTCCAGCCCGGAGTTTCCGCGAAGCGAAACTCCAAGGAGCCCGAAGGGCTCCCGGACACTCAGTCCAGGGTGATGGGCTGGTCGTCGGGGTCGACCGCGCCCTCGGCCGGAGCCTCTTCCAGGCCGGGGATGAGGCCGACCTCGCGCAGCACCCGATCCTGGATCTCCATGACCAGATCGGGGTTATCCATCAGGAACTTCTTGACGTTCTCCCGGCCCTGGCCGATCTGCTCGCCCTCGTAGGTGTACCAGGCCCCCGACTTCTTCACGATCTCCTGCTCCACTGCGATGTCGAGCAGGGAGCCTTCCCGGCTGATGCCGTGGCCGTACATGATGTCGAACTCGGCCTGCCGGAAGGGCGGGGCCACCTTGTTCTTGACGATCTTCACCCTGGTGCGGTTGCCCACCACTTCGGCCCCGTCCTTCAGCGACTCCACCCGGCGGATGTCGATCCGGACCGAGGAATAGAACTTGAGGGCCCGACCGCCGGGGGTGGTCTCGGGGGAGCCGAACATGACCCCGATCTTCTCCCGCAGCTGGTTGATGAAGATGCAGATGGTGTCGGTCTTGCTGAGGCTGCCCGTGATCTTGCGCAGGGCCTGCGACATCAGCCGGGCCTGGAGGCCGACGTGGGTGTCGCCCATGTCTCCCTCGATCTCGGCCTTGGGGGTGAGGGCGGCCACCGAGTCGATCACGATCACGTCGATCGAGCCGGAGCGGACCAGGATGTCGGCGATCTCCAGGGCCTGCTCGCCCGTGTCGGGCTGGGAGATCAGCATCTCGTCGACGTCGACGCCGATCTTGGCGGCGTACAGCGGGTCCATGGCGTGCTCGGCATCGATGTAGGCGCAGATGCCGCCATTGCGCTGGGCCTCGGCCACCACGTGCATGGCCAGGGTGGACTTGCCCGACGACTCGGGGCCGAAGATCTCGATGACCCGGCCCCGGGGCAGGCCGCCCACCCCGAGGGCGAGATCGAGGGACAGGGCGCCGGTGGGGATGACCCCGATCGCCATGTCCGACCGCTCCCCCATCTTCATGACCGAGCCCTTGCCGAACTGCTTTTCGATGCTGCTCAGGGCCATGTCGAGCGCTTTGCTCTTCTCCACGATGTTCTCCGCGTTCTGTGAGTGCTTGGCGGGTGCCAGAAAGGTTTCGGAACTAGCTGGGGGAAGGCCATCCGGGTGACCCCGGCTGGTACACCATGACCCTACGCAGGGGGTGTGACAGTGAACCGGAGGGGGGTGGCCCGGAACCTGGAAATCACAGGGACCCTGGATGACAGCAGTGTAGTTACGAACACCCGTTCGCACAACAGGTGCAGGGGAAGTTCACCTTGAGAACAGGGCGGAGTTTCGCCCCGTTCAGGAGCGGAACGGGGCCGCCACCTCGGTGAGGAACCGCTCGGCCGTCTCGAACCGGCGGGATGCCTCTCCCAGGTTGAAGTCGGGGATGATGACCTCGTCCACCCCGGCCTCGGCGAACTCGCCCAGGATGTCCTGGAGCTGGGTCACGGTGCCGATCAGGCTGGGCCGGGGCAGCTCCCGGCCCCGCAGCTTGGTGACGTCGGCCTCGTCGTCGCACAGGAAGAGCATGGCCACCGCCGAGCGCTCCACCTCGCCCGGGTCCCGGCCCACGGCGGTGCAGTGGTCGTCGAGGATCTTCGACTTGGCGGCGATGATGTCGGGCGTGGCCCACACGTTCCACTCGTCGGCGTACTGGGCCACCATCCGCAGGGTCTTGCGCTCACCGCCGCCCCCGATCATGATCGGCAACCGCCCGATCGGCTTGGGCTCCAGCGGGGCCTCGGCCAGCTGGTAGCGCTGGCCGTCGAACGTGGTGCGGGCCTCCGAGCGCAGGCTGCGGATGATCTGCAGCGCCTCCTCCAGCCGCTGGAAGCGGTCGGTGAACGTGCCGAACTCGAGGCCGTAGGCCAGGTGCTCGTTCTCCTGCCAGCCGGCCCCGATGCCGAGCACCACCCGGCCCCCCGACACGTGGTCGGCCGTGGTGGCCTGCTTGGCCAGCACGGCCGGGTTGCGGTAGGTGTTGCCGCACACGAGGGGGCCGAGGCGGACCCGGCTGGTGATGGCGGCCAGGCCCGACAGGATGGCCCACACCTCGTGGGTGGGGGCGCTCACGTCTTCGGCGTTGGGCATGAAGTGATCGGCCACCCAGATGCCGTCGTAGCCGAGCTCCTCCACCTTCTGACCGCTCTGGGCGATCTCCGGCCAGCCGTGTCCCGCCCCAATCCAGAATCCGAATCGCATCCGGGGAGGCTAACCCCCCGCCCGAACTGCGTCACGAAAATCGCACCTATCTCCCGATCTGCGTGACGTTTTCTACGGATTCCGGAGAGAACGTGGCGCGGATCGCAGGTGGGGCGGAGGCTCGCTAGGCTCGGCCCCTCCGGACCCCTTGGGTCCGTGCGCTGGTTCCCGCCTCGCACCCCTCGCCGGTGCCTCTGTAGACACCGAACCGAAGGGGTCCCTCTACCGTGGACCGTCACCCGATCGACGCCCGGATCGTCGAACTGGCCACCACCAACCACCAGGTGGTCACCATCCGCCAACTCCAGGCCGCCGGTATCAGCCTGCCCCAGATCGAGCGCCGGGTCGGCCGCCTGCTGACCCGGGTGTCCCAGGGCACCTACATACTCGGCCGGCCGTCGTCGTCGAACCTGTTGGCGGCGACCCTGGCCGCTCTGCCCTCGGCGGCCGCCGGCCATCACTCGGCCGCCGCCGCCCACCGTCTGCCCCTCCGGTCCGACGGCGATGTGAGCGTGGTGCTGGCCAGCCGCACCCGCCGCACGATCCACGGCGTCCGGATCCGCTACACGCGCTGGCTCCCACCCGACGATGTGACCGTCGGACCCGACGGAGCCCGGGTCACCACGGTGGCCCGGACCATCTGCGATCTGGCCGCCGAGCTGCCCGCGGCCCGCACCAGCCATCTCATCGAACAGGCCATCGTCGCCCAGCTGATGGCTCCGGGCGAGCTGCAGGCGTGCGCCGCCGCATGGTGTCGCCGGGGCCGGCCGGGCTCCGGCGTCATCCGGCGGGTGAACCACGAGCTGCTCGACGACGAGCCCATCCCCGCCTCGGTGCTGGAACACCGGGCCTTCGCCCTGTTCATCCGGGCCGGCCTGTCGGGCTGGGTGACCCAGTACAGCCCACCCTGGTACGACGGGGTACGGGGCATCGTGGACGTGGCGTGGCCCGAGCACCGGGTGATCGTCGAGCTCGACGGCCGGCGGTGGCACACCACGGCCCAGGCCCTGGGCGACGACCGCCGCCGGGACCGGGCCGCCGTACTGGCCGGCTGGGTGACCGTCCGGTTCAGCTGGCAGGAGATCGTCCACCGCCCCGACACCGTCGTCGAGGAGCTCCGAGCCGTCCTCGACACGAGACGCCCCGGCGACCGTACGGCGTGACGCCAGCTCCCCCACCCGCCGAACTGCGCGACGGAACCGCGCCCCAACGCGGAACTGCGTCACGTTTTCTACGGATTCCGCAGAAAACGTGACGCAGTTGGCCGAGAGGGCGCGGTTCCGTCGCGCAGTTCGGGGACGGGGCCCGGCCCGGCGGGTCAGCCTTCGACGGGGGTGCGCCAGCCGTAGGGGTCGGGGGCGGCGCCGAGCTGGATGTCGGTGAGGGCCTGACGGAGCTTGAGGGTGTTGGGGCCGGGCTGGCCGTCGCCGAACACCATGGTCTCGTCGCCGATCTTGACCTGGCCCACGGGGGCCAGCACAGCGGCCGTGCCCGACAGGAAGCCCTCGCCCCGGGTGGTCCACTCCCGCAGCTCGTCGACGGTGACCGCCCGCTCCTCCACCTCGTAGCCCATGTCCCGGGCCATGGTGATGACCGAGGCCCGGGTGACGCCGTGGAGGAACGACTCGTCGAGCTTGCGGGTGACGAGCTTGTGGTCGTCGCACAGGAAGAAGTTCGACGCACCGGTCTCGGTGACGTCTCCCCCGGTGGCGAACAGCACCTGGTCGGCCCCGTGGTCCCGCTTGGCGTCGAGCGTGGGCCCCAGCGCCATCACGTAGTTCGCCCCGCTCTTGATCATGCCGAACTGGGGGGTGGTGCGGGGGATCTGGGTCTCCACGTAGATCGACAGGGGGCGTATGCCGCCGGCGAAATAGTCGCCCACCGGCGAACAGATCACATACAGCAGCCCGGTGGGGCTGGGGGCCGCCGCCGCCCCGATGTTGAGCAGGGTGCCGATCATCGTGGGCCGGATGTAGAGCGACCCGGGGGCGGCCGGCGTCTCCGAGGCGTTGGCCTCGACGGCGTCGACGATCATCTGGCGCAGCAACTCGGCCGGCGGCGGGCTCATCCGCACCTTGGCGATGCTCTGGATCATCCGGGCCACATGGTCGTCGACCCGGAAGATGGCCAACGAGCCGTCGACCTGGCGGTGGGCCTTCAGCCCCTCGAAGCAGGCGCTGGCGTAGTGCAGCACGTGCGTGCCGGGGTGCAAGGACAGATTCTCTACCGGCTTGGCCGAACCCTCATAGGCGTAGTGGCCTGCCTCATCGAGGGCGGCGATCGTCATGAAGTCGCCGAACAGGCTGCCGAACGGGCTGGTGAAGGGGTCCTTGGTTTGGCTCACCCTTACGTTCTATCCGCCCGGAGGGGCAGGCGTCGATCGGAAATGAACCCGATCATGCCCGTCCAGGCATCAGGATGGGGCCGCCTCCAGCGTTCGCCGCAACAGATCGAGCAGGCTGATGGCGGCGAACTGGCGCACCCGCTCCCGATCCCCGGGCAGGCGCACGGTGGCCGACACCTCCTCCGACGAGCCGGCCCCCACCGGCAACACGGCGGCCAGGCACACCGTACCCATGGGCCGGGCCTCGCCCGGATGCTGGCCCACGGCCCCCACCACGCCGAGGCCGACGTCGGCCCCCAGCACCGACCGGGCCTGGCGGGCCAGAGTCAGTGCCCCATCTTCGGAGACGCCACTCCCATCACCCTCGCCCAGCCCCCCCAGGCCGAGCACCGAGGCGGCCACGGCCGCCTGGTGGGCCACGATCGAGCCCCGGTACACCTCGTCGGCGCCGGCGGTGGCGGCCAGCCGGGCCGACACGTAGCCCCCGGTCACGGCCTCGGCCAGCGCCAGCGTGAGGCCCCGGCGGCGCAGGTGGTCGAGCACCACCACCTCCATGTTCTGGTCGTCGAGGCCGAACACGAGGTCGCCCAGGATCTGGCGCAGGCCCTCCTCCTCGGCGTCGAGCACGGCCACCGCCTCGGCCTCCGACGGGCTCTTGGCCGTCACCCGCACCTTCAGCCCCTCCACTCCGCTGGCCAGGAAGGCGATGGTGGGGTTGCCGGTCTCGTCGAGCTCGACGATCCGATCGGCCAGCATCTCGGCCAGAGCCGACTCCGACGACCCCCACGTCCGCAGCACCCGGCTGCGGATCACGGCCGAGGACCCCGACCGCTTCACCAGGTCGGGGATGATCGTCCCGTTCACCATGATCTGCATCTCGTAGGGCACGCCGGGGACGGCGTAGATGACCTTGCCCTCATACGGCGGGCCGAACGGGCAGATCAGCCCGGGGGCGGTACCCGGCTGCTGGGGGATCGTGGTGGCCCCCACCGGCACCATGGCCTGGCGCAGGTTGTTCTCCGGCATGTCGCGTCCGCGGGACCGGAACATCTCCCGGATCCGATCGGCGATGACCTCGTCGAGCACGAGCTCGGAGCCCATGGCCTCGGCGATGACGTCTCTCGTCAGGTCGTCCTGGGTGGGGCCGAGACCGCCACAGCAGATCACGGCGTCGCTGCGACCCAGGGCGTGGAGCAGCACCTCCCGGATCCGGGCCGGGTTGTCGCCCACCTTGGTCTGGTAGTGGGAGTCGAGGCCGGCCAGGGCCAGCTGCTCACCGATCCACGACGAGTTGGTGTCGACGATCTGCCCCAGCAGGAGCTCCGTACCCACCGCCACCACTTCGACCTTCATCGGTCCTCCTTCTACCTGTCCGACACCACCGGCCCCCCACCGTCTAACCGGTCACCGTGATCTTGTCCAACGCCGGCTGCAGCACCGAGGCGGTGAGGGCCTCGACCTCGGCCGGCGCCGCCACCAGCAACACCAGCACGGTGGCGCCGTTGCGTTCGGCCTGGTACCACTCCACCGCCCTGGTGGCGGTGCGGGCGGTACGGTGCTGCCACGAGCCGCCGGGCCCGTCGACCGTCTCGGGGGCCGACAGCTCCACGTCCTGGGTATCGGTGAGGAACTGCTCGATGCTGGCCGCCAGGAGCTGACCCCCGGAGCCGCCCAGCTGCAGCAGCTCGGTGGGGTCGAGGAACGAGCTCTGGCGTACCCAGTCGCCGTCGAGGCCGCCCGTGCTCCATCCCTTGGGGGCCACGGTGCTGATGGTGGCGCTGCCGTCGGGCCCGGCGTAGGTGACCGGTTCCAGCTCCACCGGGGCCGGGTCGGGGCCGGCGAGGAACCGCAGGCTCTCGCGGTCGTAGCAGGTGGCGTCGGGGGCGGTGTCGGGATCGTCGAGGAACTGGCGCACCACCGACATCCCGCACTCGCCGGGGCTGATCCCGTGGGCCCCGTAGGGGGCGGTGACCGACCAGGCCTGGGTGAGGTCGCCCGCCGCCTCATCGGCCCACGCCGGTGGGGTGACAGGGTCATACCGGCCGCTCATCACCAGTGTGGGCACGTCGGAGACGACGGGCTGGTTGAGGATCGGATCGGGAGTGGGGGTGGTGCCGCCGTTGAAGGCGGCGCAGCTGGAGAAGGCCAGCGAGCCGTTGTTGCTGCCGTAGTCGAACGTGTCGGAGTGGCCGAACGGGTCGGGCGGGATGGCGGCCGCCACCGCCGCCGGGTCGGCGAAGACGATCTCCTCGTTGCACTCGAAGGCGAAGAACATGCCGATGCTGAAGAACGCCTCGTTGGTCCGGTTCTGGCTGAGGAACAGCGCCAAGGCGTCGGTGCGACCGGTTTCCAGCTCGGCCACCAGCTCGGGCAGGTCGGTGAACTGGTCGGGCGAGTAGAGGGCCTCGCTGACCACGTCGATGATGGCCGAGCCGTCCACCCACACCTGGTCGGTCTCGTTGGTCAGGAAGTCCCGTACCTCCACCTGGATCGGCTCGGCGTCGAGCTTGGCCACGACGGCTTGGTAGCGGGCGGCCAGATCGCCAGCGGCGGCGCAGGCCGGCTCCTGGGCACAGGCCGCCACCACCGCCTGGTAGGCGGCCACGAAGCTGGCCGGATTGTCCTTCGTCGAGTCGACCTCGGGCGGGAAGACCGAGTCGAGCACCACGCTGCGCACCCCCTCGGGGTGCTGGCGCATCACCTCCAGACCGAGGCGGGTGCCGTAGGAGATACCGAGCAGGTTCCAGGTCTCGTACCCCAGGGCCCGACGGATGGCATCGACGTCGTGGGCGTTGTTGATCGTGTTGTAGGCGGCCAGGTTGATGCCCTGGCCGGCCAGACGCTGGCGACAGGCGGTGAGGGCTCGGCCGAAGGCGGCGATGGCCTCGTCGTCGCCGAGCGCAGGATCGTCCTCCGCCTGGCGGGCGGCGGCCGTGACCTCGGTGCAGTCGAGGGCGGGGGTGCTGAGGCCCACCCCCCGCTGGTCGAAGAACACCACCTCCCCCCGGGCCTGGAGCGGCTCCAGCAGATCAGCGGAGAGGAACTGGACGGCGTCGAGTGAATGGCCGCCCGGGCCGCCGTCGAGGTAGACGACAGGGTCGGGGGCGGGGCCGTCGGCCGTGCTGGAGAACACGGCCACCGACAGGGTGACGGTGCCGGTGCCGGTGGCCCAGTCTTCGGGCACGGCCACCGTGCCGCACCGGGGCTCGGTGCCGGCCGGGGCGTCGAACGGGCAGGGGGCCCGCTTGAAGCTGGGGTTGGCCCCGTCCCCGGGCGCCGGGCCGGCCCCGTCGGTGGCCGGGGTGGCGGGGGCGCCGGGAGCCGAGGGCTCGGTGGTGGCGGCGTCGTCGTCGCCCGAGTTGATCAGGCCACAGGCCGGCGCCAGCAGGGCGATCGCCGCCAGCAGCAGGGGGAGATAGCGGCGTCGGGGCCGCCCCCGGAGGGGGCCGCCAGCGGAACCAGCGCGGCGATGGTCAGCAGGCATGGGGCTCCGCTCGCTCGATGGGTCGGTGCACGGTTCAGCGTTGCCCTGTCTCACGGAGGGCGTCCCGACCGTCGAGAACGTACTGGAGCCCGCTGACCAGGGTGAACACGACGGCCAACCACAACAGGCCGTTGGCAACCCAGGGGTGGGGATCCAGTGGGGGGCACAGAGCGGCGGCCAGCGCCACCCCCTGCACCAGGGTCTTGTACTTGGCCGACTGGCGGGCCGGGATGGCCAGCCCCTGGCGACCCCAGTACGAGCGGTAGGCCATGATCGCCACCTCGCGGACGGCGATGATCACCACCGGGAGGGCGGGGAACCGGCCGATACCGACCAGGGTGAAGCCGACGAGCAGCACCACCACCTTGTCGGCCAGGGGATCGAGGAAGGCGCCGAGGCGGGTGGGGGTGGCCCGCCGGGCCAGCGACCCGTCGATCACGTCGGTCGCCCCCAGCAGCCATCCCATCCAGAACGTGAGCCACCACGGGTTGCGGGTGGCCACCAGCTGGGCCAGCACGGGAGCCAGAGCGATGCGGGCGATGGTGAGGGAGTTGGCGGCCAGAGCCCAGCGGGAGGTGCCGATCAGGTGGATCTCGGGGCTGCTGTTCACGAGCCGCTGCCCTCCGGCGAGCCAGCCGGCTCGGCCACCAGGTCGGGGCCCAGGGCGTCGGTGATCGTGACCGGGTGGAACCGCCCGGGGGCCAGATCGGCGGGCACGGTGATGATGCCGTCGATCTCGGGGGCCTCCCGGGCCGAACGGGCCACGCCGGGCCGATCGACGAGGACGGTGGTGGTGGTGCCGATCAGGTCGTCCCGGCGGGTGGCCGTGATCGAGTCCTGCAGCTCGCGGAGCTCGGCCAGCCGCTCGTCGATGAGGCCGGCCGGCACCTTGGGCTCCAGCGTGGCCCCGTGGGTGCCGGCCTCCTCGGAGTAGGAGAAGAAGCCGCACCAGTCGAGCCCGGTGTCGGCCACGAAGGCCAGCAGGGCGTCGTGGTCGTCCTCGGTCTCACCGGGATAGCCGACGATGAAGTTCGACCGGAAGGCGGCGCCCGGCTCCCGGCGGCGGATCTCGGCGATCCGGGCCGAGAACACCTCGGCCGACCCCCAGCGCCGCATCCGCCGCATCAGAGGCGGCGACACGTGCTGGAGCGACAGGTCGAAGTAGGGCACGCCGGTGGCCAGCACGGTGTCGATGAGCTCGTCGGTGAGATCGGAGGGGTACAGGTACAGCAGGCGGACCCACGGCACGCGGGCGGCCACGGTCTGCACCAGGGGCACGATCTGGCGGCTGCCTCGGCCCTGGTCCCGCCCGTAGGCGGCCAGGTCCTGAGCCACCAGGACCACTTCCTGCACATCGCCCAGGGCTTCCACCTCGGCCAGGATCGATGCCATGGACCGCGACCGCTGGGGGCCCCGGAAGCTGGGGATGGCGCAGAACCCGCAGTTGCGGTCGCACCCTTCGGCCACCTTCACGTAGGCCCAGGGGGCGGTGGCGGCCGGGCGGGGCAGCTCGAGCAGGTCGAAGGCGGGCAGTGCCAGCCCGCCAGCGGAGGCGGCACCGGCGTCGGCTGCCACCCGGGACCGGGTGGCACCGAGCTGTACCGGCTGGGCCCGTACGCCCCCGGCCGGCACCGGCTCGGCCTGCGGGCCGGCGAGCGGGCCCGCAAGCGGGGCCCCGAAGGGGGCCACCCGGGTGATCTCGGGCATGGCCTCGGCCAGCTCCGAGCCGTAGCGCTCGGCCATGCAGCCCGTCACCACCAGCTCGGCCCCGCTCTTGCGGGCACCATCGAGGGCCAGGATCACGTCGATCGATTCCTGGCGGGCCGCCTCGATGAAGGCGCAGGTGTTCACCACCACCACGTCGGCGTCGGCCGGGCTCCCGGCGGCCACCATGCCGTCGGCCAGGAGCGTCCCGGTCAGCTTGTCGGAGTCGACCTGGTTCTTGGGGCAGCCGAGCGTCTCGACCCAGAACTGACGGGGCATCGTCCCAGGCTAGGCCCGGCGGGACGGCGACTGGTCGGCAGGGTTTCCCCGGCCCGGCCGGCCACCGGGCGCGCCCGGCCCGTCCACCGCCGCCTGGGAGCGGCGCCGTTCGAGCTGGAGCACGTAGAGCACGGCCAGCCCGAACATGGCCGTGATCAGCACCACAGTGGCCACGATCTTCACCGACGACCAGCTGCTGTCGGGCTGGGGCAGGCTTTCGACGCTGCCGATGTGGACCGGAGCCGGGGCCGCAGCCTCGTAGGTGAAGTAGTAGGTCTCGGTCACCCGGTCCTGGTCAACCCAGGTGGCGGTGAACGTGACGTCGTACCGGCCCGGCGCGCTCAGAGGCGGGTTGAAGGCATACCGGACGATCCGGCCGTTGGCCACGGTGGTGGTGCCGGGCACCGGGGCGCCGTCTTTGGTGACCGCCACCACGGCGTCGGTGGCGTCTTCCAGGAAGGCCAGATCGATGAAGTCGACCACCCCGCCCGCATTCTGGCCGGGCCCGGGCGAGGCCTGGAGGAGTTTGCCGTGGGCGGCGGCGGGGCTGACGCCGACGCTGCCCACCGTCAACAGGAGGAGCAGCAGCCCGCTGATGAAGAGACGCACGACCGATCTGCCCATCGGGTGCTCGTCAGGTTCGAGGTGACAACGATGCACACCTGAGAGGCTAAACCGAAACCCACCACCATCGGCGGAGAACCTCAGAACACAGCGCTCAAAAAGCCAGGCGGAGCCCGGGGGTGTCCCAGCGGCGCGACACCAACCGGCCCGTGCCCGACAGAGTGACGAATGCCGTGCTCAGGTCGGATCCGCCGAAGCAGATGTTGGTGGTCAGCGGGTCGGGGAACGGCCGGTGGTGATGCATACCGTCGGGGGTGACCACCGTGATGCCGCCATGGCGGATCGTGGCCACGCACACGTTGCCGTAGGCGTCCACGGCCAGCGAATCGAACAGGGGGCCGCCCTCGGGGTCGGCCAGCACCGTGCCCCGGTGGTGGGGGCCCATGTAGCCGGCGATCTGGCCCGGCCCGGCCAGGGCCCACTGGTAGAGGCGGCCCTGGTGGGTCTCGGCCACGTACAGGGTGTCGCCTTCGGGCGACAGACCCACTCCGTTGGGGGCGTCGAGGGGGTAGACGACCTCCCGGATCTCCGACCCGTCGGCCCGGGCGTAGTACAGGCCACCCCGGTCCCGGTCCCGGGGACGGATCTTGCCGTGGTCGGTGAACCAGAAGCCGCCCGTGGTGTCGAACACCAGGTCATTGGGGCCCTTGAGGGGGATCCCGTTGCACGAGTCGTACAGCGTGTCGATCTCGCCCGTCCGCAGGTCGACCCGCTGGATGCTGCCGCCGGCGTAGTCGGGCGGCTGCTCACCGGGGAGCATCATCCCGTTGACCTCGCTCCAGACGAAGCCGCCGTTGTTGCAGACGTAGACCCGGCCGTCGGGCCCCACCGCCGCCCCGTTGGGGCCGCCGCCGAGGTGGGCCAGCACGTCGACGTCACCGTCGGGCGACACCCTGGTCAGGGTGCCCCGGGCGATCTCCACCAGCACCACGGAGTTGTCGGGAAACCAGATCGGCCCCTCCGGGAACCGCAGCCCCGACGCCCATTCGATCGTCTCCATCATTCGCCTTGGTTCCCTCTCGTCAGGTTGGTGACGGGCGCGCCGTACCGCCCACCTGGTTCCGCCGCCTGCGAACCGCCGGTGATGATGCCACCCCAGCCCGCCCATTGCACCGATGAACCCTGATCTGGTGTCGGCCGCCGTCGCTGGTGACGTCCCGATTCCCCTAGTCTCGGGGGCGGTAGCCAGGGGGAGGGGCCAGGGCCGGGTCGAAATCGCCGTCCAGGTCGTCCAGATCGTCGTCGAAGTCGTCGTCGAGCTCGTCGTAAGCCTCGTCGTCGTAGGCCTGGTCGTCGTTGTCGCCATCATCTTCCAGCTCGTCGACGTCGAGCAGATCCTCGATGTCTTCGAAGGCGAGGCTGCCTTCCTCGAGGTCGTCCTCGTCTTCGTCGAACCCCGCCGGCGATGAGCCGACCGGACGGCGGCGGGCCGGGCGAAGGTCGAGGTCGTGCGGTGCCGGCTCGGGTTCGCGCACGTGAGGTGGCGGGTCGGGGACAACCCGGAGCTGCGGTCGGCCCGGGGCCGGGTCGGCCCCCTCGTCGCCCGGGCGCCGACGGTCGAGGCCGAGCAGCGGATCGGGCTCCAGATCGGCGTCGGGGCCGTCGCCGTCGCCCGGCTCGTCGTCGAGGTCGGTGTCATCGGTGTCATCGGTGTCGTCGATGTCGCCGAGCAGATCGGCCAGGTCGTCGTCGGCTTGGGCCGCACGGGCCCGGGGGCCCGGCTCCGGCACCACGACCGGGTCGGGGAACTGGAGGTCGGCCAACGTCTTGCGCCGCTCCCGGGGCGGGTCGACCACCGGTTGGCCGGCCTGGGCCTCGGCCGCCGCCTGGCGGGCCCTGGCCGCCGGATGGTTGCTCGTGCTCAGATCGGGTGCCATCGGGGCTGAGGCCGAGGCAACGGCCGGGCCAGCCACCGGAGGCGACGCCAGGGGAGACCCCATCGAACCGCTCGGAGTACCACCGCCCCCGCCGCCTCGGGGCCACTTGCCGGCATCGAGGTCCTGGGGTGTCATCAGCACGTCCCGGGGCTTGGAGCCGAGCGACGGGCCGACCACTCCCCGCTCCTCCAGCAGGTCCATGATCCGCCCGGCCCGGGCGAAGCCCACCCGGAGCTTGCGCTGGAGCATCGAGGTGGAGCCGAGCTGGGAGCGGACGATCAACTCCACCGCCTGCAGCATCAGGTCGTCGTCTTCGTCGTCGCCTGAGGAGCCACCGGGGATCAGGCCGCCGTCGCCCCCTTCCTCCCCCAGCACCCGGCTGTCGTAGACCACGTCGGGGGCCTGCTCGATCCAGTGGGCGACGACGGCCGACACCTCCTCCTCGCTCACCCAGGCGCCCTGGAAGCGGCTGGGGGTGCTGGTGGTGCCGTCGTTGAGGAGACCGTCGCCCTTGCCCACCAGGCGCTCGGCCCCGGGCTGGTCGAGGATCACCCGGCTGTCGGTGAGGCTGGAGACGGCGAAGGCCAGGCGGGCCGGGATGTTCGCCTTGATGAGGCCGGTGATCACGTTGGTTGACGGACGCTGGGTGGCCACCACCAGGTGGATGCCCACGGCCCGGGCCTTCTGGGCGATCCGGCAGATCGACTCCTCCACGTCGCGGGCGGCCACCATCATCAGGTCGGCCAGCTCGTCGATGACGATCACGATGTAGCTCAGCCGCTGGTACTCGCCGCCCACCGGGGCCCGGTCGGTCAGACGCCCCTCGTCGACCGCCTTGTTGTAGCCGTCGAGGTCGCGCACGCCCACCTCGCTCAGCAGCTCGTAGCGGCGCTCCATCTCCCGCACGGCCCAGGCCAGGGCGTTGGCCGCCTTCTTGGGGTCGACCACCACCTCGGTGAGCAGGTGGGGCAGCTTCTCGTACTGGGTCAGCTCCACCCGCTTGGGGTCGACCATGATCATCCGCACCTGGTCGGGGGTGGCCCGCATCAGGATCGAGGTGAGGGCCGAGTTGAGGAAGCTGGACTTACCCGACCCGGTCTGCCCCGCCACCAGGAGGTGGGGCATCTTGGCCAGGTTGACCATCACCGTGCGGCCGTTGATGTCTCGACCCAGGGTGGCCTCCAGCGGATGGGTGGCCTTGGCCGCCTCCTCCGACACCAGCAGGTCGCCCACCGTGATCATCTGGCGCCGCACGTTCGGCACCTCCACCCCGATGGCCTGCTTACCCGGGATGGGAGCCAGGATACGCACGTCGGGCGTGGCCATGGCGTAGGCGATGTCCTTGTGGAGGGTGGTGACCCGGGCCACCTTCACCCCCGGGCCCAGCTCCAGCTCGAACCGGCTCACCGTGGGCCCCACCACCACGCCGATGAGGCGGGTCTCGACGCCATGCTCGGCCAGGGCGTGCTCCAGCTGGCGTCCGGTCGCCTCCACCAGGGCCCGGTCGATGTCCTGGCTTTCGGAGCGGTCGAGCATGTCGAGCGGGGGAAGGTGCCAGATCCCGTCGGGCGGCTCGGGGGCGGCCATCACCAGGCCCTCCACCACGGTGGGCTCGGGGACCTCGATCACAGGCTCCCAGGGCTCGTCATCCCAGCTCAGACGGGGGTTGTCGTGGCCGGGTGAGGGGGCCTCCTCGTCGCCCTCGTCGGCGGCCGACCCGTCCTCGTCGTCGTCCCACAGGGTGAGGTCGTCGCGCTGTTCGGGGGCGGATGCGTCATCGTCGTCGTCGAAGGCGCCGGCGGCGCGTTCCTCGTCGTCGGCCGGCTGGCGCAGGTCGATGTAGGTTTCACGCCGCAGGAGCCGGTGGCGCCGGCCCCCGGACGTCTCCTCGGCTCCCTCGACCTCGTCGAGGTCGACGGCCACCCCGGCCGTCCGGGCCCGGCGGCGGGGGCCGGCGGTGCTCCGCTCGGCCCGGTCGGCGCGCCCGGAGCGGCGGGCCCGCAGGGCCTCCACCCGGGGCCCGAGCACCCCCCAGGCCACGGTGGCCCGCTCGGCCACCCGGTCGACCAGGGCTCCGACCGACATCGAGGTCAGCAGCACGGCGGCCACGGCAAACAGGGTGAGGGTGACGATGACCTGACCCCAGCCGCCCAGCCAGCGTTGCAGGGTGCCGCCCACCCACACGCCAACCCAGCCCCCGGCCCGGCTCAGATCGGCGGCCGGCGACGTCCAGTACGGGCGGCCGCCCAGCATGTCGAGCCCGGAGAACACGGCCAGCCCCACGCACAGCCAGGCCAGTTTCTCGGCCACCCCGAGCCCGGGGCCGCGGCGCTTGCGAGGCCGGGTGCGCACCAGGTTCCAGCCCGCTACGGCGAATCCGACGGGCACGGCGAAGCGGGCCCGGCCCACCAGCGACCCGGTGAGCGTGGCCAAGCCGCGCCCCACTACGCCGGTGGTGTGCGTGTACAGGCCCAAGCCGAGGATCAGGGCGACGGCGACGAGCAACAGCGCCTGCACCTCACGGCGATTTTGGGCGCGCTGCTGCTGTACCTGCTTGGTTGACGACCGTCCGCCCGTAGCCCCTCGACCGGAACGACGTGAGCTCCGACTAGTAGTTGCCACAGTTCTGGACACACTAGCCGCCCCAGCCCCCCGAGCGCGGGAGGGTGGGACAGACGATCAGCCCGGCCGAGCGCACGAGGCCCAGAGGTCCGCGGCGCCAGGTAACGCCCCCGGCGCACGCGGCCCACAGACCCACCGCGCCCGCGCGCCGCCAGGTAACGCCCCCGGCGCAGCCGGTGGCGGCCACGGGGATGGGGCCCCGGGGCCAGATGGGGGAGGCCGACGCAGGAGGCCGGCGGGGGCGCCAGCCCCCGAACAACACGGCAGGCCGTCGACCTCGTTGTCGACGGCCCACCACATCAGTGCACCTCGCGGGCAGGACACTACGGGGGCCTTCGCACGTCGGCGGTTTACATTGCGTGCGAAGGCCCCCGGCGTCAGCGCCATGGAACCAGAACTGCGAGGCGCTAGGGGTTGCCCATCACCCTCCTGGGAGTCGTCCTGGGATGGGGGGACGGGGCGGTGAACTGGAGGACGCCACCGCCGCATTGCGGCGGGGGTGCGGCGGTGGCGTCCGGGAACAGGAAACGGGGGCCGATCATGGCGTGACCCGCATCCGTTCGATTGTGAGCTGACGCAGCCGGTCGACGTTGTCGACCAGGATCTTGGTGAAGCAGTCAGCGATGCGATCCATCGTCTGGAGCGACTGGAGCGGGTCGAACCCGCCCCGCCGGCCACCCAGCACCAGACCGGAGGCCCACATGGCGTCGGCCACCGGGAACTCGGCCCGCCGGGGCCGGAGCCACCGGACACCGGCCCCGGCTGAACCTGAACCGGAGGCAGAGGCAGAGGCAGAGGCAGAGGCAGAGGCCATGGCCTGGGGCTGCGAGCGGTCGCACCACAGCCCTTCGGCCGTGGTGCAGTCGATCAGCGTGTCCCGTAGGGCGGTGGCTGCCGTCTCGGGCAGGCCGAGCTCGTCGGGCTGCACCAGGAGCGGGATCGAGGTGTGCACGGTGGTGCCCCCGGCCGGGGTGGCGGGCATCCAGATGCCGGCCACGTCTTCCAGGCGACGGCACAGGTGCCGGCCGTTGGCGGCCCGCACCGAGACCTCGTAGTCGAGCCGGTTCAGGTAGCTGTCGGCCACCACGGCGTCGATCTCGCTGATCCGGTAGCCCCAGCCGGTTCCGGGGGTGGAACCGGTGACGGGCAGGCCCAGATCGTCGCTCACCAGCAGCACCCGCCGGGCGTTGTCGGCCACCTCGGGATCGTCGGTGGCGAAGAAGGCGCCGGCCAGCGGGCCGGCCGGCGGGCCGGGATGCCCGAGACCGCAGAAGCCGGCCAGGCCGAGGCTCCCCACCGGGTTCTGGCCGTAGGTGGCGCCCACCGACTCCGAGCCGTCCTCCACCACCATCAGCCCGTGGCGCCGGGCCACGGTGGCCAGGGCGCCGTGGTCGGCCGGGGCGCCGTGGTTGTCGACGGCCAGGACGGCCCGGGTGGCGTCGGTGACGGCGGACTCCACCGCCGTCGGGTCGATCGAAAGCGTCTGGGGATCGAGGTCGACGAACACCGGCATCACCTCGGTGACCGATGCCATGGCCCAGGCCGACGAGGTGGCGTCGACGGGGCAGATGATCTCGTCGCCCGACCCCAGCTCGAGGCTCACAGCCGACAGGCGGGCGGCAGCCGCCGCCGAACGGCAGGCGATCACGTAGGACCGCCCCACCAGGTCACTCCAACGCCGTTCCAGGCGCCGGACCGTTTGGGCCGACCCGGGCAGGATGCCGGAGGCGAACCCGGCCCCCAGAGCGGCGACCAGGTCGTCGCCGGGCTCGACAGCGGACCACTGGGCCACGGACGTGGCGGCCAAGCAGGGGGTTCCGCCATCGAGAGCGAGGCGAAGGGGCGCGGTCATGCCAGCGCCATGTCGGTGTGTGCGGCGGGCATACCGGTGGGCGAATCCTTAAGACTATTTCCGCGCTAACCCGATATGTACTAGACGTCCGGCTAGACGTCTATGCCCCTGCGTCAAACTGTGAAGTCAGACAGCTTTACCCAGTATCGGCGAAGTCCAAACCAGGAGATCAGCTTTTATTTCTGAACGTTTTGGATTTGGATAGACCGGAATTCGGCCAGCCCCGGGCTCCGAGGCCAGCCGAATTCCGGCATCGGCGTTTACCCTTCGAGGGCGCCCAGCACCACTGGGACCACCATCGGCCGTAGGCCGGTCTGGCGGTTGACGAAGCGGCCGATGGCCCGACGGGTGGTCTTCTCGATCTCCTGGCGGGTCCGGACCCCGTCGGCCAGGGACGCCTCCACCGCCTGGCGCACGGCGAGGCGGGCCTCCTTGCGGAGCTGGTCGCCCTCGGGCCCGTCCACCCAACCCCGGCTGATCACCGCCGGCTCGTCGAGCAGCTCGGCCTTGCCCTTGACGATGGCCACCGGCACGATGACCGTGATGAAGCCTTCCTCGCCCAGGATGCGGCGTTCCAGCAACACGCTGTGGTCGATGGCACCGACCGTGCCGTCGATGTAGATGTACTCGGCCGGCACCGACTCGCCCCGGCGAATACCGTCGTCGGTCAGCAGGATCGAGTCGCCGTCGGTGCACAGCAGGATGTGGTCTTCGGCCGTACCCATCTGGCGGGCCAGGTTGGCGTGCTGGGCGAGGTGGCGGTACTCACCGTGCACCGGGATGAACCAGTCGGGCTGCACGATCGAGTGCAGTACCTTCAGCTCCTCGGCCTTGGCGTGGCCGGTGGCGTGCACGTTGGCGTTGGCCGAGTGCACCACCTCGGCCCCCTTGCGCAGAAGGCCATCGATGACCCGGCTGACGCTCGACTCGTTGCCCGGGATGGGATGCGAGCTGAGGATCACGCAGTCGCCCTCGGTGACCTCCAGCCACCGGTTGTCGCCGGTGGCCATGCGGGCCAGGGCGCTCAGGGGCTCCCCCTGGGAGCCGGTGGAGATCACGCACAGGTTCTCGTCGGGGATGCCGGTGACGTCCTCGATGTCGACCAGGCGGTCGTCGGGGATGCGCAGCAGGCCCATCTGGCGGGCCAGGGCCACGTTCTGGTTCATCGACCGGCCCAGCGTGGCCACCGTGCGGCCGCAGGCCACGGCGGCATCGGCGATCTGCTGCACCCGATGGATGTGGCTGGCGAAGCAGGCCACGATGATGCGCTGACCCACCCGGGCCCGGAACAGGTCGTGGATCGACTGGCCGATCGACGTCTCCGAGGCCGAGAACCCGGCCTCCTCGGCGTTGGTGGAGTCGCACAGGAACAGCCGGATGCCATCGTCCTTGGCCAGGTGGCCGAGGCCGGCCAGATCGGTCAGGCGACCGTCCACCGGGGTCATGTCGAGCTTGAAGTCGCCCGAGTGCAGGATCACACCCTGGGGGGTGTGGAAGGCGGTGGCGAACCCGTGGGGCACCGAGTGGGTGACCGGGAAGAACTCCATGTCGAACGGACCGACCTTGATCCGGTCGTTGTCGCTCACCTCGATGAACTTGGCCCGGTCGAGCATGCCCCGCTCGTCGATCCGGTTGCGGGCCAGGCCGATCGTAAGGGGCGAGCCGATGATCTGGAGCGGCATCTCCTCCAGCAGGAAGCTGAGGGCACCGATGTGGTCTTCGTGGCCGTGGGTGGCCACCACGCCCTCGACCCGGTGGGCGTTCTCCCGCAGCCAGGTGAAGTCGGGCAGCACGAGATCGACCCCGGCCATGTCGGAGTCGGGGAACATGAGGCCGCAGTCGATGAGCATGATGCGCCCACCGACCTCGATGGCGGCGCAGTTGCGGCCGATTTCCCCGAGACCCCCGAGGAAGACGACCCGAACGGGCGCTGCCACTAGGCGACGCTCCGACCGAGATCAGCCAACACGGCCTTGGCCCGATCTACCAGGTCTCCCGGGGCCGGCCCCATCGGGGAGCGGCACTCCCCCACCGGCAGGCCGAGCAGGTTCATCATGACCTTCGACGGCACCGGGTTGGGGGCGTCGGGGTACGCCTCGTAGACGTAGGACGGGATCATGGTGGCGTTGAGGGCGGCCGCCTCGGCGATGTAGCCCTTGTGGTAGGCGGCGATCATCTCGCTCATCTGCTTGCCCACCCAGTGGGTGGCCACCCCGATCACGCCCACGGCCCCCACCGACAGCAGCGGCAGGGTGAGGGAGTCGTCGCCGGAGTAGATCTCATAGGCCCCGCCGGCCAGGGACAGCAGGCGGGCCGTTTCGGCCGGATCGCCGGCGGCGTCCTTGATGGCCACCACGTTGTCGACCTCGGCCAGCCGGAGCAGGGTGTCGGTCTCGATCTTGCGGCCCGTGCGGACGGGGATGTCGTACAGGATGACGGGCTTGTCGGTGGCCTTGGCCACCTCCCGCATGTGCATCTCGATGCCGGCCTGCGACGGGCGGTTGTAGTACGGCGTCACCAACAAGATGCCGTCTGCCCCGGCCTCGGTGGCCCGCTCGGTGTTGTGGATGGCGGCCCGGGTGTCGTTGGAGCCGGTGCCGGCGATCACGGTGTGATCGGGCAGGGCCTCGCGCACGGCCGTGATCAGCTGGGCCTGCTCATCGTGACTGAGGGTGGGGGCCTCACCGGTGGTGCCGGCCACCACCACCCCGTCGTTGCCGTTCACAACGAGATAGCGGGCGAGGTTCTGGGCGGCCTCGAGGTCGAGCTCACCGCTCGGGGTGAATGGGGTCACCATTGCGGTGAGTACGGGTCCGAACTGAGCCATTGTGATGAATTTTCCTTGTCTGTGCTTCTCAGGCCACGGTGGGCCGGGCGAGGCGGGCGGTTTCAGACGCCCGGTCGAGGCCGAGGGTGGCCAGGAGGTCTTCGTGGAGCTCGAACCACACCGTGTGGTACGAGGGGACCAGGGGACGATCGATGAACTCGGTAGCCCCCTCGGTCACCCGCCCCAGTGCATGCGCCAGGCGGGGCCCGTAGCAACCGAACCGGCTGAGCACCCCGGCCAGCCCGGCGCAGAAGGGTTGAGCGTCGGCGTCGAGCACAACGAGTTCGGCGACGACAGATCGATCATAGGCCGGATCGCGGTGGTCGTTCAGCCTGCCCGCTATCGGATCGCGGAGCTGCCACCGGCAGCACACGTCGAGCAGGCGACGGTTGAGGGGCGGGAAACGGTCGTACCACGCCTGCAGGGCGGGGCGGGCCCCGGTGGCGGCGAGCTCGGCCGCCACCCGGCGGGCGGCCTCGTCCCGGCCCTCCGGCGTGAGCAGCCACCCGGTGCGGGGCGGGCGGTCACGCCGGGCCACGAGATCGTCGTCGGCCAGGCCCTTCAGCTCCACCTCGATCGGCCCCGGGTCGACCCCGAACACCTCCGCCACCACGCCGGCCTCGGCCAACCCCGTGAGGCGCAGCCCATGGAGGGCCAGGAGGGTGACGTCGGGGCTGGTCATGACGGGAACCAGCCTACCAGCGGGCCGCTCAGGGCCTGATCCGGTTGATTTTCGGGCCCGACGCTCACATCCGACTTGCCCGCACCGATCGTAAGGAGTCAACGAAGAGACGGTCACCGGCCACAACGGCCAGGCCGATCCTCGTGCCTTCGGGCGGCGGAACCCCTGGGATGGTCGAGGAACCGAGTCGTGGGGCTCGGTTCCTCGCCACCCTAGTCTTGCGGGGGCTGGCGCCCCCGACGCCCGGCCTGCGGCCTCGCTCCCCCATCTGCGGCGGGGCCCCAACCCCTCCGCCCCGGCCTTCGGCCGGGTTTCCGGGGGCGTGCCCCCAGGCCCCCGCGGGCGTGGCGCTCGGTGACCCAGGCCTTTGGCTGTGGCGCTCGGCGCGTCTGGCCTCGGGGTTGCCTTGGGTGATTTGCCCTATACGATCCACCTCGGGATGGAGTAGCCCGGGGCAGGGCGTTCGTGGCCTGTTCCCGCCGCCGCCGCGGCCCTTCCCTCTTGGACGCATCCCGCCGTGTCTACCCTGCCTCTTCCTTCCAGCCGTTCCGCCAGGACCGCCGCCACCGGCGACCCGTGGTGGCCCCGGGTCCTGCCCCGCCACCGAGACACCCAGCACGACGAGCTGTCGCTGGCCGACTACGCCCGCCTGATGCGCCGCTGGTGGTGGCTGGCCACCGCCGTGCTGGTGGCCACCCTGGTGGCGGTGGCGGCGGTCACCTTCACCCGCTCCGCCGTCTACGCCTCGGAGGCGACGGTGCTGATCCGCACCGAGGCGTCGGCCCAGCTCTTCCCCCTCGGCACGGCCGAGGTGGCGGGTCGCCAGATGGCGGCCGAGGCCGACTTCCTCGCCTCCACCCGGTTCCTGACCGAGGCCGAAGTGGCGGCGGGCAACGACGACGAGGTCACGATCGACACCGGAGAACTCGACGGCCGGGTGGCCCCCTCGGTCATCACCTTCCGGGCCCTGTCGCCCACGCCGGAACGTGCCGCCCGCACGGCCGAGGCCTGGGCCGACACCTACGTCGATCTCCGCCACGACATCGACCTGGCCGACGTGCAGGCCCGGCTCGCCTCCCTCGAGGCGAACCAGGAGGTGCTGAACGCCGAGCGGGAGCGGGTCTACGAGCCGGTGGCCGACCTCAACACCCGGATCGACACCGCCCCCGACGCCGAAAAGTCCAACCTGTTGAGCGAGCGGACCACCCTCCTCCAGGATCTCAGCACCCGGCTCCAGCCGATCGACACCCAACTCGTGGCGGTCAACACCGAGCTGGCCCAGCAGCGGCTGAAGGCCGAGCTGCTGGCCAACCCCGAGGTGTCGGCCCGGATCAACGCCGAAGCCGAGCCCGAACGCACCCCGGTGTCGCCCCGCCCCCTGCGCAACCTGGCGTTGGCCCTGGTCATCGGGTCGATCCTGGCCGTGGGGGCCGTGGTGGCGGTGGCCAGCTTCGACGATCGCCTCCGATCCACCGACGACGTGGAAGAAGGCACGGGCCTCGGCCACCTGGCCGTTGTCCCCTACACCCGCAACAAGCGGGTGCCGATCGAGCTGGCCCCCGGCTCCATGGTGGAGGAGGCGTTCCAGCGGCTGGTGTCGTCGGTCGATTTCGCCGCCGCCGCCGGCCAGCCCCACCAGGTGCTGTTGATCACGAGCCCCCAGCCGGGCGAGGCCAAGTCGTCCACCGCCGCCCGCCTGGCCATCGCCCTGGCCGCCCAGGGCCGCAACGTGGTGGTGATCGGGGGCGACCTGCGGCGCCCCACCCTGTCGGCTCTGCTGGGCGCGGCCGAGGCCCCGGGCATGGGCGATTACCTGTCGGACCCCCAGGTGGGGCTGCAGGAGTGCCTGCACCGGGTGGAGGGCCGGGGCAACCTGGTGGCCATGCCGGCCGGCCGCATCCGCGACCGGCGGGGCCCGGCCGAGGTGCTGCGTTCGGCCGAGGTGGCGGCCGTGATCGACCGCCTGCGGGAGCACTGCGACCACATCCTCATCGACGGCCCGCCCCTGCTCCCCGTGGTCGACGCTCTGGAGCTGGCGAAGGTGTCCGATGCCGTCGTCATCTCCCTCTACGCCAGCCGCTCCCGGCGCCGGGCCCTCGACCGGGCCCTGCGCCTCCTCGACGACGCCGGCGCCGCTTCGGTGCTGGGCTACGTGCTGTCGGGCGTGCAGCGGGCCGAGGAGCGCTACGGCCCCGCCGGGTATTAGGTCGCCGCAGGCGACCGGCCGTAGTGTGGACCGCATGGCAGCTGCATCCGAGGCTTGGATCATCGACGCCGTGCGTTCCCCGCGCGGCGTGGGCAAGAAGGACAAGGGGGCCCTGTCGGGCCTGCACCCCCAGAAGATCCTGGGTCAGGTGCTGAACGGTCTCCGCGAGCGGGTGGGGTTCGACGCCACCGACGTGGAGGACGTGGTGTGCGGCAACGGCTCGCACGCCGGCGACCACGCCCACGACATCGGCCGCATGGCCCTGCTCGACGCCGGCTGGCCCATCTCGGTGCCCGGCGTGACCCTGAACCGCTTCTGCGGCTCGGGCCAGCAGGCCGTCACCTTCGGCGCCATGGGCGTGGCCTCCGGCCACCAGAACCTGGTGGTGGGGTGCGGGGTGGAGTCGATGAGCCGGCCCGCCCGCAACGGCACCGACGGCTTCCACGCCAACAACGAGCACCTGCTCGGCACTCATCCCCAGGTCCCCCAGGGTCTGTCGGCCGACCTGATCGCCACCCTCGACGGCCATACCCGCGAGCAGGTCGACGCGCTGGGTCTGGAGAGCCAGCGGCGGGCGGCCGAGGCCATCAAGGAGGGCCGGTTCGACCGGAGCCTGGTCACGATCTACCACGACGACGGCACGGTGGCCCTCGACCGCGAAGAGTACCCCCGGCCCGAGACCACGGCCGAGGGCCTGGCCAAGCTCAGCCCGAGCTTCCCCAAGTTCGTCGACATGCGGATGGAGCAGTCGCCGAAGACCATGATGGAGCTGGTCAACCAGGTCTATCCCCAGGTCAACGAGCTGAACCACGTACACCACGCCGGCAACTCCTCCGGTGTGGTCGACGGGGCCGGCGCCGTGCTGCTGGCCAACCCCGACTACGCCCGGGCCCACGGCCTCACGCCCCGGGCCCGGATCCTGATGTCGGCCGTGGCCGCCGACGAGCCCTTGATCATGCTCACCGCCCCCGGCCCGGCCGCCCTCAAGTGCCTGCAGAAGGCGGGCATGACGATCGACGACATCGACCTGCTGGAGGTCAACGAGGCCTTCGCCTCCGTGGTGCTGCGGTTCTTCCGCGACACCGGGGCCGACCCGGCCAAGGTCAACGTCAACGGCGGCGCCATCGCCCTCGGCCACCCCATCGGGGCCACCGGGGCCATGCTGATCGGCACCCTGATCGACGAGCTGGAGCGGCGCGACCTGCAGACCGGCCTGGTGGCCATGTGCACCGGCGGCGGCATGGGCACCGCCACCATCATCGAGCGGATCTGATCCCACGCCGCCCCGGGGCGGGACCCATGTATCGGGTCTCCCCTCCGGGGCGGTGTCGCGTCCGGGCTGCCGGCGACGGCGGCTACTGGCCGTGGAAGTCGGGCGGGCGCTTCTCCAGGAAGGCGGTGAGGCCCTCGGCGAAGTCCTTGGTGCGGAACAGGGGCAGCAGGGCCAGGAACTGGCGCTGCACGTGGTCTTCCAGACCCTCGGTCATGGCGTGGCGCATCATCCGCTTCGACGCCCGCACGGCCAGGGGGGCGTTGGCCGCGATCTGACCGGCCAGCTCCAATGCCGCGTCGAGGATCTCGCCGTTGGGCACCACCCGGCTCACCAGGCCCAGCTCCATCGCCTCGGCGGCGGTGAGGGTGCGGGCGGTGAACAGCAGCTCGGCGGCCGTCGACCAGCCCACGATCCGGGGCAGCAGCCAGGTGCCGCCACTCTCGGGCAGGAGGCCCCGGGCGGTGTAGGCAGCCGACAGCTTGGCCCCCTCGGCCGCGATCCGCAGGTCGCACCCGAGGGCCAGGTCGAGCCCGTAGCCGGCGGCACCGCCGTTCAGAGCGGCGATGGTGGGGGTGTCGATCTTGTGCAGCACGACCGGCGGGGCGGTGCGCAGGTCGAGCTCGCCCGGGGGCAGGCGGGCCACGTCGCCCCCGATCCCCTGGCCCGAGGCGGCCGCTCCCACGTCGAGGCCGGCACACCAGGCCCGGCCGGCGCCCGTGATCACGATCACCCGCACGTCGGCGTCGGCGTCGGCCGCCAGCAACCGCTCCGACAGGGCGTTCAGCATCCCCATGGTGATCGTGTTCATCCGCTCGGGCCGGTTGAAGGTGATCAGGCCCACATGGTCCCGCACCTCGTACAACAGCTCGTCGTGCCCTTGCTCATCGCTCATAGGACCAGACGATAGTTCGCGTGCCATGATGCGCCCATGAGCACCGAGCGACCGCCCCAGATGACCGACGACCAGTGGCTGGCCCTCAACACCAAGGTGATCGACGAGTTCCGGGCCAACGGCGGCCGGTGCGGGGGTCGGTGGGAGGGCAACCCGATGCTGTTGCTCACCACCACCGGGGCCCGCAGCGGCCAGGAGCGGGTGTCGCCCATCACCTACACCGAGCACGGGAGCCGGTTGGTGGTGATCGCCTCCAAGGCCGGGGCCGACCACCATCCGGCGTGGTACCACAACCTGGTGGCCCACCCCGACGTGACCGTGGAGCTGGGCACCGAGCGGTTCCCGGCCCGGGCCCGGGTGGCCGAGGAGCCGGAGCGGTCGGAGCTGTTCGACGAGCGGGTGGCCCTCATGCCCCGCTTCGGCGGCTACCAGGAGCTGACCGACCGGGAGATCCCCGTGGTGGTCATCGACCGGGTCTGACCGCCCAGGTCTGACCGCCACCGCCTCGGCCCCGCACGTTCTGCGCGACGGAACCGCGCCCCCGCGGCGAACTGCGTCGCGGAACCTGCGGAAATCGTCGAGAACGTGACGCAGTTGGGCTGGTGGGCGCGGTTCCGTCGCGCAGATCAGCCGGGGCCGGGGCGGTTTCCGGGGGTCACCAGCGCCATACAGTGGAGCCTGATGCTGCCCGAGGGTGTGGAGGCCACGTTCCTGGCCGGCGACCCGCCTCGGGACGGTCGCCTGGCGTTCTGGGGTCCGGGTCACGAATCGGCGCCGGGCCGACCGGCCGAGGTGGAGCTGGTGCTGCCCGCCGGGCGCAGCGTGCGCCGCACCCGGGTGGCGGCCCGGGTGGCCCCGGTGCGAGACGTGCTCGACCGACTGGCCGGCCCGCTGCCCGCCGAAGCCAGCCCGTCGGTACGGGCCTGGGCCGCCGCCGCCCGGGCCGCCCTCGACCTGGCGGCCCGGGGGCGGCTGGTGCCGGCCCGCTCCCCCGAAGGCTGGGACGCCTGGCGGGTCGGCCCGTTCGACGGCCGCCACCTCGACCACCTCCGCCTGCTGGCCGCCGCCCTGCCCCCGGCCGCCCATGCCGTGGCCGTGCCGGGCTCGTCGCCCCTGGCCCTCACCGCCCCCGAGGTGACGCTCCGAGCGTTCTACGACGCCGTTGCCGACTGCCTCGTGCGCACCTCGGCCGCCGCCACCGTGGGCCGGGCCGTCGCCCTCGGCCGCACCGGAGCCGGTGCCCGGAGCACCGTCGGCCCATCCCGGGCCGGCATCGTCGGCACCAGCGCCACCGTCGACACCACCGGCTCGCTCGGTGCCGGGGCCTTCGCCGGCACCGAACCGGTGGCGGTCCCGGCCGCCGGCGCCGCCGCCCGCTGGCTCGACGGGGTGGCCCCGGCCCGCCTCGACCAGCCCACCGTCACCCTGCGCCTCGAGCCACCCGACGGCGTCGACGACCCGTTCACCGCCGTGGTGCAGATCCACAGCAGCATCGACCCCGGCCTCGTCACCGACGCCGAGGCCCTGTGGGCCGCCAGCGGGGCGGTGGCCGCCCGGTTCGGCCCCCGGGCCGAGGAGGCGGTGCTGCTGTGCCTGCGCCGGGGCTCTCGTGTCTTCTCCGCCCTCCACCGACTACTCGACGAAGCCCGCCCCGGACGCCTCGTGCTCGACGACGTGGAGGTGGAGGAGCTGCTGGGGCCCACGGCGGCCGAGCTGGCGGGCGCCGGGCTCGAGGTGCTGTGGCCGGCCGAGCTGACGGCGGGGCTCACCACCCGCACCGTGGTGGGCACACCCCAGCCCACACCGGCGTCCAGCGGCGGCGGCCTCTCGCTCCGGGACCTGGTGGAGGTCCGCTACGAGGCCCTGCTCGACGGCCACACCCTCACCCCCGACGAGCTGGAGGATCTGGCCCAGGCCAAGCGGCCCATGGTTCGGCTGCGGGGACGGTTCGTGGTGGTCGACCCGGCCCTGGTGGCCCGGCTACGGGACCGTCACACCGTCACCGTCACCGCGGCCGAAGCCCTGGCCCGGGCCCTCGACGGCGCCACCCCGGGCGACGACCCCGACGCCATCCCGACGGCCCCCGACCCGGCGGACGCCGACACCACAGACACCGCCGCCGACGGCGACACCGTGGTGGTCGGCCCGTGGGCCGAGCTGGCCGGGCGGCTGCGGACGCTGGCAACAGGCCAGGAGCTGCCCGAGCCACCCGGGCTGGCCGCCGAGCTCCGCCACTACCAGCGCCGGGGGCTGGGCTGGCTCACCGGTTTGGCCGACCTCGGCCTCGGCGGCTGCCTGGCCGACGACATGGGCCTGGGCAAGACCGTGCAGATCATCGCCGCCCACCTCCAGTTGGCCGCCGCCCGCGGCTCCCGGCCTTCCCTGGTGGTCTGCCCGGCCTCGCTGATGGCCAACTGGGAACGGGAGATCAGCCGCTTCGCCCCCGGCCTCCCCCACCGGCGCTACCACGGCCCCGCTCGCAGCCTCGACGGCCTGGCCCCCGACGAGATCGTGGTCACCACCTACGGCGTCACCCGCCGGGATCAGACCGAGCTGGCCGCCGTGCCCTGGGGGCTGGCCGTTGCCGACGAGGCCCAGCACGTGAAGAACCCGCTCAGCGCCGCGGCCCGGGCCCTGCGCCAGGTGCCGGCGGGGGCCCGCTTCGCCGTCACCGGCACCCCGGTGGAGAACCGCCTGTCGGAGCTGTGGGCCCTGCTCGACTGGTCGACACCGGGGCTGCTGCCGCCGCTGGAACGGTTCCAGCGGGAGGTGGCCGGCCCCATCGAACGCCAGGGCGACGAGGCGGTGGCGGCCCGCCTGGCCCGGGTGGTCCAACCCTTCCTCCTCCGGCGACGCAAGACCGATCCCGGCATCGCCCCCGAGCTGCCGCCCAAGACCGAGGCCGACGTGCCGGTGCTGCTCAGCGCCGAGCAGGCCACCCTGTACAAAGCGGTGGTGGACGACGCCCTCGACCGGATCGCCGAAGCCGAGGGGATCGCCCGCCGGGGCCTCGTGTTCCGCCTGCTCACGGCGCTCAAGCAGATCTGCAACCACCCCGCCCACTACCTGGGCCAGGCCGGGCCGCTGCCCGGGCGGTCGGGCAAGCTGGAGGCGGCCGAGGAGTTGCTCACCGCGGCGGTGGAGGGAGGCGAGTCGGTCCTCGTGTTCACCCAGTACGTGGCCATGGGCCGGCTGCTGGGCCAGCGCCTGGGCGACCTCGGCATCTCGTCGGGGTTCCTCAACGGGTCGCTGGCCGTGGCCCGCCGCCAGGAGCTGGTCGACGAGTTCCAGGCCGGGCGGTTTCCGGTGCTGGTGCTGTCGCTGAAGGCCGGCGGTACCGGCCTCAACCTCACCCGGGCCACCCAGGTGCTGCACTACGACCGGTGGTGGAACCCGGCGGTTGAGGACCAGGCGTCGGACCGGGCGTGGCGCATCGGTCAGGACCGGGCGGTGTTCGTCCACCGGCTGATCACCGAGGGCACGGTGGAAGAGAAGGTCGCCGCCACCCTGGCGGCCAAGCGCCAGCTGGCGGCCAGCGTGACCGGTGGGGGCGGCGAGGGCTGGATCGCCGAGCTGTCCGACCACGAGCTGAGCGAGCTGCTGCGGCTGGGGAGCGGCGGCTGATGCCAGCCTGGAGGACAGGGCAGCGCCGGGTCACGTTCGGCAACACCTGGTGGGGCCGGGCCTGGGTGGACGCCCTTGAGGGCCGGGCCCAGCTCGACCCCAACCGCCTGCCCCGGGGCCGCACGTACGCCCGGCAGGGCCGGGCGGCCGAGGTGACGCTGGCGCCGGGGCAGATCACGGCGCCGGTGCAGGGGTCGCGGGCCCAGCCCTACCGGGTCACGATCGAGGTCCGGCCCTTCACCGACGACGAGTGGGCCCGGGTTATCGCCGTCGTCGCCTCCCGGATCGCCCACGCCGCCGCCCTGCTCGACGGCGAGCTCGACCCGGCGATCGACGCCGACGCCCGGGAAGCCGGGGTGGAGCTGCTGCCCGACGCCGGCGAGATCCGGCCCCGCTGCTCCTGCCCCGACTGGGCCGACCCCTGCAAGCACGCCGCGGCCGTGTGCTACCTGGTGGCCGACGAGCTCGACGCCGACCCCTACCGCCTGTTGCTGCTCCGGGGCCGCACCCGGGACCAGGTGGAAGCGGCGGTACGGGCGGCCCGGGCCGCCGGCGGCCCCAGCGCCTCCGATCGCGGTGCAGGTGCCGACGCCGACCCGGCTGAGCCCGAGGCGGTGGCCACGGTGCGGGCGGCCGACGCCTGGGCCCGCTGGCAGGCCCGGAGCGAGCCGCCGCCACTGCCGCCCCGCCTGGCCCGGCCCGAGGCACCGGCCGCTCCGGCGCCCTGGCCGGCCGACCCGCCTCCCGAGTCGGGCCTCGACGGCGACGGCCTCCATGGTCTGGCCGCCGATGCCGCCCAGCGGGCGTGGGACGTGCTGGCCGACGGGCGCTCCACTCTGCTCCACCTCCGCCCGGTGGCCGACGTCGCCCGCCGCGCTGCCTTGATCCTCGCCCGCGATCGCGAGGCCGACCCGGGATCGGCCTATCAGACGTTGGAGCAGCTGGCCGCCGATGCCGGGGTCACGTACCGGGTCCTGATCCGCCTGGCCCGGTCGTGGCAACAGGCGGGGGCGGGCGGCGTCGACGTGCTCGACGGGCCCACGTGGCGGCCACCGACCGAGGCCCTCGTCGCCGGCCGCCAGGCGTTGACCGAGACCGGGGTGGCGGGGAGCAGGATCCGGGTCGACGGCAACCGGGTGACCGGCGGCGGGGTGCAGCTCCGCTACGGATTCGACCGCCGCTGGTACCGGATGGAGAAGGTGGGCGACGCCTGGGAGGTCGCCGCCCCCGCCGCCGACGATCCCGCCGACCTGCTGTGACGCCCCGCCGCCGGGCGGGGGCCCCGACCGCCGCTACATGTCGTCGGTGAAGCCGACGAGGTCGACGAGATCGACCTCGGGCCCGAGGGGGAACCCGCCCAGGGAGGCCGAGCGCATCACCCGCAGCACGTCGATGATGGCGGCCTTGGCCTCGTCCACCGACGTGAGACCGAGGGCACAGGTGATGTCTTCGGGCTCCACGTCGTGGCCCATCAGCGCGTCGTCGAGATCGATCGTGTCGAGTCCCTGACGCAGGTCTTCCAATGTCATCGCCTCCTGCATGGATCAACCGTAGGTTGGCCCCCGGGGCGGCTTGAAGGGACCTTGGTCCCGCCGCGGTGGCGAGGGTCAGGCCTGGTCGTCGCCCGCCCCGCCGGCTGCGGCCCCGAACCGGGGCGGCCGCTTCTCCCGCCATGCCCGGTGGGCCTCGTGGCTGTCGGCCGTCTGGCCCAGCAGCATGAAGCGGTAGAGGTCGGCCTGGGCCGCGTCCTTCAGGTTGGCGATGTCGAGCCCCTTGTTGAGCGACTCCTTGGCCATTCGCACGGCCAGCGGAGGCAGGGCGGCCAGCCGGGTGGCGTAGTCGAGGGCCACGTCCATGAGCTCGGCCTGGGGCACCACCTTGTTGACGAAGCCGATCCGGTAGGCCTCGGCGGCGTCGATGCGCTGGCCGAGCAGCACCATCTCCATGGCGTTGGCCCGGCCCACGTGGCGGGCCAGGCGCACGGCGCCGCCGTAGGCCGGGATGATGCCCAGCGGCACCTGGGGCAGGCCCAGCTCGGCGTTGTCGGACGCCACGAGGATGTCGCAGCACAGGGTGATCAGGCAGCCGATCCCGATGGCGTAGCCGTTGATGGCGGCCACCACCGGTTTGGGATGGTCGGCCAGGGCGTTGAACACGTCCGACCCCCGGGGCGTGATGGCGGCCAGGTGGCGGTCGACCGAGTTGACCCGGTGGGTGCGGTTGTCGCCCAGGTCGGCCCCGGCCGAGAAGGCCTGGGTGCCGGCCCCGGTGAGGATGGTGGCGCCGATCTCGTCGTCGGCCTCGATCTCGCCCAGCACGGCGGCCAGGTCGTGCGACAGGGCGGTGGACCAGGCGTTGCGCTTCTCGGGCCGGTTGATGGTGAGGGTGGCGACGGCCCCGCCGTGCTCGGTGGGTGTCACCGCGCTCAGCATGGTGGTGTAGGTGGACAGCGGCACGGTGGTCCCTCCCGGCTCGATGGCTCTCCCCGGAATCATGACACGGCGGCCGCTACGGTGAGCAGGTGGGGCGACGCCAATGGCTGGTCGACGGCAACAACGTGTTCGGCTCCCGGCCCGACGGCTGGTGGAACAACCGCACCCGGGCGGCCGAGAACCTCACCGAGGCGGTGGCCCGCTGGTGCCTCGGCCACGACGACCAGGTGGTGCTCGTCTTCGACCAGCCGGTGGCCCCCTCGGTGCTCCAGCTGGCCGGGGGCAACCTGGCCGTGGAGGCGGCGCCCCGCCGGGGCCGCGACGCCGCCGATCACCACCTGGTGAACCTGGCCGAGGCGGCCGTCGAGTCGGCCCAGGAGCAGGGCGAGCCAGTGGACGTTGTGGTCGTCAGCTCCGACAAAGGGCTGATCCGCCGGCTACCCGACGGCGTGGCCCGCATGGGCGTTGGCGAGTTCCGGCGCCTCGTGAGCTACTGAGTGTCCCCTTCGGGGACCCGTGGTTGCCCGCTACTTGCCGTTGACCGACCAGTGCCAGGCCTCCGACGGCAGGTTGTAGAGCCCGTACTTGGCCGCGTTGTTGCTCAGCCACACGAACGCCGCGCTCGACCGGGACCGGATGAGCTGACCGCCGGAGGTGAAGTCGATGGCCAGGCCCCGCTCGTGCATCGACTGGCCGGGGCGGGCCGTGGGTGGGCTGCACTGGCTGGCCGGCATCTGGTAGATGGCGTAGGTGCTGGTGCCGCAGTTCGACTTGCGGGTGGCGATCTGAGCCGACGGGTCTCGGTAGCCGCCGCCGCCGAGGTCGAAGCCGGCCGCCGCGGCGTCGGTCAGCAGCGCCTGGACCTGGGCCACGATCGACTCGTGGACCTTGATCCCGTTGCCGGCCAGCTTGATCTCCGATTCCGACACCGTCGCCGGTATCTGCACCGAGGCGTCGGGCGGCGGCGTGCTCGACGACGAGTTCTTGAGCGTGCTGATCAACTTGGCTTCGTCGCCGGTGTCGACCTGGGCCCCCAACGCCCCCAGGTTGGCCCGCTCGGCCAGCAGATGGTCGAGTCGGTCTTCGGCCGACGAGGTGAGGTTGGCCTGCGCCTGTCGGTCGCCCCGGAGGATGGCCAGCTCGTTGTCGGCGTCGGCCCGCAACGTCTGGGCCTGCTCCACCGCGTTCTGGGCGTCGGCCCGCTGGACCTCGAGGTCTTCCTTCGCCGCCACCAGGGTGTCGGAGAAGTCGATGTCGGACTGGGTGACCTCGGCCAACATGGTCTGCATCCGCATCGAGGTGTTGGGGTCTCCGGTGACGAACACGGCGGTGCTGTCGCCCCCCTCGCCCATGAAGTTGCGGATCGCCTGCCCCTGGAGTCGGGCCTCCAGAGCGTTGAGCGCCGCCTCGGCCTCGGCCACCGCCGCCTCGTTCTCCTTCACCTTGGTCTCGGCGTCGGCCACCTGGCTGTTGGCGTAGTCGACCCGGGCCGACTGATCCTTCACCCGCTTGTTGAGCACGCCGAGGGCGTCGGACAGGTCGCCCAGCTGGGCGTTGGCGGCGTCGATCTCCTGGGCTTTGGCCGCCGCTGCGGCGTCGAGCTTGGCCTTCTCGGCCTTCTCCTCGGCCGTCAGGCCGGAGGTGGTGGTCGCCTCCAGCTGGCTGGTCACCACCCCTGAGGTGGTGGTGGCGCCGGCCGTGGTGGTGGTGGTGGTGGCGCCAGCCGTGGTGGTGGTGGCCCCGGCCGTGGTGGTGGTCGACTGCTGCTCGGTGGTGGTGGGCGAGGCCGATGTGGTGGTCGACTGCTGCTCGGTGGTGGACGTGGAGCTCGGGTCTGTCTGGGCCCCGCTGGGCCATGGCATCAGCGCCACGAGTAGGCAGGCCAGCACCGCCAGGGTGAACCGCCGTCCAGGTGGCCGATGCCGACTCGACCGCCGGGCGCGCCGGGACGAGTGCGAATCGGCCCCTACCAGATCATCCGCCGTGATCATGCCGGGCCAAACAGTAGCAAAGGCGCTAGTGGATTACGCCCCAGTGACAGGCAGAACTACCCCACGGGCGCCGTTGCGTTGACATTTCCCCTGGTCAACGTCATTCAAACCAACATGGAGAATCAGCCCAGGGTGAAGCGCTTCACAGCTTCGTCATCAAGTTCCAGCCCCAAGCCGGGGGCGTCGCCGAGTACCAGCCGGCCGGTGGCCGGATCAATCGTCGGCACCTCGGTGAACAGGGGAAACGTCCACGGCATGTGCTCGACGCTGAGGCCGTTGGGGCAGGCGGCCACGGCATGGGCCAGGAACTCGGTGGCCAGGTGACTCACCACCGGCAGGTTGTGGGCCTCGGCCAGATGGGCCGCCTTCATGAACCCGGTGACTCCTCCCACCCGGAGGCAGTCGGGCATCAGGTAGTCGACGCTGCGGCGGGCGGTCAGCTCCCGCAGCGGGGCCAGCCCGTAGAGGTACTCGCCGGCGCAGACGGGGGTGTCGAGGGCGGCGGCGATGGCGGCGTGGCCGTCGTAGTCTTCGCAGTTGGTGGGGTCTTCCAGCCAGTAGAGGTCGTGTTCGGCGAACTGGTGGCCGATCGAGATGGCCTGGGCCACCGACCAGCCCTGGTTGATGTCGATCATCAGGTCGACGTCGGGGCCAACGGTGCGGCGCACCACAGCCAGGCGCTCCACCTCGGCCGCCGGCCGGGCCTCGGCCCCGCACCGCAGCTTCATGGCCCGAAATCCCATGGCCGCCAGCTCGCCGGCGTGCTGCTCCAGCTCGGCCAAGGTGTAGTGACGCCACAGGTGGCCACTGGCGTAGCAGGCCACGTCGGGGGCCGAGGCCCCGAGCAGGCGCCACACGGGCAGGCCGGCCGCCTTGCCCCGCAGGTCCCACAGGGCCACGTCGAAGGCCGACACGGCCCGCTGGAGCAGCCCCTGGGGCGCGCCCACCCCGAAGCCGTCGCGGATCTGCTCCAGGCGGCGGTTGTCCCAGATGTCCATGCCCACCGCGGCGTCGGCCACCGCCTCCACCGTGGCCCGCAACGCGCCGACCAGGCCCGGGTGGGTGTAGCCGGCGTAGGCCACGCCCTCGGCGCCGGCATCGGTGCGGACCCGCAGCACCACGAAGGCTCCGAGGCGGAACGGGATCTCGCCCAGCGGGCCCCGCCCCGTCGGCACCTCCACCGTGCGCAGTTCGGTCGACTCGATTCTCATCTCGGTGGTCACACCTCCGACGGTAGTGCTGTCACCCGGGGGGCTGCGCCCCCGCCGACCTCCGGCCGGCCCCCCATCGACGCCGGGGCCCCCACCCCATCGTCCGCCGCCTCCGGCGGCGCCGGGTCGATCGACTCCCCCGCCGGGCTCGTTGCCCGTTGGTGCCGACACCGCTGACCTGCGAGCCTGGAGAACCTTGACCTCGCCCCCCACCTCCACGGCCGCGCCCTCCCCGGCGGCGGCCCCCGGCGCGCTCTCGGCCGCCGACCGCCGGGCGGCCCGGCTCCCCTACGCCGGCCTGGGGGTGGTGCTGCTCTTGTGGGGCCTCGGGCCGCCGCTGTCGAAGCTGATCACGGTCGCCCCGCTCACGGCCAGCTTCACCCGGCTGTGGACGAGCTCGATCGCCATCGTGGCCGTCCAGACGGCGATGGGGTCCCGCCCCACCCGCAAGGCGCTCAAGGGCGGGATGTGGGGCGGTCTGGCCTTCGGGGTGAACTCGATCGCCTTCTTCTACGCCATCGTCAACGCCTCGATCGCCACCGTCACCGTTATCAGCGCGCTCCAGCCGGCGCTGGTGATGATCTTCGCCAGCCGCATCTTCGGGGAGAAGGTGACCCGCTGGGGGCTGGGGTGGACGGCGGTGGCCATCGGCGGCGCCGCCGTGGCTGTGCTGGGCAAGGGGGCGGCGGTGCACACCACCACGCTCGGGATCCTGTGCTCGGTCGGCTCACTGCTGTGCATGACCGTGTACTTCCTGGCCTCCAAGCAGGCCCGCCAGACCCTGGGGGCGGGCGAGTACGTGATGGGCGTGATGCTGTGGGCGTCGGTGGTGGTGACCCCGGTGGCCGCCATCGGCGGCGGGCTGGGTCACCTCGACGAGCTCGACCGGATCGACTGGCTGTGGATCATGGTGATGCTCATCGGGCCCGGGGTGGGTGGTCAGCTGCTGATGGGGTGGGCGGTGCGGTTCGTGCCGGTGAGCCGCACGGCCATGATCCTGCTCGGCTCGACGGTGGTGTCGATCCTGGCGGCGTGGCCCATCCACGGCGAGCGGCCGGAGCTGATCCAGCTTCTGGGCTGCGCCATCACGCTCGGCGCCGTCACCCTCATCCTCCAGCGCCGGTAGCCGCTTTCAGCCGTCGTGGCCAGCGCTGGTAGTGTCGCCAACAGAGCTACCGGAGCCAGGGGGTGTTGTGATGACGGTGGTCGACGCTGGACAGACGGCGGATGGGCTGTCCCGCCAGGAACACGAAGCGGCCATGGCCGCCTACCTGGCCGGGGGCGAGGGCCGGGCCGAAGCGGCGGGCAACCGGGGGCCGGTGCGGTTCGGGCCCGACGGCAGGCTCCACCCCGACATCGTGGCCGCCTACTGGCGCCAGGGGTTCTACGTGTTCACCGGCGTGGTGGGGGCCGAGGAGCTGGCCGAGCTGCGGGCCGACGCCGCCGAGATGATCGAGCGGGCCCCGGTGCGCAAGGGGGCCGACGTCGATGCCCAGGGCCGGCCGGCGCTGGGCCGGGACTTCGCCGTCGAGCCCTACCTGCTGATCGCTCCCCTGTCCGACCCGTGGGGTGGCACCAAGGCCCTGGGCGGCCGGCACGAGGAGAAGATGGACGAGCCGGTGCCCGACGCCGACGCCCCCGAGGCCGTCCCCTACCTCATGTTCGGGATGTGCCAG
>CADEDH010000030.1:65320-69784 GCA_902826025.1 uncultured Actinomycetes bacterium
GTGGCGGGCAAGCTGGCCCTCAAGGGCGACGACGTCGACTGGAAGCCGGGCCCGGTGTACGACGAGCGCCGGGTCCACGACCGCTCGGCCGTGATCCAGGTGGCGATCAGCGCCCGCCACCAGCGCTTCCCCCACGAGCAGCCGTTCCCCTATGAGCCGTTCGCCGGCCGGGAAGACGAGTTCGTCCTCAACGACGAGACCTGGGATCGCTGGATCAAGGACTACAACACCAAGGACCTGGCGATCTAGCCGCCGGGGGCCTTACGCCGCGGGGAGTTTCCGCGAAGCGAAACTCCAGGTCCCGAAGGGACACTCAGTCGTTGGTGGAGGTGACGATCCAGTCGAGGAAGTCGAGTTGGGGGCGGCGGTGGCCGTGGCCCACCTCGATGGCCTCGTCGAGCACGAGGTAGGGCTCGCCGTCGTCGGCCCCGACGGGGGGCCAGCGGGGCAGCTCGCCGCTGTTGGGGTCGCCGGTGGCGGCGAAGCGGAGCCAGGCGCCAATCATGGCCTCCGACAGCGCCCGGTCGGCCGGCTCGGGTCCGACGGAGCCGAAGGCGGCGTCGAGCGTGCCGAACACGTACGGCACCTCCTCGCCGTGGTGGGGGCCGTCGCCGGGCACACCGGGAGCGACGGGGCGGGGCCGGGCGAACAGGTAGCGCCAGGCCGGGGTGCCGGTGGCGGCCACGGCCCGGGCGATGCCGCGAGCCCCCAGGCTGAACTGGGTGTCGCCGAACAGCTCACCCAGGCCGATCGGCACCTCGTCGGCCGAGTCGACCGGCCACAGGCGGGCCGCCTCGTCGGCCCGGGAGCCGAACTCGAGGGCCAGCAGCTCCCGCCAGGCGTCGACGGTGGCGATGGGCCAGCCGGCGGTGAGGCGGCTGCCCTCGTCGAGGTTGCCACCCACCAGCACCGGCACCCGGTGGAAGGCCCCGGTGGCGTAGGCGTGGCGCTCGTCTTGGGGTATCACGATGCCGTCGGCGATGGGTCGCAACACCCGGGGGGCCATCAGGCGGCGGACCTTGGGGGCGAGGCGGCCGGTCTCGGCCAGCAGCTCGCCGGCCGGAACCGACAACCACGGCTCGATCGACGGCCCGAAAGCCTCCATGGCTGCCGCCTGGGCGTCAGCCATGGAGGCCAGGGGCCGGAACGAGCCAGGGCTCTGGAGGATCAGCCGGTCGAAGCGCCCCTCGGCCAGCGGCGAGGTGAGCAGGAGCGACAGGGAGGCCGACCCGGCCGACACCCCGAAGGCGGTGACGTTGCCCGGGTCGCCGCCGAAGCCGGCGATGTTGGCCCGCACCCAGTCGAGGGCGGCGATCATGTCGAGCAGCCCGACGTTGGCCACCGGCAGGTCGGGATGGGCCAGGAACCCGAACAGGCCGACCCGGTAGTTGACGGTGACCACCACCGCCCCCCGGCCGGCCAGGTTGGTGCCGTCGCACACCGGGTCGGAGCCCGAGCCGAACAGGAACGAGCCCCCGTAGAACCACACGACCACGGGGGCCGGGCCGGCATCGGGGTCGGCGCCGGCGATGGCGTCGGCCGGGGCCCACACGTTCAGGGTGAGACAGTCTTCGCTCTGGCCCGGCGCCCGGCTGGTGGCCCCGGGCGGCTGGGGGCAGTCGAACCCGAAGGCATGGGCCGGGCGGGGCGCCCCGCTCCCCCACGGCGCCACCGGCGCCGGTGCCCGCCACCGCCCCTCGGGGCCGACCGGCGGCGCGGCGAACGGGAGGCCGAAGAACCGGGCCACGCCCCCCTCGACGCTCCCTTCGACCGATCCGGCCTGCGTCCCGACAACGACCGGGGTCATCAGTAGGGCCAGACGGGGGTGTTGCCGGGGGGCAGCTCCACCTGGAAGGCGTTGAGGGTGAGCGAGATCAGGCAGTAGTAGCCGATCAGCTGGGTGAGCTCGGCCAGGCCCTGATCGCCCACGTGGCTGCGGCACTCGTCGTACACGGCCTGGGGCACCCGGCCGGTGGAGAGCAGCGAACGGGTGAAGGCATAGACGGCCTTCTCGTCGTCGAGGCTGAAGGGCGGCTCGCCGTTGGCCTCGATGGCCTTCACCACCTCCTCGCTCACGCCGGCGGCGACGGCCATGCGGGAGTGGGCGTACCACTCGAAGTTCGACCGCCAGTGGGCCCCCACCATGCACACCGCCAGCTCCAGGAGCCGGTTGTCGAGGCCGGTCTCGAACCGCAGCGACTCACCCAGCGCCACCACGTTCTTGCCGGTCACGGCAGCGTGCATGGCGGCGTTGAACGGGCCGACCAACCCACCCTCGGCGTTGAGGAAGCGGGAGGCGTCGCCCCGCTTGCCGTTGGTGATGTTGTCCCACACCGCCTGCTGGTCGGGCGTCAGGTTCTCGTTGCGGATGAAGGGCAGTCGGCTCATGGCCGCCACCTTAGGGTGTTCGTCGGAGACGAACCCCAGGAACCCGCAGGGTTCCCTTAGGGTGTTCCGGCCGCGGGCTCAGCTCTCGACGTCAGCACTGAGGGCGGCGGCGGCGCAGGCCAGGATCAGGCGGCGGTCCCGGCCGGGGCGGACGTCGGGCAGCGACAGCGGCCGGCGGATGGCCCCGATGGCGGCGGCGGCCCGCAGCTTGTCGTCGTGCTCGGCCGTGGCGTCATGCTCGGCACTGCCGGCCAGCACCGCCAGAAAGCGGGCGGCCTGGTCGGCCAGCCGGTGCCCGGCCTGGGGATGGGAGCGGACCGACTTGTCCGTCTCCACCAGCTGGAACACGGCCAGATGGTCGACGATCACGTCGTAGTAGCCCTCGAGGGCCCGGCTGGCCAGCTTGTCGGGCGGCAGCGACGACGCCCCCAACTCGTCGACCAGCTGCTCGCCAGCGCTGAGCAGGGGCTCGATCAGGGCGGCCAGGATCCCGTCCTTGGAGCCGAAGTGGTAGTAGAGAACGGGCTGGGTGACGCCCACATCGTCGGCCAGGTCCCGCACCGACGCCCCCCGGTAGCTCTCAACGGAGAAGCGGGCCAGCGCCGCGGTGAGAATCTTGTCCCGCGTCTCGGTGCCGGCCTGCCGGCGCGATGTTCCGCTAGCCACGCCTCCACTCTAGCTAACGCTAGGGAGACTGAGTCGAGTCATGTTCCCCGCCTCAAACCCATGAGATCCGCCGATCCGTCAAACGAGGCGGGCCACGCCCACCACGGGCAGGGCGAACGCCCGGCTGAGCCGGGCCGTGAGGTCGATCCGGAACCAGCGGGCCAGGCCGTTGGGCAGGGCAGACACGATGATCTCGTCGAACGGGCGGGCCCCCAGGAGGCGCCGGGTGTGGGCTACGGGGTCTCCCGACACCACCTCGCCCGTCACCGTGGCTCCCAGCGGGGCGAATCGGCTCAGGAAGGCCGTCAACCGGTCGGCTGCTTCCTCGGCGTCCTGGATCTCCAGGAACGCGGTGTCGATCCCGATGTCGAGCGGGACACCCATCATCGGATCGCAGAACGGCAGGATGCGTCGGGGCTGGGGAACGAGCACGTGGAGGTCGACTTCGCCCTGCTCACAGCGATGACGGACGGTCTCCCGCAGGATGGGATCGTCGAGCGTCTGGTTGGCCACGATGAGGTAGCGACGCCTCGTGCGTGCAGGGTGGCCGGAGCCACCCTGCCGATCGAGTTGAGCTGTGCCGGTGGCCGGTCCCCCCGAACCGGCCCCGGCACGCTGGATGGGCTGTGCTTCTGACAGTCCGTCGGGTGGCTCATCTGCAGCGGCGCCAACGGTGCTGTCGAACGCACGGTCCATCAGGTCCCCCTGGTAGAGCAAGTGCTGCTGAGCAGCAGGTGGGTGGAAGGTGGTCGTCAGCCCCTGACAGGTCTCACCCTAGCGAACGCTAGGTACGAGCACAAGCAAAAGTTGTGACAATTGCCACCAAGCAGCGTCCACCAGGCCGGAGCGTGCCGACCGTGGCTCTCAGCGCATCTCGAAGCCGCGGTCGGCCAGGAAGCCCTTCATGTGGGGGCGTCGCTCGCCTTCCAGCAGGCGGGCCATCTCCTCGGTCCAGGTGCTTTCCTTGGTGCCGCCGGTGCGGCTGCGGTAGTAGGCCCGCATGGTCTCGTCGTAGTCGGCGATCCCGTCGCGCTGCCCCTCGTCGCGGTAGGTCTCCTCCATGAGCACGGTGCCCAGCGGGAGTCGGGGCTTGACCTCGGGATCCTGGGCCGGCGCCCCGATGCAGAGGCCGAACACCGGGTAGACGTTGTCGGGCAGCTCCAGCAGGTCGGACACGGTCTGGGGGTCGTTGCGGACGGCGCCGATGTAGCAGATGCCGAGCCCCAGGCTCTCGGCCGCCACCACCGCGTTCTGGGCGGCCAGAGCCACGTCGACGGTGGCGATGATGAACTGCTCGGTCATCCCGGTGGTCATGGTGGAGCCGCCTATCTCACAGGCCAGGCCGGAGCGGCGCAGGTCGGCGCACCACACGAGGAAGGCGCCGCAGGTCTCGATGTGGCGCTGGCCGCC
>CADEDH010000030.1:69884-74444 GCA_902826025.1 uncultured Actinomycetes bacterium
GTGAAGCTGCGGGGCAACCCCGAGCACCCGTTCACCCGAGGCGGGCTGTGCCCCAAGGTGAACCCGTGGCTGGAGCACGCCGCCGACCCCGCCCGCCTCCTCCACCCGATGCGCCGGGTGGGCGCCAAGGGCGAGGGCCGCTTCGAGCCGGTGAGCTGGGACGACGCCCTGGCCGAGCTGGCCCAACGGCTCACCGCCGTGATCGAGCGCCACGGCGGGCCCGACGGCGGAGGCGGGGCGGCCGTGTGGCCCTTCGTCGGCACCGGGAACCTGGGCTGGATCCAGGGGTCGGGCGGGCGGGGCCGCATCTGGAACCGGATGGGGGCCAGCGAGCACCACCTGAGCATCTGCTCGGTGGCCGGACACGCCGGGATCGTGTCGACCGCCGGCGCCGGCGGCGGGCTCGACGCCGAGGACTTCACAAGGGCCGGCCTCGTGCTGATCTGGGGCTCGAACACCCTCGTCACCAACCGCCACCTGTGGCCGTTCGTGACCGAGGCCCGGCGGGCCGGGGCCCGCCTGGTGGTGGTCGACCCCGTACGCACCCGCACCGCCGAGGCGGCCGACACCCACCTGGCTCTGCGCCCCGGCACCGACGGCGCCCTCGCCCTCGGCCTGTGCCGGGCCATCGTGGCCGCCGGCGGGGCCGACGAACGGTTCCTGGCCGAGCGGTGCCTGGGCTGGCCCGAGTTCGAGGCGTCGCTGGCGGAGTGGACGCCGGCGCGCACCGAGGCCGTCACCGGGGTGGCAGCGGACGACGTGGACGCTCTGGCCCGGGCCATCGTGGCCGCTCCGCCCCTGGCCGTGCGGATCGGGCACGGCATCCAGCGCCAGGCCCACGGAGGCCAGGCCATGCGGGTGGTGAGCTGCCTGCCCGCCGTCACCGGCGCCTACGACCAGCCCGGAGGCGGGTCGCTCTACTCCTCCACCGGGTCCTACAAGGGCTACAACGTGGCCCAGGCCCGGGCCGCCCACCTCGGGCCCGGCCGGCCCCGCACGCTCACCATGACCCGCCTGGGCGAGCATCTCACGGCCACCGGCCGCACCGCCGGTGCCGACGGCGAGGCCCCGGTCGACGCCCTGGTCATCTACGGGGCCAATCCCATGGTGTCGAACCCGGGCCTGGGCCTGGTGCGCCAGGGGCTGGAGCGGGCCGACCTGTTCACCGTGGTGATCGACGTGTTCCCCACCGAGACAGCGGCCTACGCCGATCTGGTGCTGCCGTCGACCATGCAGCACGAGCAGACCGAGCTGAACGATTCCTACAACCACTGGTATCTGAACTGGAACAACCCGGCGGTCGAGCCGCCCGGGGAGTGCCTGCCCCACACCGAGATCTGGCGCCGACTGGCCCGGGCCATGGGCTACACGGAGCCCGAACTGTTCGCCTCCGATACCGAGATCGCCGCCGACCTGCTCAGCTCGCCCGTGTTCGCCGATGCCGGGGTGACGGTGGCCGTGCTGCAGGAGCGGGGCTTCGTGCGCAATCCCCTGTCGGACCCTGAGCACCGGCCGTTCCGGCCCCGCTTCCCCACCCCGTCGGGCCGTTTCGAGCTCGTGTCGGCCTGGGCCGAGGAGGCGGGCCACGGCCGGGTGCCCAACTACCGCCCGCCCGGGGAGGCGGCGGGCCCGTCGACCCCCGACGGCACGTTGGCCCTGATCGCAGCGGCCAGCGAGCACCACGTGAACTCGGTCTTCGCCGGCAACGGGGTGGTGGCGGCCCGCACCGGCCCCGGCGAGCCGCCGCTCCTGGTCCATCCCGACGATGCGGCGGCCCGGGGCCTGGTCACCGGGAGCCGGGTGCGGGTGGCCAACGAGCGGGGCTGGTTCGAGGCGGTGGTGGAGGTGTCGGACAAGACCCGGCCCGGGGTGGCCGCCACCACCAAAGGCCGGTGGGGCGTGGGTCTCAACCACACGGTGGCCGAACGCAGCGCCGACATGGCCGACGGCGCCGTCTTCCACGACAACCGCGTCACCGTCGAATCCTGCTGAGCGGCGGGCCACCGGGCCGCCGCCGGGGGCGAACTGCGCGACGGAATCGCGCCCCTCGAGCGATCTGCGTCGCGAGAACCCCGCAATCCGCAGAGAACGCGACGCAGAACGGCGCCGTGACGCGATTCCGTCGCGCAGTTCGGCCCCCTCGCGGGCGGCGGGCGGCGGGTGGCGGGCGCCGTCAGTTGTGGGGGGCGCCGAAGTCGAAGCCGGGCGGGAAGGCGCTGAGGTCGACGTCGTCGTCGTGGCCCGGGCCCCGCCGGCGGGGGCGGCGACGGCCGGGATCGGCCAGCACGCGGGCGCTGGCCAGGCCCGACACCAGGCCGAAGAGGTGGCCCTCCCATGAGATCCCGTTCTGGGGGACGAGGCCCACGATGAGCCCGTAGTACAGCATCAGGGCCACCAGGGCGGGAGCGATGGCCGCCGGCCGCCGCTCGAACACAGCGGCGCCGAGCAGAGCGCCGAAGTAGCCGAAGACCACACCGCTGGCCCCGATGTGGTTGCCCGCCCCGCCCAGCAGCCAGGTCAGGGCTCCGCCCAGGACGATCGTGATGGCGGTGACGGCGGCCCACCGGGCCCGGCCCCGCAACCCCACGAGCCCGCCGAGCACAGCCAGGGGCACGGTGTTGGACAGCACGTGGCCCCAGCCGTCGTGGAGGAACGGGGCCCACAAGATCCCGGGGAGCCCGCTCAGCTCCCGGGGGTGGATGCCGTCGCGCTCCAGCCGGCTACCGAGGGCGACGGTGTCGACGATCTCGATCAGCCAGATGGCGGCCACGTAGATCGCGATCCATCCGTAGGCCGACCGCAGCGCAGCTGTCGTCGCCCTGCCCCGCCAGTCAGTGGAGCTGTCGGCCACCAGTTGCACCTCGCCGTTCGTGATGGGTGTGCCGCCTCCAGCCTATTGCACGCCCGATGGCGGCCGGGGATCGGGCTCGGGCCTTCGAGGTTGGCTGACTAGCCTGATCGTGTCGTTCTGAGAGGATGCGGATCTAGCGGATGATCGAAGTCGGAATCGACATGCTGCCGGCGTCCTTGGCCGCCATCGTCGGGCAGGGCCGACTCCTCGTCGGCTATCAGCTCGACGATCAAGATCGGTACGTCGTCCAGTACGTCCAGCCCGACGGCCAGCGGCGCGAGCTGGAGTACGACAGGGCGTTGGGCCGCTGCTTGACCGTCGACGAGCGCCGCGCCGAGCTGCCACCCGAGACCCGTGAACCGCTGCCGGACGAGGGTCTGACGGTCGTGACCCGGCACCTCCTCGTCGACGAGCTTGCCGAGCGTCGGGTCCAGTTCGATGCGGTCGACGATGGCGGGGCCACGCTCGTGAGCCTCTCGAAGGCGGTCCATGTTCCGCTGGTGTGGGACGGCAGGCAGCTCATCAGGGAGGCCCTGCATCGCCAGCGGTTTCCCGTTGACTACGCCGCCTGGCCGCGGCCGCAGAGAGTGGCGTACTGGGCCACGATGCTGCATCGGTTCCGTCGGGCCAGCGGCGAGTCGGGTCACCAGGAGGACGAGATCTACACACCGGCGCTGATCCGCGACATGGAGAAGACCGACCCCCAGGTGCGTCAGCTACTGCCCGACATCCTCGCCCACCTCGCCGCACTGGAGCACGACTCCGCCGATCAGACCATCGCCGCCTTCACGGCGAGAACCGGCGTGGCGGTCGGCGCGCCCGATCCGGGCCCCGGAGCAGCCCGCCAGGATCCTAGGGAGTTCGACGATCTCACCGTGCGGCCGGCGGCGGGACCGTGCGACGTGGCCGCAATCGCAGCGTGGCTGAGCGCGCAGTCGTTCGCGTTCCTCGATCCGATCGAGAGCCAGGTCTGGCACCTGAGCGCCAACTCCCAGACTGCGGCCCGAGCCCGACAGGCCCGGCTCGCCGACCGCCGCCGGCCGCCGCCTGGCGTCCTGGTGTCGGTGCTCCCCGATCGGGTTGTGCTCTCGATGATCGCGAACGAGCACGACCGCGCTCGCGCCGTGGAGTTTCTCGCCTGGCTCGCCAGGGAGGGGGCGTGGACCGTGGCGCTCGACCGGAGCCCGCCGGAGCCGCTGGGCGATCCCCGCCGGCTCGTTCCGCCAGGAGCGCCGGAGCCGCACGACCTCGACCACGACGAGCTGCTGGTGACGCCGGTGGCCTCAGGTCGGTTGCTGACCTGGAGAGACAACGTCCGCTCGGGGCGGGAGCTCGTGGCTCACAGCTCCGGCGCCTGGCGAATGTACGTTGGTGATGGCGTGCATCGCGGCCAGCTCACCGAGGCGGCGCAACGTGCGCTGGCGGCGGCGCTCGCCATCGTCGACAGCGACGACCCCGGGATGCTGGACAGCGAGGCCGCGCCGGCCACGGTGGCGATCGAAGACGCCGACGGGCTCGACTTCGTGGCGTTCGATCCGGGATCGCCCCCGCCCTCGTGCCGGGCGCTGTCCGTGCTCGTCGTGTCCTGGCTCGATGCCCTCGAGGCCTGGCAACCGGGCAGCGTCGTCGACGGCCTCGCCACCGTCCGTCGGTGGATCCCCCCGGGCCGCAGCCAGGCCTAGAGCCTCGACCTACAGCTCCTCGGCGAA
>CADEDH010000031.1:0-24253 GCA_902826025.1 uncultured Actinomycetes bacterium
TACTTGATGATCTTGGTGACGCGGCCGGCGCCTACCGTCCGGCCACCCTCACGAATGGCGAACCGCAGACCCTCATCCATGGCAATCGGGTTGATCAACTCAACCGTCATCTCCGTGTTATCACCCGGCATACACATCTCCGTACCCTCCGGCAAACGAACCGTCCCCGTAATATCAGTCGTACGGAAATAGAACTGCGGACGATAATTCCCGAAGAACGGCTTGTGCCGACCACCCTCTTCCTTGGTCAACACATACACCTGAGCCTCGAACTCCGTATGCGGCGTGATCGACCCCGGCTTCGCCAACACCTGACCCCGCTGCACCTCATCTTTGTTCACACCACGCAGCAACGCACCAATGTTGTCACCAGCCTGCCCCTGATCCAACAACTTCCGGAACATCTCAACACCAGTACAAATCGTCTTCTTCGTCGGGCGAATCCCAACGATCTCCAACTCATCACCCGTGTGAACCGTACCCTGCTCAACCTTGCCAGTCACCACCGTCCCCCGACCCGTAATCGAGAACACATCCTCGATCGGCATCAAGAACGGCTTATCCAACTCACGCAACGGCTCCGGAATATACGTATCAACCGCGTCCATCAACTCCATGATCTTGTCACCCGCCGCCGAATCACCCTCCAGGGCCTTCAACGCCGACACATGAATCACCGGAACATCATCACCCGGGAACTCGTACTCCGTCAGCAACTCACGAGCCTCGAGCTCCACCAGCTCCAGAAGCTCCTCATCATCGACCATGTCAGCCTTGTTCAACGCCACCACGATCGCCGGCACACCCACCTGCCGGGCCAGAAGCACATGCTCCCGAGTCTGAGGCATCGGACCATCAGCCGCCGACACCACCAAGATCGCCCCATCAACCTGAGCAGCACCCGTAATCATGTTCTTGATGTAATCAGCATGACCCGGCATATCCACATGCGCATAATGACGAGCCGCCGTCTCATACTCCACATGCGCAACATTGATCGTAATACCACGCTCCCGTTCCTCAGGAGCCTTATCAATATTCTCAAACGCCGTCGCCGTATTACCAGCAACACGATCCGACAACACCTTCGTAATCGCCGCCGTCAACGTCGTCTTACCATGATCAATATGCCCCATCGTCCCAACATTCACATGAGGCTTGTTGCGCTCGAACTTGGCCTTGGCCATGGCTGATGTTTCTCCTTGACGGGATTATTCACTGACGGGTCTTACACACTCACCCTCAACCCGGCCCCCAGCCGCAGAGCGATCCTGGCCGGACCGGAACGGGGCGGGCCTGCAACTCGGCAAGCCGCGCAGGGAGCGGGAGGGAATTCGGTGGCGACGGTCGGGTTCGAACCGACGACCTCTCGATTATGAGCCGAGCGCTCTCACCAACTGAGCTACGTCGCCGCTCCATCCGAGGCCGCCCGGAGACCGGACGGGCGACGGTTGAGCCCCCTGAGAGAATCGAACTCTCGACCTTTTCCTTACCATGGAAACGCTCTGCCGACTGAGCTAAGGAGGCTGGGTTGTGGCCGGTGGGCCATCTCCGATCGGAGAAGACTACCGGGCGCGGCCTGAATCAGAGCCGACTGCAGTCTGCCACGGCCGAGGGAGTGCCCCAACCCCATTTCGCCGCTTTTCGGCCGGGCGCGGCGGTTGTGCTACAGGCCGGGGCCGGCGCCCGCCGGTAGCGGCAACAGCGCGGGCCCCTCGTACTGCTGGAGCGGGTTGATGGGGGCCAGCATCCGATTGGTGCCGGTCTGGCCGGCCGAGCAGTTACGCACGGCCCGGATGCAGTTGGCGGCCCAGACGTCGGTGATCTCCTGGTTCCAGCCGCCGAACCAGTCGGCGTGGAGGCTGGCCCCCGGGCCCGAGTTGAATCCCGAGGTCTTGTCGGACGACAGGTACCAGCCGTCCACCGAGTCGACCCCGCTCCAGTAGACCAGGATGCTGATCTGGGGGATCGGGTTGGGGTGGCTGGCCGGGCACGGTTCGCGGTCGCCCGCCCACGCCATGTGGCTCAGGTGATCGGGCGAGTCGAGGTTCTTGCCGTCCCAGCAGTTCGGGAACTGGATCGTGGCGTTGATGTAGTCGCCGTTGCAGTCGGGGATGCGGTTGGTCTCGTTGTAGGACCCGCCACTGGGCCCGCACGACCAGTTGAGCCGCTGATCGGCGTTGAACGACTCGCCGCGGGTGTTGCCCACCACCATCTTGAGGCCCTGGGGAAGGGCCACGGCGGTATCGGGCTTCTTCGTCTTGTAGTAGATCGTGATGGCCTTGGGCACCACCACGTGGCCCTTACCGTCCATCAGGGCCGGCATCCAGTAGGCCGAGCGATTGAGCTCAAAACCGTCGCAGGTGCTGCCACCGGAGTTCAGCAGCGAGTCCTGGGTGGTGTAGGCATCGGCCGTGGTGTTGCCGATGAACATGTGGAGGTGCGATTTGCCGGGCTGGCCGGGGAACACGATCGGATCGTCGTAGTTGAAGTGGGAGTACTCGCAGTTCGTACGGAACTGGCCCTCTCCGTTGCCCGATCCGTTGTCGGGCCGGTCCACAGCCACGGTGAGGGCGTTGAGGTCGAGCTGGTCGGAGGGCACCGAGGCGTAGCGGTTGAACTCGGGCTGGGAGTTGTTGCGGATGGCCTCGAACATCCCGTTCGTCCCGGTGCCGGCGGGGGCCGACGTCTTGGGCTGTTGAGCCGCCGGGGCGGAGGTGGACGATGCGTTCGGATCGGTGCCCCCGGGGATGAGCGTGGGCGGCACGGCGGAGCCCGGGGGCAGCGTCTGCTGTGAGGGGGCGGGGATCGTGGTGGCCGGGTCCACCGGGACAGTGGTGGACGGCCCAGCGTCGGTGACCGTCTCCGAACCGTCGCCCAGCTGGCTGGTGATGAACAACAGCGGCAGGAGAACGACCAGCGCGATGAGGGCGCGAAGCCCGTACTGCAGACTGCGGGGCCAGCTACTCACGACACCGAACGGTAACATGGCTGGCCCTCCGACGCGACGCGCCCCGGGAGAATCGGGCCAACTCCGCGGCCCGGTAGCGTCGTGAGGTGCAGTTGCGCAGCGCCACGCTGGCCGACGCCGAACGGCTGTGCCAGATCTACAACCGCGAGGTCCTGGAGACCACGGCCACGCTCGATCTCGTGCCCCGGTCGCTGGACGACCAGCGGATCTGGATCGCCGACCGCTCCGGGGCTCTGGCCGTGGTGGTGGCGTGCGACGACGACCTCGTGGTGGGGTTCGCCAGCCTCAGCTTCTACCGGGACCGCCACGGGTACCGCACGTCGGTGGAGGATTCGGTCTACATCGACCGCAACTGGCAGCGCCAGGGTCTGGGCAGCCTCCTGCTGGGCGAAGTGCTCAGCCGGGCTGCGGCCCACGGTTTCCACGCCTGCTTCGCCCGGATCGTCGGCCCTCAGGAGGCCAGCGCCGGCCTCCACGAGCGCCACGGCTTCTCCCTGGTGGGCGTCGAGCGCGAGGTGGCCCGCAAGTTCAACCGCTGGCACGACGTGGGCCTCTACCAACGACTGCTCTGAGCTGACTTGGCCAGCGAGGTCCCGGGCCCTGAACGTGAGGAGCTCACGAGAGCGGCGGCGGAGGCTGTGCGCGCCGCTCTCGTGAGCTACCGTGGGCCGGGTAGGATTCGAACCTACGTAGGCGTAACCGACGGATTTACAGTCCGCTCCCTTTGGCCACTCGGGCACCGACCCTGGGATTGATGAGGCTATCGGCTAGGTCCCGCTGGCCGCACCCTGTTTCGGCACCATCGACAACATCGCCGTCATCGGGCCGGCCGCTCGGCCTCCGGTCGGCGCAGGAGCATCATGGCCGGCTCGAAGCTCATGACCACTTCGCCGGTCTGATTGCACAGCTCGTGACGGCAGGTGAGCACACCGCGATCGGGCTTGCTCGACGACACCTTGGCGTCGAGCACGGTGATACGCAGGCGCAGTTCATCGCCGGCCCGCACCGGCGAGTGCCATCGCAGCTCCCGACCGCCGGGTGAGCCCAGGCTGGCCGGGCCGAGCGTGGTGGCCAGCAGCTTCATGAGCACGGCGCCGGTGTGCCAGCCGCTGGCGATGAGGCCGCCGTAGATGGTGGCCCGGGCCGCTTCGGCATCGACGTGGAAACGCTGGGGATCGAACTCCTGGGCGAAGGCGACCATACGGTCGCCGTCCATCACGTGCACCCCGGGGACGTCGATCACCTCACCCACTGCGTAGTCGTCGAACCACCGCTCGCTCAGCTCCATCGGGGCAACGCTAGTGGGGAGCCTCGGAGTACGGTTGAGGACATGCCTACCTTCGATGTTGTCTCTCAGATCGAGATGCAGGAAGTGGTCAACGCCGTCGATCAGGCCAGCCGCGAAGTCAGCACCCGCTTCGATTTCAAGGACACCGACTCGACGGTCTCGCTCGATGCCAAGGGCATGACCGTGACGCTGGAGTCGGCCAGCCGGGACCGGCTCACCGCCCTACGCCAGGTCCTGGAAGAGAAGCTGGTCAAGCGCAAGATCTCTCTCAAGTCGATCGAGTTCGGCACGGTGGAAGACGCCACCAAGGGCCGGGCCCGTCAGTCGGCGTCGCTCAAGGCCGGGATCTCGGCCGATCTGGCCAAGAAGATCAACATCCACATCAAGGACATGAAGCTCAAAGGCGTCCAGTCCCAGACCCAGGGCGATCAGGTGCGGGTCTCGGGCAAGAAGCGCGACGACCTCCAGGCCGTGATCGCCTCGCTCAAAGAGGGCGACTTCGACGTCCCCCTCCAGTTCGAGAACTTCCGCGACTGATACCGCCGTCCTCCGCCCGGCCGGCGGTCGGTCGGTCGGTCGGTCGGAGGCAAAATCGACGGCCACTACCGGGCAGTCTCGGCTACGGTACCGAGCCGGTATCCGGGTCCGGGTACGTAGTGGAGAAGCCCCGAAAGGAGGCGGCAGCGATGACGATGACGCTGGGCGATGCGTTCAACGAGCGGAAGAAGGTGGGCGCCGAGCTGGAGAAATGGACGAACCGGCTGCGGCAGGCCGGGTTCCTCAAGCGCGAGTTCACCACGAAGTCGATCGAGGGCGACGGGTCGTTCGAGCCGGAGCCAGGTTCGCTCCGGGTCAGCGAGCGCCACTACACGATCGAGGAGTGCCAGTCGATGATCGAGTCGCTCATCGCCCAGGACCAGGATCTGGCCCTGCGGATCTCAGCCACCAACCAGGTGGCCACCGGCACCGTGGTCGACCTCGACGGGAACGAGCGCACGCTCAGCGTCCCAGCGCTGCTCGTGCTGCGCAACGACATCATCCCCAAGCTGGAGGAGGTGGCCCGGGCCACGCCCGTGCGCTCGGAGGACGTGAACCTGATCGAAGAGGCTGACGGCCACATCGTGCACCGCTCGATCAAGCGCATCGAACGCAAACGGGAGATCATCTCGGAGCAGGGCCACAAGATCGAGGAGATCGAGATCGAGGGCTACAAGGTGGTGGACGTCACCGAGTTCGGCGGTCCCCGCCGGGCGGTATGGGACCACGTCGACCGGATCCAGGCCTACGCCGCCGGGATCAAGCAGGCCCTGAACGACGCCAACCGGACCGAGCTGGTCGAGCTGGAGGAGGTCTGAGCCGCCCCTCGGGGCGGCCGAGAACCGGGTGCCGGAGCGAGCCGAATGTGCGCCTGTATCAACGAACCTTGACCAACACATCCGTCGATAACGGACTGCCTTTCACCTCAGCAGGTGTGAGTCGCATACCAGAACGTCGAATCGGAATCAGTAGGACCAAGGCAAGCGGAAGAGCGGCAACACTCTTCACTGGTTGCGCACGACCAGCGGCCTGACGCTCCGGCACCCAACCCCGCCCGGCGGGGGCGCAGAGCCCCCCCCAAATACCTACAGAGCGTGCTGCCAGTCGCCGGAGCGAAGGCGACGGACGCGCTCCTCGGCCGCCGGGTGGGTGGCGAACAGGTTGGCGAACGCCACCTTGCGGTTGGCCAGAGGGTTGACGATGTAGTTGCTGGCCTGGGCCGGAGCCACATGACTGGGCACCCGCACCGAATAGCCGTGGAGCTTCTCCAGCGCTCGGGCCAGGGGCTCGCCGGTGCCGATCAGGCGGGCGGCGGTTCGGTCGGCCTCGTACTCCCGGCTCCGGCTGATGGCGAGCTGGATGATGGTGGCGGCGAACGGGGCCAGGATGGCGAAGGCCAGCAGGACCAGCGGGTTGGTTCCCTCGTCGTCGTCGCGGCTGCGGCCGCCGCCGAACATCGAGCCCCACATGGCCATCTGGGCCACAAAGCTGATCGTGCTGGCGATGGTGGCGGCGATCGACCCGGTGAGGATGTCGCGGTTGCGAACGTGGGCCAGCTCGTGGGCCAGCACACCCCGGATCTCGTCCCAGCTCAGCGTGCGCAGCAGTCCCTCGGTGACGCACACCGCAGCGTGCTTCGGACCCCGGCCGGTGGCGAAGGCGTTGGGCTGCTGCTCGGGTGACACGTACAGGCGGGGCATGGGGATGTCAGCCAGCTGGGTCAGCTCCCGCATGACCCGGTGGTACTCGGGGAGCTGGTCCTCCGTGACCTCCACCGCCCGAGCCGAGCGGATGGCCAGCTTGTCGCTGAACCAGTAGGAGCCGCCGATCATCACCAGCGAAATTCCGAAGGCGATGGTGAGACCGCCGGGGCCGCCCAGGAGGCGGCCGAAGAGCATGAGCAACCCGGCCAGAGCCGAGAGCAGCACCGCAGTCTTGAGACCGTTCTTCATAGTGTGCCCCCAGTGTACCGCCGCGCCGGCCGGCGTTCGGGGCCGGGCGGGCGGGGATCGGTCCCCCGCCCACCCGACGCCCCTGGTCAGTCTTCGTCGGCGTTCTCCTGGGCCCGGGTGGCGATCTCGGAGACGACGCCGGGGTCGGCCAGCGTGGTGGTGTCGCCCAGCTGGCGGCCATCGGCCACGTCGCGCAGCAGGCGGCGCATGATCTTGCCCGACCGGGTCTTGGGCAGGTCGGGCACGATGATCACCGTCTTGGGCCGGGCGATGGCACCGAGCTTCACCCCCACGTGGGCCCGGATCTCGTTGCCCAGCTCGGTGGACGCCTCGTAGCCGCCCCGGAGGATCACGTAGCCCACGATGGCCTGGCCCGTGATCTCGTCGTTGGCCCCCACCACAGCCGCCTCGGCCACCGCCGGGTGGTCGACCAGAGCCGATTCGATCTCGGTGGTGGATATCCGGTGGCCCGACACGTTCATCACGTCGTCGACCCGGCCCAACAGCCAGATGTAGCCGTCTTCGTCGATCTTGGCCCCGTCGCCGGCGAAGTAGCGGCCCTCGAACCGGCTCCAGTACGTCTCCCGGTACCGCTCGGGAGCACCCCAGATGCCGCGCAGCATGCCGGGCCAGGGCTTGGTGAGCGTCAGGTAGCCGCCACCTTGGGCCACCGGGTTGCCGTTGTCGTCGACCAGCTCGGCGAACACGCCAGGGATGGTGTGGCAGGCGGAGCCGGGCTTGGTGGTGGTGACACCGGGCCAGGGGCAGATCATGTGCCCCCCGGTCTCGGTCTGCCACCAGGTGTCGACGATGGGGGTGTTCCCGCCACCGATGTGCTCGTGGTACCACATCCAGGCTTCGGGGTTGATGGGCTCGCCCACCGTGCCCAGCACCCGCAGCGACGACAGGTCGTGCTTGGCCGGCTCCTGGTCGCCCCACTTCATGAAGGTGCGGATGGCGGTAGGGGCGGTGTAGAGCTGGGTGACCTTGTAGCGCTCGATGATGTCCCACAGCCGATCGCGGCCCGGGGTGTCCGGCGTTCCCTCGTAGATCACCGAGGTGCAGCCGTTGGCCAGTGGCCCGTACACGATGTAGCTATGGCCGGTGACCCAGCCGATGTCGGCGGCGCACCAGTAGATGTCGGTGTCGGGCTTCAGGTCGAACGAGTACTTGTGGGTGAACGCCACCTGGGTCAGGTAGCCGCCGGTGGAGTGCATGATGCCCTTGGGCTTGGCCGTGGTGCCCGACGTGTAGAGCAGGTACAGCAACTGCTCGGAATCCATGGGCTCGGCCGGGCAGTCGCCGGAGGCGGTGGCCATCAGGTCGTGCCACCAGTGGTCACGCCCTTCGACCATGTCGGGAGCGGTGTCGCACCGGTTGACCACCACCACCTGGGTGACCGTGGGGGCGCCGATCTTGAGGGCGGCGTCGACCGTGGGCTTCAGCTCGAACGGCGTGCCCCGGCGGTAGCCGGCGTCGGAGGTGATGATGATCTTGGCCTCGGCGTCCTCGCACCGGTCGACGATGGCGTCGGCCGAGAAGCCGCCGAAGATCACGGAGTGGGCCACGCCGATGCGGGCGCAGGCCAGCATGGCGATCGGCAGCTCGGGGATCATCGGCATGTAGATGGCGGCCCGGTCGCCCTTGGTGAGGCCCAGGCCGAGAAGCACGTTGGCGAACTTCGAGACCTCGGTGAGCAGGTCGGCGTAGGTGATGGTGCGGGTGTCGCCCGGCTCGCCCTCCCAGTGGTAGGCCACCTTGTCGCCCCGGCCCGCCTCCACGTGCCGGTCGAGACAGTTGTAGGCGATGTTGAGCTCGCCGCCCACGTACCACTTGGCGAAGGGCAGATCCCATTCCAGCGTGGTGTCGAAGTCCTTGTGCCAGGTCACGAGCTCGCGGGCCTGGCGGGCCCAGAACGCCTCGTAGTCGGCCTCGGCCTCCTCGTACAGCGATCGGTCGCTGGCGTTGGCCTGCTTCACGAACTCGTCCGACGGGGGAAAGCTTCGGTTCTCGACCTCGAATACCCCGATCGCTTCTTGCGACATGTGCATCTCCAAGAATCTGCTGGTGTGGTCCCGGCGCGGGCGCCCCATCATCGGGGTCGGTACCCGCCGCCGGCGGGCGCGACCCAGCGGACCGAGCCTAGTGCCGCCGCCCCAGGTCGGGCGACTGAGCCGGGCCGTAGGCCCTGCGGAATCAGGGAAGCTGGTAGAGGGCCCGCAGGCCGGCCACCACCGCGTCCAGCCCGCTCTCGAACATGACGTCGCTGGAGATCGTCCGATGCTCGATCATCAGAGCCCGGACGGCCGGATCGTCGACCATCTCGGGGTCGACGCCCTTGCCGTCTCGCAACAGCGCCATGGTCCCCATCTCCGTGGCCACGTGACCCATCACGAACGACACGGCGAAGTGGAACGCCTGGCACGACTTGGCCACGTCCAAACCGACCAGCTGGAACCGGCTGTGGGACCAGCTGAGCACGTCGAAGGCGGCAGCGCTCTTTCCCGGCCGGCTGGCGAAGAGCTCCAGAGCGGCGCGATGCCTGACCAGCACGGAGCGGAACGAGCGCAACCCACCCCGCGTGGCGAGCTCCCAGTCGTCGTCCGGGATGTGACGGGGCAGCTCGATCTCCTCGAACAGGCAATCGAGCACGGCATCGAGCAGGTCGTCCTTGTTCGTCACGTAGTGGTACAGCGACATGGCTTCCACGCCGAGGAGGCCGCCGAGCTTGCGCATCGACAGGCCAGCCAGGCCCTCCTTATCGGTGAGGGCAAGGGCGGTACGGGCGATCACTTCGCGGCTGAGTGCCGTCCGGACTGTTGCGGTCACTGCCCCCAGGCTAGCCGACCAAGGCCCGGACCATCCCTTCGGCGCTGCCTCTCCACCACCGTCGGTGTCACGATGACGACTCCCGGTGTGTCGTCGGGGCCACCGGGGCGGGGCGCCAGAGGCAGGCCAGCCATCCCCCGAGGCCGGTGGGATCGAGTAGGGCCTCGGCCTCCGCAACCCGGCTGCGCATGCGCAGGGCGGCCAGATCGGGGCGGGCGGCGTGGCTGGTCCAGTATCGGCGGCCCTCGTCCACCAGGGCCTCGATCCCCCACCGGCGCAGCAGGTCGGCCTGAGTGGTCACCTCGGGGGAATGGGGGAGCTGGTCGACGGCGACGTCGGTGGTGATGTCCCACCGGCCGGGGTCGGCCAGGGGGTCGCTTCCCCGCTGGTGCTGGCGGTACGTGCGCAGCCAGCCGCCCCGGGCCGCCAGCTCGGCGGTGGTGGGGGCGCCATAGTCGAGTACGAGCAGGGCAGCCGGCTTTCGGTCGAGCACGTCGGCCACCCAGCGGGCGGCCTGCTCCAGCCACGGGGCCCGCGTGCCCACCGGCACGTCGAGCCCGGGATCGTCGATCGGCTGCCAGCGTTCGGTTGCCGTGCCGATGGCATCGCCCCCGGCGGGGTGGGAGGCAACGAACAGCTCGAACCAGCCGTCGGGCCGGTGCTCGACCACCCGGAACGGCAGGTTGTCGAGCAACTCGTTGGCGATCACCACTGCGCCGGCCAGATCGAGCCCGGCCAGGGGGTCGTCGCCGTCGCCGGGCCCCACGGTCGGCCCGGCCCGATCGACACCCACCACGCGGCGGGTGGCGGACGACAGGCCGGGAGCGGCGGCCAGGGCCCGGGCCAGGCTTCCGGGGCCCGTGCCGGCGTCGACCACGAGGAACGGGTCGGGGCCTCCGGCCTCGCTCCACCAGGTATGGATCATCCCAGCCAACACGTCGGCGAAGAGCGGCCCCACCTCAGGGCTGGTGATGAAGTCGCCCCGGCGCCGCCCGGCCACGCCGGCACCCGACCTGTAGAAGCCGTGCGCCGGGTGATACAGGCACCGCTCCATCCAGGTGTCGAACCGCTCGACTACCACGATCTGGTGTCCCCCGCCGTCACCGGTGACGCCTCCGGACACCAGATCCGCGCTAGGGGCACACGTCAGGGGCGTTCGCCGCAGGCGAACCCCAGGTGCCCGAAGGGCACACGTTAGCGGCCGAGGGCGATCGAACCGAAGTCGGTGATGTCGGGCACCAGGCCGGTGACACCCGACAGCAGTGTGGCGATCACCGTGATGGCCAGGGCAGCCACCAGCGACGGCGGCACCCGCACCCGGCTCGTGTCGCCGTCGGGGGCGGGCATGAACCACATCTGCTTGGCCACGTTCAGGTAGTAGAACGCCGCCAGCACCGTGTTCACCGCTGCCACCAGGGCCAGCGTCGTGCCCCAGGTCGACTCGCTCTGCAGCAGCACGCTGAACACCTGCCACTTGGCCAGCCAGCCACCCATCGGCGGGATCCCGGCCAGCGAGAACAGGAACACCGTCATGGCCGTGGTCAGGCCCGGGGCGTAGTTCAGCATCCCGCCGAACGACGAGATCTCGCCCGAGCGGGTCTTGCGGGCCGCTGCGATCACCACGGCGAAGGCGCCCAGGTTCATGGCGGAGTAGATGATCAGGTAGTTGACGATGGCCGAGGCGGCCGACACGCCGTTCTGGCCGGTCTGCGAATACACGGCCAGCGGAGCCATGATGTAGCCGGCCTGGGCCACACCGGAGTAGGCCAGCATGCGCACGATGTTGGTCTGGCGCATGGCGATCAGGTTGCCGATCGACATCGTGAGCGCCGAGAGCACCCACATGAACGGTTCCACCACGTCGGCCTGACCGGGGAAGGCGGTGGTGATGATCGTGACCATGGCCACGAAACCGGCCGCCTTCGAGGCCACGGCGAGGAAGGCGGTGAGTGGAGTGGGAGCGCCCTCGTAGGTGTCGGGAGCCCAGGTGTGGAAGGGAACGGCCGACACCTTGAAGGCGAACCCGATGATGGTGAACAGGGCGGCCAGGGTCAGCAGCGGCTTGGTGCCCTCCGAGGTGAGCTTCTCGGCGATCACGCTGAGGCGGGTGTCGCCGGCCACCCCGTACAGCAGTGACATGCCGTACAACATGATGGCCGAGGCGAAGATGCCCATCAGCATGTACTTGAGGCCGGCCTCGTTGGACTTGAGGTCCCGCTTCCGCCACGCGGCCAGAAGGTAAGCCGGGATCGACAGCAGTTCCAGGGCCACGAAGATCGTGATCAGGTCCCGGGCCGAGGCCATGACCGTCATGCCCAGCACCGACGAGGCGAGCAGGATGTAGTACTCGCTGTCGTAGTAGTCGCCATCGGCCATGTATTGGGTGCTGAGCAGCACGACCACGTAGCCCGAGATGAGGAACAGGCCTTTGAGGGCCAGGGCGTAGCGGTCGACCACGTACGCCCCTTCGAACAGGCTCCGGGTGGCGCCGTCGTTCCACAGGGTGAGCACGGGGATCGTGGCCAGCAGGAAGCCGACGCCGGTGAGACCGGGCATGAACCGCCGGGCGCGCTCCAGGCCCACCATGTCGACCACGACCACCAGGCAGGTCCAGGCCAGCAGGATCGCCTCGGGGGCGAAGGCGTGCCAGTCGATCGTCGGTGAATCGAACGGGATCCGCTCGATCGTCTGCTGGGCGAGGAAGGCGAGGGTCATGTCAGCGCCCCAGGGCCTCGAACACGTCGCCGACCACGGTGGCCGGGGCGTTGGTGACGTCGAAGATGAGGCTGGGGATGAACCCGAGCACCACGATCAGGATCAGCATCGGCACCCAGGCCACCCACTCGGTGAAGACCGTGTCGTGGATGTGGTCGTCGTGGGCGAACTCTTCGGACGGGGTGCCGAAGGCCGTGCGCTGGAGCAGCCACAGCAGGTAGGCGGCGGCCAGCACGGTGCCGACGGCGGCGATCACCATGTACGTGCGGAACAGGCTCACCGACAGGCCGGGCGCCGGGTTGTAGGCGGCCAGGATGGCGGGGAACTCACCCCAGAACCCGGCCAGGCCGGGCAGGCCGAGGGAGGCCATCGAGGTGAAGCCCAGGATCCAGCCCATGTGGGGGGCCTGCACCAGCAGGCCGCCCAGCCGTTTGATCTCGAGGGTGTGGTAGCGCTCCTTCACCGAACCGGCGATGAAGAACAACATGCCGGTGATGAGGCCGTGGGCCACCATGCCGAAGATGGCGGCGTTGATGCCGAAGTTGGTGAGGGTGGCGATGCCCAGCATCACATAACCCATGTGGGCCACCGAGGAGAAGGCGATCAGGCGCTTCATGTCGGTCTGGGCCAGGCAGCCCAAAGCGCCGTAGATGATGCCGATGACAGCCAGCAGGCCGATCCAGGGGGCCCACTCCACGGCCGCCTCGGGCAGGATCGGCAGGGCGATGCGGACGAAGCCGTAGGTGCCGAGCTTCAGCAGCACGGCGGCCAGGATCACCGAGCCCTGGGTAGGGGCCTGGGTGTGGGCGTCGGGCAGCCAGGTGTGGAAGGGGAACATCGGCACCTTGATGCCGAAGCCGAGGAACATGCCGCCGAAGATCAGCACCTGGGTGCGCAGCGGGATGTCACGGCTGGCCACCTCGGCGGCCAGATCCTGCAGGTTGAAGGTCTGGGAGCCGGTGACCCAGTACAGGGCCAGGAAGGCGACCAACATGAAGGCCGAGCCGAACAGGGTGTAGAGGAAGAACTTGATGGCGGCGTAGAGCCGGTTCTCGCCGCCCCACACGCCGATCATGAAGTACATCGGCAGCAGCACGACCTCGAAGAACACGAAGAACAGGACCAGGTCCTGGGCCACGAACGTGCCCAGCATGCCGGTGTGGAGCACCAGCATCAGGATGAGGAAGGCCTTGGCGTTGCCCGGGTCGGGGATGTGGTTCCAGCTGTAGATGATGACGAGCGGGGTGACCAGCAGGGTGAGGGCCACCAGCGGGAGCGAGATCCCGTCGAGGCCCACCGTGAACCGGGCGTTGATCACTTCGATCCAGCGCTGGTCCACCAGGAACTGGAGATCCTTCGTGCGGTCGTAGTCGAAGTTCTGCAGGAGCAGCACGCCCATCACGGCCGAGCCGAGGCTGGTGACCAGAGCGATGAGCTTGTGGGTCTCCTCCTCCTGGCCCGGGATCACCATCATGATGGCGACCCCGACGAGGGGGAGGAAGACCATCAGGGCGATGCCCCAGTCATTCAGAAAGTCGGTCATGCAACTGATCCCTGGATATCTCGCCCGCCGGATGGCCGGGTGAACTGGTGAACAACGTGGACGATCGCCATCGTCAGATGGCGATGATGAAGACGGCGGCCAGAAGAGCGGCCGAACCGAACATGAGGGTGGCGTACTGGCGGATCTGCCCGGTCTGGATCCGGCGCAGGAACTGACCCGAGCCCGACGCCGTCCGGCCCGAGACGTTGACCGCCTCGTCGACCATCCCCTGGTCGATGAAGTGGTAGACGAATCGGCCCAGGCCCACCGAGAACTTGCCGACGGTGTTGATGATGCCGTCGATGATGTTCTGGTTGATCCAGTAGGCGGCGTCGGCGATCGGGCCCTTGGTGGCCCCGGCGATGATCCCGGTGTAGAGGTGGTCGAGGTAGTACTTGTTCTCCAGCACCCGGTAACCGGCGGCGGCCAGGGTGTTACGGGAGCGCAGGCCGTCGGTGTACTCCGCGGCGTGGGCGTCCTTGGCGTACAACGCCTTGTAGTAGCGCAGGACCACGAAACCGGCGCCAGCGGCCAGGAGCGAGGCCACGATGGCCAGCGTAAGGCTGGGGTTGGCGTGGTCGATGGGGGGGAAGCTGGCGATGCCCCCCGGCTCCACCCATTCCTCGAACCGGTGGGCGATCCCCGCGGGCAGGCCCAGGGTCTCCACGAACGGGCCGGGCAGGTTGAGGAACCCCACCACCACGGCCATGAAGGCCAGGATGATCAGCGGGGTGGTGATCCGGGGGCCCGACTCGTGCGGGTGGGCGTGGCCCCGGTATTCGCCGAAGAAGGTGAGCCACACGGTGCGGGTCATGTAGGCGGCGGTGAGGGCGGCGGTGATCATGCCGAACACGAACGGCATCCAGTAGTCGCCGTTGCCCTCGGTCCCGGGCCACACGCCGGCGCCGGCCAGGATCTCGTCTTTGGACCAGAAGCCGGCCAGCGGAGGAATGCCGGCCAGGGCCAGCGAGCCGATGACGAAGGTGATGAACGTCTTGGGCATGTACTTGCGCAGCCCGCCCATGTCGGCCTTCATGTCGAAGCTGTGGTGGCAGGCATGGCTCACCGAGCCGGCCCCCAGGAACAGGCAGGCCTTGAAGAAGGCGTGGGTGAAGAGGTGGAACATGCCGGCCGTGTAGGCCCCCACCCCGAGGGCCAGCACCATGTAGCCGAGCTGGGAGACGGTGGAGTAGGCCAGGACCTTCTTGATGTCCCGCTGGACGAAGGCCAGCAGACCGCCGCCCACCGTGGTGACGGCGCCGATCACGGCCATGGCGTTGATCGAGCTGCCGGGGATCGACAGGCCCATCCAGAACACGCCGTAGAGCCGGCCGATCAGGTAGACCCCGGCCACCACCATCGTGGCCGCGTGGATCAGGGCCGACACCGGGGTTGGCCCGGCCATGGCGTCGGGCAGCCAGGTGTGGAGGATGAACTGGCCCGACTTCGACATCACCGCCGCCATCAGGCACAGGGAGGCCACGAGCAGGGCGGTGTGCGACGTCTCACCGGAGATGGCCTTCGAGTTGATCTCGACCACGTCGAAGGTCTTCCCCGAGGCGAAGTACAGGGTGATCATGCCGACCAGGAGGCCGATGTCGCCCACCCGGTTGGTGAAGAAGGCCTTGAGGGCGGCGTCGGAGTTGGCCTTCTCTTCCCACCAGTGCCCGATGAGGCCGAACGAGCAGACGCCCACCAGCTCCCACCCCATGATCATCTGCAGGGTGTTGGAGGACAGGACGTAGTAGAGCATCGCCGCCGTGAACAGCGACAGGAAAGCGAAGAAGTGGGTGTAGCGGCGGTCGCCGTGCACGTAGTCGGTCGAGTAGACGTGCACCAGCAGCGAGATGAAGGTGACGACGAACAGCAGCATCACCGACTGGCCGTCGATGAGGGTGCCGATGCGGAACGTGTCGGCCCCGTTGGAGAACCAGGTGCGCTCGGTCAGGATCGGGGCGCCCCTGGTGGCGTGCCCCCCTTCCTCCTCTTCGGCGACGGGGGCGGCCGGAGCGGCCTGCTCCCCTGAGGCGAGGCCCTCCTCCTCCTCGGAAGTGGCCGGGGCCTCCTCCTCGGTGGTGCCGTGCTCCTCCTCAGTGGTGGCCCCGCCCTCGGTGGTGCCGTGCTCCTCAGTGGTGGTGCCCTCCTCGTGGGAGGCGATCTCGGCCTGGACGTCACCGATCCAGGTGAACGTGGTGAGCACGGCCAGCACGAAGGCGGCGGCCACGGCCGTGATGCCGATCTCGGCCCCCTTGAACGGCAGGCGCTTGCCGAAGAACAGGATGAGGACGAACGACGCGGCGGGCAGAGCCGGGATCACCCAGGCATGGGTATAGAACCAGGACACAGCAGTTTCGGCGGCTTCGGCAGCAAACACGTTTGATCCCTCTTCAGCCCTTGAGCAGGTTCGCTTCAGCGATGTCGATACTGCGGCGGTTCCGGTAGATGAGCAGCACGATGGCGAGCCCGACGCCCACCTCGGCGGCCGCCACCGCGATCACGAACAGGGCGAAGACCTGCCCGGTCACATCACCGTTCATGGCCGACAGGGCCACGAGGTTGATGTTCACCGAGTTGAGGATGAGCTCGATCGACATGAGGACCAGCACGCCGTTGCGACGGGCCAGCACGCCATAGACACCGATGCAGAACAGGGCGGCGGCCAGGATCAGAAACTGGTTCAGGTACATACGTCAGTCCCTCCGGGCCACCACGACGGCCCCGATCAGGGCGGCCAGCAGGAGCAGCGACAAGGCCTCGAACGGCACCAGGTAGGTGCCGAAGATGGAATCGGACACGGCCTGGGTGGGCTGGGGAACCATCGTGTCGGGCAGCTTGTCGTCACCGAACCCCTCCCACAGGGAGTAGGTCATCACGGCCAGCATGCCGGCACCCACCAGGGCGCCGATCCAACGCTGCTCGTTGTCGAGGTCGGTGTCGGTCCCGATCTTGGCCCGGGTGAGCATCACGCCGAACAGGAGCAGGACCATGATGGCGCCGAGGTAGACCAGCACCTGGGTGGCGGCCACGAACTCGGCCCCCAGGATCACGTACACGCCGGCCACTGCCGACAGGACGACCAGCAGGTAGAGGGCGGCGTGCACCACGTTGGAGCTCGTCACCATCTTGAGGGCGGAGACGATGGCCACGATGGCCAGCACGGCGAAGAACCCGTTGACCACGCCCGACTCGGTGCGGCTCAGGGCCTCCTGGGCCAGGATCGCAGCCGTCATCGGGGCACCTTCTTTCCTTTCACCTGGGCGCCGGCCTCGTAGGACTCGAACTCGGGCACGGTGGTCATCCACTGGCCGAGACGGGTCTTGTCGTGCAGGAGGTCGGCGATCCGGGGCTCGGAGTACTCGAACTCGGGGCTCCAGAACAGGGCTTCGAACGGGCACACCTCGACGCAGATCCCGCAGTACATGCAGAGGCCGTAGTCGATGTCGAAGCGGTCGAGCTTGTTGACCGAGCGGGGCTTGCCCCCGGCCCGGCGGGGCGGGGCCAGCTCCTTGTGACCCTCGATGTAGATGCACCAGTCGGGGCACTCCCGGGCGCACAGCATGCACGAGGTGCAGTTGTCTTCGTGGAGCGCGATCACGCCACGGGCCCGGGGTACCGGGTCTTCCTTGGCGTGGGGGTACTGGACCGTCTCCGGCCCCTTGGTCACCGTCTTCACGATCTCGGAGAACGTGACGCCGAGACCCTTGATCACACCGGGAACGAGAGCCATCAGAGAGCCACCTTGAAGAAGCCGGTGAGCGCGATGTTGAACAGAGCCAACGGGATCAGGAACTTCCAGGCGAAGCGCTGGAGCTGATCCTCCCGGAACCGCGGATAGGTGAAGCGCACCCAGTAGATGACGAACGTGAGGAGCAACATCTTGGTTGCCATCACGATGGGGCCGATCACGTTCATGGCGTTGGAGTACGAGTCGATCCCGAAGATGTCGGTCACGAACGGAGGGAGCGACCAGCCGCCGAGGAACAGCACCGAGGCCAGGAAGGCGAAGATGTTGGCCGTGGCGAACTCGGCGATGAAGAACAGCAGGAAGCGGAAGCCCGAGTACTCGGTCATGTAGCCCGACACCAGCTCCGACTCGGCGACGGGCATGTCGAACGGCACCTGGGCCAACTCGGCCTGTACCGCCACCAGGAAGATGAAGAAGCCGATGATCTGGGTGAGGAAGAACGGGTTGCCCAGGGCCCCCCAGCCGAAGATCTCGCCCTCCACCTGCGCCTGCACGATCCGCTGCAGGTTGAGCGAACCAGCCTGGATGACCACGCCGACCACCGCCAGCACCAGCGGCAGCTCGTAGGCGATCAGCTGACCGGCGGCCCGCAGGCCACCAAGGAGCGAGTACTTGGAGGCGCTGGCCCAGCCGGCCATGAGGATGCCGATCACCGACAGCGACGACACGGCCAGGGCCAGGAACACGCCGACGTCGAAATTGGCGAAGGCGGCGTCGGGCCCGAACGGGATTACCAGTACCAGCAGGAACGTGCTCACCAGCACCACGTAGGGGGCGGCGGCGAAGACGAAGCGGTCGGCTCGGGCCGGAAAGATGTCTTCCTTCTGGGCGAACTTGCCGACCTCGGCCATCAACTGCAACGAGCCGTAGGGGCCGGCCTCCATGGGGCCGAGCCGGCTCTGCATGAAGCTGACCATCTTGAACAGGTACAGGTACACCGTCCCGCCGGCCGGGATCAGCACGGCGATGAAGGCCATCAGCAGCTTGAACAGCGTGGTGGCCCAGTACGGAAACTCAACAGCGAGGAGCGCAAGTTTCGGCGAAGCCGAAACTTGGTTAGTGAACGAAGCGAGCAGAGCGAGCGTAGAGAGCGGCATTATCGGTCGATGTCTCCCAGGATGAAGTAAAGGGAGGCCAGGATCGTGATCACGTCGGGAACGTACGTGCCCTTGAGCACCCACGGCGCGATCGACATGTTGGAGAAGCTGGCGGAGCGGATCTTGACCCGGAACGGCTCGAGGCCGCCCTGGCTCACCACGTAGTAGCCCATCTCCCCCAGCGGGTTCTCGGTGGCCACGTAGGCCTCACCTGCGGGCACCTTGATGATGCGGGGCACCTTGGCCATGATCGGGCCAGCCGGGATCGAGTCGAGCAGCTGGTCGACCATGTGGCAGGCCTCGCGGACCTCCTGCAGGCGCACCCAGTACCGGGCGAACGAGTCTCCGTCGGGGTGGGTCCACACCTTCCAGTCGAGCTTGTCGTAGACCAGGCCCGAATTGGAGCTGTCGCGCCGGAGATCCCAGTCGACCCCGGAGGCCCGCACATTCGCCCCCGACAGACCGTACGACAGGGCGACGTCGGCCGGGATGACCCCGATGCCGCGGGTACGGGCCTCGAAGATCTCGTTGCCGACGATCAGGTCTTCCATCACGTCGCAGAACTTGCGGATGTGGCCCAGCGCCCGGCGCGTCTCGTCGACCCAGCCGGCCGGCAGGTCGTCTTTGAGGCCGCCGATGCGGTCGAAGTTGGGGTGGAACCGGCCGCCCGTGGCCGACTCGATCTGGTTGAGGATGTGCTCCCGGTCCCGGAAGGCGTAGAACACCGGGGTGACGGCGCCCAGCTGCACGCCCATGTCGCCCAGGAACAGGGTGAGGTTGGCGATGCGGGACAGCTCGAAGAACAGAGTGCGGATCCACTGGGCCCGGGGCGGAGCCTCGATGCCCATGAGCTGCTCACAGGCCAGGATGAACGGCACCTCATTGGCGAAGCTGCCGAGCCAGTCGATCCGGTTGACCAGCGTGTTGATCTGGGGGTAGGTGCGGACCTCGACCAGCTTCTCGTAGCCGCGGTGCATGTAGCCCATGATCGGGTCGGCCTCGATGACCTGCTCCCCGTCGAGGCGGACCACGATCCGCAACGTGCCGTGGGTGGCCGGGTGCTGGGGGCCGATGTTGAGGGTCATGCCCTCGGCCTCGAGCTCCACGTTCACCCGGGCATCGGCCGCCTGGCCGGCGATGTAGGAGAGCTGGCGCCGGTCGATGTTGGGTTGGGTGGCGGTCATGCTGCACCTTCTCCGGCGTCGCCGCCCGCAGCGTCGCCCTCGTCGGCCACACCGGGCATGGGTTCCACGTCCACGATGCCGGGCCACGGCTTGATGAGCCGGGCCAGCAGGGGAAAGTCCTTGCGCATGGGGTGACCCTCGAAGTCGCCCGGGAGGTAGAGCTTGCGCAGCCCGGGGTGGCCGACGAACGTGATGCCGAACATCTCGTAGGCCTCCCGCTCGTGCCAGTCGACCCCGGGGTAGGTGCCGGTCCAGGTGCCGACCTGCAGGGGATCGCCGAGGTTGCCGACGTCGGTCTTCAACGTGACACCGAGCTTGGTGGTCAGGCTGTAGACCCGGGCGAAGACCTGGAACCGGGTCTCACCCCCGGCGTAGGCCCCGGCGCCAGCACCGGAAGGAGCGTGCGTCGTCGGGTCGTCGCCCTCGTCGTCGCCGTCGCCGACGAGACCTTTCCCCTCCAGGATGTTGTCGACGGCGGCGTCGAGGCTGCGGCCGTAGGGAGAGGGCAGCCAGTCGATGGCCGACAGGAAGTCGAAGAAGCGGAACCGCTGGCGGTTGCGCAGGTAGTCGGCGGTGGAGCCCCAGGCCTCGGTGGCCACCCGGATCCACAGATCCTTGCCCGGGAGCAGGTGGGAATCGACCAGGGCGTCGCCCAGCTCGGTGGTGAGCGCTTCCAGGAGGGCGCTGCGCCCTTCGTCGGCCGCGGCCTCGGAACCGGCCTCGGGGGTTTCGGTGTCAGCCGATGGCAAGGGGATCACCCTTCCACTTGGTGGCCATGTCTTCGTTCATGATCAGCTCCTGGAGCAGCACGATGCCTTCCAGCAGCGCCTCGGGCCGGGGCGGGCAGCCGGGCACGTAGACATCGACCGGGATCACCTGGTCGACGCCCTTGGTGACCGAGTAGCTGTCCCAGTAGGGGCCGCCGCAGTTGGCGCACGAACCCATCGAGATCACGTACTTCGGCTCCGGCATCTGCTCGTACAGCCGGCGGACGGCGGGCGCCATCTTGTCGGTGACGGTGCCCGAGATCACCACCAGGTCGGCCTGACGGGGGCTGGCCGGCAGGGGGATCACGCCCAGGCGCATCACGTCGTAACGGGGCGAGCCGAAGGCCGCCCCCATCTCGATGGCGCAGCAAGCCAGACCCCACTGGTACACCCACAGCGAGTACTTGCGGCTCATGTTCAGCAGGGTCGTCAGACCCTTGGGCAGCTTGCCCGATTCGACCAGTCCCACTTGTGCCTCTCCCGTTCCCCTCTCCCCAGCCCGCTTCGCTATGCCAGCCTCAGGCCCACCGGAGCACGCCCTTGCGCCAGGCGTACCCCAACCCGAGGGTGAGGATGGCGATGAAGATGACCATCTCCAGCAGACCGAAGTAGCCGTACTCCTCCAGGCGGGTGGCCCAGGGGAAGATGAAGACCGCCTCGACATCGAACATCACGAACAGCAGAGCGAATATGTAGTACCGAATCTGGCTCTGTGACCAGCCGGAGCCCACAGGATCGACGCCCGACTCGTAGTTCTCCAACTTGCCCTTGGAGGGTCGGTTGGGTCGCAGAAGGGATGCCAGGCCGATGAAGGCACCGACCACCCCCACGGCGAGCAGGGCGAAAAGGATGACGAGCAGGTACTGGCGGAGGAAGTCCGACACGACTGGCGATCCTAGCGGCCAAGTTCGCGCCTACCCAAGATAGTCACATGTGACTTTCTGGTTGAGATCTCCTACCTGGCCTGGGCCTTCCCCGGGCGGGGCGTTCCGTCCTGCGATCAGCTGAAGCCGGAGGTGATGTCGACGCCGAACAGCTCGGAGAACCCGGCGGCGTATTCGGCGTCGGTGGGGGCGGCGCCGAGGGCGATCCAGTCGGTCATGGCCATCTGCGGGCGCCGCTCGACGATCTCCGGGCCGCCCCAGCCGCAGGTGTAACGGAACTTCGGCGGGTCGTCGGTGGCGGCGGCGTGGATCACCTCGGCCACCTCCTCGGGCTGGCCCGGCGTGCGCAGGCCGGCGGCGTAGAAGGCGAACAAACGACGGTTGTGGGTGTCGTAGGCCCCGGTGGCGTTGGGGGCGTCGGTGTTCTTGGCCATGATCGCCGTCTTCACGATGCCGGGCTCGATCAGGGCCACCCGGATCCCGAACGGGGCCAGCTCCTGGGCCATCCCCTCGCTCAGGCCCTCCACCGCGAACTTCGACACCACGTAGGGGCTCTGGGAGATGGCGGCGATCACGCCGGCGATCGAGCCGATGTTGATGATGCAGCCATTGCCGCGGGCCCGCATCTGGGGCACCACCGCTTGGGAGCAGCGGATGATGCCGTACACGTTGACGTCCATGACCTCCTCGTAGAGGGAGATCGGCGCCTCCTCGGACACGCCGTTGCCACCGATGCCGGCGTTGTTGACCAGGACGTCGATCTGGCCGGCGGCCTCGGTCACCTCGGCCACGGCCCGGTTGACCGACTCGGTGTCGGTGACGTCGCACACCACGGGGTGCACGGTGACGCCGCGAGCCTCAGCCATCTCGGCCAGCTTGGTCCCCTTGTCGAGGCCCCGCATCGACCCGTAGACGGTCCACCCCTTGGCCGCCAGGTCGACAGCCGCCGATCGTCCGATTCCCGAGTTGGCGCCAGTGATGAGAGCAACGGTCATGGAGCGGAACTTAGCTCGCCCCGACCCCCTGCCGCCCGCTCACCAATCGCTCGACCCGCGCCCCGGACCCGAACCTTGGGAAGAAATGCCGCCACAGGCGGCACAAGGTGACAAAGGTCGGCGGGATCAGCCGCCGGAGGCTGTGGTGTCGGCGCTGGCGTCGGCCAGGGCGTCGTCCCAGGGGTCGTCGAGCCACCCCGCGGGCACAGCCACCTGCTGAGGGCCCTGGGTGTGGCCCCGGGCCAGACGGAGGCCGCCGGGGGGCAGGGCGACGTCGGGCAGGCCGCCCAGGAGGTCTCCCAGCTCGGCCAGGCTGCGGACCTGGTTGAGGGCGGCCCGCACAGGGCTGCCCACCGGGTAGCCCTTGAGGTACCAGCCGGTGTGCTTGCGTAGCTCCCGGATGCCCTTCTCCGGCCCGAACCAGGCGGCGAGCAGTTCGGCGTGCTCCACCATCACCGGCACCACCTCGGCCGTGGTGGGCGGTGGCGGCACCGGGCGGCCGCCGAGGGCGGCCGCCAGCTCGCCGAACAGCCAGGGCCGGCCCAGGCAGCCCCGACCGATCACCACCCCGTCACAGCCGGTGATCTCCATCATGGCCAGGGCGTCGGACGCCTCCCAGATGTCGCCGTTGCCCAGCACCGGGATCGACGACACCGCCTCTTTCAACGCCGCGATGTGCGACCAGTCGGCCTGGCCCGAGTACAGCTGGGCCACGGTGCGCCCGTGCAGGGCGACGGCGGCCACCCCCTCGGCCTCGGCGATGCGGCCGGCGTCGAGGTAGGTGTGGCGCTCGTCGTCGATCCCCACCCGCAGCTTGACCGTGACCGGTACCGGCCCGGCGGCCCGTACGGCGGCGGCCACGATCGAGGCGTAGAGGCGCCGCTTCCAGGGCAGGGCACCGCCGCCGCCGGCCCGGGTGACCTTGCGGGCCGGGCAGCCGAAGTTCAGATCGACGTGGTCCACCCGGCCCTCGCCGACCAGGATCTCCACCGCCCGGGACACGTAAGCCGGATCCACACCAACCAGCTGGAGGCTCCGGGGCGACTCGTCGGGAGCGAAGGCGGCCATGCCGTCGGTCTTGTCGTTGCCCTCGCACAGGGCCCGGGCCGAGATCATCTCGCTCACGTACAGCCCGCCCCCGAACCGGCGGCACAGCCGGCGGAACGGGGCGTTGGTGACCCCGGCCATGGGGGCCAGCACCACAGGCTGCTCCAGGCGGAGCGGCCCGATCGCCAACCCCGGAGCCGCCAGTGGCTGCGCCGTCACCCCGTCGACGGTGGGGCGGGCAGGGGCGAGATCGGTCACGACACCCACGATAGGGGCCGAAGCGGGCCGGCCCGATGGCGGGCCGCGTCGAGCCCCTCGGTCAGGACGTGGCGAACGTGATCCCGGTGATGACGGCGACCAAGACGAGGACGAAGCCGAAGATGCCCAGCCACCACGCCCAGTTCGGCCACGGCGGCCTGACGCGCACACCTGCCGGCGGGTCGGTCTGTCGGGCACGCAGCAGGTCGAACCACGTGTCGGCCTGGGCGCGGTTCGCCTGGTCCAGGCTGAGACTGCCTGGGATGCTCGCGGCGCTGGCGCCGGCGACGCCCAGCTCGGCGGCGCCACCGAACACACCGCCCAGTACGCCGCCGACAGCACCGCCCGCGACGGTCCCCGCGCCCGGCACGTAGGCCACGTTGCCGGCGGCGAGCCGGTAGCGGTTCGGGCCGTGCCACAGGTGGAGACCATTGTTCATCG
>CADEDH010000031.1:24353-59960 GCA_902826025.1 uncultured Actinomycetes bacterium
GCGGCGAGCCGGTAGCGGTTCGGGCCGTGCCACAGGTGGAGACCATTGTTCATCGTCGAGGAGACAAGCGTGACTGACGACGCGAAAACCGCGCCCCGCCGCCGATCTGCGTCGCGAAAACCCCCGAAAGACAGCGAAAACGTCGCGCAGTTCGGGGGTGGGGCGCGGTTACGTCGCGCAGAACGGTGGCCGGGTGGGGCCGATCAGCCGGCGAGGAGGAGGGCGCTGGCGGCGTCGCTCAGGATGCCCCCGCCGAGATCGGGCAGCAGGCCCAGCACCAGGGTCACGGCGGCGGCCAGGCACACGGCCAGCAGGGCGGTGGGGGCGGGGGCCCGCACCGACGTCAGCACCGACGCCTCCGGGCTCGCCTCGACCAGGGTGTCGCCCTCGGCCTCGGGCGCCGCCCGACCGCCGGCCACGGCGTCGACCGCCTCGTGGTCGGCCTCGTGGGCCTCGCCGTTGTCGATCAGGAACATCGACACGACGATGCGCAGGTACAGCACGGCCGATATCACGGCGGCCAGCATGGCCGCCCCACCCAGGGCGTAGGAGCCGTCGGAGGCGAGGGCCCCGATCACCCGGAACTTGGCGAAGAAGCCCGATGTGAACGGCACACCGGCCTGGGAGAACAACAGGATCGCCATCACGCCGGCCAGCAGCGGGTTGGAACGGGACAGGCCCCGGTAATCGTCGAGGTCGTGGCGCCCGTCGCCCCGGCCGCCCACGATCGTGGCCACACCGAACGTGCCGGTGACCATCACCGTGTAGGCCAGGAGGTAGAACAGCAGGGCCTCGGCCCCTCGCTGGCCCCCGTCGTCGGGGCTGGCGGCGGCGTGGATGGCCAGCAGCATGAAGCCGGCGTGGTTGATCGAGGAGTAGGCCAGCATGCGCTTCACGTTGCGCTGGGCCAGTGCCAGCAGGCCGCCCACGATCGTCGACAGCACGGCGAGGGCGGCGATGGCGGGCCGCCAGTCGGCCCAGTAGGGCTGGAAGGCGTAGAGGAAGATCCGGGCCAGCCCGGCGAACCCGGCCACCTTGACCCCCGAGGCCATGAAGGCCACCACCGGGCTGGGCGCCCCCTGGTACACGTCCGGGGCCCAGAAGTGGAAGGGCACGGCCGACACCTTGAAGGCGAAGCCCACCAGCAGCAGGGCCATGCCCGCCAGGATCAGGGAGGAGTCGGTGCGGGGGTCGAGCCCGGCGGCGTTGGGCCCGGCAGCGAAGATCCCCTGCAGCGTGGTGGAGCCGGTGGCGCCGTAGACCAGGGCGATCCCGTACAGGAAGAAGGCCGAGGCCAGCGCCCCCAGCACGAAGTACTTGAACCCGGCCTCCTGCGACTCGGCCCGCCGCAGGTGCAGGGCCGCCATGACGTAGGCCGCGATGGACAGGATCTCGAGCCCGAGGAACGACACGATGAGGTCGTTGGCCGAAGCCAGCAGCACCCCGCCCGAGGCCGACATCAGCATCAGGACGTACCACTCCGGCCCATCCAGTCCTTCCCGACGGAGGTACCCGTCGAGCAGGAGGGCGGTCAGGAACACCGACACGCAGATCACACCGGTGACGAACACCGTGAACCCGTCTACCGCATAGGCGCCCGACACCAGGCTCCGGGGACCCTCGGTACCGCTACCGATGGTGCCGCCCACCAGGTCGAGGCGGTCGACCCGCTGCCACACCGGGATCAGCGACAGGCCCGAGGCCAGGGCCGTGAGGCAGGTGAAGGCGGCCGGGAAGCTCCGGCCCCGCAGCACCGGCACCACCGAGGTGACCGTGACCAGCAGGACACCGCCCACGGCCAGGATCAGGAACGGCCACAGCAGCGACCACACCACCGGTGGACCCGGCAACGCCACCGTCTGCGTGTCCTGGGCCACCAGCGCGATCATTCTGCCCCCTCTTCGGCTTCCTGGGCTTCGGCTTCGCCGCCGTGGCCCGAGGCCTCGGCGGTGGCGATGAGTTCGTCGACTCCGGCCGGGGCCACCGGCTCCGGCTCCTGCTCGCTGAACCCGTCGACCCGCTGGCCGATGTGGGCCACGAGGGCGTCGACCGAGGGCTCGATCCGGTCGAGTATCGGCTTGGGATAGACCCCCATGGCGATGATCAGTGCGATCAGGGGGGCGATCCCGAACATCTCGGAGAGCTTCAGGTCGCTCATCTTCTCGTTGTCGCCCGACACCGGCCCGTGGAACACCCGCTGATAGGCCCACAGCAGGTACAGGGCGGCCAGGATCACACCGCTCACGCCCACCACCGCCCACCACCGGGCACTGGAGAACGCCCCCAGCAGGATCAGGAACTCGCCCACGAACCCGTTGAGGCCGGGCAGCCCGATGCTCGACAGCATCACCACGGTGAACACCGCGGCCATGATCGGGGCCACCCCCTGCAGACCACCCAGCAGAGCGATCTCCCGGGTGTGGCGCCGTTCGTAGACCCAGCCGACGAGGATGAACAGGGCGCCGGTTGACACCCCGTGGTTGACCATCTGGAGCACCGCCCCCGTGAGGCCCTGGGCGTTCATGGCGAACACGCCGAGCACGATGAAGCCCAGGTGGGCGATCGAGGAGTAGGCCACCAGGCGCTTGAGATCCTTCTGCATGGTGGCCACGGCTGCGCCGTAGACGATGCCGACGACCCCCAGGGTCAAGAAGATCCAGGCCAGTTCGTGGGCGATCTCCGGCAACAGATAGAGGCCGAAGCGGATGAAGCCGTAGGTGCCGAGCTTCAGCATCACCCCGGCCAGGATCACCGAGCCAGCGGTGGGGGCCTCGGTGTGGGCGTCGGGCAGCCAGGTGTGCAGCGGGAACAGCGGCACCTTCACGGCGAAGGCGGTGGCGAACGACAGGAAGATCAGCAGGGCAGCGGTGTGCGACAACACGTCGGAGTTCTCGGCCAGGACCCGCACGTCGAAGGTGGGCACCCCGGTTTCCCGGCCCACCAGCACGGCCAGGCTCACGATCCCCACCAGCATCAGGGCCGAAGCGGCCATGGTGTAGAGGAAGAACTTCATGGCGGCCTTCACCCGCTCGCCGTGGCCCCAACCCCCGATGAGGAAGTACATGGGGACCAGCACCACCTCGAAGAAGAGGAAGAACAGCAGCAGGTCGAGGGCCAGGAACGCCCCCATCGAGCCGGCCATCAGCAGCATCAGCCACAGGTAGTAGGGCTTGGGCTCGTGGTGGGCCTCTGTGGTGACGATGGCGATGGGGAACAGGATCCCGGTGAGCACCACCAGGAACAGCGAGATGCCGTCGACCCCGAGAATCCAGCTGAGCCCGAGGCTCGACACCCAACTGTGTTGCGACACCAGCTGGAAGCCGGGGTCGCCCTTTTCGAAGACGGCCAGCACGAACAGCGAGATGGCCCCGGTGATGGTGGACCCGACGAGGGCGGCGGCCTTGGCGAAGTCGCCCCGGTTCGCCGGGAGCAGGGCGATGAACACCGCTGTCAGCACCGGCACCGCGATCAGCGACGGGAGCAGGGCGAAGGGGGCGGGGGCCGCGCTTTCGGCCGCCAGGAGGGCTACGGGAATCATTGCCTCAGGTACAGCCTTCCCACGAGGAACCAGGCCATGACGAGCACGGTTCCGAAGCCGATGAACGTGGCGTAGGCCCGGACGAACCCGGGCTGGGCCACCCGCAGGTAGCGGCCGGCGCCCGACAGGACGGTGGCCGTGCCCCGCACCGCGCCGTCCACGATCGTGCGGTCGAACCAGGCGGCGAGGTCGAACAGCTTGCGGCCGGGGCCGCCGAAGAAGTCGGCGTAGCTGTCGTCGACGTACCAGGCGTGGGCGAAGACCGGCTTCTCGAACGTCTCGGGGCGCATCCGGCCCCGGAGGTAGACCCGGAACGAGAAGACGATGGCTCCGAGGGCACCCCCGAGGGCGAGGGCGGCCAGGACCCACTTCGTGGCGGCCGACGCGCTCAGCTCGGCCTCGTGACCGAACAACGAGGGCTCGAGCCAGTGCTCCAGCACCTTGAGCCGGCTGGTGAACGGCAGGTTCAGCAGGCCGCCCAGGGCAGCCAGCACGGCCAGGACCATCAGCGGGAGCGTCATCGTGGCCGGCGACTCGTGCGGGTGGTACTCCTGTCGGTGGCGGTAGCTCTCCGGCAGGTTGTCTTCCACCTCGCTCACGTCGGGAGCGGACGTGCGGGCCGTGACCAGCAGCGGGGGCAGAGCGGGCTGGCGGGCCTTGAGCTCGTCGAGGCGGGCCACGGCGGCGTCGAGCTCGTCGGTTGCGGTGAGCACGCCGGCCTCGGCCGTGCCCACGCCGTCGGTCGCCTTGGCCAGGGCCTGCTCGGCCTTGGGCACGGCCTTGACCGCCTTGTCGAGCGCCTTGACCAGCTTGTCGTGGCCGTCGTCGGCCGGGTTGGAGGTGGCCACCGCGGCGTTGGCCTGGCGGACCTCGCCCCGGGCTGCTTCCAGCGCCTCGGTGCGCTTGGCCACATCGTCGGTGGCCTTGCCCACGGCCTCGGCCGCCTTGTCCCGGGCCACCTCGGCCGCCGTCATCTCCTGACGCACGGCGTCGATCCGGGCCGACCAGGCCTCGGTGATCTCGGCCCCGGTGGCGTCGTAGAAGCGGGTGCGGCCGAAGAAGGTGAGGATCACCTGGCGGGTCATGTAGAAGGCGGTGAGGACGGCGGTCACGATCCCCACCACCCACAGCCCCTTGCCCCCGATCTCATCGGCGTTCCAGGCGTAGAGCAGGATCTCGTCCTTCGACCAGAACCCGCTGAAGGGGAACACACCGGCGATGGCCAGCCAACCCACGATGAAGGTGAAGCCGGTGAGCGGCATGAACTTGTAGAGGCCGCCCATGCGGCGCATGTCCTGCTCGTCGTGCATGCCGTGGATGACCGAGCCCGATCCGAGGAACAGCAGCGCCTTGAAGAAGGCGTGGGTGACCATGTGGAAGATGGCGGCCACGTAGCCCCCCACCCCCACGGCCAGGAACAGGTAGCCGAGCTGGGAGACGGTGGAGTAGGCCAGCACCTTCTTGATGTCGTTCTGGGCCAGGGCCACGGTGGCGGCGAACAGGGCGGTGCCGGCGCCGATCCAGGCCACCAGGCCCCGGCTCCAGGTGTCGGCCTCGGCCAGCACCGGGTTCAGCCGGGTGAGGAGGAACACGCCCGAGGTGACCATGGTGGCGGCATGGATGAGGGCCGACACCGGCGTGGGGCCGGCCATGGCGTCGGGCAGCCACACGTACAGCGGGAGCTGGGCCGACTTGCCGGCGGCGGCCAGCAGGAGCAGAACCACGGCCAGGGTGGCGGCGAAGGTGGACAGGGTGCTGGCCCGGGTGAGGATGTCGGCGTAGCGGATCGAGCCGATCTCGTGGAACAGCAGGAACATGGCCAGCATGAACCCGAAGTCGCCCACCCGGTTGGTCACGAACGCCTTCTTGCCGGCGCTGGCGTTGGCCTCGGAGGTGAACCAGAACGAGATCAGCAGGTACGAGCAGGCCCCGACGCCCTCCCAGCCGAGGAAGGTGAGGAGCATGTTGTCGCCCAGCACCAGTATCAGCATGGAGAACACGAACAGGTTCAGGTAGACGAAGAACTTCGAGTAGTTCCGGTCTCCGTGCATGTAGCCGATCGAGTAGAGGTGGATCAGCGTGCCCACCCCGGTGATGAACAGGCACATGGTGACGGCCAGCGGGTCCACCAGGAGGCCGGCGTCGACCGAGAACGAGCCGGCGGCCACCCAGGAGAACAGGTGCTGGATGAAGAAGCGCCTCTCGCCCTCCTCCCCCACCAGGCCGACGAAGACCACGAGGGTGGAAGCGAAGGCACCGGCGCTGGCCAGGGTGGCCAGCCAGCCGGCGACCGGATCGCCCAGCCGGCGGCCGAACGCCACGAGTAGCACGAACCCGACGAGGGGAAATGCGGGGATCAACCAGGCAGCTTCGAGCATCGCCTCAGCCCTTCAACGATCTCAGGTCGTCAGCCGTGATCGACGGGCGGCGGCGCATGACGGCCACCACGATCGACAGGCCAACAACCACCTCGGCCGCCGCCACCACCAGCACGAAGAACACCGCGGTCTGGCCGGCGATGTCGTCGAGCTTGTTGGCGAAGGCCACGAAGCTGATGTTCACCGCGTTCAGCATCAACTCCAGCGACATGAACATCACCAGCGGGTTGCGCCGCACCAGTAACCCGACGAAACCGACGGTGAACAGCAGTGCGCTCAGCGTCAGATACCAGGTCTCGGTCACCCTCATCGGGGGCGCCCTCCCATCCCGTTCGAACCCATCTCCTACCCGTCTCCCTCGTCTCTCGCCCTCTCAGCCCCCGGCCGGTCGCCTCAGTGGTCGGCCCGGCCCGGTTCGTCGACCGACAGATCCTCGGCCCCGGCGTTGCGCACCAGCACCACCGCTCCCACGGTGGCGATCGTGAGCAGCAGAGCGGTTGCCTCGAACGCCAGCACATTGCGACCGAACAGATCGGTGGCGAGGTTGTCGATGTTGGGCTGGGTCTCGTCGATGGGCTGGGTGACCGACTCCGTGCCGGTTACCGCCACCGCCCCCTCGTCACCGCCCGACAGGAACAACCCGCCCAGCAGGAACACCAGCAGCGCGGCCCCGGCCAGCAGGCCCCCGATCCGCTGCCCGCTGAGGGGCTCGATCGACAGGTCCTCCACCTCGTCAACACCCAACAGCATGATGACGAACAGGAACAGCACGACGATGGCGCCGGCGTAGACCACGATCTGGACCAGGGCCAGGAAGTGGGCCTCCTGCAGCACGAACAGCACGGCCACCCCGAAGAAGGAGGCGACGAGCGACAGGGCCGAGCGCACCGGGTTGCTGTTCAGCACCACGCCCAAGCCTCCGGCCAGCACGATCAGGCCGGCGACGGCGAACACGATCACGTCGACCATCAGTGGTGACCTCCGTGGTCGTCATGGTCGTCGTGGGCGCCGGACTCCCGGTCGGCCTCATCGGGCGGTGCGGTCTGACCCAGCTCGGGGGCCCGCACGCCGTAGCCCAGCTCACCCGACCAGCCGACCACGCCCTCGTAGGCGGCTTTGCCGGCCGGAGCGGTGGCCCGCATCCAGGCCGAGGTGTGCTCGTCCTCACCGGACCGCCAGTCTTCCCACGGCAGCTGCTGAGGCTTGCCGTCGTCGCCCACCAGGAGCTCGTCCTTGGTGTAGATGGCGTCGGCCCGGTTGGTGAACGAGAACTCGAACAGCTTGGTTTCGGTGATCGCCTCGGTGGGGCAGGCTTCAACACACAGATCGCAGTGGATGCAGCGCAGGTAGTTGATCTCGTAGACGTAGCCGTAGCGCTCGCCGGGCGAGCGGGGCTCGTCGGGCGGGTTGTCGGCCCCCCGCACGTAGATGCAGCGGGCCGGGCACACGCCGGCACACAGCTCGCACCCTATGCACTTCTCCATCCCGTCTTCGTAGCGGTTGAGGACGTGCCGTCCGTGGAGCCGCTCGGGCTTGGGGGCCTTCTGGTCGCTGCTCCCGCCGCGCCCGCCCAGGTACTGGCGGGTGGTAACGCCCTCGCCCCACTTACGGAACGTGACGCCGAAACCTTCCAGGTATCCCATCAGTGATGCCCCTCCCCGGCGGGCGCGCCGCCGTCGAGCTCGAACACGGGCGCCACCTCGACCAGACCGTGGCGGTGCAGGCGGTCCTGGCGCGACGTACGCACGGCGCTGGACAGCAGCAGGGCCGCCACCACCCCGATCGCCAGGCCCACCACCAGCACGATGCCGGTGTCGACCTGGGTGGAGTCGGTGATGCCGAACCCGCCCGACTGGGCCACCCGGATCCCGGCCAGGATCATCAGCCAGCCCAGGGCCAGCGGGATCAGGAGCTTCCACCCCAGGTCCATGAGCTGGTCGTAGCGGAGGCGGGGCAGGGTGGCCCGGAACCACACGAAGGTGAAGAGGAACACGAGCAGCTTCAGGAAGAACCAGACGAAGCCCCACAGCCAGCCCGGCAGCACCCCGAAGTTGGGGCCGGCCGGCCCGCCGAAGAACAGGGTGACGATGATGGCCGACATGGTGACCGTGTTCATGAACTCGGCCAGGTAGAACATGGCGAACCGGATCGAGGAGTACTCGGTGTGGAACCCACCCACCAGCTCCTGCTCGGCCTCCACCATGTCGAACGGGGGCCGGTTGAGCTCGGCCGTGCCGGCGATGAGGAAGATCCCGAAGGGCACGAACCCGGTGGTGATGAGGTTCCAGTTGGGGATGATGCCCCGGAACCCCTCGCCCGCCTGGACCTGCACGATCTCGTTGGTGCTCAGCGTGCCCGAGATCAGCAGCACCGAGGCCAGCGACAGGCCGAGGGCGGCCTCGTAGCTGATGGCCTGGGCCGACGCCCGCACCGAGCCCAGCAGCGGGTACTTGGACCCCGACGACCAGCCGGCCAGCATCACCCCGTAGACCCCGATGGAGCTCATGGCCAGGAAGAACAGGATGCCGACAGGCACGTCGGCCACCTGGAGGAAGAACTGGCGGCCGGCGATGGACACCGAGCCGTCCTTCCCATCGGAGAAGTCGCCGGCGATCGGCACCAGGATGAACGTGAGGAAGGCCGGCACCACCGACAGGTAGGGCGCCAGCTGGAAAACGAACCGGTCGGACCGCTCCGGGATCAGGTCTTCCTTGAAAAACAGCTTCATGCCGTCGGCCAGTGTCTGCAGCAGGCCGAAGGGACCGGCGACATTGGGGCCGATGCGGTTCTGGAGGCGGCTGATCACCTTGCGCTCGAACCACACCATGAGCATCACGGACACGAGCAGCACGACGAAGGCCACGACGACCTTCACCACGGTGAGGACCACGTCGCCCAGATCGACGCCGTCGCTCAGGTAGGGCTCGCCCAGCGCCAGGAGTGACATCAGTGGGTTCCTCCCGCGGCGCGGATCAGGATGTTGGTGACCGACCGGCCCACGGTGAGCAGGCTGCGCACGTCGAAGCCGGGCAGCCGGATCGCCATGCGGGCGGTGCGGGGCACCACGCTCGGATCGGCCACCCAGGGGGCCTCCAGCGTGGCGCCGTCGCGGTCGATGATGGCCGGTGTGCCTTCGGAGAGCCCGAGGGCCTCGACGTCGGCCGGATTCAGGTGGAGCAGGGCCGGCGGGGCCAGCCCGGCCAGCGAGGGCGACTCCTGCGCCATCGTGCCCTGGTCCCACAGCTTGTGGTCCACCACCAGCCGCAGCCCGTAACTCGACGGGGCGGGTGGGGTGGCGGCGTCGCCGAACTCGAGCACCCACTGCCGCTTGAGCGGGAGCACCGGGCCATCGTCGGCCGAGGCCAGTCGGTTCCAGTCGACCGAGGCGAAGGTGGTGGCCATCGAACTCAGCTCGGCCCGCAGTTCGGCCAGGGTGACGAAGCCGAGGTCGATCCCGAGGGCGGTGGCCAGCTCCACCGCCACCATCCAGTCGGCCTTGGCCTGCCCCGGCGGGGTGACCTTGGCCAGCATCGGCGACAGGCGGCCTTCGAGGTTGAGGAACGACCCGTCGGACTCACCGAACAGGGCGGCGGGCAGGATCACGTCGGCCTCGGCGGCCGAGCTGGTGACGAAGGCGTCCACCGCGATCAGGGTCGACACCCGCTCCAGAGCGGCCTTGGCCAACGCGGCGTCGGGGTAATCCTCCATGGGGTCGGCGCCCAGGAGCACGATGGTGTCGATCTCGCCGTTGGCCGCCGCCCGCATGATCCCGTCGGCGTCCTTGCCGTCGAAGTCGGGCACGAAGGGCCAGGCCGGGAAGTTGGCGCCGGCCCGCCGGACCCCGCCGGGAAGGAAACCGGCGGTGAGGCCCATCTCCAGGCCGCCGAGCACATTGCCCCGGCGCAGGGCGGGCAGGAAGGTGACGCCGGGTACGAGGCGCTGGAGGGCACCCACGGCGTCGGCGGTGTAGCGGGCCGACTCGGCCAGGTTGGCCCGGCCCAGCACCACGGTGACCGGGCGGCTGCCGTCGAGCAGCGCCCGGGCCGCTGTCATCTGATCGGCGGGCTGAGCGTCGGCCGACTCGTTCGACACGCCGGGGGCCAGCGCGGCGGCCACCTGGCCCACGGTGCCCGGCACGCAGTGGAGGCGGGCGGCGGCCAGGTCGGACAGGGAGGTGGGCCGGGGGGTGAGCTCGATCAGGCTCACGCCGTCTTCCACGATGGCGTGGCGGAGGCGGAGGTAGAGGGTGGGCAGCTCTTCCTTGGGGTCGGGCCCCAGCAGCACCACCACTCCGCCGGGGGCGCAGACCTGGTTGATCGTGGCCCGGGGCAGGCCGAGGGCCATGGGGGCGGGCAGGCCGTCACTCAGCTGGCAGTCCACGTGATCGGTGCCGATCACGCCCTTCATCAGCTTGGCCCAGGCGTACTGGCCCTCGATGTTCAGCCGGGCGCCGCCCAGCACGGCCACCCGGGCCGGATCGCCCCGCAGGGCCCGGGCCGCCGTCTTGGTGGCATCGGACCAGCGGCTGGGGGTGAGGTCGTCGCCCCCCCGGCGGAGCATGGGCTCGGTGACCCGGTTCTCGCTCTCGGTCACCTGGTAGGCGAAACGGTCCTTGTCGGACAGCCAGCCCCAGTTCACGGCATCGGAGTCGAGACCCAGGATGCGGGTGAGCTGGTTGCGGCTCGACTGGACCAGCACCCGGGCCCCGGTGGTGTCGACGGCGGAGGTGGACTCCACCGTCTCCAGGTCCCACGGGCGGGCCTTGAACCGGTAGGGCTGGGCCAGCAGAGCCCCCACGGGGCAGATCTGCACCGTGTTGCCACTGAAGTACGACGAGAACGGATGGTCGGGGAACGTGTTGACCTGGGTCTGGGCGCCCCGTCCGATGAAGTGGATCAGCGGGTCGCCGGCCACCTCCTTGGCGAATCGGGTGCAGCGGTCGCACAGGATGCAGCGCTCCCGGTCGAGGTCGACCAGCGGGCTGATCGGGATCGGCTTCTCGTAGTGGCGCTTCTCCTCCACGAACCGGCTCTCGCCGGGGCCGAACGACAGGGTGTTGTCCTGGAGGGGGCACTCCCCGCCCTTGTCGCACACCGGGCAGTCGAGCGGATGGTTGATCAGCAGGAACTCGAGCACCCCGTCCTGGGCCGACTTGGTGGCCTCGGACTCGGTGTCGACCTTGATATCGGGCGTCACCGGCATCATGCAGGCCGGCTGGAGCCCGGGGCCCCGGCCCATGTCGACGTCGACCAGACACATGCGGCACATGCCCACCGGGTTCATCCGGGGGTGGTAGCAGAAGCGGGGGATGTGCACGCCGTGACGGTCGGCGGCGTCGATGAGCAGCTCGTCCTTGCGCGCCTCGACCGCCTTGCCGTTGAGGGTGAAGGGCACCCCGGTGGTGGTCTGCGGGTTGTCGGTGGCGGTCATCAGTGGCCCCCGGCGGCCACGGCGGTGGCATCGGCGTCGTGGGCGTGCCCGTGGCCGTCGTGGTTGTCTTCGTGGTCGTGGTCGACCTCGTCGTGGTCGCCGTGGTCGAGCACGATCTTGGCCTCGAACTCGGAGCGGAACCGGCGGATGGCCGACACGATCGGGGCCACCGACGACGGGCCCAGCGGGCAGATCGTGGTTTGGCGAGGCGGGAAGGGCACGGCCGACAGGCCGGCATCCTCGAACGAGGCGGCCGGGTAACGCCCGGGGCTGATCTGGGCGCCGACCGACAGCAGCAGGTCGATGTCCTCCTGTCGGCCGTGGCCGTCGAGGATGCGCTCCAGGATCTTCTCCTCCCAGCTCGTGCCCTCCCGGCAGGGAGTGCACTTGCCGCACGACTCGCGGGCGTAGAAGCGAACCAGCCGCAAGCAGGCCCGTACCGCGTCGGTGGAGTCGTCCATCACCACCAGGGCGCCCGAGCCGAGCATCGAGCCGGCGGCGCCCACGTCGGACGCTTCGAGCTTCAGGTCGAGCTGGTCTCCGAAGAACCAGGGGGCGGAGCCGCCGCCGGGGATGAACATCTTCAGCTCGTGACCGTCGCGGATGCCCTGACAGTAGTTCTCACCGTAGAACAGGTCGCGGAAGGAGATGTTGCCGGCTTCGACCTCGTACACCCCGGGCCGCTTCACGTGGCCGCTTACGGCCAGCATGCGGGTGCCCGGGGACTTCTCCGAGCCGTACTGCTTGTAGGCGTCGGCGCCGTTTATGAGCAGCCAATTCAGGTTGGACAGGGTCTCGACGTTGTTGACGATCGTGGGCTTGAGGTACAGGCCCTTGGCCGCCGGGAAGAACGGGGGCTTGAGGCGGGGCATGCCCCGGTTGCCCTCCAGGCTCTCGATGAGGGCCGTCTCCTCCCCCACGATGTAGGCCCCGGCCCCCCAGTGGAGCACCACGTCGATGTCCACGTCGGTGCCGAGGATGCCCTTGCCAACGAAGTTGTTGGCGTAGGCGTCGTTCAGGGCCTGGGCGATGCGCTCCTGGGCCAGGGCCATCTCGCCCCGGACGTAGAGGAAGCACTGGTTGAGGCCCAGGGCGTAGCAGGCGATCACGCAGCCCTCGATGAGCTGGTGGGGATCGCGCTCCATGAGCAGCCGATCCTTGTAGGTGCCGGGCTCCGATTCGTCGCCGTTGACCACCAGATAGCGGGGCCACACAGGGGGCATGAAGCCCCACTTCACACCGGCGGGGAAGCCGGCGCCGCCCCGGCCCAGCAGAACGGCGTCCTTCACCAGGTTGGCCACCTCGGCCGGGGCCATCGACATGGCCTTGCGCAGACCGTCGTAGCCCTCAGTGGCCAGGTACCGCTCCAGCGTGTGGCTCTCGGGGTCGGCGAATCGCCGGGTGACGATCTTCGGGCCGTCGTTGTCGACGTAGCCCGGCGCGTGGGCCACGTAGGTGTTCGTCGCCATCTACGACCCTGCCTTCTGTTCGCTCGGGGGTGCCTGGCGGGCGGTGAACCAGGCGGGGGTGCCGGCCACCTCGGGCGCCTCGATGCCACCCAGCCGGTCGGCCGGGATGTGCTGGCGGACCCGCTGCAATGTGCCGTGGTGAGGTATGTCGGTGCGGGCGCCGGAGCGCAGATCGTCCACCAGCTTGCGCAGCCCGGCGGGGTCGACCCGGTACTCGTAGCGGTAGTTGACCTGGAGGCAGGGGCCTTCGGTGCAGGCGGCGATGCACTCCACGTCTTCCAGCGTGATCATGCCGTCGGCGGTGGTGCCACCGGGGCGGACGCCGAGCACCTTCTCGGCCTCGTGCAGCAGTTCCTCGCCCCCGGTGAGCTGGCAGGCGATGTTGGTGCAGATGTTGAGCAGGTACCGGCCCACCGGCTCCCGCTTGAACATCTCGTAGAACGAGCAGGTGCCGAGCACTTCGGCCGGGGTGATGCCCACCAGCTCGGCCAGGTGCTCCATGGCGTCGTCGGCCACGTAGCCGTCCTGCTCCTGGGCCAGGTGCAGCAACGGGATCAGGGCCGACTTCGGGCGGGGGTAGCGGCTGATGATCTCGCTGGCGAGCAGCTCGTTTTCAGGGGTCAGCCGACTCATCGGTCAACCTCCCCGAGCACGGGATCCACGGAGGCGATCACGGCCACGGCATCGGCCAGGAAGCCCTCGTCCATCATGTGTGGCATCGTCTGCAGGTTCACGAAGCTCGGCCCTCGGATGTGCATGCGGTACGGCTTGGGCCCCCCGTCGGAAACGAGATAGCACCCCAGCTCGCCCCGGGGCGACTCCACAGCCACGTAGACCTCGCCCTCGGGCACCTTGAAGCCCTCGGTGAAGATCTTGAAGTGGTGGATCAGGGCCTCCATCGACTCATCGATCCGGGCCCGGGGCGGGGGTGTGACCTTGGTGTCGGCCGAGCGGTAGTCACCCGACGGCATCCGTTCCACGATCTGGCGGACGATCCGGATCGACTCCCGGATCTCGTTGAGGCGGATGGCGTAGCGGTCGAAGGCGTCGCCGTAGGAACCGACGAGCACGTCGAAGTCGACCTCGTCGTAGGCCAGGTACGGCATGTCCCGCCGCAGGTCCCAGCTGATGCCGGTGGAGCGCAGGATGGGGCCGGTGGCCGACAGGGCGACCGCCTCGGCCTGGGAGATCACGCCTACGCCCTGGAGCCGGTCACGCCAGATGGGCTGGCCGGTCATGAGGATGTCGTACTCCTCCAGCCGGGGCGGGAGGAGATCCATCAAATCGAGGACGTCGCGCCGCCAGCCGTCGGGCAGGTCGGCCGCCACCCCGCCGGGCCGGATGTAGTTGTGGTTCATCCGCAGGCCCGTGACCTTCTGGAAGAAGCGGAGCACGACCTCCCGTTCCCGCCAGCCGTAGATCATCATCGACACGGCGCCGATGTCCATACCGCCGGTGGCCATCGACAACAGGTGCGACGAGATCCGGTTCAGCTCGCACATGAGCATCCGGATCCAGACGGCCCGGGGCGGGACCTCGAGGCCCAGCAACTGCTCGGTGGCCATCGAGAACACCAGCTCGTTGAAGAACGGGGAGGCGTAATCCATCCGGGTGACGTTGGTGGGCCCCTGGAGGAAGGTGAGGCTCTCCGCCGTCTTCTCCATGCCGGTGTGGAGGTAGCCGATGATCGGCTTGGACCGCAGCACGGTCTCGCCGTCGAGCTCCAGCATCAGGCGCAGCACACCGTGGGTGGAGGGGTGGACGGGGCCCATGTTGACCAGCATGGTCTGGTCGTTCTCGCCCCCGATGAGCGGGCCGTCGATGTCGGCCGCCGCCTGCACTTCGCTCATGCGCAGCACCGCCCCGCGGCGGGGCAGGAGGTGGAGCTGGCCCGAGCCGTCGTCTTCGGGCTCGGGGCCGAAGTCGGCCGGGACAGTCTCGGTGGACCCGGCACCGGCGGCAGCGATCTCGGATGGGGCGGCAGCGCTGTCGACACCGGTGGTGTCGTCGCCGGTCTGTTGCTCGGGCGAGGCGGAGTCTTCGGTTACGGTCATGGCGGATCTGCTCGTTGCGGGGCCGGGGGAGCCGCTCGGGAGGCGAGCGTGCTCGGGGTGGTTCAGCGGTGGGTGTTGGCGCTCGGGGCCTTGAACTGGACGGGGATGGCCCCGATGCCGAAGTCCTTGCGCAGCGGGTGGCCTTCCCAGGTCTCGGGCATCAGTATCCGCGACAGGTCGGGATGACCCACGAAGGTGATACCGACGAGGTCGTAGACCTCGCGTTCCAGGAAGTCGGTGCCGGGGTAAATGACGTAGAGCGAAGCGATCGAGGGATCGGAGGCCGGCACCTGCACCCGGGCCCGTAGGCGCTCCCGGCGCAGGTGCGACACGAACGAGGCCACCACCTCGAACCGCTCCGGCTCCACGCCGGCGGGGAGGTCGCGGTCGGCGTGGTGTGTGAGGTAGTCGACCGCAGTGACGTCGACGCACATGTTCCAGCCGTCGGCCAGCAGCGCCTTCGCCGTGGCCAGCCATTCCTCACGCGTCGGGTGGATCACCCGCTGGCCACGGGACCAGCTGACGAGGGCGCCGTACGCGGTTTCGGGCTCGGGCTCCGGCTCGGGAGCCTCGGCCTCGTTCTCGGCGGCGGTGTCGGTCATCGGTGGCGGCCGATCGTGGTGAGCTGCGGGGCCCCCTGGCCGTCGCGCTGCTCGATCGTGATGCTGGCCCCGGCGCCGGTGGCCGAGCGCCGCTGCAGCAACTCACCCGACTCGATCTTGGCGTGGAGGGTGGTGATGGCGTGCAACAGGGTCTCGGGACCGGGCGGGCAGCCCGGGGCGTACACATCGACCGGGACGACCTGATCGACGCCCTGCACGATGGCGTAGTTGTTGAACATCCCGCCGCTGGAGGCGCAGACCCCCATGGAGATGACCCACTTCGGTTCCATCATCTGGTCGTAGATCTGGCGGAGGACGGGGGCCATCTTCTGGCTCACCCGGCCGGCCACGATCATCACGTCGGCCTGGCGGGGGGAGGCCCGGAAGACCTCCATGCCGAGGCGGGCGATGTCGTAGTGGGAGCCGCCGGTGGCCATCATCTCGATGGCGCAGCAGGCCAGGCCGAACGACGCCGGCCACGACGACCGGGCCCGGGACCACTGGACCAGCTTCTCCAGCGGAGCGGTGAGCACATTGTGCTCGAGGCCCTCGAAGCCCCGATCCTGCACGTTGCGGATGAGGCCCATCAGGCCGCCACCCCACTGCCCGCTTCCTCCGCCGCCACGCCGGCGTCGAGCACGGTGACCGTGCGCCCGTCCTGGCCCACGCGGCGCACGGTGCTGGCCGTGGTGCGGTCGGCCGACCGCATCGGGTCTTGGCGACGGGAGACCTGCAGCGGCCCCCAGTCGAGGGCGCCCTTGGAGATCAGGTACACGAAGGACTCGAACACCAGGGCCGAGAAGATCAGGACCGACACCAGGCCGAACAGGCCCAGCTCCTGGTAGTTCACGGCCCACGGGTAGAGGAACACGATCTCGATGTCGAAGATCACGAACAGCATGGCCACGAGGTAGAAGCGCACCGGGAACCGCTCGGGCAGGTCCCGCCCGGGGGTGATGCCGCACTCGTAGGGGGCCAGCTTCTCCGCCGTCGGATTACGGGGGGCGAAGATCTTCGATGCGACGAAGCTCAGCCCTGCGAACAACCCGGCCAGGACGAGCAGTGCCAGAACCGGTAGGTACTGGGCCATCGTGTCCTCCTCTCGTGTGGTGTTGGGGAACCGGCGGCCGTGACCGCCGGCTCCTGCCCCGGCGCTAGGCCGCGGCTCGAACGCTTTCTTCCCGCTTGTCCCGTAGGTGCAGGTTCCAGGCCAGGATCGCGAAGATCAGACCGGTGAACACCGAGAACATAGCCGGCGTGAAGCGCAATCCGCTGAAAAGCGCCGGCACGGGGCCACCGCGATCGCGCTCCATGATCACGCTCACCAACGGCGCCTCGGTGTCGGCGGCGGCCACCGGCGGGGGCTGGCCGGGCAGCGCGGCCTGAGCCTGGGCTGCCCGCACCTGCATGACGATGTACTCCCCCCGGAAGTAGGGGTGGAGAATCGTCTCGTTCAGCGTGTGCGCCACACGCCGGACAATCCCGGGGTTCTCCGCCAGGACCGGCTTACCGTCGCGGATGAACGCCCCGAAGCGCTCGGGCACGTAGCCGCCGGTCTCGAACACGCCCTCCTCGATGAGGAAGGCGTCGACCGAAGCCTGGGCCTCACCCCGGATCGGATCCGACGCCTCGAGGTAGCGCCAGTCGGCCAGGTCCCGGCCGCGTGACGCCACCAGCGCCGCCTCCTGGGCCACATCGGGGTCGGGAATGTCGGCCACGGTGGCCGACTCCGCCAATTCGGCGGCCGCCTTCTCACGGGTGGCGTCGTCGGTGATCCGCTCCAGGACGGCCTCGTTGTCGATCCCGAGCGAGCCGAGACCGTTGGGAGGGAGGCCGTTCTCGGCGTCCACCAGTCTCTCAGCCTCGGTCACCTGGGAGAACAGCAGCCCGTCGTCGCCCTCGGCGGCGTCATCGACGTTGATCTCCACCAGATGCCAGGTGGGGGCTTGGCCGGCCCAGCCGATGCCGTAGATCGTCCACACGATCCCCATCAGGAACATCCAGCCGAACAGGCCGGCCAGAGAGATGAGGAAACCCTTCCGGGTGCCGGTGTTGGTGGCGACGATGAGGTATGTGCCACCGATCAGCACCGCCACGGCGGTGAGAACGCTGAGCAGGCCCCGAAAGAAGGGGTCGAACCCCATGCCCTCCAGGAAGGCCAACGTGGTGGTCATCGCAGTGATGCTGGCCATCACAGCCCCCGCTCGTAGTCGATAACGGCCTGGATGTAGTCGGGCGGCAGGCTGCCCCCGAAGCCGGGCATGAGGCCAGCGGCGCTCTGACCGCCCCGCCCGTAGCCCTTACCGGCCACGGCGCCCGTATAGACGAACTCGTAGTGGGCGTCGCTCGTCCGCTCCGGCATCTCGACGACATCGCACTGGGAGGCCAGCCGACCGTCGCCCAGTGTGATCACCTGACCGCCGACATCGGCCGGCGTCAGCTCCGGTGGGTCTTCGAACGTCCCACTCCCGTCGGTCTTGAGGGCCGGGGTGATCTCGGGGTCGAAGGGATAGGCGTCGCCCGTGGGCGGCTGCCACAGCTTCGAGACGAAGTCACACGAGGCCAAGTCGCCGCCGGCGTCGGGGATGCCGGGGGCGCTCACGCCCTCGTCGAGGATCAGATACCGCTCGCCGTCGGCGTCGACCGGCACACCGGTGTCGTCGAGGCGGATCTTGTCGCCGTCGGCCGACTCGATGTAGGAGCCGTCGTTGTCGGCCAGGCCACCGGCCGGCATCCAGTTGCCGTTGGAGTCCTTCCAGGTGTCATCGGGGAAGCGGGCCTTGGTGCGGCCACCACAGAGGTTGAAGCCGATACCCGACGGGTTACCGCCACCGCAGCCCTCGATGCCTTCCTCGAGCACGTTGTCGAGCCCGACCGACCAGCCGGCGGTGTGGCAGCGGGCGCAGCTCAGCGAGCCGCCTTCGAAGCCGCTGACGAGCCCGAGGTTGAACACCGCCTCGCCCACGGTCTGGAACTCGCCATCCTGGATGGAGCGGTCGACCTCAGCCCGAATCGCCGCCTCCCGGGTCTCGGCCGCCTCCTGGGCGGCGAGGGACTCCGGATCATCGTCGAGGGCCGGATCGCCCGCCTCCTGAATGGCCAAGGGATCGAGGCTCTGCACCTGCAAGGTGCGAAGGTAGATGATCACGTTGTTGACTGCCTGCTCGGTGAGCGGACCGCCACCGGGCGTGCCCCACGCCGCCATGGGCGAGCCGGGCCGGCCGTAGTTGAGGATGTAGCGGACCTCGTCTTCGGAGTAGCGCAGCAGCACGTTGTTCAGAGCCGGCGCCTTCCAGCTGACGTTGGCCAGGAACTGGCCGTCGGCGTCCTGCAGCACGTAGGCCGCGCCGCCGCCCGCGCCGCCGGCGGCGTGGCAGTTCACGCACTGGGCGTCGACGGTGTAGGTGTTCGCCCCCCGCACCTCGAACGAGAGGTTGTAGGCGTCCACCGCACCGTCCTGGCGGCCCGGCTCGGCCAACCAGTAGACGGGAAGACCGACGGCCAACAGCGCCAGCATGCCGAGGGCGAACGTGAGGGCCCGGTCGAGTTTGGGGCCTTCGAGCTCCTCGTCGGTCAGGTAGGGCTTGCGGTTGGGGGCCAGCTCGATCTCGGAACCGAGCTCGGGCTTGGCCGACCGGATGTTCCGGACGAACATCAGCACGAAGCCGACGAACGTGAGGGCGCCGACGGTCAGGCCGATGGCGCGGAAATCAGCGGCGAGGATGGCAGTGCTGATCATCAGTGGCCTCCGCCCCCGGCGCCGATGCAGTTCGGACCCTCGGCCTCCTGGCCGGTGGTGTTGGTGCCGATGGCGGGGCCCTGGATGACCACGCCGGTGTCGACGACCAGGTCATTGCCCGACGTCACTTCCATCGGGAAGCGGTCCATACCCCGGGGGGCGGGGCCGCCCTTCTTCTCCCCCACCCGGTTGTACTTCGAGCCGTGGCACGGGCATTCGAACCACTGTGAGGTGAGGCACTGCGGAACCCGGCAACCCAGATGGGGGCAGGTCTGGTAGAGGGCCGAGACGCCGGCCTGCAGACCCTGCTCCACCTGCGAGTAGAAGGTGTACTGCTGGGCCGCCTTGGCCAGGGCCGCCTCGGGGTACTCGGTGACCCACATGCGGCCCTCGGGGACGTAGAAGAAGCCGTTGCCGGCCTTGATGGCGGCCTTGATGTCGTCGATCTTGCCCACGTTGACCTTGGAGCCGAACCCGCCTCCGGGCGGCGGCCACAGGAAGCCCAGGCAGGCGGCGCCGAAGGCGCTGAGGCCGAGACCGAAGGTGGTGATGATGCCCCGGTTGAGGAACTGGCGCCGGGTGACACCCAGCGTCTCGGGGTCGGGCGGGACCCAGACCACAGGGGGGCTCGAGTCAGCAGCGGGGACGACGGCCCCGGCCCGGGCGGCCAGCTCGACCTCGCGACCGGTGGCGACGCCGGGGGTGGCGGCGCCGACGCCGACCGTCTCTTTGTCTCGCGAGCGGTCGCGCTTCACCGCCTCGCCCGAGAGTTGACCAATCGCGCTGGACGTGTCGGCCCGGCGGAACGACGCACCGAGTAGCACCAGGCCGAGGATGGCCAGGAGCACGATGCCGATGATGAAGGGGTTCATGCCTGTATCCAGCCCTCTCTTACAGGTCGAAGAAGATGCCCGACTGCCACGGGAAGACGAAGTTGAAGCCCGGGCCCCGGAAGAACGATCCGATGATCACGAGTACGGCCCAGAACATCAGGAACACCGTGAACACCGACACCGCGAACTTGCGGGCCTCGGGTCGGTTATCGGGGTTCTTGTCGATGTAGGGGGCGAGCATCAGCACGAACAGGCCCATGCCGGGGATGGTCACGCCGGCCACCATGGGGTGGAACATCGTGAGCAGCTCCTGCAGGCCCAGGAAGTACCACGGGGCCTTCGACGGGTTCGGCGTGCGGTTCACGTCGGCCAGCGACAGCAGCGGGGCGTTCACGAAGACCGAGAAGAAGGTGAGGAAAGCCGTGCAGAACAGGGCCGCCCCGAACTCCACGATGATCAGGTGGGGCCAGGTGTGGACCTTGTCCAGGGGGGAGGTCTTGATGTCCTGGATCGACCCCGACTTCACCACCGTGAGCAGCCGTTGGGTGTGCCCGGCGGGGCCGGTCATGGTGGGCAGGGGGCCACTGGCGGTGGCCGCCGCCACGTTGGCTGCGGCGGCGGGAGCCACTGCGGTGGCCGTTCCCCCACCGCCGGCCGGCTCGTCGCCGCCCCGCTGGCGAGCCGAGCGCGACCGCTCGAGCAGGTGGGCGGGAATCTTGGAGCCGCCGCCACCGCCGTCGGCGGGGGCGCTGGCGCCGCTGGGCGCGGCGGCCGCCGGCTCGGCCGGGGTGGCGGCCGGTTCGGCCTTCTTCCGGGCCTCTTCGGCCCGCTTGCGGAGATGCTCTGGGATTTCGGTCATTGATCTGTTCCCGTCGGGCTAGAGCGGACCGGAGATGCCGCCGTCCTTACGGACACGCCAGAAGTGGATGGCCATGAAGATGACGGTGACGAAGGGCAGCAGGAGCACGTGCAGCACGTACCAGCGGAGCAGGGTGTTGGTGCCGATCACCTGGCCGCCGAGCAGGACGAACTTCACCTGGGGCCCGAGGACCGGGGTGTAGCCCATCATGTTGGTGCCCACGGTGACGGCCCACAGGGCCAGCTGGTCCCACGGCAGCAGGTAGCCGGTGAACGACAGCAGCAGGGTGAACTGCAGCAGGTTCACACCGATCACCCAGTTGAACTCCCGGGGTGCTTTGTAGGCCCCGTGGTAGAACACCCGGGCCATGTGGAGGAAGACCGAGATCACCATGAGGTGGGCCCCCCATCGGTGCATGTTGCGCACCAGCAGGCCGAAGGCGATCTGCGTCTGCAGGGTCTCGATGTCACCCCAGGCCGCGGCGGCGGTGGGGCGATAGAAGAACATCAGGAAGATGCCGGTGATCGTGAGCAGGATGAACAGGAAGAAGCTGAGGCCGCCGAGGCACAGCGTGTAGCTCACCTTCACTGCGTGCCGCTTCACCTTCACCGGGTGGAGGTGGTACAGCACGCTGTTCATGATCACGTACGACCGGTTCCGGGGGCTGTCGGTGTAGCCCTTGCGGAACACCGAGCCGGGCCGGAAGATCGAGCTCCATGCCTGGGAGCTCTGCACGTAGTCGGTGACCTGGGCGGCGCCGGAGCTCATCCTCTCGGCGAGCGACATCTTGTCCTGGATCGAGCGGGCCATGCAGCTTCGCTTCCTCGTGTTCCGTGATCGTGGGCTGGGAGTTCGTGGAGTTCTTGTTCAGCCGGTGCGCAAGGCTAGAGGCCTCGGGCGCCGGATCGGCCAAGGGAGCCGCCTCAGGCGAGGCGCATCCCGTAGCCGTAGCCGTAGGAGCTGGTGCGTTGGTGGAGATCACCGGTGGGGGGGGAATCACCGATCTTGCCCAGGATGATCACGCCGGTGGGGCACCGGTCGACGCAGAGGGCACAGCGGGTGCACACGTCGTCGTCGATGGTGAAGATGAAGGCGTCGGCCGGGTCGTCGCCCGGCTTGGCGCAGCCGTAGGCCTCGGCCACGGCATCCACCGTCTGCATGTGGATGCACTTCCACGGGCAGATGTCGACGCAGCCCTCACAGGCGATGCACTCGCTCTGGTCGATGTGGATGAACTGCTTGGGCTTGACCGCCCGGGCCATGTAGTCCGCATCCACCTCCATGAGGAGGTAGTCGCTGCGGAACTCCGGCAGTGGTGGGTTGGCATCAGTGGTGGCCATGGCTCAGCCCTGCTTGATCAACGGTCGACCGTAGGTGCTCTTCACGACCTGCTTGCCCTTGCTGGCGGCCCGCTTGCCACGGTTCTGCCAGAAGAGCCAGAGACCGATCTGGCCGCCCAGGAACACGATGTAGAACACGGCGGCGATCGAGTCGGACACCGTGCGGTAGGTCACGTCGAAAGGGAAGTTCCCGCCCAGGCTCCTGGGCTGGAGGATGTTGCCCGGGCCGTACACCATGCGGGAGGCCCGCCAGCCCAGCTCGTTCTCGGCCAACGTGAGCCACTGATGGGGGACTATGCCGTAGGCCAGGAAGCTGATGAAGTAGACGTAGGTGGCGCCCACCATGGCCTCACCCCAGCTCACCGGGGTACCGACGGGACGACGCTTGGCGTAGTAGAACACGCCCCCGGTCAGCACCAGGAGAGCCAGGATGGAGAAGACGAGGGCGACCACGGACGGGACTCCTGTACGTTTTCGGCGACATTGCGGACTGGTACAAGCAGATCTGGCACGAGCCACCGGCCGGAACCTTCCCCCGGAACTGCTCCGGGGCCTCGCTCGGACCGGTGGCCGAGCCCCCGCCAGGCGGGTGCTCGACGACATCGTGTTGGACTTTGTGAAGTCGCGCACAAATCTAGTCCTGCGGCGACAGAACCACGCAACCGGAGACTGTTTACCACGCTCAGTTGCCGGTCCGGCTCCCAAGTTCGGTAGTCTTCTGCCGCTCGGGTGTCGATTCTGCCCCGGGCGCACCCGAATACGTATCCGAATGCGTACCCGATTGCAGGCCCGCACCGCTGCGGAGGACCGTTGAGCGAGATCCCCGAACACCTGTTGAAGCGAAGCCGCTCGGCCAAGGCGGGCAAGTCCGGTGGGGATGCCGGGGCCTCGGAGTCCGCCCCGGCCGCGGCCAGCCCCTCGGCCCCCGCGCCCGCTGGCGGCTCGGCCCCGGCGGCGGCCGCTTCCGTGCCGGCCAACCTGCCCAACCTCGATCCCGAACCGGTCCCGGCCAAGCCCGAGCCCCACTTCGTGGTGGCGGCCAAGGCTCGTCGGCGGGTGCCGGTGTGGGCCCTGCCCATCGTGGCCGCCCTGCCGGTGTGGGCCATCGCCTATCCCGGCACCATGCAGGAGCCCCCCCGGGAGGATCCGCTCATCACCGAGTCGACGCTGCTCTACACCGAAGAAGCCGGGTGCGCCGGCTGCCACGGCGCCGGCGGAGGCGGCGGTCTGGGTTACGCCTTCACCAACGAGTCGTTGCTCGAGACCTTCCCCGACCCGATCGACCAGATGGTGCACGTGGCCCGGGGCTCGGCCGCCATTCAGGGCCAGGAGTACGGGGCCGAGCGCAGAGACGGCGCCCGACGGGTGTCCGGGGCCAAAGGCAGCGGCCAGATGCCGGCCCAGGAGAAGCAGCTCACCCAGATCAAGCTGGAGATGGTGATCTTCCACGAGCGGGAGCTGGCCGGCGAGGAGCAGACGTCGCCGGAGTACATCGAGTGGATGGACAACATGCGGGAGCGGTTCGAGGGTGGTGAGGCGACGCCGATCGATCTCGATTTCCTCCTCGCCTGCGCCAACCCCGAGATCACCCCTGGCGCCACCGGCGAGGGATCCCCCGATCCCGAGACGGAACCCTGCCCCGGCCCGCCCCCCGCCGAGGAAGACGCCTGAACCCTGAGAGGGCTGTAGCCCCTCCGGGTTACGGGATAGTCCCCGTGGCGATGATGAACTCGGAGCTCTCGGAGAAGCCGACCATCATGGCGCCCCGGTTCACACCGGCGCCGAGCTGCGACTGCCAGTAGCTGGCGCCCGACGAGTCGGGCGTCCGGGCCAGCACGTTGGCGTACACCAGGTTCACGAACGACGCGTCGGGCAGCGAGCCGTAGGTCTGAATGAACTCGGCTGAGCCGGCGAAGGCGGCGGCGATCGTCTGCAGCGACGCCCCGCTGGCCCGCACCCCGGACCAGTACTGGAACCCGGCCGGATCGGGGTGGCGCAGGAAGAAGGCCACGTAGAGCCGGTACACCTGGGCCTCGGCCGAGCTGGTGGGGGCGACGGTACCGGTGGCGTTGACCATCTCGGCCGACTCTGAGAACCCAGTCATGGCCTGGCCTCGGCTCATCCCGGCGTTGAGCTGGGAGATCCAGTAGGCCCGCCCGCCCGAGTCGGCCGGCCGGCCCAGCACGTTGGAGTAGACGAGGTCCACGAAGGCCCCGTTGTTGAGCGGACCGTAGGTGTTCTGGAACTCGGCGCTGGCGGCGAAGGCATTGGAGACGCCGTTGAGGCTGAGGCCGGCCGACCGCTGCGACTGCCAGAACAGGAAGCCGTCAGTGTCGGCCGAGCGCAGGAAGTAGGCCCGGTAGAGACGGGCGATCTGGCCGTCGAGCGCCACCGGGCGCTCCACCCCGGCCCCGATGCCGCTCGGGATCGAGTAGCCCCAGACGCCCGGCCCGTAGCCGTTGGTGGCCCGCACCCGGAACTGGTGGATCCCGGCCGACACGGTGGCCGAGATCGAGGTGGAGCCGGTTGAGCCGACGCTGCTCCAGTTGGTGCCGTCGGTGGAGCGCTCCACGGTGTAGCTCGTGATGCCGGTGCCCGAGGCTGCGGCCCAGCTGACGGTCCGGGTGAGGCCGGACCCGCTGACCCGCACCATGGTGGGCGCACCCGGCGTGCCCGACAGGGTGACCGAGGCCGTGGCCGCCGTGCCGTCGACGCCGTGGGCGTAGGGGATCACCTTGACCGTGTAGCTCGATCCTCCCGCCAGGGAGTTGACGGTGGCGGCGCTGGTGCCGCCCGACACGTTGTAGCTGCCGTCGAGGGTTGTGCCGTTGCGCCACGCCTCCACCCGGAACCCGTCGGGGGCAATGCCGGCCAGACCCAGGTTGAGGCCCCAGTTGACGGTGACCGACGAACTGGTGGTGCTGGTGGACGTGATCGACGGGGTGATGGCCTTGGCGTCCATCGGCCAGCCCATGCCGGCCATGACGCCCAGCGTCGGGCCGTCCAGGGTGCGCTCGACTTCCTGCGAGCTGAGGCTGGGGGTCATGAGAGCCCCGGGCCAGCCCGACGGGTAGGAGGGCTCGTCGAAGTGGGAGAAGCTGCTGCCTTCGGCCCAGCTCGAGGGGGCGTAGATCTTGGCCTCGAAGCTCTGGGACAGGTCGATGTACAGGCTGTTCGACTTGAGCAGGCTGTTGGGGCTGCCGGCGCTGAGCAGTGGGGCGCCGTTGTAGGTGACCAGGTTGTCGTAGACGAACGACGTCGAGCCGAGGGAGGGGTTGGGGGGCGAGTTGTTCACGCTGGCCGACCCGAGGAACCCAAGCCCGTGGCTCAGCTCATGAAGGATCACGCTGTAGAGGTCGATCTGGCCCGACCCGGGGTTCCCGCTGGTGCCGATATACCAGTTGGCCGTCGAGTTGAGGTTGACCGTCAGCTCCGGGGTGGCCCCGTTGAGGTCGGTGTTGAGCAGCGTGTTGGCCAGGGCAGCCGGGTAGAAGGTCGACGGGTTGGGCAGCGACGGGTGGGAGAACAGCGCGGTAGGCCCGGCCGAGCCGAGGAGGCTCGAGCTTCCCAGGTTGCGCCAGATGACAGCCACCTCGATCGGCCCCGATGGGCTGGTGGCCAGGGCCTGGTTCCAGCCGTTGGCGGCAGCCGCCACCACCGTCTGGACATTGGACGGGGCGGTGTAGGTGGCGTCGTAGTTCAGGGTGATGCCACCGCCCACGGCGGCGGTGGGGCCGCCGGTGGTGAGACCGGCCGACGGGCCGGCGGCGGGGAGGGTCTCGCCCGACTCGAACTCGTCGTGGACCGCCTCCATCGCTTCGATCAGATCGGGATCCTGGGTGTCGACCGACGGATCGGCCGCCTCCACCACGATCGGGGCTGCGATCTGGAGCCCGTCGCTCGCCGGAGCCGGCGACGAGGGGAGACCGAGGGCGCCGACGCCGACCACCGTCCCCAGCAGGGCGAAGAGTCGCAGTCGGGCGCCGGGCCGGGCCAGCTTGTGGGGAGTTTGCTCGGGAGCCGCCATCCCCCGACAGATCGGCCGGCCAACGAGGGAACTGAAGGTATCTCAGCTCCATCCAACCGATCGATGGCTCCTGGAGCGGCAGATCAGGCTCTCCACCGACGTCCGTCGGCGGGGATCGACCTGGACGTCAGACCAGGGTGCCGGCCACGGCGGCGGCCGCTTCGACCGTCCGCTCGATGTCGGCCCCGGTATGGGCCAGGCTGGGGAAGATGGCCTCGTAGGGCCCGGGGGCCAGGGCGATCCCTCGCTCCAGCATCCCGTGGAAGAAGGCCGGGTAGAGGCCCCGGCCGGCGGCTTCCTTGGCGTCGTCGTAGTTGCGGACGGGCTGGTCGGCGAAGAACAGACCCACCAGCGGGCCCACCACGGGGGCCTGCACCGGCACCCCTGCCCCGCCGATGGCTTCGGCCAGGCCGTCGCCCAAACTGCGGGCGGTGGCCGCCAGCTCCTCGTAGCGCCCGTCGTCGAGCTGGGCCAGAACGGCCAGGCCGGCCGCCGTGGCCAGGGGGTTTCCCGACAGGGTGCCGCCCTGGTAAACCGGCCCCAGAGGGGCGATGTTGGCCATGATCTCCCGGCTGGCCCCGAAGGCCCCCACCGGCAGGCCGCCGCCCAGCACCTTGCCGAAGGCCCACACGTCGGGGGTGACCCCCGACCAGGCGGTCGCTCCCCCCCGGCCCAGACGGAACCCGGTGATCACCTCGTCGAAGAACAGCAGGGCGCCCACCCGGTCGCACTCGGCCCGCAGGGCCTTCAGATAGCCCGGCTCGGGGGCGACGAGGCCCATGTTGGCCGCCACCGGCTCCACCGCCAGCACGGCGGTGTCGTCGTCGAGGGTGGGGACGGTGTTCCACGGCACCACCACGGTGTCGGCCACGGCCGCCGGGGTGACGCCGGCCGAGCCCACCAGACCCTGGTTGGCCACCCCGGAGCCGCCGGCCACGAGGAGGGAGTCGACGTGGCCGTGATAGCAGCCGGCGAACTTGACCACTTTGGCCCGTCCGGTGGCGCCCCGGGCCAGCCGGATGGCCGACATAGACGCCTCGGTGCCCGAGGACGTCATCCGGATCATCTCCACCCCGGGCACCCAGGAGCACACCAGCTCGGCCAACTCCACCTCCCGGCGCGTAGGGGCGCCGAAGGTCGTGCCGTCTTCGGCCGCCTTCTGGATGGCGGCCACCACCGTGGGGTCGGCGTGGCCCAAGATGGAGGCGCCGTAGCTCTGGACGTAGTCGATGTACTCCCGCCCGTCGGCATCCCACACCCGGGAGCCCTCGCCCCGCTCCACGAAGTAGGGGGTACCGCCCACCGAGCCGAAGGCGCGGACCGGTGAGTTCACCCCGCCCGGGAGCACCCGCTGGGCCCGCTGGAACAGCTCGTGGTTGTTGGTGCGTGCATCGTCGTTCGGTGCGCTGTCGTCGACCTGGCTCATGATCCGCTCCGCTACCCGGCCGGTCAGCCGTTGAGCCGCTCGGCGACCTCGCCGGCGAGATAGGTGAGGATGAAGTCGGCCCCGGCCCGCTTGATGGATCCCAGCACCTCCAGCGCCGCGGCGTCGCCGTCGATCCAGCCGTTGGCGGCGGCCGCCTTGAGCATGGCGTACTCCCCGCTCACGTGATAGGCGGCCAGAGGCACGTCGACCTCGGCCCGGGCCCGGGTGATGATGTCGAGATAGGCCAGGGCCGGCTTGACCATCACCATGTCGGCCCCTTCCGAGATGTCGAGGCGGATCTCCTCCAACGCCTCGCGGGCGTTGCGCCAGTCCTGCTGGTAGCTCTTGCGGTCGCCGCCACCGGCGATCGTCACGTCCACCGCCTCCCGGAACGGGCCGTAGAGGGCGCTGGCGTACTTGGCCGAGTAGGCCAGGATCGAGACGTCGGTGTGGTCCTCCTCGTCGAGGGCGTCCCGGATGGCCAACACCTGGCCGTCCATCATCCCCGAGGGGGCCACGATGTCGGCTCCGGCCCGGGCCTGAGCCAGAGCGGCGTTGGCGTACAGGTCGAGGGTCTCGTCGTTGTCGACCGTGCCGTCGGGGCGGACAACGCCGCAGTGCCCGTGATCGGTGTACTCGTCGAGGCAGAGGTCGCTCATCAGCACGAGCTCGTCGCCGAAGGCCTGGCGGCACTCCTTGAGAGCGACCTGGACGATGCCGTCGGGGTCCCAGGCGCCGGAGCCGATGTCGTCTTTGTGCTCGGGGACCCCGAAGAGGATGACGCCGGGGATGCCGAGGCCGGCCAGGCGCTTGACCTCGGCCAGGAGCGACGGGATCGTGTGCTGCACCACGCCCGGCATGGACGAGATCGGAACCGGATCGGCGATGCCCTCCCGCACGAACAGAGGGGCGATCAGGTCGTCGACCGACAGGCGGGTCTCGGCCACCAGTCGGCGCAGGGCCGAGGTGGTACGGAGGCGGCGCGGGCGGCGTTGGGGAAACGACACGGTGTGGTCCTTCGGTGTGTCGGTGGCCCCGTTCGGGGCCGGTTGACGCCCGCCATCGGGCGCCGGGACGTGATCCTTCCCGGTAGTTCTAGCCGGTTACGGTCCGTCCCCGACGAGTTGGCCTCCATCCGTTGCCCTTTCCCCGCCCCCGACCCCCCGTTCTCGGCGCACCAGGCGCGTGAGGAGCCACCGGTGGTGCGCTCCGCACCGGGTGCGTGGGTGGCCACCGGTGACGCCCGGTGCACCGGGTGTTGGGGTGGCCACGGACCTGGTGTGTCAGGCACCGCCCGTGAGGCCCTACGCACCGATCTCGAGGGCGAAGGCGCCGCCGCCTCTCAGGTGAGGGCGGCGGTCAGGGCGGCGACGAGGCCGGTGGTGGTGTGGTCGTCGGCGGTGACGAGGCCGCCCAGGCCCCGCTGGTGGGCCCGGTCGGCGGTGCGGGGGCCGATGCAGGCGGCGACGGGGGGCACGAGGGCCGGGCCGAAGCGGTCGCAGAACCGGTCGACGACCGACGGCGAGGTGAAGGCCACGGCATCGGCGCCCGTCAGTCCGTCGGGCAGGGGGGCGCCGGGGGCCGGTGGAGGCAGGTCGGCCAGGCGGTAGGCGTCGACCCGGTCGACCACCCATCCCCGGGCCCGCAGGCCTGCCACCAGGTCGTCGCCGGCCAACTCGGCCAGGGGTGCCAGGACACGACCCGCCTCGGGGTCGGGCGGGGCGGGTGGGAAGGCGGCGGCCAGATCGGCGGCCGTGGCCGTGGCCGGGACCAGGTGGGGCTCGACGCCGGCCCGGCGCAGCGCCTCCGCCGTCGCCGGACCCACCGCCGCCACCCGTACCTGCGCCGGCCAGCCCACCGGAGCGCCCCCGGCTGCCGAAGCGAGGGCGGCCAGGAGAGCCTCGGCGCCGGCGGCGGAGGTGACGGCGACCCAGGCGTAGCGGTCGAGGTGGGCTACCGCCTCCCGCAGGGCGGCGCCGCCGTCGGCCGGATCGGCCCGGACCAGGAGGGGTACCAAAACGGGCACGGCGCCCTGCTGGCGCAGGGCGGCGGCCAAGGGTCCGGCGTCGCCCTCGGCCCGGCACACCACCACCCGTCGACCGGCCAGCGGCCGGGGGTCAGCGTCGGGCGCCACCGTCGCCGTGACCGTCGCCCGTCCCCCGCCGTGCAATCTGTGGCGCCGGCGCGCAAAATACAGCACCACGCGCCACAGTTCGCCAGACGGGTCGCCGGACCGGTGCGATCTGTGGCACCAGCGCGCAAAATCCAGCGCCACACGCCACAGTTCCCGGGTGGGAGCGGTGGCGGGCGCGGTCAGGCGTGGGCACCGCCGGGGGCGGCGTCGCCGGCCAGCGCCGACCGGAGACGGCGGGCCAGGGACCGGCCCGGATCGGCGCCGGGCAGGTCGATGATCTCGGCCCGCTGCAGGCTCCCACCGTCGGCGTCGGCCAGGACGCCCCGGATCGTCAGCTTGCCGTCGGCGTCGGCCACAGCGTGGGCACCGGCCGGCAGGTTGCAGTCTCCCCCCAGCTCCACCAGGAACGACCGCTCGGCCGTTACCGCCACCTCGGTCGGCCCGTGGTTGACGGCGGCCAGCCGCTCGATGGTGGCCTCGTCGCCGGCCCGGCACTCCACGGCCAACGCCCCCTGGCCTACCTGGGGCACGAACCGTTCGGGGTCGAGCGCCTCGGTGACCTCGGGCTGCTCGCCCAGCCGCTCCAGGGCGACGGCCGCCATGACCAGGGCCCCGCACGCCGGGAGCTGGGCCAGGCGGGTGCCGATGTTGCCCCGCAGGCCGATGATCTCCAGGTCGGGCCGCAGGTCGAGCAGGAGGGCCCGGCGCCGGGCCGAGCCGGTGGCTACGGTGGCCCCCTCCGGCAGGCCGGCCAGGCGGGACCCGACGAGGCAGTCGTGCACTGTTCCCCGCTCGGGGAAGGCCGCGATCACGAGCCCCTCGGGGGTGATGGCCTGGAGGTCCTTCGCCGAGTGGACGGCCAGATCGGCCCGACCGGCCAGCACCAGCTGCTGGATCTCCTTGGAGAACGCCCCCTTGCCCCCGATCTCGCTGATCGAGCGCTGGAGGTCGAGGTCGGCCGAGGTGTCGGCCGCCACCAGCTCGACGGTGAGGGCAGGGTCGGCCGCCCGGAGCAGGGCGGCGACATGCTCCGCCTGCCACAGGGCGAGTGGGCTCCGACGGGTGGCGATGCGCAGCGTGGTCACTGCTCGAACAGCTCCCGCAGCGCCTCCACCAGACGATCGCCCTTGGCCGTGCCCGCCGCCTCACGCAGGGCGACGGTGGGGTGATGGAGGATCTTGGCCACGATGGAGCGGGAGATCGCCTCCACAGTGGCCCGGTCGGCGTCGGTCATCACCGCCAGTTTGGCGGCATATCGATCCAACTCGGCGCTTCGGATCCCATCGGCCCAGCCGTGGAGACCGGCGATCACGGGCGCCGCCTGACGGGCGGTGGTGGCGGTCTGGTAGCGGCCGAGCTCCCGTTCGATGACCGTCCGGACCGCCCCCACCTGGGCCTGACGGGCCTCCAGGCCCTGGTTGGCGAAGTGCTGGAGCTCGGCCAGCTCGATCAACTCCACCCCCGCCAGCTCAGCCGCCTCGGCCGGAACGTCACGGGGTTGGGCCAGGTCGAGGACGATCAGGTGCCGACGCCCGCCAGCGGTTGCGGAAGCCAGAGCATCGACGCCGATCACGGGCTCGGCCGCTCCGGTGGCGGAGATCACCACGTCGGCTTGGGCCAGGGCCGCATCGAGCTCGGTGAAGGGCACCGTCCGGCCGCCGATGCGGGCCACCAGCTCGTCGGCCCGCTCCGGGGTCCGGTTGGTGACGATCAGGCTCACCGGGTACTTGCGGGCCAGGGCGGCGGCCACGTCGGCCCCCAGCTCGCCGACCCCCACCACCAGGGCGGTGGCCGTGCCCAGCTCGGGCCGGCGCTCGGCCAGCAGCGACACCGCAACGTGACCCAGCGACGCCGTGCTGCGACCGATATCGGTGTCGGTGCGGACCTTCTTGCCGCTCTCCACCGCCCGCTGGAACAGGAGATTGAGCACCGGCCCGGTGGCGCCACCGGTGCGGGCCAACTCCCAGGCCCGGCTGACCTGGCCCAGGATCTCGTGCTCTCCCAGCACGAGGGAGTCGAGCCCCGCCGTCACCTCGAACAGGTGGCGGGCCGCTTCGTTGTGGTAGTGGGCGTAGAGGTAGGGGTCGAAGGCGTCGGGATCGACCCCGGTGAGGCGGGCCAGCACGTCGCGCAGGTCGCGGAAGCCGTCATGGAAACGCTCGGCGTCGGCGTAGAACTCGGTGCGATTGCAGGTGGAGAGGACCACCGCCTCGTTCAGCACCTCGCTGACCAGGGCCTCCTTGAGCACCAGGGCGAGTTCGTCGGCCGGGAACGTCAGCTGGCCCAGCATCTCGGGCGGTGTTGTGCGGTGGTTAACGCCAACGGCGATAACGGTCATCGTCGACTCCCTGCCGTGACCGGGCCGAGATCGTCCGTCAGGCGTGGTTGATAGCTTCGCAGCTGCTGGGCGGAAACAACCACCCCGGCGCCCATGATCGTGGTCACGTTGCCCTCCGAGGCAGGGTCCGAGGTCCATCGGCGGCCGGGGGGAAGGTCATGAGGTCTCCAGTGGAACGCCGACGCCGGTGCTGGAGGCCAGCCCCCGCTGCTGATAGAAGCTGAGGATCTGCAGCTCAGTAGCCAGATCGACCCGCCGCACCACCACCTGGTCGGGCACGGCGATGGGGTGGGCGGTGAAGTTCAGGATTGACGTCACACCCGCCGCCACCAGGGCGTCGGCCACTTCCTGGGCCGCTTCGGCCGGGGTGGCGATCACGCCGACGGCGACTGACCGCTCCCGTACCAGGGCGGCCAGGCGGCTCACCGGGTGGACCTCGATCCCCGACACGGAGGTGCCGGCCTTGGCCGGGTCGTTGTCGAGGAGGAGCCGGATGGGGAACCCCCGCTCGGCCAGCCCGGTGTAGTTGGCCAGGGCCCGACCCAGGTTGCCGGCGCCCACCACGGCCACCGGCCACTCCTGGTTGAGGCCGAGCTCCACGCTGATCTCGAACACCAGGTACTTCACGTCGTAGCCCACGCCCCGGGTGCCGGTGATGCCCAGCGAAGCGAGGTCGCGCCGCACGGTGGCCGAGTTGACCCCCACCCGCTCGGCCAGGTGGTCCGACGACACCGTGGAGGTGTCGGCAGCCGCCAGCTCGACCAGCGAGCGCAGATAGGCCGGTAGTCGGCCCACGGTGGCGGCAGAGATGGCCCCGGAGCTCACCGTTCGAGGCTAGGGAACCGGAGGCCCGGTTCACAAGTGCACGAGCGTGCTTTCACCGGAGGTGGCGCCGCCGGAGCTTGCCGCCGAGCCCTTCGGGCAGCCCCTCTCGCACCTCTACCCGCCGCGGCACCTTGTAGCGGGCCAGCTGGCTCCGGCAGTGCTCTATCAGCCCGTCCACGTCGATCGTTCGGCCCTCAGCCGCCACCACGTGGGCCACCACCGCCTCGCCGGTGTCGGGATCGGCCTCGCTCACCACCCCGGCCGCCGACACGTCGGGATGGAGGACCAGCACCTCCTCCACCTCGCCGGGAAACACGTTGAAGCCCGACACGATGATCAGGTCTTTCACCCGGTCGACGACGGCCAGATGGCCGTGCTCGTCGACGATGGCCACGTCACCGGTGTGGAGCCAGCCCTCGGCGTCCCGCCGATCGTCCAGCGGGGCACCGGCCGGGCGGAAGTAGCCGGGTGACACCATCGGGCCCCGCACCAACACCTCGCCCGGGTCGCCCACCAGCACGTCGACCCCGTCGTTGTCCACCAGACGAGCCTCGACGCCGGCCACGAGGCCGCCCACGGTGCCGGCCGGGGCACCGGGGCGGCCCAGCGTGGTGGCCACCACGGCGCAGGTCTCGGTGAGGCCGTAGCCTTCGTCCAGGCGGAGGCCAAGGCGGTCACCCACCGCCCGGTGCAGCTCGCCCGTCAGCCGGGCCGCCCCCGACAGGGCGATCCGCACCGACGTGAACTGTTCGGGGGTCACGTCGGGATGGTGGGCCAGCGCCCGCCACAGGGTGGGTGGGCCGGCCAGGATCGTCACCTGATGGGTGGCGGTGAGCACTGCCACCTGCTGGGGACTGCGGTAGTCGTCGAGCACCAGCGTGGCCCCCATGGCCAGGCTCAGGTTGACCACGGCGTTGAGGCCGAACACGTGAAACAAGGGGATGACGGCCAGGCCCACGTGACCGACCCCGGCCAGCTCCACGGGGAGGGCCAGCATGGCCCGGAGGCTGGCATCGAGGTTGGTGTGGGTCAGCACGGCTGGTTTCGGCCCACCGGCGGTGCCGCTGGTGGACAGCAGGAGGGCCGGGGTGTCGGGGTCGACCCCGGCCACCGGGGCGGCCTCGACGTCGCTCCACGCCGCCGGATCGAGGCGGAGGTCGACCCATCGGGTCTGTTCGGCCACCAGCGCAGCCCAGGCCGCCTCACCGGACGGTGACACCAGCACGGCGTCGGGGTCGACCGCCGCCAGCTCCCGGGACAGCTCGGCCGGGGGCGACAGGGGGTTCACCGGGGCCACCACTGCACCCGCTCCCACCAGGGCCAACTCGGCCAGCACGACCGTCTCGTCGTTGCCCGCCAGCACCGCTACCCGCTGGCCCGGGCCGATGCCGGCGGCGGCCAGACCGCCCCGCCAGCGGGCCGCCCGCTCGGCCAGCTCGCCGTAGGTCAGCAGCCGGGAGCCGCACACCAGCGCCAGGTGATGGGGGGGATGGCTGAGCAGTCGATCGGCCAGGTTCACGGGTGGCATTTCAGCACAGTGACCGGCCAGGTGCGCTGCCGCCTCCGACCTGCCGGTTTGGGACGGTTTCCCGGTGGGAGCGCCGGGAGGACGGCCTAGCTTGGGGCAGGTTGGCCAGGGCGGTGGCAACACAACGGAGCCGGCACGGAGCTGGACGGCGACCTCCGGGGTGAAGCCTGTGCCCTGGCGCGAGGCAGGATGGACGTGCCGGAGAAGGGCTCGAACACGATGACGAGGGAGCGGTAGTGGCCGGACCTCAGGCGACCAGAGCGGGCGGTGGCGCGCGGGGACAGTCGTCACCCCTGATCGACCGCGGGGTCATTCCCATACTCGACCGGAGTCGCAGCCGGTTGCGCATCCCCCGGGAGATCCTGCCCGAGGCGATCCGCCAGGCCAGCCGGGAGGGTCTGGCCAGCCCGCTGGCCACGGTCCGGATGGAGACCGGCGGGATCATCACCGACGGCCGGCTCGACCCGATCGTGGCCGCCATGCTGAACGTGGTGGCCGAGGCCAGCCTGATGCTCACGATCGAGGTGGAACTGGAGGGCGACGTGAGCGAGACCACGATCTGGGCCACCCCGGCCCGGGCCGTGATCACGTCGTCGCTCGACCCCGAACTGGTCGACGTCTCACCGGTGCGGCTGCCCCGTCTACCCGAGACGCTCACCGATGTGATCATGCTCCGCCCGCCCGACTCGGTGGCGGCCCACGGGGTCACCCTCGACGCCGGCGCCTACCGCCGGGCTGAGGAGGCCCGCCTTCGACCCGAGGCCGCCCGGGCGGCGTTGACCGAGGCCGCCCTGGGCGATGACGACGTCGACCTGCTGCTCGCCATCCAGGCCCCGTCCACCCGCCGGTGGCACGTCAGCTCCACCTGGGCCACCGAGGACGGCCAGGAAACGGCCCGTATCACCGGGTTCGACGCCGGCGCCCGGGGCCAGTGGCTGCTGGAGGTGGGCCTCGACGCCGAGGGCGACGAGAGCACCCTCACGTTCGCCCCCCAGGGCGACGGCGACACCCTGCGGGCCCTCCGCGACGTCCTTCCCCGCCGCTGGGTCGGTACCCCCCTCACCCCCCGCCCCACCAAGACCGCCCG
>CADEDH010000031.1:60060-63567 GCA_902826025.1 uncultured Actinomycetes bacterium
CGGCGGCGGCCGCCCCCGCTCCGGCTCCGCCGCCGACCACTGGCGCCGCCTCCCGGCCCGCTCCCCCGGCGCCAGCGCCTGACCCAGCGCCCTCGGCGGCCGCTCCCACTGCGGCACCGGCGGCGGCGCCCGCGCCGTCAAACTCGCCCGAGCCGGCCGTCGATGATCCCGGCCCCTACCCCGACGCTCTGGCCGCCGGGGTCGCCCCCGCCGCAGCCGTGGCCGACACCCCGGTGTCCACGGTCGAGCAGCTCGCCTACGCCGCCGCCCTCGGGGTGACGGTGGCCGCCGACCGGCAGTGGCCCGACGCCGATCCGGGTAGCGGGCCCGATGGTCAGCCCTTCAGCAACGACCCGTTCAACCGGGACCCGTTCGACGTACGCCCCCTGGCCGCCCTCCTGCTCGACGGCGGCCACTGACAGCAGACCACGAGGGGTGGTCGGACGTTCGAATGGGCGTCAGCGAGCGAGGCCGTAGAGCTGGAGAGCTCCGGCCGCAAGGATTGCGAGCAGCAGCACAGCCAGCGCGATCACGGTGTTGCGCCTCATCAGCTCTCCGGATTCGTGGTAGTGGGACCGTCGGCGGCCCCCGGCGGGCTGGGGGGCTGGGCCTTGCGTCCGAGGGTCACGTTGACGGTGGCGCCGCGGGCCGCCCCACCGCCCTCCACCGGGGTGAGTAGCACCTGCTCGCCCTCGCCGAGGCCGAGGTCGGTGGCGGCCGAGGATCGGTCGGTCACCAGGCTGAGCAGGCCGTAGGAGTCGACCAGGAGGCCCACCGAACCGGTGGGCACCTGGGCGAAGCTCGTCACCCGGCTGGCCACCCGGGACCAGCCGGTCCCCTCGGCCCGCACGGCGTCAGGCCAACCGGCGATCTGGTCGGGGTCGACGTTGAGCTGGGCGTTGCCGAAGCGGTCGACCCACAGCACCTCGGCCCTGACGGCCCCATCGGGCATCTGCTCCGACACCGGCAGCAGGCCGGGAAGCAACTGCACCGGGTCCACCGGCGTACCGAGCCGGCGCAGGGGCACACCGTTGCACAAGTGGGCGGCCACCGGGGCGAAGACGTCACGCCCGTCGAAGGTGGTGGAGCCAGGCGATTCGAGCTGGAACTCGGGACGGTCGAGCACCACGGCGTCGGTGGCCCCGCCCACCAACGCCACAGCCGGGGCCAGCAGGCCGTTGTCGGGGCCCACCAGGTACGACTGGCCTCCGCCGACCTCGATGGCGATCGGGCGCCGGGCCGTCCCCACCCCGGGGTCGACCACGGCCACCACCACTCCGGGTACCAGGTACTGGGCCGCCCGGGCCAGGGCCAGGCCACCGGCCCGCACGTTGTAGGGCTCGATCGCGTGGGTGATGTCGAGCACCCGGACCGCAGGGGCGATGGACCGGATCACCGAGTGCACCACGCCCACGAACTCGTCGGCGTGGCCGTAGTCGGACAGGAACGAGATCGTTTCGAATCTCGGGGGGCCGACGGGCGGCGGGGCGACCACCGCTCAGCCCGCCCCGAGCTGGCGGGACCGCTCGGCGGCGGCGGCCACGGCGTCGATCAGGGCGGCCCGTACCGCCCGCTGCTCCAGCACCCGGAGCCCGGCGGCCGTGGTGCCGGCCGGCGTGGTCACCTGGGCCCGCAGGTCAGTAGGCGACTCGCCCGACGTGACGAGCAACTTGGACGCCCCCAGCAGGGTCTGGCGAGCCAGCACGGTGGCCAGGTCGCGGGGCAGGCCGGCCGACACCCCGGCGTCGATCAGGGCTTCGGCGATGAGAAAGACGTAGGCCGGGCCGGAGCCGGAGAGCCCGGTCACGGCGTCGAGCAGGGGCTCGGTGACCTCCACCGCCGCCCCAACGGCCGACAGGATGCCGATGGCCCAGGCGACGTCGTCGGGTGTGGCGTTGGATCCGCCGGCCACGGCCGCCGCCCCCTCCCCCACCAGGGCCGGGGTATTGGGCATGACCCGCACCACCGGAACCCCGGCGGGCAGGGCGGCCTCCATGGCGGCGATGGTGATGCCCGCGGCGATCGAGATGACCCGGGTGGGGTTCTCGAGCTGACCGCACACCTGCGTGACCAGGTAGGGCTTCACGGCCAGCACGGCGTCGACACCGGCCAGCGGGGCGTCGACCACCTCGACACCAGGGAAGGCGGTGGCCAGCGCCGCCTGTTGCTCGGGGGCAACTTCCACCACGGTCAGCTCGCCGGCCTGGGCCCAGCCGGCACCGAGCAGGCCCCCGACGAGGGCCTGACCCATCTTGCCTCCGCCGATCATCTGCAACTTGGTCATCAGGGGGCGAGGCTACCCGTCGCCGGCCCGACCCGGGAACGTAGGTCGGGTCGGCGACGGGGCGGGGACCTTGCGGTACCGAGTGGTGCCGGGGCGACGAGCCGGAGCTTCCCCAACCTCCGTTGGAGCCCGCCGGCCGATCGGCACGTATCAGCAGTATCTAGAAAGAATCATTCGCTGTCAAGCGTATTCAAAGGAAACTGGTGAACGTCACGACTCGCTACCGGCAGCGAGGAAGGCGATGATCTCGGCGGAGAAGGTCTCGTTGTTGTCGCCGGCCACCATGTGCCCGGCGCCGCTCACGTCGACGAACCGGGCGTGGGGCACGGCCTGCAGCAGTTCGGCCACGCTCTGCTCCGACACCATGTCCGACAGCGCCCCTCGCACCAGCAGGGTGGGCACGGTGAGCAGGGCGGCGGCGACGTGGAGCCGGTTGGCGAACACTCCCATCCGGGCCTCCAGGGCCTCCCGGTCCTGGCCGTCGAAGCCGGGTTTGGTGGTCATGAACCGGGGGTCCCACAGCCAGTGCCAGCGGCCGTCCTCCCGCTGGCGCAGGACCTTCCGCAGGCCATCGAGATTCTTGGGCCGGGCCCGGTGGGGGTTGTAGTCGGCGATGGCGTCGGCCGCGTCCTCCAGGCGGGCGAAACCCTCGGGGTTGCCGGTCATGAAGGCCATGATCCGGGCCACCCCGTCGATCTCCATGCGAGGGGTCACGTCGACCAGGGTCACCGAGGCGAACAGCTGACGGTCGGCGGCCTGCTCCTGGGCGATCATCGAGGCCATGCCCCCCATCGAGGCCCCCACCACGTGGGGCCGCCGATCGAAGCGGTCGAGGAGCACGTGAACGTCGCGGCCCATGTCGTCCATCTCGTAGCGGGCCGCGTCGTCCCATTCGGAGTCTCCATGGCCGCGGGCGTCGACCGTCAGCACGAAGTAGCCGGCCCGGGCCAGTTTGTCGGCCGTGGTGGCCCAGGCGAAGCGGTTCTGCCCGCCGCCGTGGAGGAGGAGCACAGGCATGGCGGCGGGGTCGCCCCACTCGTCGCCGGCCAGGCGAAGTCCGTGGTGGTTGAGGATCGTGACGGGACGGCGCTCGATCGCGGTATCACTCATGGGCCGGGCTCCGGGGGGATCGGGGATGAAGCGAACTGCTTCGCTAGTCAAAAGACTAGGGCAACCCTTCGGGTTGCTTCGAGTTCGCCTACGGCGAACATCTAGGGCAACCC
>CADEDH010000031.1:63667-74304 GCA_902826025.1 uncultured Actinomycetes bacterium
GCCAGGTGCTCCACCGGCGTGTCCTCCTCCTTGGTGTGCGACAGGCCGTTGGTGGACGACGAGAACACCATGGCGGTGGGGATGACCCGGGCCATCTCCGAGGCGTCGTGCAGCGCCCCCGACGGGAGGGCGAAGCGGTGGCCCTCCACCGCCTCCACGGCGTCGGCCGCCGCCTCCACCAGCGCCGGGTGGAAGGGCATGGGCGGGATGCGCCAGATCGGCTCCCACGCTGCCTCACAGCCCTCGGCTTCCGCCGCCTCGCCGGCCGCCGCCCGGGCCCCTGCCAGCATGGCGGCCAGGGCGTCGGGGTCGATGTGGCGGAGATCGAGGGTGAGACGGGTCTCACCCGGCACGGCCGTGACCACCCCCGGCTTGCACTCCACCCAGCCCACGGTGGCCACCCCGTCGTGGGCCCGGGCCACCTCGGCCACGGCCAGGGCGAAGCGGGCGGCGGCGGCGAAGCTGTCGCGCCGGAGGCGCATGGGGGTGGTGCCGGCGTGGGCCGCCTGGCCGGTGAGCACGAGGCGCTCCCGCTCGATGCCGACGGTTCCGGTGACCACGCCGATCCCCAGCCCCCGCTCCTCCAGCACCGGACCCTGCTCGATGTGGACCTCCACGTAGGCCTTCACATCGGCCAGCCGGGCCTGGCAGGCATCGAGGTCGTCGAGGCGGACCCCGTGGGCGGCCAGCACGTCGGGCAGGGCCTCGCCGGTGCGGTCCCGCAGGGTGCGCAGCACGTCGAGATCGAGTGTGCCCACGGCGGCGGCCGAGCCGAACAGACTGCGGGAGAACCGGGCCCCCTCCTCGTCGGCCCAGTCGACCAGGGCCACCGTGCAGGCCGGCGGGGTACCGGCGCCGGCCAGCGACCGCAGGAGCTCCACGCCGGCCATCACGCCGAGGGCGCCGTCGAGCCACCCCCCGCTGGGCACCGAGTCGAGGTGGGAGCCGACCACCACCGTCTCCGGTCTGGCCCCGGGCAGCACGGCCCACAGGTTGCCGGCCTCGTCGGTGTCGACCGTGACGGGCAGGCCGGCCAGCGCCTCCCGGAACCAGGCCCGAGCCTCCAGCCACTCCGGCGTCCAGGCCAGCCGGCGGCTCCCGCCCGGCCCGCCCGTGCGTCGGTCGAGCTCCCGAAGCAGGTCCACCACCCGCTCGGGCCGGTACGCGCTGTCGTCACCATCCATGGTCGGACCCTAACGAGGTCCTGCGCCTGCCGGCGAGTGGGTCAGGGACGGGGGCGGCCCATAGGGAGGGGGCGGTTCCACCACCGGCCGCTGAAGCGCCAGCGGGGGTCGGCCGAAGCCTGCTCCTCGTCGTCGCCCCCGCCCGACAGCACCGTCAGCAGGGCGGCGGCGATGGCCGCCGCCTCCTCATCGCTCGGCACCGGGTGCACGTGCATACCGTCGGCGCTCACAGCGGCACGTTCCCGTGCTTGCGCTTGGGCAGTTCCTCGCGCTTGGAGCGGAGCATCTCGAAGCCGGCGATGACCTTGCGCCTCGTGTCGGCGGGGTCGATCACGTCGTCGACATAGCCCCGCTCGGCCGCGATCCACGGGTTGGCGAACCGCTCCTTGTACTCCTCGATCAGCTCGGCCCGCCGGGCCACCGGGTCGGCCGCCGACTGGATCTCCCGTCGGTACACGATGTCGGTGGCGCCCTCCGGCCCCATCACGGCCAGCTCGGCCGACGGCCAGGCGAAGCTCAGGTCGGACCCGATCCCCTTGGAGTCCATCACCACGTAGGCGCCGCCGTAGGCCTTGCGGGTGATCACCTGGATGCGGGGCACGGTGGCCTCGCAGTAGGCGTAGAGCAGCTTGGCCCCGTGGCGGATGATGCCGCCGTACTCCTGGTCCACCCCGGGCAGGAAGCCGGGCACATCGACGAAGGTGACGAGGGGGATGTTGAAGGCGTCGCAGGTGCGCACGAAGCGGGCGCCCTTGGAGGCGCTCTCGATGTCGAGCACGCCGGCCAGCACCTGGGGCTGGTTGGCTACCACGCCCACCGTGCGCCCGCCGAGGCGGATGAAGCCGCAGATGATCGACCGGGCCCAGTTGGCGTGATATTCGAGGAACTCGCTGTCATCGGCCACTTCGTGGATCACGGCCTTCATGTCATAAGGCATGTTGGCGCTCGGCGGCATCAGCTCCGACAGCGCTGGGCACAGGCGCTCCACGTCGTCGGTGCACTCGACCGGCGGCGCCTCCTCCAGGTTGTTGGACGGGAGGAACGACAGCAGGAACCGCACGTCGTCGAGGCAGGCCTTCTCGTCGGCCGACACGAAGGTGGCCACCCCGGAGCGGGAGCCGTGGCTGCCGGCCCCGCCCAGCTCCTCCAGCGTGACCTCCTCACCCGTCACCGTCTTCACCACGTCAGGCCCGGTGATGAACATGTGCGAGGTCTCGCGCACCATGAAGATGAAGTCGGTCATGGCCGGGCTGTACACCGCGCCGCCGGCGCAGGGACCCATCACCACGCTGATCTGGGGGATCACGCCCGACGCCTGGACGTTGCGGTAGAAGATCCCGCCGTAGCCGTCGAGGCTGACCACACCTTCGGGGATTCGGGCCCCGGCGCCGTCGTTGAGGCCGATGCAGGGCGCCCCAACCGACAGGGCCAGATCCATCACCTTGTGGATCTTCTCGGCGAACACCTCGCCCAGGGAGCCGCCGTTGATCGTGAAGTCCTGGCTGAACACGAAGACCCGGCGGCCCTCGATCGTGCCCCAGCCGGTGATCACACCATCGGTGTAGGGCCGGGAGGCGGCGTCGGGATGGCGGGTTCGGGCCAGCATGTCGAGCTCGTGGAACGAGCCCTCGTCGAGCAGGTAGTCGAGCCGCTCACGGGCCAGCATCTTCCCCTTCTCGTGCTGGCGTTGGACGGCGTGCTCCGGACCGGCATGGAGGGCTTCCTCCTTGCGCCGGGCCAGATCGGCGATGCGTTCGCTGAGGGGATGGTCTGCCACGTTGGCCAAGGATAGGGGACGCTGGCTCGCCCCGGCCCGTTCGCCGTCCGGGGCCCCCGTGCCCACCACCAGGCGTGTGGGCGCATTCACCCAATCCCTGAGCCCGTAGTTCCGCCACCTGCCATCCTGTCGCCTGGCGATGGGAGCGGCGACCAGGCGGGCCGCACGCCGGGGCAGGACATGGCGAGGAAAACGAACGGGGCACCGACGCGTGCCCTGCAGATCGGGGTGCCGGCGCGGATGCTGGCGGTGCTGCTCCTGGGCGGTCTCCTGGCCGCCGTGCCGGCGGCACCCACGACCTCTCCGGCCGGGGCCCAGACCGCCGCCGGGCGAGCCGCCGTCACCTTCACCGCCCGCCATTCGAGTCTGTGCCTGGCTGTGGCTGGGGCATCCACCGCCGCCGGGGCCGCCGCGGTGCAGCAGCCCTGTTCCGGGTCCCTGGAGCAGAGCTGGTTCAGCACCGATGCCGGCGGCGGCTACCGCCAGCTCACGTCGGCCCAGTCCGACCAGTGCCTGACGGTCGCCGGCGCCTCCGCCGCCGACGGCGCGGCGCTCGTGCAACAGCCCTGCGTGGCCGGCGCCACCCATCAGCAGTTCACCCTCGATCCCGCCACCGGCTCGCCGGCCCGGATCGTGGCCCGCGTCTCGGGCAAGTGCATCGACATCTACCAGGCCAGCACGGCGGCCGGCGCCAAGGCCGTGCAGTGGGCCTGCCACACCGGGCTCAACCAGAGCTTCGCCCTGGGATCGGCCACGGTGAACCTCAAGGCCTCGGGCCGGTGGAGCGGTGTGATCGACCTGCCGATGGTGCCGGCGGCCGCCGCCAACCTGGCCAACGGCAAGGTGCTGCTGTGGTCGGCCTACGCCAAGGACAACTTCGGCGGCGACAACGGCGTGACCCAGACCATCACGTACGACCCGGCCGCCGTCACCTTCACCGAGCGCCAGGTGGCCAACACCGGCCACGACATGTTCTGCCCGGGCACGGCCAACCTGGCTGACGGGCGGGTGCTGGTGAACGGGGGCTCATCGTCCGCCAGGACCAGCCTCTACGACCCGTCGTCGGACGCCTGGACCACCGGGGCCACCATGAACGTCCCGCGGGGTTACCAGGGCACCACCGTGCTGTCCGACGGGTCGGTGCTCACGCTGGGCGGTTCCTGGTCGGGCGCGCTGGGAGGCAAGGACGGTGAGGTGTGGACGGCGTTCGGCGGCTGGCGCCGGCTGTCGGGCGTCCCCGATGCCCCCTTCACCGGCCCCGACCCGCGCGGCGTCTATCGGGGCGACAACCACCTGTGGCTGTTCGGCTGGAAGAACGGCCGGGTGTTCCACGCCGGCCCCACCCGGGCCATGCACTGGGTCGACACGGCCGGCAACGGCTCGGTGAACGATGCCGGCAACCGGGGGACCGACGGATTCGCCATGAATGGCAACGCCGTCATGTACGCCCCGGGCCGGATCCTGACCATCGGTGGGGCCCCGGCCTACGACGGGGGCACGGCCACGACCAACGCCACCGTCGTCGACATCAGCGGGGCCACCGTCACTTCGCGGGCCGTCGGCCCCATGGCCAACCGCCGGGCCATGCACAACAGCGTGGTGCTGCCCAGCGGCGAGGTCGTGGTGGTGGGCGGGATCCCGGTGGCCCAGCCCTTCAGCGACGCCAACCCGGTGCTGGCCACCGAGATCTGGAACCCGGCCACCGAGCGGTTCTCCACCACCGCGGCCATGACCGTGCCCCGCCCCTATCACAGCTTCGCCCTCCTCCAGCCCGACGGGAGGGTGCTGGTTGGCGGCGGCGGCCTGTGCGGCACCTGCAACGTCAACCATCCGAACCTGCAGGTCTACAGCCCGCCCTACCTGTTCAACGCCGACGGCACCGCCGCCCCCCAGCCCCGGATCATCACCGTCCCCACCTCGGTCGATCTGGCTGAGGTGTTCACCGTCACCACCAACACCCCGGTGACCCAGATGTCGCTCGTCCGGCTGGTCTCCAACACCCATTCGGTCAACAACGACCAGCGCCGCATCCCGCTCACGTTCATCGCCGGTACTGGCAACCTGACCTACCAGGTCACGGCCCCCGACGACGCCGGGGTGGCCACCCCGGGCGCCTACATGCTGTTCGCCCTGAACGCCGACGGCGTGCCCAGCGTGGCCAGGATCGTCACCGTCACCACCCGGCGGGCCGCCAACCAGCCCGGTTCCGTGGCGGGCACGGTGACCAACGGTGACGGGTCGGCCGCCGCCGGGGTGGCAGTGGACCTGTTCGCGGCAAACGCCGACGGCTCCCGGGGCCCCTTCGTGAGCTCCACCACCAGCGACGCCACCGGCCGCTACCGCTTCGACGTCACCCCCGGGGCCTACGTGCTCACGTTCATCGCCCCCACCGGCCGCACCTTCACCAACGGCAGCCAATGGTTCCAGCCGTCGGCCACCGTCGGTGCGGGCCAGGCCGTGACCGGCGTCGACACAAGCCTCCTCGGCGGCGGGGCGACCGCGGCCAGCATCGGCGGCGCCGTCACCAACGGCGACGGCTCGGCGGCGTCGGGCGTGGCCGTGGACCTGTTCGCAGCGAATGCCGACGGCTCCCGGGGCGCCTGGATCGGCTCGCAGCTCACCGACGCCGCCGGCCGCTACCGCTTCGACGCCAGCCCCGGGTGCTACGTGCTCACGTTCATCGCCCCCACCGGCCGCATCTTCGCCAACGGCAGCCAATGGTTCCAGCCCTCGGCCTGCCCCACCGCAGGCCAGGCCCTGGGAGGGATCGACGCCCGGCTCAGCGGGGGCGGGGCCGGTGGTGCGGCGGTGGCCGGCACGGTGACCTCGGGGAGCGGTGGGGCGGGCGTGGCCGGGGTGGACATCGACCTGTTCGCGGCGAACGCCGACGGCTCCCGGGGCCCCTGGATCGGCTCGCAGCTCACCGACGCCGCCGGCGGCTACCGCTTCGACGTGCCGCCGGGGTGCTACGTGCTCACGTTCATCGCTCCCACCGGGCGCACGTTCACCAACGGCAGCCAGTGGTTCCAGCCCTCGGCCTGCCCCACCTCCGGCCAGGCGGTCATCGGGATCGACGCCACGCTGAACCCCTGAACGGGTCGGGCCGACAAGCGGGCGCATCCGCTCAGAGCCAGGCGCGCCTCGCGGTACACCCTCCTCTGCTTCTCAGCCACGTCGGCCCGGATCCGGGCCCGGTCAGCGTGTCAGCCAGATCCTCCATCACGGCAGGCAGTCGCAGATCGACCACCGCTACGAGGGTCGAGGCGGGGGCAGCCCTCCAGCTCTGGCGAACGGTGTAAGCGCTTCGGTTAAAGCCGTCGAGCTGGTGATCGACGCAAACAGGAGTTCCAGGACCAACATTGACGCTTCATGATTGGACCTCGGACTGTCCATCGCGATCGGCTCAGCGGTGCAGTCCTCGAGGACCAGGCAGTGATAGTCACGGAATACCGCATCCCGAACGGTCGACTCGACGCACACGCTTGTCGTCGCGCCGGCCACGATGAGTGTCTTCACCCCGCGCTCTCGCAACACGTCGTCCAGCTCGGTCCCGTAGAACCCGCTGTAGCGGTGCTTGTACACAACCACATCGCCGGGCTCGGGGGTGAGCTCGTTGACGATGTCGGTATTCCAGGTATCGCGGATCAGTACACGGCTCGGCCTGCCGTCAGGTGCGACTGCGCTCGCACCTGCCTGGAACGGAAGATGCTTCAACCAAGTCGGCGAAGACGGGCCCCCTGTGTCGGAGAGATCGGGTCGAAACCCCATCTTCAGGTAGACGACCGGAATGCCGACGGCGCGGGCGAGCCGCAGCACCTCAGCCATGCGCGGCACGATCGCCTGAATGCAGCCGATGTCGATGTTCGCTCGATCGAACATGCCGCCGGCAGAGGCGAAGTCGTTCTGCATGTCAACGACGACCACCGCGCTCGAACTCAGAGGCAACTCGACAGGCGATGGACGAGCCCCCACCGAGATCGATCGTTCTGAGTCCGACATGGTTGTCCTCCGTAGGCGTTCAACGAATCATAGGTGTCCTTCTGGACCCGGCTTCGCATGTCGCCCAACGACCGGCTGGGAGCCACTCGGGATCCGGCGTTCATCAGCGGGCAGGTCGCCCGATAATGCTCCGACGTACACGCCGCAGCTGGCGGAGGCTCCCATGACGGAATCAAACACTCGTTTGTGAGGATCGTTCGGCTCGTTACGCTGCTGCTCTGCGAAACGCCGCATGTGGTGACGGCGTGGGGCCCCGGTCTGGTCAAACTTCGCTGTCGAAGTCGACGAGTAGTGCTTTGAGTTGTTGGGCTTCCGGCTCGTAGCGGGTACGGCCGACTCGTCGGTTGAACCAGTACAGAACCGTGAGAAGCCCGGCCGCGAGGACCGTGGCGATCAGGTCGCCAGCCCCGACCTCGCCACCTGCGCCATAGCGGAGCAAGACCATCGCCGCTGCGCAGGGCAGCAAATACCACCAAGCCACGTTCCGGAACAGTCGCGCTCGATGATCGACCTGGGCGAGTCTGCGAGCGAGCTGTTCGCGAACCGAGGTTCCCCAACGCCGATCGGCTCGATGATGGCGAATCGAGCTGATCGCCAAAAAGCAACCAACCGCAAGCACGATCGCAGCAGCGAACAGGGTTGCCAGTGGATGGGCCGAGTCGGAAGCTCTGAGGCCCACCAGCACAGCCATCGCCACGCTCGGCAGGACCTCCTGTGCGTTGAGCCACAACAACAAACGCTGATCTTTCCGGTGGGACCTCGCCACCGAATCCGCCAAGACGGTCGGATCCGACGAGAGGATCGGTGGGCCGCCAGTCTCTTCCTGGTCGGCCCAGGCCCGAGCGATCGCATCGTCCATGTCAAACGGATCGTACGGTGGTCTTCGGTCGGTCATTGTGCCTCTTTCAGGTGCTGTTCTAGCCTTGTCCGTGCTCGGCTAAGTCGCGCACCGACGTTGGTTTCGGTCAGGCCAGTGATCTCGGCTATCTCTGCGTAGCGGTGGCCTTCCAGTGACAACATGACGACCGACCGGTCGATGGCTGGCAGACTCCGGATCGCCTCGTAGATACGGTCGACCAGCAGCCCGTCGTCAGCCCGTTCGACCGCCGGGGGCTCGATAGCAGCACCGTGGACGTCGAGGTGACGGTCCTTACCTGCCCGCTGCCAGGAGACCGCGCGGTTGAGGGCGACGCGCCAGATCCACGTCGATGGCTTCGATTCGCCGCGGAACGACGGCACGGACCGCCACAGAGCCAAGGCGATCTCCTGCGCCAGGTCATCGGCATCGGTCGGGTCCGGGGCGAAGCTCCGGACGATCTTGATGACGATGCCTCGATGGTGGGTCATCCAACCAACAAAGGTGTCGCGCTCGTTGTCGGGATCTCGATCAGCTGGGACCACGCGCAATCCTCGGTCTCTCTCACTCAATCAGACGCAGATGACGCTCCTCCCTTACACTCCCGGCGATCGTCTCTGGCGCAACCCCCGGAAGCGAAGCCGCACCGACGGTGTCCTCCGGCTACGGCGCTTCGAGTGCGCCTCCGGAGTTGGCGCAGGTCGATCGAGGTCGCGTGGCGGGTCTTTGCCCTTGTGGCTGCCCTGCTTGTCGTGGGTGCGGCCCTCATGCCCGAGGACGCCCGCAGCATCGGAAGTGTCGTCGTTCGGTGGCTTGGAGCTGCGATTCTCCTCACTGTCGTCTACTCCTACGTCGCTTCCCTCCGTAGGCGCTAGCCGGGCGGGCTGGCCTGGTCACAGCGGTGGTTACGTACGATCAGCAGCGTGGAAGACAACCAAGGCCGAAAGCGTCAGCGGGAAGCCGATGAGACGAGGCTGGCCATCGTCGAGACCCAACTACGTGCGTTCGGGAGCTGGGCGGAATTCACCGGGCTGATATTCCGGTCGACAGACCGCCACACGGCCATCCGGCAGCTGCAGGAGTCTCCGTTCTCATTCTCCGAACTCGCCGCCTCTTACGTCCTGGACCTACCTGTGTACCGCTCAACAGAGCTAAGTCGGCGGGCCCTGAAGGAGGAGGCGATCGAGCTACGACAGCGGCTCCCCCCTGCGTGACCGCCGGTTCTTGCGTTCCGCCCGTCGCTTCTCGCCGCCTGCGCAAATACCGGCCTCTTGCCCGGCCAGCCCGCTCGGTAACAATCGATGTGTGGGGACCTCCTTGGCTCGGCAGGCGACGATGGTGTTCGTAGCCCGTGTGTTGGGTTCGAGGATCAAGGAGGTCCCTGATGAGCATGCTATGTGGGTTGGATCTGCATCGTGGTCAGATCACCTTCGACGCTGTCGAGATCGAGTCTGGGGTGGAGTGGCGTGGCCGGTTGTGGCAGCCGGATCGGGCCCGGTTCCGGCGTTGGCTCCACGACGAGCTCGGCACTCGAGCCGCTGGGGGCTCGGTCGAGATAGCGGTCGAGGGCTGTACTGGGTGGCGGTTCGTGGTCGAAGAGATCCAGGCTGCGGGGTTTGTGGCTCATGTGGCCGAACCGGCCGACACTCAGGCCGCTCGGGGTCGCAAGCAACGAGCGAAGACCGATCGGAGCGATGCCCGATTGCTGCGGGACTTGTTGGCCCGGGACGAGCTGCCGGAGTCGTGGATCCCACCGACGGTGGTGCTGGAGTGGCGGGAACGGGTCCGGTTATACAAGACGTTGACCGAGCAGCGCAGCGCCTGGGCCCAGCGGATCCACGCCGAGCTGTACCAGCATGGGGTGGCTGTGCCCGAGGGTCGTGTCCGGTCGCTCGAGACCCGGGACTGGTTGTTGGGCTCCGCCGTCGAGTTGAGCGCCGCGGGACGCCAGCGGATCCAAGTTGGGTACCGGATGATGGAGGCCACCGACACCGAAGCGCGCCAGCTCCGCCAGCAGATCCACCGGTTCGGGCAACGCCAACCGGCCTGTCGGGCCTTGGCCGAGGCCCACTATGGAATCGGCCCGCTCATTGCGGTGGTGGTGTGGTCGGAGTTGGGCGACTGTCGACGGTTCTCTCGATCGATGCAAGTGGTTCGTCACACCGGGCTCGATCCCACCGTGGATGCCTCCGATCGGCGGCGCAGCTCTGGGTTCTTGTCACGGCAAGGACCCCAGACGTTGCGGTGGGCGCTGTTCGAAGCAGGCATGGCGGCCTCCAAGGCCACCAGTCCCGACCGGGACTACTACCGATCGGTCAAGGCCGCTCACGACGGGAAGCTGGCAGCGATCTCGATGGCCCGCAAGCTCGCGAGGCGTTGCTATCACACGCTGCGCAATCTCGACCCGGGCGAGGTCTACGCCATCCCCACCGGCTACTAGAACCTAACCCAGCCGCCGGCCCCGGTTCTTGGGACCGTCCCACTCTTACATCACCAGGGTCTATGCGGCCTGCTCCTGCCACCGTCGTGCCCGCCAGCACTCGTGCTGGACGGCCTTGTAACACTGAAGCGGCCGCACTCCCTCCTGGGGGACACCCAATCACCATTGTTGTCGCCGACGACACCACAGCCGTCGAGCACCTAGGTAACGCAGGGCGCCCCCACCACCGCCACCGGCCCATACCAAGTCTGCACCAGCCCTCGGGTTGGTCAAGGTCGTACGTCCTCGCTTCGCTGCGGGCGCTCCACCTTGACCAACGCCTCCGGGCCGGAGCATCACGCCACCAAGGCCTTGACCGCAAGCCCCACACAGGTAACGACG
>CADEDH010000032.1:0-40846 GCA_902826025.1 uncultured Actinomycetes bacterium
GGTAGAGGGAGGTCTCAGATGTTCCTGCGAGAGGTGGGATCTCATCCGGGTCAGCACTCGCACTGGATGGGAGCGTCAGCGGTTTGGAACGGATTCGAGTATGCCAGCTCTTCTTCCAACCAGGTAGGTGGCGACGGCACCGACGAGGCCGGCTATGGCAGCTAGCAGGTAGCCGATCGCCGTGGTGACGTCATTGCGGACTGCGACGGTGTTGATGGTGTCAGCGAGAAAGACCGCTACGCAGGCGCCGAGAACGAACGTCAACCCGGCTTGTCCGATTGCTCTCCGTGGTGTCGCTTGGATTGAGTGGATGACACTGAGGAGTACGCCGATCAGCATTGCGAGCAGGGCCACGTCGATAGCCGGCTCGGCTGGGCCGGGGCGGGGTACGTGGTGTGGTCCGGCAGAGAGTGTAATGAGGCCGCCGGCGACGAGGGCAGCGCCGAGCCTGGAGTGGCGGGACTTGAGGAGACCGGTCGTGTCGAGCCACAGGCCTGTGCCGAGCACGATATTCCCGACGGTGAGTAGCCCGTGACCAAGGCTGAGTCGGGGGTTTTGGGCCCTGAGGGAGATGAGGAAGAAGAGTATGGAGCTCGGGGCGAAGGCCAGTGCTGCCAGTGTGATCTCAGCAAAGGCGAGTCCTGTGTCAGACCGTAGTGCTTGGGCGACGCTGGGGGATCGGCTCAGGAGGCGAAGGGTGAACGCCAAGCTAGAGCTGGAGGGGGGTTGGGCGTCGTACTCCGCGAGCCATTCTTCCCGGTAGCGGGTTCGACTGTCAGCCGGCAGCAGCCAGGCGGCGGCGCGGATTAAGAATGTTTCGAATCTTGACACAGCCTTGATCTGGCTCTCAGGCGACGGTCAAACAAAACCTGTCACCACAGTTCAACTCACCGATTCTCTGGTGCCGCCCCTCAGGCCGAGTTCTCTGCCGGCCTGATCGCCGGTGTGATGCGAGCGATCGCTTCTGCGATCGCTGCGGAGGCTTGTGCTGCGCCTTCGGGGGTCAGCCGGTAGTACCGGCGTCGCCGTCGGCCTTCGGCCGATTCATCGATGTCTTCCCAGGCGCTGGTGATCCAACCCGCCTTTTCGAGACGAGCCAGGATCGGGTACAGGGTGCCGGTCTTGAGATCAGCGGACGTGGCTAGCTCGAGGCCGTACTGGTCTCGGGCCGGGTCGTCGAGGAGGACCTTGAGTACTGCCTGGGTCTGGAAGGTCATCTGAGGGCCAGCCACAGTCGCGACTCTAGCATGCCAACCCTTGTGCTATGTAGAGTCGCGCTATAGGATACCCTATGTAGACTTACAGCTATGGTTCTGAGCAGGGCAGGAGATGACGACTATTTGCCAGGCGGCCATTCACGCTTCGGTAACCCGCTCCCCTGATCTGGGAGCCCTGAGATCGTCGCCCAGCCTCGGGGCGCCTGGTCGCCGACCCTGCCGCCGTTCGGCGCCAATTGAAGCAGTTGATGGATCGTACGAAGAAGATGAAGGAGACGACAATGAAGAAGAAGACTGTTCCCTCTTGCCTTTTGTCACTGGCGGCGGTTCCCTTAGCTATGTCGGCTGCAGATTTGCTTGGGTCGATTCAACCAACTGCCGCTGCAACAGTGAGTTCAAGTCACATGATCGTGGCTCAAGATCGAAATCCAGTTGTTAGATTCGAACTTCGCGGCTTCGAGGACATGTGGTTACCTGACGCCTGCGACACTCTCGGTGAATTCTACGCTACTGTTCATGTTAAACCGCGATACTCAAGTGGAGATCCGGTTATCAGGCGACGTGTTTTTGTCCAGGACTTTGATCCAGGATTTGGGACTGGTCTTATTGGTGATTGGAGGTATGGTGATCACTTTTTTGATCGAGATGAAGTTATTGTCGCTGATCGATACGGCGAGGAATGGGTTGAGGTATGGATAGATCTGTGGGAGGACGACGATTTCTGGTGTGGTGGTGGTGATGATCATGAAGATCTCAATCGTCGCCGGGTCGGCGATAGTAGCTTGCAGCTGCGGGTGAATACGGATACTCGAAGTGTATGGACAGTTGATGAGAGCGGGTCGTGGTACCGACTTGGTAATGCTGATGGACGCTCGATGTCAGTTAGGGCTATGAACCAGAATCGGACGCTGGGAGTTCGGACCCATTTCTCCGTAAATGTTTCGGGTTGATCTGGCCCCTATCTTCTGGCTACTGCCCAGTCGATGATCAGATGTCGGATCGATAAGGCTCAACCTGGTAACCGTCTTGTGGCGCGCTCCGGAGAATCGAAATCGAGAAGTCCCGTCTGCAGGCCCCACCAGGGCGGACCAGCCTCCGTCCCGGTCGCCCACCGGGCCACGTACCGGCATCACGACTCAGGTGGGGGAAGGGCTGAGTGAGCCCTAGACGATTGGTTCCAAGGGGTATCGCGCGCTCCGCGCGATTATCCGCCACTTAGAGTGCGAGGGGGTCCAGGATCAGGGGGCCTATACAAACCCTGATCCTTGAGGACCGTGGTATGAACCCTGAGCTGGACACCCTCGCGACACGACTGTACGTCACGATCGACGATGTGCTGATCGATCATCCCGAATGGGCGCCTGAGCGTCCCGAGGTCGGGATCGCTCCCCGGCTCTCCGACGCTGAGCTGGTCACCCTGGCGGTGATCCAAGCGTTGCTCGGATTCACCTCCGAGGCCCGTTTCATCCGTTACGCCCACAGTCACCTCCGGCCCTGGTTCCCGTACCTCCCGGACCGGCCCGGCTACAACAAGCGGCTCCGCCACAGCGGCCAGTTGCTGCAGCACGTGATCGGCTACCTGGCCCGGTGCTGTGTGTCGTTCACCGACGACGTGTGGCTGGTCGACTCCACCCCCGTCGAATGCGGCCGTTCCCGCGAGACCGTGAAACGCTCCGATCTCGCCGGTTGGGCCACCTACGGCTACTGCGCTTCCCACTCCCGGTTCTTCTGGGGTCTCCGCCTCCACCTGGTCACCACGCCATCAGGCCTCCCGATCGCCTACGCCCTCACCGGCGCCAAGACCGACGAACGTGACACCGCGCTGGACATGATCTCCTTCGGTGAGTTCACCACCGTCGGCCAGACCCTCATCGCCGACAAGGGCTACCGGCGAGCCAGCTTCGAGACCGAACTCGCCAACGCCGGCATCACCCTGATCCGACCAGCACTCAAATCCGAGCCCGCCCGGGCCACCACTACCTGCGTGCCCTCCGCCAGACCATCGAGTCCGTAAACCAGACGTTCAAAGGCCAACTCGATCTCGAACGCCACGGAGGGCGAACCAAACCAGGGGTCTGCGCACGCGTCCTACAACGCATCTGCGCCCTCACCGCCGCCATCTGGCACAACGAAACCACCAACCGCCCCGGCCCCACCCGCCACCCCACCCCCTACGACCACTGACCCCTGGGACCTAATCGTCTAGGTGTGGGCTTTCCGGGCGGGCCGGCTGCTCGCCTGCTGTGCGTGGTGGCCACTGAGGTCGAGCGCGACGGCGAGCAACAGAGCGCCCGCCCAGAAGTTGACCGGATCGAAGCGCAGCGCCTCCGGGTCGCCCACGTTGTTCACGATGATCCAGACCACGAACCAGATGATGGTCATTGTCGACACCGCCCTTCTCGTTGCGACGAAGTCACCCCCACGGCAGACTCTGCTACCCCGATGCCCCAGGGGGAAGGGCCTGAAGTCACCGGCCCGCGGGCGGCTACTTGTCGGCGGTCTTCGAGTTGTCGTTGATCTGGAGGGCCTTGCCCTCGTAGACGCCGTCGGAACGGCTCTCGAGATCTGGCTCGGCCTGTTCGGTCTGGTCGTTGATCTCGAGGGCCTTGCCCTCGTCGTCACCCTGGCTCTTGCCGGCTGTGTCGGCGTGCTCATCGGTGTGGTCGGGCATCGTTGCTCCTGTCGTTCGCATCCGCTCGGCCAGTCACTGCTGGTTGCGGTTACCTGACGAGCCGTTACCCCGATCCCCCGGGGCGGAACCCTGGGGGCACTCCTCAACGGGCGTGACGGCCAACACCTACGCCACGGTCCGTTCGGACCTGAAGCGGCGAGGCCTTCAGAGCATCGCAGGCTGACGGCGTCGACGATCGCTGGCGTCGCCGTATGGGGGCGAGGCCGCCTGCATGTCGCTACGGCCGCGTTCGCAGTTGGGTCGAGTAGGACTCGATGGCTGCTCACCGTTCCGATCTGACATCTCGCCCGTCGACCGGGCAGTTGCGATGGGAGCGGATCTCCGAGGCTGAAGCTCGGGCCGCCATCGGCGACGAGGCGCTCGATGCTGCGCTCGCCGAAGTGGGCGCCAAGGGTCGAGCCTCGGCCGAGCGTTACCGGACCGCTGGCCACTCGATCGTCGACCAGGCCTGACATAGCCGGATGGCGCTGAGCTGGCGGGCCCTCCCGGGTTACCGGCGGAGCCCGATGGGCCATCTACCACGAGGCCTTTCCTGCTGAACTGGCCGACACCCTCCGACCATTCCCGGCTGAGGTGTCCGCCGCATTCGACCAGGAGGCAGCGTTGGCCGTGCTCGTCACGTTCGCCTCGCATTGGGACGACCTGCGACCGGACGGCCCTGGTCGGACGGACTTCACCGGCCTACGGCGCCACCCGAGCGCACGAGTCGAGGCGATCCTCGTGTTCTACGCGATCGAGGTGGCTGCCGGCCAGATCGTGATCACCAACGTCATAGCTCACCCCGTCGACCGCTAGACCGCCTATTCAGCAAGTCCTTCGCCAATGCGCACTCGTACATGCTCGAGTTTTGAGGCCGGCCGCAGGCCTAGGCACCTTCCGCCTGCCCTGACGCTGCGGAGGACCAGACCAATCGAGGCATCAACCCCCCAGCGTCCGAGCCTCCAGCCGGCCGGAGCACGTTGCTACCCGTGAGATCGATGGGTATCAGGCGAGAGCCAACGGCCTCCGCCAGGAGCGCATGCGGTTCGCGGGCACCGAACGCCCGCCGCTTCTCGTCGTCGGCCTGGTCGTCGGGGAGGACGGATAGATCGGACGTTGCGTGCCAGACTGCCGATGCGCATCTCGACGCGAAGCTCACCTTCTAGTTGGTGGGCGTGCAATGCAGCCGTGAGGACAGTGTCAGGGACATGCGAGGAGGGCGCACGGGTCCCGCAAGAATCAGCATGGCGCCGTCACGACGGGCACGCCCGGTACCGACACAGCTCTGCAGAGGCACGGTCGCACGGCCGTGACGGCGATGCAGAGAGGTAAGCTCATCATGGGACTCGGCACAATCATCGGTGTTTTGTGCGGCTTCGTGGCCGTGTTCGGCGCCATGATCATGGAGGGCGGCAACCCGGCGTCGCTGATCGCGCCGCCTGCCATGTTGCTCATCACCGTCGGCACGTTCGGCGCTTCATGCGCCGGAACCTCACTGGAACGAGCGCTCGACGCCCTCAAGGCGATCCCGGTGGCCTTCACTGTCAGCGGCGAGGACGCCACCGTGCTCATCAATCGTGTCGTCGGCTACGCCGAGCTGGCACGGCGTGACGGCCTTCTGGGCCTCGAGTCGCAGCTGGCGGCAGAGCCCAACGACATCCTGCGGGCCGGGTTGGGCATGCTGGTCGACGGGGTGGCGCACCACGACGCGACGAGGGTCATGAAGTCGATGACGATGGCTCGACGTGAGGTATGGGACGTCCGGGCCGACTTCTTCTCCAAGATGGGCGCCTTCGGCCCGACGCTCGGCATCATCGGCACCGTGCTGGGCCTCATTCACGTGTTGGAGAACCTGGGCGGTGGGGCCGAGGAGCTCGGTCACTTGATCGCCGCCGCCTTCATCGCCACGTTCTTCGGCGTGTTCCTGGCCAACCTCCTGTTCCTGCCCATGTCGAACAAGTTCAAGATGAAGGGACAGGACGAGGTCCGGATCGCCCAGGTCGTGATCGCAGCCGTGGAGCAGATCGCCGCCAATCCCAACCCTCGCCAGCTTCGCACCGTGCTGGCCGCCCAGCTCTCTCCAGCCGACGCGGCCCGTGTGCTCGACTCGGCCAAGACTGCGTGAGCGCCCGGCGATGAGCAGCGGGAGCGACAGCGGCGACGAGTTCGCCATCGAGGAGGAGCACGAGAACCACGAACGCTACCTCGTCACCTATGCCGACATGATCACCCTGCTGATGGCGCTCTTCGTCATCCTCTACGCCATGGGCGGACCGGCCAAGGAGGAGGAGTACAACGCTTTCGCCAATGGAGCCCGGGAGGAGATCATCCACCCGCTCGAGGGCGGCATCGGCATCTTCGCGTTCGGAGCCAGCGAGAAGCCGACCGATCCGATTTCCTTCGCCCGCCAGAAAGAGCCGGTTGAGGTCGGCCCGTCGTCGGCCACCGATCTGGCCAGGGAGCTGGCCGGTGCCGGAGACGGCTTCAAGTCGACGGTCGACGAGCGGGGCGTGGTCCTCACCGTGCCCGACGGCGCCTTGCTCTTCGCCCCCGGCTCGTCGGAGTTGCTCCAGCCGGGCCGCCAGTTCATGGCGACCGTGGCCGCCATACTCGGCGGCACCACGAACACCCTCCAGGTGGAGGGCCACACCGACTCATCGCCCCTCAGCGACGGGTCGAACTGGGACCTGTCGAGCGCCAGAGCATCGACCGTCGTCGAGTCCCTGATCGCAGGCGGGGTTGATGCCGCCCGGCTGCAGGCGGTGGGCTACGCCGACACCCGACCGGTGGCGGACAACGCCACCGCGGAGGGCCGGCGCCGTAACCGACGGGTGGAGGTAGTGGTCCACGTGCAGTACGAGTCGGCGGCCCCCGACCCCATCGACCTCAGACCGATCGTCGATCCGGCCACCGGCTGAATAGCCGGGGCGTACTTGGTGACCGGGCGCGCTGAAGCAGCCCCGAACCCAGGCCAGCAGGTCGGTGATCACCACAGGAACGGCGCAACAGGTGGGCCACGCAGTCTGACGCTTCGCCCTGGGTCGGGCTTACGAGGGGCTCCCTCTCACGCGCGGGAGGTCTGCTCCGGGTGGTGGCCCTGAACCCGCCCCCGGCACGACCAACACCGTCCCACCCAACCGTGAACCGGGCCACCGTCGGGGCCAGCGCTCCCAGATCCAACTGCCACTGCTCCGCATCCCGCTCTTGCGCGACATCGCCCCCGCAATTCGGCGAAACACGCCGGCAGCGGAGCGTCGGCTACCCACCGCACCAGCCCTGCGTTCCGGGCCGGCCTGTTCGTCCACTGGGTTCCCCCTAGAGCGAACGGGGCCGCCAGCCGCTTCGCCCCACGGCGAGCCTCCCCAAGGAGCTTCTCAGCTCTGCGATCCGGGCATTCCGCTCAGCCAGCTGAACGTCCCGCTCCGCCAGCGGCAATTCGAGCCGAGCCGCAACAGGCTCCGACCGGGCCTCCACACCAGCCAACTCACCCACCACACGAACCCGGAATCAGCGGCTCCGATCACTCGGGGCCCCACCCCCGCACGCCGCCACCTGTCTACCCACCCGGCCTCCACAAGGGTTGGGCCTCGGGCCTATTGCCCCGCCGATCCGCTGCCCACACCGGGCCCCGGCCCAGCGATCCAGCGGTAGCCGAGTCCCGGCTCGGTCCGAATCACGGTGGGACGACCGGCGTTGTCGCCCAACTTGCGCCGCAACTGTGACAGGTAGGTCCGCAGGTAGCTCGACTCGGAGCCGTAGCTCTCACCCCAGACCGCCTTGAGTAAGAACTCGTGGCTCAGGAGACGGCCCGGATGGGCCGCCAAGACCAGCAGGAGCCCCAGCTCGTTCGGCGTGAGCGGCACGTCGACGCCACGGTGGCGTAGCGACCGGTCGGCCGGGACGAGCACATAGTCACCGAACACCACCCGGTCCGGAGCCGACCCGTGAGGGCCCGGGGCTCCTGTGACACCCCGTCGCAAGCCAGCCCGGATGCGGGCCTCGAGCTCCGACGGGTCGAACGGTTTGGTGACGTAGTCGTCGGCCCCGGCGTCGAGCGCCGCAACTTTCTGGGCCTGGTCGTCGCGGGCCGACAGCACCAGCACCGGCACCTGGGACCATGACCGCAGCGCCCGCAGCACGTCGACCCCGTCGAGATCAGGCAGCCCGAGGTCGAGCACCACGAGCCCTACGGCGGGTGTTGCGGCGGCGCTGAGGCAGCCGGTGCCGTCGGCCGCCTCGATCACGGTGTGGCCTAGGGCTCGGAGCTTGGCCCCCAGGGTCAGGCGGATGTTGGCCTCGTCGTCGACCAGGAGGATGGCGTCGCTCATGGGCTGCCTGTCGGCGGGCGGAGCACGATCGTGAACGTGGCGCCTCCACCGATGGTGTCGTCCAGCCGAATGGCTCCGCCCTGGGCCGCCACCAGGCTGGTGGCGATCGACAGTCCGAGGCCAGTGGAGGTGGACCCATCGGGCCGGCGCCCCGAATGGAACTCCCGGAAGATCAATTCCCGCTGCTCAGACGGGACCCCGGGCCCATGATCGATGACCCGCAGCTCGTAGCCGTCGCGCCCCACGTGACGACCCTCGACCCGCACCGTCGAATCCTCCGGGGCGAACTCCACGGCGTTCTCGACGAGGTTCAACAACGCCTGCTCGACCAGCAGGGAGTCCAGCACCAGAGGCGGCGACGGCTCGTCGACATCGAGCTCCACGATCACCCCACGTTCATCCACCCGCCCGATCGTGGTCTGGGCCACGCCCACCAGATCTACGATCTCCGGCGCCGGCACGACGGCCGTGGCCTGAATGCGGGCCACCTGCAACACCCGGTTCACCAGGTGTTCGAGCCTGGTCGTCTCGTCCACGACGGCCTTGGCCAGCCGGTCGAACTCGGCCTCAGACAGGCTCCGGCGGTGGCAGGCCAGAGTAGCGGCGGCTGTCCGGAGGCTGGTGAGCGGGGTCCGCAAGTTATGACCAGCCGCAGCGAAGAAGGCGGCCCGGTGCCGCTCTATCTCGGCCGCAGTGCGGGCTTCGGCCGCCATCCGGATGGCCTCAGCCTCGGCCCGTTGCACCGTCCGCAGCCGCTCCAAGAGGGTGGCCACGGTGATGGCTACGAACACATAGGTGACGAGGGCAAGCACGTCCTCCCGTTTGCCCAGGCTGAACCGCCAGCGGGGCGGGATGAAGACGTATGACAGCGCGGCGGCGCTCACGATCGAGGCCAGCAGACCCTCGCTGCGACCGAGGAGGGCCGAGCCGGTCACGCACACGAGGAGGAGCAGCACCGCAGTAGCGACGTCGGCGCCGATCAACGCTGCCACGGCGCTGGTGGCGCCCACGGCGACCAGAGGCGCGAACCGGCGGGCCAGATGTGTTCCCATGCACCCCAATCGGCGCCACGAGTCAGGGCCTGAGCTACGCGAGGTCGGCTGATACGACGCGCCGTCTACTGGGCCAAGCTGGGACGCAGGTAAAGCGCGGCTCTTGGATCAGGGGGCTCCGACTCCGGAAGGGCCTGGGTGACCCAGTAGACGAGTTGGGTGAAAGTTTGGCGTCTGAGACGGCAACAACTCGGCTCACATCGGAGCTGTTTTCCCTCGTCAGAGGCCCCGTTGGCGGAAGGTGTGGGATTCGAACCCACGGTGACCCGGAGGCCACAACGGCTTTCGAGGCCGCCCCATTCGTCCGCTCTGGCAACCTTCCGGGGTCGAGACTAGCGGCCCCCGCCCCGATCCACGACGACTTTCGCCCACCACTGCGAGCCCGATCGGCGAACTCTGACAGGGGATGCCGTAGGGCGGTTCCTGAGGTCAGAGTTCCGAGCGACCCAGGTTGCCAGCGGCGAACTCTGACGGGGCGTCGCGCAAAGCGACATCCGATGTCAGAGATCGCCGGCCTGGGCCGGCCGACGGGCTCAGCCGGCGGCGGCGAAGACGGCGTCGATGACCCGCATGTTGGCCACCGAGTCTTCCAGCGTGACGTGGGGCGGGGCGCCGTCGAGCACGTGGGCGGCGAAGGCGTCGGCCTGGGTGGCGTACTCGTCGACCGCCCGGAATTCGATCCGCCGTACCGCCGGCTCCTCCGGCGGCGCCCCGCCCTGGGTCACGGTGATCCACGTTGGCCGCTCCAGCGGGATGTTGAACGGGATCCACAGCTCGATCCGCCCCGCCTCCCCCATGATGTGGCACCACTGCCCGTGCTCCATCACCGTCGAACAGGCGAACGTGGCCGTCCCGTTGGGGAATCGCAGCAGCCCGGCCGTCACCGTGTCGGTCCCGAAGCTGGCCCCACCCGAATGATCCCGGTCGATCGTGGCCCCCACCACCTCGGGCTCGGTGCCGAACAGCCACCGGGCCGAGTTGATGGCGTAGCACCCCACGTCGTACAGCGCCCCGCCGCCGGCCTCCACGATGTTGCGGATGTTGCCCCCGTCGGTGTTGCGGTACCCGAAGAAGGTCTGAATGTGACGTAGTGGCCCGATCGCCCCCGAGTCCACCAGACGCTTCACCTCCAGCCATGTCGGGTGCGTCCGGTACATGAACGCCTCCACCACCTTCACCCCCGCCGCCTCGGCCGCCGCCAGCACCTGCTCGGCCTCCGCTGCGTTCATGGCCAGCGGTTTCTCGGCCAACACATGCTTGCCCGCCGCGATCGCCTTGAGGTTCCACTCGGTGTGCAGATGGTTGGGCAGCGGGTTGTAGACGGCGTCGATCTCCGGGTCGGCCAGCAGCTCCTCGTAGCTCCCGTAGGCCCCTTCGATCCCCTGCTCCCGGGCCACGGCCCGGGCCCCCTCCAACGACCGGGACCCGATGGCATCCACCCGGCACCGCCCGCTCTTCACGATCCCGGGGATCACCTTCTCGGTCCCGATCAAGGCGGTGGAGATGACGCCGAGGCGCAGCACAGGTTCGCTCATGGCCGAGTTCTACCACCCCGGAGCTCCGGGACCGCCCGATCCCGCCGACTTCCCCTGTGCTACACCGGAGCGGTGGCCCCGCTCCCCTCCCCCACCGACGCCGTTGCGGCACTGGTGGCCGCCCTGCGCGCCGCGCTCGAACAAGCCGCCGTACCCGGCCAGGCCGAGCCGATGACGGCCTACATGAAGCACCAGTTCACCTTCCTCGGCGTCCCCGCCCCCGCCCGCCGGGCCGCCCAGAAGCCCACCCTCGACACCCTGGCCGACGCCACCGGCGACGAGCTGGTCGCCTTCGCCCAGGCCTGCTGGGCCGACGCCGGCGGCCGGGAGATCCAGTACGCCGCGGCCGACGCTCTCCGCCGTCACAACAAGGCCCTCGACCCGGCTCACCTCCCCGCCCTGGCCGACCTGATCACCACTCGCCCCTGGTGGGACACGGTCGACGCTCTGGCCACCCACGCCGTGGGCCCCCTGGTGGCCCGCCACCCCGAGCTGTCGTCCATCATGGACGCCTGGATCGACGGCGATGACCGGTGGCTGGCCCGAACCGCCATCCTCCACCAGCTCCTGTGGAAGGACCGCACCGACGCCCAGCGCCTCTTCGCCTACGCCGACCGCCGAGCCGCCGACACCGACTTCTTCATCCGCAAGGCCCTCGGCTGGGCCCTGCGCCAGTACGCCCGCACCGATCCCGACGCCGTGCGGGCCTACGTCGACTCGCGGGTCGACCGCCTCTCGCCCCTCACCCGACGCGAAGCACTCAAGCGGATCTGACCCCGTCGCCCGCCGGCAACGCACAGACGAGTTCGCCCCGCTGCCCCTTGCGGACCAGCCAGAATCCCCGGGCCGTGCCGGCCAGCCACGTCGACGCCACGACCCCGCCGGCCACCACGGTGTGTTCCCGCAGTAGCCCGCCCAGCACGGTCCCACCGAACATCGAGCCCAGCACCGCCAATGTCCAGGGCAGGTGGCACGGGCAGGCCAGGAACGACCACACCAGCCATCGTCGACCCCGCCGCTCCAGCACCGAGGTCGACCTGGGCGCCAGCGCGGCGGGCGCCTCCGGTACGTCCGGCATCTCCGATGTCCCGGTCGACGACGCTGTCGACCCGGCCACCGGGGATCCCGCGTTCACCTCGACCGTCCCGAACGCGGCATCACCGGCCAGGTATCGGCCCCGAGGCGAGCGACCTTTACCCGGGTGGCACCGACAGTCCCCCGGAAGTCCGGCTCAGGCCGACGGGGCGTCGGCGTAGCGGAGGTACGGCTTGCGTTCCTCCACGTTGGCGAACATCTTGCGGGCCTCGTCGGTCGACACCGCCAGCGACACGATCACCCGGTCGCCGGGCCGCCAATCGGCCGGGGTGGCGATCGGGGCCTTCTCCGTTGCCTGCAGCGCGTCGAGCACCCGGAGCAGTTCGTCGAAGTTGCGGCCAACCGACTTGGGGTAAGTGAGCGACAGCTTGATCCGGTTGTCGGGCCCGATCACGAACACCGAACGGACGGTGCTGGTGTCGCCCTCCCCGGGGTGGATCATGTCGTACAGCTCGGCGACCTTGCGATCGGGGTCGGCGATGATCGGGAAGTTGAGCGCGTTCCCCGTCACCTCGCCGATGTCGGGGGCCCACCCCCGGTGGTCCTCGATCGGGTCGACCGACAGGGCGATCACCTTGGTGCCCCGCTTGTCGAACTCACCCTTCAGACCGGCAACCCGGCCCAGCTCGGTAGTGCACACCGGCGTGTAGTCGGCCGGATGGCTGAACAGGACCGCCCATGAGTCGCCCTTCCACTCATGGAAGTCGATCCTCCCGTCGGTGGTGTCGGCGTTGAAGTCGGGGGCGACGTCGCCCAGATGCAGGCTCATGACCGTTCCTCTCGTTGGTGCAGCTCGCCGGCCTCGACGGCCCAGCGACTATGTACGGACATTCTAACAAAGTTAGACGGGCGGGCATTCCCGATCACCCCGCCCGTAGTGTGCGGACATGAGCCTTGTCCTGTACGAGCGGGTGGATCACGTGGCCACGATCACCCTCAACCGCCCCGAATCCCGCAATGCCATCAACGGCGCCGTCCGCGAGGAGCTCAACGCCGCCTGGGCCGCCTTCCGGGACGACGAGGACGCCTGGGTGGGCGTGCTCACCGCCAACGGCCCCGTCTTCTCCGCCGGCGCCGACCTGAAGGACTCCACCGGCTCGGTGGGCACCTTCGGCGGCACGTTTTGGGAGAAGCCGACGATCAACTCGTTCGAGAGCGGCATGGAGCTGTTCAAGCCCACCATCGCCGCCGTCAACGGCCCCTGCATCGGCTACGGCCTCACCGGCGTGCTGTTCTGCGACTTCGTCATCGCCGGCACCGGGGCCACCTTCTCGTTCCCCGAGGTCTCGATCGGCGTCCCCACCATCGTGGGCGCCATCCGCCTCCCCAAGCGCCTCCGCTGGGCCGACGCCATGGAACTGGTCCTCACCGGCAAGCCGATGACGGCCGAGCGGGCCAAGGAGGTGGGTCTCGTGTGGCGCCTCGTCGAGCCGGACCAGGTGCTGGCCGAGGCCCATGCCTGGGCCGCAACCCTGGCCGAAGCCGCTCCCCTGGCCCAGCGGGCCACCAAGGAGGTGGCATGGCGCTCGGCCGAGATGGGCTGGATCGAGGCCGTCCGCTTCGGCGAGACGATGCGCAAGGTGGCCGGCGCCACCGACGACGTGGCCGAAGGCCGACGGGCCTGGGCCGAGAAACGCAAGCCCAACTGGCAGGGGCGCTGACCCGCTCCCTGTCCCCAGCGCCCACCCGCTAGCGTCTCCCCCTGACCAGTCCCCCGGCTGCCGAGAGAGGTCCGCCCGATGTCAGCGCTACTCATCGTCGACACCAAGATCCACGATCCCGAGTCCTACGAGGAGTACAAGGCGTTGGCCAAGCCGCTGGCCGAGAAGTTCGGCGGCGTCTACCGGGCCCGGGGCGACCGCATGGACGTGATCGAGACCCAGCTGTGGGAACCGACCCGCCTGGTGCTGATCGAGTTCCCCACCTTCGAAGACGCCCACGCCTTTCTCGATTCCGAGGAGTACGCCCCGGTCAAGGCGCTGCGCCACCGCTACGCCGAGTCGACGGCGGTCGTGGTCCAGCTGTCATGACCCCCCTCCAGTCCCGGCGGCCCACTGGCGGGCGGCGTCGACCGGCGACAGCACCCGCCCTCACCGCCGTCGCCCTGGCCCTGGCCCTGGCCGGGTGCGCCAGCAACGGCGCCGACACGGCCGCCGGCGGGAGTTCCACCTCCGCCTCCGGCTCCACGGCGGCCCCCGCCGGCGGCAGCGCCGGTGGCGCGGGCCAGGCCGGCAGCGCCGACGGTGGCCGGCCCACTGCGTCCACCGGGTCCACCGCCGCCGGGGCGGGGGCCAACGGCTCGGCCACCACCAAAGCGCCAGCGGCCACCACGGCGGGCGGGGGCGGTGGTACCCCCAAGGCCACCCGAGACCCGTTCAACCCGATCGCGATCCCCGACGAGTCGGCCTGTGCCCCCGGCCCCGGCGCCCTGCCCGACGGCCTCTGGTTCGGCTTCATGGGCGGCGCCACCGCCGACGCCCTCGAGTTCGACCTGGCCTGCTGGTTCAGCGGCGAACCGGCAAACGCCGCGGCTACGGCCGACGGTGAGGAGTCGCCCCCGCCCAACGACTACTACATCCGCAACACCAACGAGACCCTGCGCCGCGAGCCGGTGGCCTCGGGCTCGATCTCGGTGGCCTGGATCCCCGACTTCGGCACCGCCGCTACCAAGGACATCACCTATACCCAATGGCTGTCGGAGCGCGACTTCGGCCAGACCTACGTGCCGCCGGTGTGGATCACGGTGAAGAACGGAGCCGTGGTCGACGTCGTGGAGCAGTGGGTGCCCTGACGGCACCCGTCGACGATCAGCGGCGGGCCTGGAAGAAATCGGTGAGTAGGGCGGCGCAGGTGACGGCCTCCACTCCGGCCACCACCTCGAGGCGGTGGTTGAGGCGGGGATCGTCGCACACGTTGTAGAGGCTCAGGCAAGCCCCGGCGCCCAGGTCGGGGGCCCCGTAGACCAGCCGACCCATCCGGGCGTTGACCAGGGCCCCGCCACACATCACGCACGGCTCCAGGGTCACCACCATGGTGCAGCCGTCGAGACGCCACGACCCGACGGCGGCCGCCGCGTCCCGCAGCGCCAGTACCTCGGCGTGGGCGGTGGGGTCGCCGGTGAGTTCGCGCTCGTTGTGGCGGCTGGCCAGCACTTGCCCGTCTCGCACCACGAGCGCCCCCACCGGCACGTCGTGGTGGCCGAGGGCCCGGCGGGCCTCCTCGATCGCCAGCGCCATCAACGTCGCATCGTCCACGGGGACGGAGCCTACGCCGTGGCGACCCGCACCCGCACGGCCGTCGCCCTCGGGCACACTGTGGCCCATGATCAGGCGAATGGCGCGGGGTTGGCGGCTGGTGGCCTTGAGCGGTGTCCTGCTGTCCCCGCTGACGGCGGCGTGCTCGAGCGGCGGCGACGGCGGCGACACCACGGTCACCGAGGGGGTGACGGCCGAGTCGGTGCTCGACACGGCCGCCGAGGCCATGGCCAGCGTCGACACCGTGTCGTTCCTCCTGGCGGCCACCGGCGCCCCCGTCTACCTCGACAGCGGCGGCTCGTTCGCCTTCCAGGAGGGCGACGGCCGGGTGTCGAACTCGGCGTCCTCGGCCGAGGCGGTGGTGAAGGTGAAGGCCCTGGGGATCGACGCCAACGTGGGGGCGGTGTCGATCGACGGCGAGCTGTGGCTGTCGAACCCGCTCACCGGGGCCTGGGAGCCGGCCCCCGACAGCATCACGTTCGACCCCGTCACCCTGTTCGATCCCGAGACCGGCTGGACGCCCCTCCTCGGTGACGACCTGACCGGGGCCGAACTGCTCGACGACGCCCCCGACGGCCAGTGGCACGTGAAGGGCCAGGCCGCCGGTACCCGGCTGGGCGCCATCACCGGGGGCCTCGTCACCGACGACGCCCCTATGGACGTCTGGATCGACCGGGCAAGCGGCCATGTGGTGACGGCCGAGTTCGCCACCGTGTCCGACGAGGGCGACACGAGCTGGCGCATGGACCTGAGCGACTACGGCGTGGACGTCACCGTTACCCGGCCCCCGGGCGTCGGCGGGGCCGGGGTCGGCGGCAGCTGACCGTGGCGCTTCCCAGCCCGGGCCCCCCGGGCCGGCGGAAACCGGGGTGGGTGCTGGCCGTGGTGGGTTTCGGCGCTTTCGTGGCCGCCGACGACCTCACCGTGGTCAGCACCATGCTGCGCCCCATCATCAGCGACCTGGGCATCGTGCTTCCCGACGGGCTCGACGACGCCGCCTGGATCGTCAACGCCTACCTGATCGCCTTCGTGGCCACCATGCCCCTGGCCGGCAAGCTGAGCGACGTGATCGGGCGGCGACTGACGTTCGTGTCGGCCCTGGCCATCTTCGCCGTCGGCTCGGCCCTCATCCCGTCGGCCCAGTCGTTCGGCCCGTTCCTGGTGGGGCGGGTGCTGACCGCCATCGGCGGCGGAGCGCTGGTGCCGGTGGGCCTGGCCGTGGTGGGCGATGTGTACACCGAGGGGGCGCGGGCCCGGGCGCTGGGCACGCTGGGGGCGATCGAGACGCTGGGTTGGGTGTGGGGCCCGATCTACGGGGCCGTGCTGGTCCGGTTCCTCACCTGGCAGTGGCAGTTTTGGCTCAACGTGCCCCTGGCCGCGGCCGGCATGGTGGCCGGCTGGCTGGTGCTGGCCCCCGGGCGCCCGGTGTCGGCTGAGCCGGCGGCAGCACCGGGCCGACGCCCGGGCACCGACTGGCTGGGGGCGGTGGCGTTGGTGGTGGGCCTGGTGGCGGTCAACGTCGCCCTCCTGCGCCGGGCTCAGATCCAGAGCGTGTCCGGCCTCGATCAGCTCACCGGCTCGGGCGGTGTGGGCGGCCCCTGGCTGTACGCCGTGGCCGCCATCGCCTTCGCCCTGTTCGTGATGAGGGAGCGGGGCTCGGCCAGCCCGATCGTCGACGCCTCGCTGTTCCGGGGCCGGAACCTGCGGGCCGCCATGGCGGTCAACTTCCTGGTGGGCGCGGCGCTGGTGATCGCCATGGTGCAGGTGCCGTTGTGGGTCAACGTGATCGAGCTCGACACAGGCCGCAGCGCGGTGCGGGCCGCCCAGGTGCTCTCGGGGCTCACGGCGGCCATGGCCGTCGCTTCCTACGCCGGGGGACGTATCACGGCCCGATGGTGGTACCGGCCCCCGATCCTGGTGGGGCTGACGGCCGGGCTGGCCGGGTTCGCCCTGATGGGCACGGTGTGGGACGTGTCGACCCCCTACCTGGCCATGGCGGCCACGCTGGCCCTGGTGGGTGCCGGGCTCGGTCTCGTGATCGCCCCCACCAGCGCCGCCGTGGTCGACCATGCCCCGCCCGACCAGCGGGGCGCCGCCGCCGGTCTGGTGATGCTGTTCCGGCTCATGGGGTTGTCGGTTGGCCTGTCGGGCCTCACCGCCTGGGGCCTGCACCGGTTCAACGAGTTACGACAAGGCCTGACCCTGCCCCCGCTGACCGACCCCGGGTTCAGGGCGGCGGTGGAGCAGGCCCAGGCATCGATCACCACCGCCGCCATCGGCGAGATGTTCGCCGCCACCACGGTGGTGATGGCGGCGGCCCTGGCCGTGGCGCTGACCATGCGCAACCCACGCCACTACCCTCCCGAAGCCCCCGAGGACTGACCCGGACCGGAGTGGGCGCCGCTTCGACCCGCGGACGCCCACCAGAGACCTCTGGTCTACGCTGGACAGCACCATGCCAGCGCTTCCAACCGATGTCGTCGTGCCGGATACGCGTGATGTCGCCCATACACCGTCTCAGCGGCTCCCGTCAGACATCTGGCAGCAAACGGCGCCCGGGGTCTGGGAGATGCGGGTCTGGCTGGAATCGGAATGGTGGCTCGAGCACGGCGACAAGGCAGAGAACTACGAGCCGGAGATACTCGTACCCGACCTGCCCGACACGTGGTCTGCTTCCATGACCGTGTGGTGGGACGACGGCCGCTGGCGCATAGCGGTCACGGTGCCCACGGAAACGTACCTGACCCTGGCCGAGGTCGTCACCCACACGATCGAGTTCGCCCATCCCTCATTCGAGCTGGCCAAGCTCGTCGCCAAGGACACCCTCGACCACCTCTACGCCGAAGACGTGCGGGCGTACCGAGCTTCGCTCGCGTCGAAGCAGCCGACCTAGCTTCCAACACCAGGCGCTAGCCGGGTTGGTGGCCGGCTTGGCGGACGTGGATCTCCCGGGGGGTGAGGGCGGGGCCGAGGTCGCACCGGAGCTGTCGACGCCAGCCGGGTACATCGACCGGGCCGCTGCCGGGGGCGACGGTCACGGCGGCCACCAGACGGGCACCGAACCGGCCGTCGGGGGCGAGGGTCACCTCCGCCGCCACGGCCCCAGGGGTCGCCAGGAGGGCACGGTGCAGAACCCCGGGGTCGACGGTCTCGCCCCCGGTCACGACGGCGCCGTCGGCTCGGCCGATCACATGGACCCGGCCCTGCCGGTCGATCCGACCCCGATCGCCGGTGAACGCCCTGCCCCGTGACAGCGGCGATCGGATCTCCAGCCGGCCCTCCCGCCCGACGGGCACCGGAGCGCCGGCCTCGTCGATCACCCGCACCCGGACCCCGGTGACCGGGCGGCCCACGGTGCCGGGAGCCTCGGCCAGATCACGGGGCGTGGCCACACAGATCGTGCCGGTCTCGGTGGCCCCGTAGGCGTTGTACAGCTCAGGGGTGAGGGCGATGGCCACGGCGGCGGCGGTGGCGGCGTCGAGCCGGTCGGAGCCCGACAGCACCCGCCGCACCGGTAGGCCCTTCCAGGCGCCGGGCGGCAGCTGGGCCAGGTCGGCCAACTGGCGGGGCACCCCGCTCAGCAGATCGACGGGCCGGCCCACGTCGGCGAGGAGCGCCGCGGCCTCGGCGGGGCCTGACGGCAGGGCGACGAACGTGCCGCCCAGCACGAGTGTGGCGGCGAGCAGGCCGAAGCCGTGACCATGGTCGATGGCGGCGGCCGACGCCACCAGCGGGCGGCGCAACGGGGGAAACACGCCGAGCGTGCCCAGCAGCTGGGCGGCGGGCCCGATGCCGGTGGCCAGGGCGATGCTCCGGGCCGGGCCGGTGGTCCCGCTGGTGGCGAAGACCAGCGTGCCGCCCCGCCGGCGCCCACCACGCCCGAGAGCCGCAGCGCCCCCATCGGCATCGGCATCGGCATCGGCATCGGCATCGGCATCGGTCACGATTCCGGCGTCCGGGTATCGGCGCCGGGCCGCCTCCAGCGCCGCTCGGCCGGCCCGCACCGGGACCATGACCGGCTGGGCCCCGGCGGCCAGGGCGGCCAGGGCGGTCACCACCACCCGCCGCTGGTCGGCGGTGTGCACCACCACCGTCCGGCCGGCCACCAGGTGCCGGGCGGCGCCCACCATCTGCCACAGCTCCCCGGCCGACAGCGTGCCGCCGTCGTCGATCCACACCGGGTGATCGGGTTGGCGTCGGGCCCGGGCCGCCACCACGGCGGCCAGCGTCGGCCCGGCCGCCGGCACCATCCGGACCAGGTCCGCCGCCCCCGGAGCCCAGACGCGGCCCACCCGCACCATCCCCCGACCGGCCAACCGCCACCGCCCGCGAGCCGGCCACTCCCCCGCCATCGATCGGGCGCTCCCGCCCGTCACTGGCGACGCTCCCTGCCGCCAGCGGCGGCAGGCGGCGAAGCGGGCGAAGCCCCGCCCGTGACGGCGGTCCGGCGGGCGACACGGAGCGAGCCGGCGGCCAGCAGGCGAGCCGACAGGGTGGGGGCGGCAGCTACCGCCACCTCGGCCGGCCGGGCCCACCACGGAGCGACCGTCGAGCGTCGGTGGCCGATCGCCCCGACGATCCACGCCGCGGCCTCGTCGGCGGTGAGGGCGAAACGGGGCGTCGGCCCGTAGACCGGGGCGCTCATGGCCGTGGCCACCAGCGGCAGCTCCACGATCGTGGTGGCCACGCCCACCCGCCGCAGCTCGGGACCGGCGGCCCGCAGCCAGGCGTCGAAGGCAGCCTTGGATGCGACATAGGCGCTGAACCCGGGAACCGGGATGCGGGCGTTCACCGTGGTCACGCCGACCACATGGCCCTTTCCCCGGGCCGCCATCGCCTCCAGGCAGGGCAGGAGGAAGGCCACGGCGCCGAGGTAGTTGAGGCTGACGGTGCGCTCGAAGGTGTCGAACCGGTCGACGCAGTCGAGCACGGGCCGCGCGATCGAGTGGCCGGCGTTGGCCACGACCACATCCGGTGGACCGAACCGGTCGACCACCGCCCGGGCTGCCTCCCGGGCGGCGGCGTGGTCCCGCAGGTCGACCACCACCACCTCGGCGTCGGCCCCCGCCGCCCGCACGTCGGCCGCCACCGCGTCCAGAGCGTCGCCCCGCCGGGCCAGGAGCGCGAGGCGGCACCCGGGGCGGGCCAGGGCCCGGGCCGTGGCCGCACCCACCCCGCTCGACGCGCCGGTGATGGCCACCGTCAACGGCGGAGAGACGTCGCCCCTCCCGCTCGCCCGGCCTGGCCGGAACACCCGTCTACCCACGCCACCAGTGTCCCATCCCCAACCTCACCGCCGCCCTCGGGTTGGCGATGCAGCGGTCAGCCGGCGTCGGCCGCAGTGGGTTCGGCGGCCGCATCGGCGCAGGCGGTGGGGTGGGCGGCGGCCCAGGCCCGGATCTCGTCGGCGGGGCTGGTGTTGCGGGCGTTGCGCCAGTCGTCGAGGTAGGGGGCGGGCCAGATCACACCCCGGCGCACCGACCATTCCCTTGCCGGACAGTCGGGTGACAGGCCGAAGTGGATGTGGCAGTCGACGGCGGCGGCGTTGCCCGAGCGGCCCACGGTGCCCAGCCGGTCGCCGGCGTCCACCCGGCTCCCGACGCCGAGCCCAGGCTCCACGGACTCGAAGTGCGAGAGGTAGTACCGCACCCCGTCGTCGCCCAGAACCGCCGCCGACCGGCCGCCCCGGTAGGCGGGGTTGTCGGCTGCGGCCTCGTAGGGGTCGTCCGCCCGCCAGTGGACGATCACCCCGTCCACCGGCGAGACGGCGGCCGAGCCACAGGCGGCGAAGATGTCGGTGGCCGGGTAGTCGTGGTGGTCGGTGCCGTAGGAGGCGGGCTTGCCGGCGGCCGGGAACACGTGGCGCACGGGGCCGGCCGCGGTGGCCGACGCCGGCGACGGGACGGTGGAGGTGCCTACCGTCGATGTGGGGGCGGCGGTGGGCACCGCAGTTTCCGGGACCGCGGGCGGCGCGGCCGACGACGACGACGCGCAACCGGTCAGCACGCCCGACGCCAGCGTGAGCACCAGCACGGCCCACTGCAACGCTCGACGGGCCGATGGCCACCGGTGCGGCACGACGAGTTCCTCGTTCACCGCCGCGTCACGGTAGTGGACGACAACGGGTTCGGGCCGCCGCCCGCCCACCTGACCGAAAGCCATGGACTGCTTGTCGACGCTCCTGCAGCCCGCCTGTCGGTAGCCTGCGTTCCTATAACGGATCTATCACTGGCCGCGACTCGAGACAGTCGATTGCCCCGATCAGTGACAAGTATTCGCTCAAAGCTGGTTCGCCATACACCCGCAACATTCATTGATGTTGTGGCTGCCGTATCCCTATTGATCATCCTCTTTCTCGTGCTGCAGCCCGAGACCTACGGGCTGACCCCCAACGGGACCGATCCGATCTTCTACAGCGCCCTGGGGATCAACTTCGACGACGCGTCGAAGATCGGCGCCTCCCACTACGCCATCAGCCGCTGGTCGTCGTGGTATCCGCTCTATGTGGCCAATGCCGTGGCCGGCCCCACGATCGGCCGGCTCGCGCTCCGCCTGCTGACCGTGTCTGCCCTGGTTGGCGGCCTGTGGGGCCTGCGCCGGGAGTGGTTGTGGACACAACGGGTGGTGGCGGCCACCACCTTCGCCACCATGCCGATGTTCATCCGGCCCCTGATGACCGACTACGTGGAGTCGACGGTGGTGACGCTGGGCACCGCCCTGGTGCTGCTGTCGTTGCGGCGGCGGCAGTCGGTGCCCAGCGCCGCCGTGATCGGCGCGCTGACGGCACTGCTCATCATCGCCAATCCCTTCGCCTTGACGGCGGCGTTGACCCCGTTGGCGATAATAGGTATCACCGGATCGGCGACCTGGATGGGCCGGGCCAAGATAGCCGCAACCGTCACCATCACCGCCGTCGTGGTGACCCTTTTCGGACTACTCTATTTCCGCCATTTCTACGGAATAGCGAACATCTACCAACCCACGATCGACTTCTTGCGAGCCGGCGTCGGCCCCGATCCGCTCAAGTCGCCACGGGTGGAATGGCTCGGCCGCTTCACCTGGCTCTACGTCACGCCGGTGGTGCTGGTGGCGTGGGCCGCCCTCGCCCTGCGGGCCCGGCCCGGTCGGCTCGATCCGATGGAGACGAGGGCGGCGGTGGCCGCCGGCGTCCAGTACCTCCTGCACTGGGCCGACCAGTTCGGGCGGGGCGGAGGCGGCCTGGAGATCCCGTACTACTGGTCGATGACGTACTGCACCCTGGGCGTGAGCCTGGCCCTGCTGGTGGGCCGCCTCATCCGGGGTCGCCGGCCGATCGAGCTGGTGATAGCGGTGGCCGCCGGGCTCAACCTGCTGCTGATCGGTGTGCCCGACCGGCTCCGCCTCCCCGGCGGGGCGGCCTTCTTCGCCCTGGCGGCGGTGGTAGCGGTGGCCCTCGGGGCGCTGGTGATCCGACGGCGTCCGGCCAGCGCCGCCGCCCTCGTCGTCACGTTCACTGCCTGGGCCCAGATCGGTGCACCGCCCTACGACCCGACGTCCTATCACCCGTTCAATCTCACCCCCCAGTACGACCACCTGTTCTGGGAGTACGGGGAGGGTTCGGAGACCGCCTACCGGGAGGGGATCTGGTTCCTGTCGGTGATGGAGCAGATCGACCACCAGGACCAGGCCCTGTTCCTACCGGTGAGCGCCTGGGCCGGGCCGCTCGTGGGCCTCTATCAGGCCCAGCTCGGGCAGCGGGTGATCTCTCCCGACTCGGTCCGGGCCGACGATCCGAGCCAGCGCTACTGGATGCTGTCGGATCCCCGCCGCTGGCTCGTGATCTTCGGGTTACCCGAGGTGGTCGGGGAGCAGGTGGAACAGGCCCGGGCGCTGGGGCTCGGGCCGCCCGTGGTCGACGTGACCCACGACCGGGACGTGGGCTACCGGGTGGCGATCATGGCCCTGGGCCAGCCCCACCTCCCCCTGTCGTTCCGGGCCGATCAGCTGCCGGTGGACCAGGGGGTCGCCGTGGGCACCCGGGTGGTGCACGACGGCGAAGGCGACGGGTTCGTCACCTACGGCCCTTACGTGCCGTTGCCGCCGGGCCGGTACAGGGCCCAGCTGCGCTACCGGTCCCGGGCGCCAGGCGACCAGGTGGTCGGGACGTTCGACGCCTTCGGTACCGACGAGAGGTCGGTAGCCGTCATCGACCTTCCGGGCACCGGGGGCCGGGCGGGAACGGCGGAGCTCGAGTTCGAGGTGGGCGACGACGGTCAGCGCTGGGAGTTCCGTACGGTGGCCACCGGTGGGCTCGATCTCACCATCGACGGAATCACGGTGGACGCCGACGATTGAAACCCGGCCGCGGCCGGACCGGATCGGGCCGGCCGGCCGCCGGGTGTCAGAAGCCGGCGCCGCCCGACTGAGGGGCCGAGGTGCCGCCGTTGCCGCTGTTGCCGGCCTCGACCGTGGTCGGCGAGTCCTCCGTGTCGGTGCTGCTGCTGCTCGACCCGCAGCCGGCAGCGGCCAGCGAGACCAGCACGGCGCAGGCAACGGGCGCAGTGCGGCGCAGGATCTTCCGGTTGGGGCGCTGCCCGGGTCGGTTCACAGGGTCCTCCTGATGGGGTGGGGTGATGGCATGAGGTCGTCGGTGCCGGGGGCCGCCGTTGGCACCGGGCGGAACGGCCCGGCCATTTGGGCGGCGAAGACCCGGAGGTGGTGGGGCCGCTCGCCGGCCTGTTCCACGGCCAGGGGGCGCCCGGGGAGGCCGGTGTCGGTCCTGATGGTGTGGGGGGTGGGGAAGACAGCGAGACCGGCGAGTTGGTCCCAGATGGTAAGGGTGAAGCCGAGGTTGACGTCCTGGGGGCCGTCGAGCTTGTGGTGGATGCGGTGGAAGTTCGGGCTGACGAAGATCCGCTCCAGGGGCCCGAAGCCGAGGTTCGTGTTGGAGTGGGCGAAGGCCACGGTGGCGGCGTAGAGGACGAGGATGGTGGTGGTCAGGGTGCCGTTGGCCAGGAGGATGATCGCCGGGATCAGGGCGACAAGGTAAGAGACGTGGATGAGGGGGTGGGTGCGGAACACGGTGAGGACGTTCATGTCCTCCTGCGAATGGTGGAGTTCGTGGAAGCGGTAGAGGACGTTGTTGCGGTGATTCGCGAAGTGGGCCAGCCAGTTGCAGGCGTCCATGGCCACGACCACGAGGGCGGTGGCCAGCCAGCGGGGCACGGTGCTGCTGGCGGGGAGCACGAGCCACGGGCAGGCCCGGATGACCACGGTGGAGAAGGCCAGGCCGAGCACAGCGGTGAACGGGAGCACGACCGCCACGTTGAACAGGGTGAACAGGAGGTCCTGGCGGTGACCGCGGGCGATCAGGGGGCGGCGTTGGGCCGGCCGCACCCGTTCGGCCACCAGGAACACGGCGAGGAAAGCGAGGCTGAGGGGGCCGGCGATCACGAGGCGGAGATCGGAGACGGCGAGGGCGGGGCTGGCGCCCCCGAAGCCGATCCACCAGCCGAGGCCGAGAACCACGACCGCCGCCGCCACGATGGAGAACGCCGGGAGGTAGAGGCGGGTTGCCAGCGGGCCGCTACGGCTGGGGCTCCGAGGAGCAGGGCCGGCGCGGGGCACAGCGAGTCGAGCCCCCAGGGGCAGCACCGGTCCACGCTCACGCGTGCCCCTCCACAGCACGCCGGGAGCGTAGCACGAGGTCAGGGGCGGCACCCCTGGCTTTCGGGTCGCCCGGGCGGCCACGAGCGGGCCCGGAACTCCGATTGAGGGTGGGCGTGGCCGGGTACTGGGAGCCGGAACCGACACCGAATCACCAACGCTGTGGATCCGACCCGGACTCGGCGAGGGGAGAGGAACCACGTTGCGACGCCTCACGGCTCTGCTGACGATGATGGCCATTGTGGCCGCAGCCTGCGGCGGCGGCGGCTCAGACGATTCTTCGGGCTCAACCCAAACCGGCGAGACCCGGGTGGCCCAGGAGATCACCACCCCCAGTGCCGGCGAAGGCTCGACGGCCGAGACCGATCCGAACGCGACGCTGCGCTTCTCCTATCAGGTTGCTCCGACGAGCTGGGACCCGGCCCGGATGTCGTCCAGCTTCGACACGCCAACGGCGTTCCTGATCTACGACCGGCTCGTCCACCTGACGCCCAACGCCGAGCTGGCTCCCGGTCTGGCCGAGAGCTGGGAGTTCAGCGACGACGGCTCGTCGTTGACGATGATTCTCCGCCAGGGCGTGACATTCCACGACGGGACGCCGTTCAACGCCGAGGCGGCCCGGCTGAACCTGGAACGCAACAAGGCGGGCGCTTCGGCCGGGGAGCTGGCGGCGGTGGAGACGATCACCGCCGTCGACGAGTACACCCTGGAGCTGACGTTCAACGCCGCGGCCGGCAGTGTGCCTGGGGCTCTGTCCGATCGGGCCGGTGTCATGGCCAGCCCGGCGGCGTTCGCCACCGAGGCGGCCGCGGCCCAGCTGGACCTGAACCCGGTGGGTGCCGGCATGTACCGGATGGTCGAGTACACCAAGGACCAGCGGATCCGGGCCGAGCGGTTCGAGGGGTACTGGGAGCCGGAGGCACAGGGGGCGGCGGCTGTCGAAGCCCTGATCCTCACCGACAACAACGCCCGGGCCAACGCCCTCAAGTCGGGCGATGTCGATCTGGCCAACCTGGAGCCGTGTCAGGTCGACGACCTGGAGGCGTCGGGCTTCACCGTGAACAAGGGGCTCTCGCTCAACCTCCATCACCTCCAGCTCAATCGGTCTCGTCCCTTCCTCGACGTGAAGGAGGTCCGTCAGGCGATCTCGATGGCCGTCAACCGGGAGCTGCTGGTTGAGGCGGCGCTGTGCGGCTACGGCGCTCCGGCCGTGCAGAACTTTCCGGCCGGCTACTGGGCCCACAACGACGAGCTGGGCCTCGACCGCTACGCCTACGACCCGGATCAGGCCCGCCAGATGCTGCAGGCCGCCGGTGTTCCCGAGGGTCACACGATCGACACCGTCGTTCCCAACCTCCCCGTCTACCTGACACTGGCCCAGGCCATGAAGGATCAGCTGCTGGCGGTAGGGCTGAACCTCGAGATCCGCCCCGTCGACCCGGTGCAGACCGCACCCATCTTCTACGTCCAGCAGTCGGGTGACGCCCTGATCTCGGTGTTCGGCGGCCGGGCCGACCCGGCCCAGCTCCTCGGCTCGCTGTTCACCGCCGGTCCGATCCAGAACCCGGGCGGCCATACCACGCCCGCCGTCACCGAGCTGGTGGCGGCGGCCAACGCTCCTGGCGACCAGACCGAACGGGCCGGGGCCCAGCAGGCGGCGTCGGCCGAGATCCTGGAGGAGGCCCTGAACACGGTGGTGTACCACACGATGGTGCCGCTGGCCTACAGCGACAACGTCGTGGGGGTGCAGTCGTGGCTCGGTGGCAAGCCGGAGCTGCGGGGCGTCGGGATCGCGGCGTCCTGAGAACGGGCCTGAGGACGGGGAGGACCTCACCATGAGCAAGGTGATCGGCCGGCGCCTGCTGCTCACGATCCCGCTGCTGTTCTTCGTGTCGTTGATCGTGTTCGCGCTGGCCCAGCTGGTGCCGGGCGATCCGGCCGTGACCATCGCCGGCGAGCAGGCCACGGCGGCCCGGATCGAGGAGATCCGGGAGAAGCTGGGGATCAACGATTCGACGCTGGTCCAGTACGGCCGGCTGGTGGGCGGGTTGGTCCAGGGCGACCTGGGCACGTCGCTGTACTCGGAGCAGAAGGTCACCGACGCCCTGTTCACCGCCCTGCCGATCACTCTGTCGCTGGCCGGGTTGGCGCTCCTGTTCGTGATCGTGGTCGGTATCCCGTTCGGTCTGCTGGCCGGCACCCGGCCCGGCTCGCTGCTGGACCGGATCCTCACGGCGGTGGCTGCGCTGGGCGTGGCCGCCCCGGGGTATTGGGTCGGCATCCTGTTGATCATCGTGTTCGGTCTCGGCTTGGGCTGGTTCCCCACGGGGTTGTACGTGCCGTTCGGCGAAAGCCCCACCCGGTGGCTGTACCACTTGATCCTGCCGGCGTTCGCGCTGTCGCTGGCCGGCATCGTGGAGGTCACCCGCCAGCTCCGCAGCTCCATGCGTGATGCGATGACGGCCGACTACGTGCGGACGGCGCGGGCCAAGGGGCTGCGGCAACGGACGGTCGTGCTCAAGCATGCGCTGAAGAACGCCGCCGTCCCGCTGGTGACGGTGCTCGGCCTCCAGGTCAACGTGCTCCTGGGCGGGGCCATCGCGCTCGAGCTGGTCTTCGGGTTCTCCGGCGTGGGCGCCCTGGCGGTGCGGGCGGTGCAGAACCGGGACATCCCGGTGATCCAGGGCATCGTGCTGCTGTCGGTGGTGGTGGTCTCGCTGTCCAACCTGCTGGTCGACCTGGCCTACGGGTGGCTCAACCCGAAGGTGAGAGCCCAGTGACCTCGGAGGACGTCTCGATGGCCGATCGGGCCGACGTCGCCGTGCCCACCGGGCCGGAGGTGTGGCGTCGCCACGCCCAGGATCACCGGGTGGAGCAGTCGCTCGACGAGTCGAGCGCGCCCCTGTCGGCCCGGGCCCGTTTCCTGCGGCGCTTCCTGCAGCAGCGGCCCGCCATCGGGGCCCTGACCTTCCTGGTCCTGATCGTGCTGGCGGCCTTGTTCGCCCCGCTGCTGGCCCCCTACGACCCGGACCAGAACGACATCCGCAACCTGCTGTCGGGCCCGTCGGGCGATCACTGGCTGGGGACCGACCATCTCGGCCGCGACACGCTGAGCCGGATGCTGTACGGGGCCCGGGTCTCGCTTCTGGCCGCCGTGCAGGCCGTCAGCATCGCCCTGGTGCTGGGGGTGGTGCCCGGGCTGCTCGCCGGCTTCTTCGGCCGTTGGGTCGACGTGGTGATCATGCGGGCGACCGAGACGATCATGACGTTCCCCCCGCTACTGCTGGCCATCGCCATCGTGGCCGTGCGGGGGCCGGGACTGTTCAACGCCATGCTTGCCGTCGGGGTGGTGTTCGCTCCGCGGTTCGCCCGCCTGGTGCGCGGCCTGGTGCTCGGGGTGCGGGAGGAGACGTTCATCGAAGCGTCCCGGTCGATCGGCACGCCCGCCCATCGGATCCTGCGCCGCCACGTCCTGCCCAACATCCTGTCGCCCCTCGTGGTGCAGATCTCGCTGGCCCTGGGGTTCGCCATGCTGGCCGAGGCGGCGTTGTCGTTCCTCGGGCTCGGCGTTCGGCCGCCCGAGGCGTCGTGGGGAGCGCTCCTCCAGGTGGCATACAACAACATCAACCGCAACAGCTTCCAGGCCATCCCGCCGGGCGTCGCCATCATGCTGTGCGTGCTGGCCTTCAACCTGCTGGGCGACGGCATCCGGGACTCCCTGGGCAAAGAGATCAGGCGAGGGACGTGAGCATGAGTGAACCCCCCCTTCTCGAGGTGACCGATCTCGACGTCGACTTCGCCACCGACCACGGCTGGGAGCGGGTGGTCAACCACGTCAGCTTCACCGTGGACCGGGGCGAGACGCTGGGCCTGGTCGGTGAGTCCGGCTCGGGCAAGAGCGTGACCTGCATGGCGTTGACCGCCCTCATCCCCATGCCGCCGGGCCGTGTCGCCGGGGGGTCGGTCCGCCTCGAAGGCCGGGAGCTGATCGGGATGCCGGCGGCCGAGCTGGAGCAGGTACGGGGGGCCGAGGTGGCCAACATCTTCCAGGAGCCGATGACCTCGCTCAACCCGGCGTTCACCGTGGGCGAGCAGATCGCCGAGATGGTGCGCCGCCACAAGGGGCTCAGCCGCCGAGCCGCCCGGGGGCGGGCAGTGGAGATGCTGGACCGGGTGGGCATCCCCAACGCCTCCCGACGGGCCGAGGAATACCCCCACCAGTTCTCGGGGGGGATGCGCCAGCGGGTGATGATCGCCATGGCTGTGTCGTGCGAGCCCAAGCTGCTGATCGCCGATGAGCCGACCACTGCGCTCGATGTGACCATCCAGGCCCAGGTGCTGGATCTGCTGCGGGACATGCAGGCCGAGCTCGGGATGTCGGTGGTCTTCATCACCCACGATCTGGGGGTGGTGGCCCACAGCTGCGATCACGTGGTGGTCCTCTACGGGGGGCGGGTGATGGAGGAGGCGCCGATCGACGAGCTCTACTTCCGGCCGGCCCATCCCTACACCGAAGGTCTGTTGACGGCGATGCCCCAGATCGGTCCCCGGGCGGGGCGGCTGGCGTCGATCCCCGGCTCCACGCCGGTGCCCTCGTCGCTCCCGGCCGGGTGCGTGTTCAACCCGCGGTGCCCGTACGTGGTTGAGCGGTGTCGGGAGGGAGAGATCCCCCTGGTCGAGGTGGGCCCCGGCCACCGGTCGCGGTGTGTTCGGGTGAGCGAGTTGAACCTGGTGGGCACGTCGTGACGGCGCTCGAGAACCGGGAGCCGGCAGCCGGATCGGCCGCCGATACCCTACTCCGGGTCGACGATCTGCACGTGTCGTTCAAGGGGCGGGGTCGGGCCCGGAAGGTCCGGGCCGTGAACGGCGTCAGCTTCGAGCTGGGGCGGAGCGAGACAGTGGGCCTGGTGGGGGAATCGGGGTCGGGGAAATCGACGGTGGGGCGGGCCATCATGCGGCTTATCCCGGCCGACTCGGGCCGGGTGCAGTTGGACGGTCGGGAGCTGTTGAGCCTCGGCCGCTCCGAGCTGCGGGCCGCCCGCAAGGACGTGCAGATGGTGTTCCAGGACCCGTACTCCTCGATGAACCCGGCCATGGTGGTGGCCGACGTGATCGGGGAGCCGCTCGACGTCCAGGCCGGCATGGGCCGATCCGAGCGCAACACGAGGGTGGCCGAGCTGCTGGAAGCCGTGGGGCTGTCGCAACGGCACATCGAGCGGTATCCCTACGAGTTCTCCGGGGGGCAACGGCAGCGGATCGCCATCGCCCGGGCCCTGGCCAATCACCCCAAGGTCGTCATCCTCGACGAGGCGGTGTCGGCGCTCGACGTGTCGACGCAGAACCAGATCATCAACCTGCTCGAGGACCTCCAGGCCGAGACCGGGGTGTCGATGCTGTTCATCGCCCATGATCTGGCCGTCGTGCGTCATATCGCCCGGCGCACGGTGGTGATCTATCTCGGCCAGGTGATGGAGGTGGGGCCCTCGGAGCGGATCTTCGAGCATCCGGCCCACCCGTACGCCGAAGCGCTGCTGTCGGCCGTGCCGGTGCCCAATCCGGAGATCCAGCGCCGGCGCGAACGGGTGGTGCTTCGGGGCGAGCCGCCCGATCCGACGAACCTGCCGCTCGGTTGCCCGTTCGTGACCCGCTGCCGCTACGCCATGGACGTGTGCGCGGACACCATGCCCGAGCTCACACCGGTGGACGGCGGAGGACTCGTGGCCTGCCACCTGCAGACGGCCGGGCCGAACCTGGCCGGGCGCTCGCTCGACGCCCTCGGCGTCGAAGCCGAACCGATCGTGCCGCCGACGCGCTGATCCGGACGGAAGTCACGCCAATGGCGCCTTGCGTCACGTCCCGGTCACGCCTGCGTCACGCCGGCGGGCGTTGGATGAGGTCATCAGCCACGGACCACCGAGATGGTCGAGTAGAGGAGAGCCGCCCGATGATCACCACCACCTACACCGCCAACGCTCTGGTCGCTCAGCGTCAGGCCGAGCTCCGGGCCACGGGCCGCTCGATCCGGGTGGCCAAGGAGGCCCGCGCGGCCCGCCGGGCCCTTGTCCCCCAGTCGACCTCGTCGTCCTCGTCGACCTCGTCGGCCGGGTGGTCGCTCCCGACGCTGGCCCAGCGGATCAACCTGTCCGCCCGCCGCCGCTTCGCCCTGATCTGAGCAGGCGATCGCCATGACCGCCACCCCTGGCCTACCTGAACGGCTGAGCCGGTCTCAGTCCCGGCTGTCTCAGCCCGGCTGCTGCCAGAAGGGTACCGGGGCAGGAATCGGCGACAGGGTGGAGTGCACCGAGCCGAACCGCTCGTCGCGACCGGCCCAGGCGGTGTAGGCGTCGTCGATCTCACGGCGGCTGCGGGCCACGAAGTTCCACCACATGAGGATCGGGTCGGGGAACGGTTCGCCACCGATGAGCACGGCCCGGGTCGGTTGCCGCACGTCGAGGCGGAGCCCGTGGCGGCCGAGACCGAGGTAAGCCAGTTGGCCCGGGGCGATCGGTGTGCCGTTCACCGCTGCTTCGCCTTCCAATATCACCAGGGCGTGCTCGAAGTCGACCCGCAGGGGGACCGTGGTGGCCCGGCGCAGGTCGAGATCGACGCCGATCAGCGGGGTGTCGTGGCGGGCCGGGCTGACGAGATCACCGAGCTGGCCGACGAGCACGGTGGCCACGGCGCCGTCGAGGTCGGCCCGGGGCAGCTCGGCGTGGTGCTCGAAGGCGGCGGGGCCGTGACGGGTGGCGTCGGGAAGGGCCACCCAGAGCTGGATGCCCTCCAGGCGGCCCCGGTAGTGGCCGGTTCGCTCCTCGGCGTGGGACACGCCATTGCCGGCGGTCATCAGGTTCAGCTGGCCCGGTTTGATGACCTGTTCGGAGCCGAGGCTGTCGCGGTGCAGGACCTGGCCGTCGATCAGCCACGTGACGGTCTGCAGGCCGATGTGGGGGTGGGGGCCGATGTCGAGCCCGCTGTTCTCGGTCACGTCGGCCGGGCCCATGTGGTCGGCGAAGCACCAGGCGCCGACCGTGCGGCGGCCCTTGCGGGGCAGGGCCCTCCGCACCTGGATCCGGCCGACCTGCTCGCTCCGGCTGTCGCTCAGCTCCACGAGTGGTGGGCTTGGGTGGCGGGCGTCGGCCGTTTCCGTGGTGGCATCGGCAGGGTTGACCGGACCGCTCATCACAGCACCTTGTGGCCGTACATCTCACCGAGCGGGTCGGCGATCAGCTCGATCCGGGCGCCGTCGGGGTCGGAGAAGTACACGGAGACCTCGTTGTGCAGGGCGTAGCCGACGCCGGCGTCGTCGAGTTGCTGCACGATCTCGGTCCACCGGTCGGGGTCCATCGAGATGGCGACGTGGTGCAGACCACCGAGGACCTCGCGGTAGGCGGTGAGGTCGAGGCCGGGGAAGTCGAAGAAGGCGAGCAGGTTGCCGTGCCCGATGTCGAAGAAGAAGTGGGAGGAGCCCGGGTAGTCGCGGTTGTCGATGAGCTCGGTCAGCGGAAACCCGAGCAGGTCCTGGTAGAAGCGCACCGTGCGCTCCACGTCGCTGCTCACCAGGGCAGCGTGGTGGAGCCCGCGGGCCGACGAGTCGGGCCGTTCACCGGTAGGGCGGAGGTAGGCCTGGCGATCGGCTTCGATGCTCTGGAGGTCGGGGCCGGGCGGGCCGTCGACTTCGGTCATGGGGTGTCTCCGATCAGGTGGGAGGGTCCGGCGGTACTCACGGGCCGGACGTTGGACTGGTACCCAGAGATCAGGCGGCGCTACCGGCGTGCATCTCCCCAGGCCAGAACCTCCGCCGGCTGAATAGTGTCAGCCGCTGCCCCGCCGCCAGTGCCTTCGATGTCGGCGGTGCCGCGGAGAGCATGCACGGTCTGGCAGCGGCAAGACGCCCGCTGATGCCGTGCCTGACACGGCCCAGTTCCCGCCACCGCAGCAATACGGCAGCGCGACGGATTCGTCACGGCGGGCAGCCCGCCTCAGGATGCGGACACTGTACGCGCCCTCGCCCAAGCGAACCGGCGCAACACCGAGCGGAGGAGGTGGGATTCGAACCCACGGAGGGTTGCCCCTCACACGCTTTCCAAGCGTGCCGATTCGGCCGCTCTCGCACTCCTCCCGATATGGCGACCCCTGGGCCGCTGGCCCGGGGTCCCCTCCCGCCCAGCCGTGAAAGCCGATCGGAGTCGCTAGGATAGCGAGCCTCCCCTCTGTTCTGGCAGGTGGTGGTCGGGCCCTGTGCAACTGCGGCTCGTGAACCGAGTCAGGGCCGGAAGGCAGCAGCTCTCAGCGGAACCCTCAGTGTGCCGCAGGTAGCCTGGCCATCACCTCCGAGGACAGAGGGGAGCTACACCTCGCTCCCCCGGAGGTGTCCGCCGCTCGAACTGCAACACGGTTCGAAGCGGTGTCGTGATCGTTGCGCTGGGCGCGCCAACCGCCAGGCAGTTCGGCGCCCGCCGCCGGCGAGGGGTGGCCCCCAGCCGACGGCGCAAGGGCGCCAGATCAGCGGGTGGCGTAGAAGTTCTGGGTGGCCCAGGACCGCGACGAGCCCTTGTACACACCCACACCGAAGCTGGTGTAGTTGGGCGACATCATGTTGCAGTAGTGGCCGTCGCTCTCCCGCCACCCCTCGAAGAACACCTGGGCCGCCTGGGCGTCGCTGTAACCCTGGAACCAGGCCACGTTCTCTCCGTACGTCCGGGGCGAGATACCGAGCTGGGTGTAGATCGCCAGTGACGAGTCCTGCGGGCGGTGGTCCATCGTGTTGCGACTGTTCATGTCGGCCGACCAGGCCCGGGCCATGTTCACCGACACCGCCTCACTCACCGTCAACGCCGGCACCGCCGGGATCTTCCCGCTGGCGTCCACCTTCAAGCACGAAGGGATCCCCTTCTTCCTGGCCAGGGGCCCGTACGGATTGGTCCGCAGCTCGTTGGTCATCCGGGCGATCTCCAGCTCCACCCCGGTCATCCCACCGGTGGCCGGCGGCGGCTGGGTGGCGACCGTGGAACTCGACGGCGGGCTGGTGGCCGAGGTCGCGGTGCTGGCCGGGGCCGTCGTGGTCGTGGTCGGCTTCGCCGTGGTGGTGGTGCTGCTGGGCCCGGTGGTCGCCACCGAGCCCGACGACGGCGACATCACGGTGGGAGGCGGCGAGGGCTTGACGGTCTGCGCCGCAGTGGACGCCGACTGTGCCGGCACCGTGACCACTGCCCTGGTGGTCGTGGAGGCCTGAGCCGCAGGCGGGGGCGTGGTCGGTACGGCCGGCGGCAGCGTGACAGCGGTGCTTGGCGGCGCGGTCACCACTGGCTTCGTCACCTTGTGCCACCGCCACCGGCGGGTCCAGGGCGCCGGCGCCTGGTCCGACGAGCGGCCGACCAGCTGGTCGGCTGAGCTGACCTGGAGGTTCGCTGCCGCCGCCGGCGTGCCGACACCCGTGGCCGCCGTCTCACCCCCCGGCCCGGTCAGGACATTGCTGAGCACGGCCGCCACCGCAAGCAGAGCAACAAGGGAAACGAGGGCAGCGATCGCCCGGGAACGCTGGGTTGAGCTCATGAGGTCCGCCTCTGGGACAGCGCCGGGCCCGACCCCACGGGGGCAGAGGATCCAACGCCGATCGACTCTTGCCCCGCTGGTTTTGTAGCAGGTTTGTCACGGCATCGAAACCCTTTGGGGCCGCCCACACCCCGGACCGACCCCACACCCACCGGCCGCCCGTCGCCGCGGACCCCTTGATGTCACACCCCACCGGTAGGCTCGAAACGTGGCCCACCAGTCTCTCTACCGGCGGTACCGCTCGCAGCGGTTCAGCGAGATCCTCGGCCAGCCTCACGTCACCACCGGCCTCCAGTCCGCCGTTGCCGAGGGCCGTGAGAGCCACGCCTACCTGTTCAGCGGCCCCCGGGGCACGGGCAAGACGTCAACGGCCCGCGTCCTGGCCAAAGCGCTGAACTGCGAGAACCTGAAAGACGGCGAGCCGTGCTGCGAGTGCACGAGCTGCAAGTCGATCGAGTCGGGCAACTCGTTCGACATCCACGAGCTCGACGCCGCCAGCCACAACAAGGTCGACGACATACGGGAGCTGATCGGCAAGGTCCACCTCGGCACCCCCGGTCGCACCAAGGTCTACATCCTCGACGAGGTCCACATGCTGTCCAGCGGGGCGGAGAACGCCCTGCTCAAGACGCTGGAGGAACCACCCGAGCACGTGGTGTTCGTGTTGGCCACCACCGAGCCCCAAAAGGTCGTCTCCACCATCCGGAGCCGCACCCAGCACTTCCAGTTCCACCTCCTGCCCTCCGATGTCCTGGCCGAACACCTCCGTTGGGTCGTTGCCGACGCCGGCCTCGACGTCAGCGACGAAGGCATCGAGTTCGCCCTCCGTCAGGGCGGGGGCTCGGCCCGAGACACGCTCTCCGCCCTCGACCTCGTGGTGGCGGCCGGCGGCGTCCCCGGCGGGGGCGAGGTGGCCGAACTGCTGGTGCGGGCGATCGGAGACCACGACCCGGCCCGGGCCATGGCCAGCATCCAGGAGGGCCTGGAGTTCGGCCGCGAGCCCCGCACGATCGGCGAAGACGCCCTCGACCTGCTGCGCAACGCGTTCCTCTCGGCCATGGGCGCCCCCCTGGCCCACCTGAGCGACCGTCAACAGGAGATAGCGGCCGAGGTCGGAGTCGCTATCGGCGCCGCCGGCCTCACCCGGGCCCTCGAATCGATCGGCCAGGCCCTGGTCGAGATGCGCCAGGCGCCCGACCCCCGAGTCCCGCTCGAGGTCACGGTCCTCCGCCTGGCCCGCGCCGCCACCAGCCCGGGAGCGCCGGCGGCCGACGCTGGCGACACCGCCGGCTTCGAGGCCCGCATCGCCGCGCTCGAAGCCCGCATCGCCGACCTCGAAGCCCGGCTCGCCGCCGGGGCGGCCCAGGCGGCAGTCGGGCCCGCCCCGGCCGGCCGGCCCACGATCCCCCGTCCTGGTCAGGCTCAGGCCGGCATGCCCGAGGAGACCGGCGCCCCGTCCGGCGGCACCCCGGGCCGCCCGCCCCGGCCTCCGAGGCCCGAAGGTGGCCCACCCCGCTCTCCCCGGGCCGGCACCACCCCACCCCCATCGCGGGCGCCCCGCCCCGGCGAGCCCGGCCCCACCGTTTCTCCCGCCGCCGACACGAGCCCGCCCCCCACCGCCGATACCGGCGCGGCCCCACCCCCAGCCGACACCCCGGTCGCACCAGCGGCCGCCGCCTCCCCACCGGCCGGTGGCGGTTCGCTGTCCGTGGCCGCCGTCACCAGCGCCTGGGGCCCCCTGCTCGACTCGTTGAGCCAGAAGGTCCGGGCCCGCTTCAAGGGCGGCAGGATCACCGCGGTCGACAGCGGCTCGGTCACGTTCGGCGTCCCCAACGCCATCGCCCGGGACCGGTGCCTCCAGGTGTCGGCCGATCTCGAGAATGCCCTGGCTCAGCACTTCGGCCAGGGCGTCCAGGTGCACGTGGTCATCGACGACCAGGCGGCGCCCCCGATCGACGTGGCCCGGATCGAACCCCGGCCGGTGACCAACGCCCCGAGCGACCTCGACGAAGACATCGGGCCCGTGTCCGAGCTGGTCGACGCCACCGACCAGTCGGCCAACGGTATAGACCGCCTCACCAAGGCGTTCCCTGGCTCTGAGGTGATCGATGCCTGAGCGCCGCCGCCCCGCCCTTCCCACCACCACAGGAGCCACCCGATGAGCAACGACGGAGGGTTCGACATCTCCAGCCTCCTGGAGCAGGCCCAAGCCGTCCAGCAGCAGCTGGCGGCGGCTCAGGAAGCCCAGGCCGCCACCGTCGTCACCGGCTCCGCCGGCGGGGGCAAGGTGACGGTGGAGGCCACCGGCGGCGGTGAGTTCCGCCGGGTCACGATCGCCCCCGATGTGGTCGACGCCAGCGATGTCGAGCTTCTGGAGGAGCTGATCCTGGCCGCCATCCGCGACGTCACGGGCCAGATCGCCGAGCTGCAGAACGGCGCCATGAGCGACCTGCAGCTGCCCGACATGGGCGGTATCGGCAAACTCCTCGGCGGCGGCGCCCCCACGTGAGCGCCTACGCCCGGCCGGTCGAGGTACTCATCGACGAGCTGGGCCGGCTCCCCGGCATCGGCCCTAAGTCGGCCCAGCGCATCGCCTTCCACCTCCTGAAGGTCGACACGGTCGACGCCCGCCGCCTGGCCGACGCCATCGTCGCCATGAAGGAGAACGTCACCTTCTGCGAGCGCTGCTACAACGTGGCCGAGGGCGCCAACTGCGCCATCTGCACCGACCCGGCCCGGGACCAGTCGATCCTGTGCGTGGTGGAGGAGCCGAAGGACATCGCCGCCCTGGAGAAGACCGGCGTGTTCAAGGGCGTGTACCACGTGCTCCTGGGCGTGATGAACCCGTTGGAGGGCATCGGCCCCGAGAACCTCAAGATCCGGGAGCTGGCCCTGCGGGTGGCGGCCGAAGACATCACCGAGGTCATCCTGTGCACCAACCCCAACCTGGAGGGGGAGATGACGGCCGCCTTCATTGCGTCCAAGGTGCTGGCCCCGTTCGAGGTGAAGGTCAGCCGCCTGGCCTCCGGCCTACCCGTGGGCGGCGACCTCGAGTACGCCGACGAGCTCACGCTGGGCCGGGCCCTCGAAGGCCGGCACGGCTTCAGCTAGGAATGTCGGTGTTGCCGGCGTAGCTGCGGCCCATGAAGGCCGTCAGGTAGTCGCGGTAGGTGATCGCCTCGTGCCGGGCCGCCCCCTCAGCCGGATCGATGCACGACGGTAGGCACTCGATCACGGTGTCGACCCGGGGATCGAAGAAGTAGGGGATGGCGTAGCGGTCGGTGCCCGACGAGTTGCGCACCCGGTGCACGGTGGACAGGAACGTGTCGTTGCTCCAGCGCCGCAACATGTCGCCCGAGTTCACGATGAACGATCGGGGCTCCTGGGCCGCCTCGAACCAGGTGCCGTCGGGCCGGCGGATCATCAGCCCACCCACCGGGTTCGACGGCAGCATCGTCATGAACCCGGCGTCGGAGTGGGGATCGATTCCCCACTGGTCTTCTGCTGCCGGCAGCGGCGGGTAGTGCGTCATCCGCAGTGTGGCCAGCGCCGGATCGAACCACTGGTCGAACCAGTGGGCCGGCATCCCCAGCGCCACCGCGTACAGGGGCAACAGCTCGTGGCCCAACTGGTCCATCCGGTCGTAGTAGGCGGTCACCGCCCCGGCGAAGCCGGGTATGGCTGCCTCGTCGGGCATCTGGTTGCGGGACGATCCCGGCCGGGCCATGAAGAAGGCGGCGTTCAGCGACGGGGGCCGCCCCGGGTCCTGGGCCCCACCCAGGCGGCTGTAGCCCATCTTCGTGGCCGAGAACGTGCCTGCCCGCTTGGCCTCATCGGGCAGGGCGTGGAATCGGGCGGCCTCCCCGTAGATCCCCTCTACCTGGTCCCACGACACCCCGTGGTTCACCACCGACAGGAACCCGAGCGTGGTGAGCGCCTCCCGCAGCTCGGCCCCCGCCGCCTCCAGCGCACCCGGCACCCCGGCCCGGTAGTCGCCCAGGTCGATCACCGGCAGCGGCCCCGGCTCCACCAGCCCCGTCGCCGTCGCTCCCGATTCGGTCGTCCCCGTCACCGTCATGACGAAAACGCTAGTCGGCCAGACCCGCCCCGGTCATGCCCGGGCCGCCACCGGCCCGGGCGGAACCGATCAGCGGGGAGTGTGGTCGCCGCCGGAGTGGTCGAAGCGGTCGTGGTGCTGACGGAGCAGGTCGACGCCGTAGTCGCCCCCGTTGGGCGTGCGGACCACGGTGTGGATGTGGTTGCGCGACGGCACCGGGTTGTCGAACACCACACCGGGGTGGTGGTCGAACTCGATCAGCACCACCGGGCTGTGGACCCGGTAGTAGAACGGCCCCTCGTCGCCGGTGGCCCCCATCCATGAGAACCAGGTCTCGTCGAGGTGGGCCTCCACCTCGCTCATCTTCACCTCGGCGTGCCCATCACGGGTCCAGCCCACGTAGGTGGACACGAGCGAGGTGAGCAGCCGGCGTTGGGCGTCGCTCATGTCCGAAGCATTCACCCCCTCGTAGGGGACGACGGCGTTGTCGTGGAACGCCCCCGCCACCATCCGCCCATCGAACGGGTGCTGCAGGTCGGGCGGCAGGTCATCGGGGTGGATCGAGGGCCGCAGGATGGCCTTGGCCGCCTGCTCGGCACTGAGCGAGCGGATCAGGTCGAGCCCGCCCCGCTCCTCGGGCACGAACAGCTCCACCCCGGCCAGCGGCCCCTCGGTGAAGTGGCACGGCTCGGCCCCCATGAACGTGGGGGTGGTGGCGAGGTAATCGCCCACCACGAAGGTGTTCATCACCAGATGGTGGCCGTCGATCTGCCACCCCCAGGCCTCGTCGCCGGGCTGGCCGAAGATCGTGAAGAAGTAGGGCCACTCGCCGTACTCGTCGGGGCTGCCCGTGATCTCGCCCAGCAGCTCGTTGACCCGCATGATGTCCCGGGCCTGGGCGAACCCCCGGGCCGACAGGGTGACCCGGAGCAGGTCCAAACCCAGCTCCCGGGTGGCCGGGGGCAGCTCCTCCAGCATCACCCCATGGCGGAAGAAGTTCATGTGGACGTTGATCCAGGTCCGCCGTTCCTCGGCCTCCAGCGGCAGCTGGGCCGCCTGGCGTTGAGCCGGGCTGAGGGCGGCCAGGAAGGCCTGGGCGGCCTCGGCGATGGGGGCCACGCTGACCCCGGTGGGAGCCAGCGGCACCAGACCCGAGCGGACGGAGCCGTCGGCGGAGAGGCCCTGCAGCGGCGCCGACAGCAGCGCCACCCGCTCGTCGACCTTCTCCTTGATGAACGGCGGCATGTCCACCACCACCGAGCGGGCCGACATCGGCGGCATGTGCCGCACCCCGAGCTCCGTCCAATGCGCCGTCATTGCCGCTCCCTTCGGCCCGGCGGGCAGCGCCGGGAAACCGACCTCGTCCTCGTCGTCGTCGAACCCGACCTTAGCGGGCCCACGCAGTCGAAGTGACGGCGCTCAGAATTTGACGGGTCAGGCCGAGGGCAGAGGCTCGGGCATGGGGTACTCGCCGGCGTTGAGCACCCACCCGGGCTGGTTGGAGAAGTCGAACCGGGGCGGGGCGAAGATGTCGATCATGTGGTGCTCCCCCTCCCCCACCCCCTGGGTGGTGTGGACCGACGGCGGCGGGATCACCGTGAGCGACGGGCTGACGCACAGCTGATGCTCGTCCTCCCGCCACTGGCCCATGTCGGGCACCCACGGCGTGCGGATGTGGTGCACGTAGTCGCCCACCAGGCACAACGACAGCTGCTCGAAGTCGTCGTGGTGGTGGGGCGACATCTTGGCCGGGTCCCGGGGCCCGGGATCGGGATAGAAGTAGTTGACCATCACCGTGCTGCAGCGGAACAGGCGCCCGAAACGGCCGGGATCCTTCGGATGGTCGTCGAGGGGGTAGACCCGGATGCGGTGACCGTCGGGAGGATCGGGCCACGGGGCGAACGGGGCCACGTTGGGGTCGGGTTCGGCGTAGAAGCCGGCGTTGGCGCACCGGGCGGCCAGATCGTCGGACCGGGGCGAGAACAGGCGCACCACGACGGCCGCCGTCTCGGCCCGCACCACCGAGTCGCCCGGTGGCACGACCACCACGGCCGCCCCCTCGGCCCGCACCGGCTCGCCGCCGTTCCACGACAGGTTGAGGGCGCCCGTGGCCTCCGTGGCCAGGATCATGTACTCGTCGGGCTGGCCCGATCGCACCAGCTCGTCGCCGGCCGCCAGCTGGGCGTAGCTCACGATGCAGGTCTGGCTCCGGGCCCACCACAGCCTCCCGGCACCAGCGGTGGTCTCCGACGGCTCGGTGGCCCCGAACTCCACGTACTGGGGGGCGACGTTGGCGCCGGCGGCCCGGGGGGCAGTCGCCAGCTGGGACCGGATGTCGGTGGGATCGTACGGCATGGCCCGATTCTGGAGGGCCCCCCGTCATCGGTCAACGGTCGCCCGTCAACGGTCGCCGACCACGGGGACGTCGGCTCCGGTGAAC
>CADEDH010000032.1:40946-45589 GCA_902826025.1 uncultured Actinomycetes bacterium
GTCAACGGTCGCCCGTCAACGGTCGCCGACCACGGGGACGTCGGCTCCGGTGAACGACGAAGGCCCCCTCACCAGGGAGGGGGCCTTCGTTCAGTTCTGTGGGCGGGGTGTGGTCGGAAGCGAAGATTCCACTTCGGACGCGACGACCGGGTCGGCGGGGAGAGGAGTCACCGACCCGGACGTTACCCCGCTACGACGCCCCAGTGACCGTGGCGCGGGCGGTATGGGTAAACCGGCCACTGGGACGTCGTAACGATGTTGACATCATATTACGGCGGCGGGGGCCGCCTGACAAGAGGGAATTCGAGATTTTTCCGGAGAAACCCGGGAAAACAGCCGAAGAACCAGGTCGCGGAGCGTTGAACGATTCCTTCAATCCTGTCATTGCTTCGACATACATCTGCAACAATACTCCAGGCGCGCCGAGGCAGGGCCCAAGCGGAGGCGGCGGGTGCCGTCAGCGGAACGGCCCTTGAACGCTAACAGACAGAACGGCGGGGTGCACGTGCTCATTCGCACGACACCCCGCCTGTCCATCGGTAGATATGCCCACCCCAGCAGGGTGGTGCTTGTGGCTATGAGATCAGCCCTGCTCGCTGCCCTTGGCGCTCTCGACCGCCCGCTGCATGGCCTCCCGAACCAGGCGGGACAGTGCGTCCTCGTCCTGCGGTTCGATGGCCGGCTCGGCCAGCACCTGCTCGATGGTGGCCACCTCGGTGGCCATCTTGGTGCTGACGCCGGCGGCCACCACACCCACCGGCGTGGGGTCGACGTCGAGGTCGATGACCTCTTCTTCGTCGATCCGGCTGGTGACGGCGGCGATCTCGGTTGGCCGCGACGCCGACAGCACCCGCTGCTCGGCCTCGGCGATGACCAGATCGTCGGTACCCTCGCCCAGTTCGTGGGTGGGCTCGGCGTCGAGCCGGCTGATGGCGCTCTGCAGCTCGCTCTGGGCGGCGATGATCCGCTCCCGGGACGCCTGCTCGGTGATACGCAGGCGGGAGATGCGCCGCTCGGCGGCGTCGATGTTGGCCCGCACCTTGGCCCGGATGATGTCCTCCGCCTCCTGGCGGATGAACTCGCTCTGGGCCCGGGCCTGCTCCAGCAGGGCTGCCACCTGGGCCCGGGCGTCGGCGATGCCGGCCAGGGCCCGATCCCGCTCGGCCTCGGCCTCGGCGGCGTTCTTGTAGACCTCGCCCTGACGGGCGGCCACATAGTCGTCGGCCTCCTGGTGACGGGCGGCCACGTAGTCGTGGGCCTCCTGCTCCTTGGCCCCGTAGTGGGCCTCGGCCTCGGCATGACGGGTCTGGACGAAGGCGTCGGCGTCGCCCCGCATCCGGTCGGCGTCGGCCATGCCCTCGGCCCGGATCCTCTCGGCCTCGGCGTGGGCGTCCTCGTTGACCTTCTGGGCGTCGGCCTGGGCCGCGGCCAGCACGTCGGCCGCCTCGGTGCGGTGATCGGCCAGCACCCGGGCGGCCTCGTCGCGCATCGACTGGGCTTCGGCCACCGCATCGGCCCGGATCTGGGTGACCTCGGTGTTGGTGGTGTCCTTGAGGAGCGCCACCTCGCTGTCGGTGCGGCTCTTCAGCTCGCTGACCTCGGCGTTCACGGTCTCCCGGAGCGACGCCATCTCCCGCTCCGCTGTCTCGCGGTGGTGAGTGGCGTCGGCGATCGCCGTCTCCCGGATCTGGTCGGCCTCGATCCGGCCGTCCTCCCGGAGCTTGAACGCCTCGGCCTCGGCCGAGGCCCACAGCTCGTCGGCCCGGGTCTGGGCGTCGGTGAGGAGGTTGGTGGCCTGCTGACGCATGTCGGCCGCCTCGGCCTCGGCGTCGGCCAGGAGGCGCTCGGCCTCGGCCCCGGCGGTGGCCCGCAGGTTCTCGGCTTCGGCCCGGGCGGCGTTGCGCACCGAGTCGGCCTCGGCCTCGGCCGTGGTGAGCAGGGTCTCGGACTCGAGGCGGGACTCGACCAGCAGGTTCTCGGCCTCGGTGCGGGCATCGCCCACCATCGTGTCGGCCTGGGTACGGGCCGACAGCAGCGTGGCCTCGGCCTCGGTGGTCATCCGCTCCGCCTCCAGGCGGGAACGGCGCAGGAGGTCTTCGGAGTCGGACTCGGCCTTGGCCCGCAACTCGGCGGCCGAGTCGTGGCCGATGCGGAGCAGCTCGGCCACCCGCTCGCCGATGGCCCCGAATCGATCGGGCTCGATGTCGACCACAGGTGCAGGAGCGACCGCACCGGGCTCGGAGGCCCGACGCTGGACCTCCGACACCTCGTCTTGCAAGTCGCGCACCGTCTGACCGACAATCTTCAGGAAGTTTCGCACCTCGTCGCGGTCGTAGCCACGCAAGGTCGAAGCGAACTCCCGTCGCTCGATCTCTTCAGGGGAAAGTCCCACCGGGAACTCCTGTCCAGCCGCGCACGGCCTCGAACCATCTGTGTTGGTGCCCGCCCACCCCCAACCATGTCGGGAAGTGGCTCACGAACAACGACGATAGCCGCTGATCCAGGGCGAATCCTAGGTGAGGATCACCCTGGAGCGATACCGGTACACGGCTCGTTCGGCCTATGGCGCCCCTGTTACCGTTGTTCCATGCAGGACTTTCAAGACGCCATTGTCAACGGGGCCAAGGCGGAGGAACTAGCAGCCCTGCCGGTCCCCGACCACTACCGGGCCGCCTACGTGCGGCGCTCGGATGCCATGATGTTCGAGGGCGTACCCTCGAACGACAAGGACCCCCGCCTGTCCATCCAGGTGGGGGAGGTTCCCACGCCCGAATTGGCGCCCGACGAGGCCTACGTGGCCGTCATGGCCAGCTCGATCAACTTCAACACCGTCTGGACCTCGATCTTCGAGCCGCTGCCGACATTCGGCTTCCTCGAGCGGTTGGGCCGGGAGAGCGGATGGGGGGCCCGCCACAACCTCGACCACCACGTGATCGGATCCGACGGGGCCGGCGTCGTCATCCAGGTCGGCTCGGCCGTGCGCAACTGGAAGGTGGGCGACCAGGTGGTCATCCACTGCAACTACGTCGACGACCAGGACCCGTCCTCCCACAACGACTCCATGAAGGCCGCCAACCAGCGGATCTGGGGCTACGAGACCAACTTCGGCGGCCTGGCCGACCTCACGCTGGTCAAGGCCAACCAACTGATGCCCAAGCCCGCCCATCTGACCTGGGAGGAATCGGCGGTCAACGCCCTGTGCGCCTCCACCAGCTACCGGATGCTGGTATCGAACAACGCCGCCACCATGAAGCAGGGCGACATCGTGCTGATCTGGGGCGCCACCGGCGGCCTCGGCTCCTACGCCGTGCAGCTCGTGCTCAACGGGGGCGGCATCCCGGTGGGCGTGGTGTCCTCGGCCGACAAGGTCCAGCTCCTCAAGGAGATGGGCTGCGAGGCGGTGATCGACCGCCGGGCCGAGGATTTCCGGTTCTGGCGCGACGAGCACACCCAGGACGAGTCGGAGTGGCGCCGCTTCGGCAAGTGCATCCGTGACCTGGTGGGCGAGGATCCCGACATCGTGTTCGAGCACCCTGGCCGCCAGACCATGGGGGCCTCGGTGTTCGCCGCCAAGCGGGGCGGCACGATCGTCACCTGCGCCGCCACCTCGGGCTACATGATCGAGTACGACAACCGGCACCTGTGGATGAAGCTGAAGCAGATCGTCTCGAGCCACTTCGCCAACTACGGCGAGGCCTGGCTGATGAACCGGCTCATCGATCGGGGCGCCATCCAACCCACCCTGTCGGCCAGCTTCGACCTCGACCAGGTGGCCGACGCCACCCGGCTCGTCCATCACAACGAGCACGAGGGCAAGCTCGGGATCCGGTGCCTGTCCCCCGCCCCCGGCCTGGGCATCACCGACCCCGAGAAGCGGGCCCGCATCGGGGAAGACCGGATCACCATGTTCCAACGGCACCAGGCGGTCTGACCGGGGGCGCCTGATCACTGGCGCAGTGCGGCGGGTTGGGGGAGACTCCAGCCCATGACCGCACCGCGCCCCACCGCACCCCGGATCGAGCCGCTGACCGAGCTGACCGGCGACGCCGAAGAGCTCCAGGGCACCCTGATCACCAACGCCGACGGGGTACCCATCAACATCTTCGCCACCCTGGCCAAGCACCCCAAGATGGCCAAGCGGTTCAACCTGTTCGGCGGGTTCCTGCTCAACAAAGGCCTGGTGCCGGCCCGAGAGCGGGAGATCGTGATCCTGCGCGTGGGCTGGAACGCCAAGTCGGTCTACGAATTCGGCCAGCACACCGTGATCGGGCGCAACTGCGGGCTGAGCGACGCCGAGATCAAGGCCCTGGCCACCGACGACCCGTCGGCCGTGGCCTGGTCGGCCGACGACCGGGCCCTGATCGACCTGGCCGACGACCTGTGCCGGGACGACTGCGTGAGCGACGACACCTTCGCCCGCGTCCGCACCCGCTGGAGCGAAGCCGAGACCATGGAGCTGATCGTGGTGGCCGGCTTCTACCGGCTCGTCTCCGGCTTCCTCAACTCCGCCGGCGTCCAACTCGACTCAGGCGTCCCCTCCTGGCCCGCCTGAGCGGTGTTGTCCGGGGGCTGCGCCCCCGCCGGGCCTGCGGCCCTCCCCCATCTCGCCAGGGGCCCCAACCCCTGGCCGGCGCTACGCGCCG
>CADEDH010000032.1:45689-60707 GCA_902826025.1 uncultured Actinomycetes bacterium
CGTCGTCGATGACGTCTGAGTCGACGTCGGGGTTGGCCAGGTAGCGCTTGACCCAGAGGGTGACGACGGTGTCGAGGTCGACCGGGGGGCTGAGCACGTAACCCTGGGCGTAGTGGCAGCCCATCTCGTCCAGCTGGACGAGCTGGTCGACGGTCTCGACCCCTTCGGCCACCACCCGCATCTTGAGCGACTCGGCCAGGGCCAGGGAGGCGTGCACGATCGCCGTGTCCTCCTTGGACCGGCCCAGCCCGGCCACGAACGACCGGTCGATCTTGATGATGTCGGCCATGGAGAAGTGGCGAAGGTAGTCGAGGGTGGCGTAGCCGATCCCGAAGTCGTCCACCGCGATCCGGCACCCGAGGCTCGAAAGGGCCCGCAGGGTGGCCGCCGCCACCTCGGGGTCGTCGATCCGCATCGACTCGGTGACCTCGAAACCCAGCGACTCGGGGGCCAGGTCGTGGCGGCGCAGGGCGTCGACCACATGGGGCACCAGCGTCTCCTCCTCGGCCAGCTGGCGGGCCGACAGATTGATCGAGATCAACGGCACGTCGTCGAGCTGCGGCTCAACGCCCCGGTCGTCGGCGCGGCCCCGCCCCCGGCCCTTCCCGAACCGGACCCCGAGCACCACCGCCAACTCGGCGTCGGCGTCCTCGTCGCTGTCGTGGCCGCCCGAGCCGTGCCCGGCCCCGCTGTCGGCCGCCACCACTGCCGTCCTCACCAGGTCGAGCACCGGATCGGGGGTACGGTCGGACAGGTCGACCACCGCCGCCCCGCCGCCGTCATCGTCGGCGGCGTCGTCGGCGGCGTCGTCGGCCAGCGGCACCACCCGGCCGGCGGCCCGCTCGGCCATCCGAGGCCAGGCGGCCACGTGGCGGGCCACCTCGTCGATCAACCAGGCCCCGATGGGCACGATCAGGCCGGTCTCCTCGGCCACGTCGATGAACTCACCCGGGCTCACCAGACCGTGTCCGGGGCGGTTCCACCGCACCAGGGCCTCGGCCCCGATCATCCGGCCGGTCGAGATCTCGCAGACCGGCTGGTAGTGGACCTCCAGCTCACCACCGGTGATGGCGGCAGCCAGGGCCTGCTCGAAGGCGTGACGGGTCTTGGCCACCCGCTGGCGGCCGGGGTCGTAGAGGGCAAAGCGGCCGCGGCCCCCTTCAGTCGCCGCTGCCAGGGCGGACTCGGCGTTGGAGATGATGGCGGTGGGCGACACCCCGCCTTGCTCCACCACCACGACCCCCACCGAGGCCGTGATCCGCAGCTCCTCGCCATCGGGCAGCCGGATCGGCTCCTGGAGCGAACGAATCACCCGTCGGGCCACCACCGAGGGGTCGAAGTCGTTGGCCGCCATGCAGATCATGAGGAACTGGTCGCTCGAGATGCGGCCCACGGTGTCGCCCAGGCGAACCACGGCCAACAGTCGCCCGGCCACCTCGGTGAGCACCCGGTCGCCCACCTCGGGGCCCCAGGTGTCGTTGACCGTCCGGAACCGGTCGATGTCGACCAGTAAAACGGCCAGCGACGACGCTTCCCGGTCGAGGCGGGCCATGGCCTGCTCCAGCCGGTCGACGATCAGCACCCGGTTGGGCAGCCGGGTCAGCGGGTCGTGGAGGGCCCGCTGGGCCAGGCCGGCCTCGATGGCGGCCCGCTCGATGCCCTGGGCGATCGTGGTGGCCAGCTGGTCGAGCAGGCGGACCTCGTCCTGCGTCGGCATCTCGTCGGCGGCGTGGGCCACCACCAGGGCCCCCCGCTGCTGGTTGTTGCGATCGAGGGCGGGGAAGGCCCATAGGGCCAGCACATCGGCCGCCAGCAGGGGTTCTGCCAGCTCCGGAGGCAGGTGCTCCACCAGCACGCAGCGGGCACTGGTGGGATCGCCTGAGCCCATGACCAGGCGGACCACATGGCCCACCACCTCCGAGTCGTGGCCAGCCGTGATCACGGGCTCCAGCCGATCGTTGCCGTCGCTCACGCCGATCCAGCACCGGGCCATGCCTTGCATCTCGGCCTCCACCTGGCAGGCCACGTCATGGCACAGCGAGCCCAGGTCCTGGCCCCGGGCCAGGGAGGCCAGGGCCTGCTCCTGCTCGGCCAGCATCTCGTCGGTGGCCCGGCGGGTGAGGTCGCGGAACAGGATCAGGCGGTACCGGCCGGAGGGGTGCACGGCCGGCAAGGGGGTGTGGGTGGCATGGACGGCGATGGCGCTGCCCGAGCGGTGGCGCAGCACGTGCGACGCCTCCACCTGGCAACCCTCGGCCAGGCGCTGGTCGATCAGGGCCAGCTGGTCGCGGGGCGGGTCGTCGCCGAAGAGCACCACGAAAGCCCGGCCCAGGAGGTGCTCGGGGTCGTGGCCCAGGGTGGCGGCCAGGTTGGCGCTGACGTACATGATGTGGTGCCAGCCGGTGGCCGGATCGGGCAGGGTCACCACCACGCCGTCGTAGGCCGACCGGGCCGAGGCAACCAGATCGAGGCGCTCCGGCTCGTCGGCGGTGGCCGAGGCGGCCGACGCCGCCGCCGCGATCGACGGTGTGGCGGCTGCCGCCCGCCGCTCGAGCTGGCCGCCACCCGACGAAGGCAACGGCGCCGTGGGATCGGGCCCAGTGTGGGCAGTGCGATCAGACCCACTATGGGCTGTGCGATCGGGCCCTTTGTGGGCCGTGGGAGCGAACGCGCTGGCCAGCGCCTCACCTATCGACGCCAGGCTTCGATCGGTCACGGGTCGCTCTCGTAGGTCAGCCCGCCGGCCGTCAGGTACCCGCTCACCCTACCACCGCACTGCGGGGCAACCACGCAACGTGTCCGAACCTCCGACACCCACGCCAGTCGAGCGGAGACAACTACCGGCTAACGTGTTGGAGTGACCGATACGTTCACGGTGCGCGAGCTTTGCACCGCGCTGAGTGCCGCCGTGGGCTCGGCCTTCCCCGACGAGGTCTGGGTCCAGGGGTCGATCTCCGGCCTCACCCGGGCCGCCAACGGACACGTCTACTTCGACCTGGTGGATCCGGCCGACGAGGTGGGCTCGGTCACCCCCGGGGTGCTGCCGGTCACCCTGTTCGCCTCCGAAAAGCAGAGGGTCAACGCCATCCTGCGCAAGGCGGGCAACATCCGCATGTCGGACGGGGTGGAGATCCGCATCCGGGGCCGGGTGGCCTACTACCCGCCCCAGGGCCGGGTGCAGCTTCGGATGAGCCTGATCGACCCGGCGTACACCGTGGGCCAGATGGCGGCGGCCCGGCAGGCCCTGCTCGACACCCTGGCCACCGAGGGGCTTCTCAACGCCCAGAGGGGCCTGGAGCTGGCCGTGCCGCCGCTGCGGATCGCCCTGCTCACCAGCGCCGGAAGTGCCGCCCACGCCGACTTCGCCCACGAGTTGGCCCAGAGCGGCTACCCGTTCGAGGTCACCCTGTTCGACTGCCGGGTGCAAGGGATCGACGCCGTGGCATCGATCGTGGAGGCCCTCCGCCTGGCCGTCACCGGGTACCAGGGGCCCCCACCCGACGCCGTGGTGCTGGTGCGGGGCGGTGGGGCCCGGACCGACCTGGCCGCCTTCGACCACGAACGGGTGGCCCGGGCCATCGCCACCTGCCCGCTGCCGGTGCTGGTGGGGGTGGGCCACGAGATCGACCGGTCGGTGGCCGACGAGGTGGCCCACCTGTCGGCCAAGACCCCCACGGCCACCGCCGCGGTGCTGGTGGAGGTGGTCCGGGCCTTCCATCGGGAGGTGGAGCAGGCGGCGGCAAGGCTGGCCGGCCTGGCCGGGGCCCGCCTCGACGCCCTGGCCGGGCGCCTGTCGGCCTCCGGCGGGCGGCTGGTGGCGGCGGCCAACGGCCTGGTCACGAGCCACCACACCCACCTCGACCGGCACCGGACCCAGCTCCACTACCTGGCCGAGCGGTGCTGCGAGCGGTCGGCCTCCCGGCTCGACCAGGCCGAGTTGCACCTGCGGGCCCACGACCCGGCGGCCACCCTGGCCCGGGGCTGGTCGATCACCCACACCGCCGCCGGCGAACTGGTCCGCGACGCCGCTGCTGTGGCGCCCGGTACCGTGCTGATCACCACGGTCGCCGCCGGAACACTGACCAGCACGGCAACCGCGGTGATGACCGGGGGGACGCCCGGGAGCGGCCCGGCCGACGACCCTCCTCCCACCGACGCACCGGACGAGACCCATGACTGATCAACCCGAGGATGTCGGCCTCTCCTACGCCGAGGCGCTGGCCGAGCTCGACGAGATCCTGGGTCAGCTGGAGTCGAGCACGGTGGACGTCGACGTGCTGGCCGAGCGGGTGGCCCGGGGGGCCCAGCTGGTCCGATTCTGCCGCCAGCGCCTCCAGGTGGTCCGGGTGGACGTGGACACCGTGGTGGAACAACTCCTCGACGACACCGCCGGCGGCCGCAATGGTGGCTGACGGGCCACCAGCTCAACTGACCCGGGTGGCGGCCGAGGTCGACACCAGGCTGCGCCAGCTGTTCGACGACGAGCTGGCCCGTTGGAAGGAGCTGGATCCGCGGTTGGCCGAAGCCATCGAGGAGCTGGCCCTGGTGGTCAACAGCGGAGGCAAGCGTCTGCGGGCCGCCTTCGTGTACTGGGCCTGGCGGGGCCGGGTGGACTACCCCGACGGGCCACACGCAGAAGCGGCCGACACCCTCGACACCCACCGGTCGCATCCGCACGTGGTCGACGTCGGGGCCGCCTTCGAGCTCCTCCAGGCGTTCGCCCTGGTGCACGACGACATCATGGACGACTCGGCCACCCGTCGGGGCCGGCCCACGGTGCACGTGGCCCAGGCGGCCCGGCTGACGGCCGAGGGCTGGAAGGGCGAGCCCCGCCGCTTCGGCGAAGGGGTGGCGATCCTGGTGGGCGACCTGAGCCACGCCTACGCCGACTCCCTGATGGCCGAGGCCAACCCGGCCGCCCGCCGCATCTGGGACGACCTGCGTATCGAGCTGAGCCTGGGCCAGTACCTGGACCTGCGGTCGGCCGCCTCGGGCCAGATGGACTGGGAGACGGCCCGCCGGGTGTCGACGTTCAAGTCCGCCCTCTACACCATCGTCCGCCCCCTCCAGCTGGGGGCCAGCCTGGCCTCGCCGGCCGATCCGGCCCTGCTGGCCGCCCTGGAGGCCTACGGTCGGCCGCTCGGCCGGGCCTTCCAGCTCAAGGACGACCTGCTGGGCGTGCTGGGGAACGAGAGCCAGGTGGGCAAGCCGGTGGGCGACGACCTCCGGGAAGGCAAGCCCACGGAACTGGCCGCCATCGCCTTCGAACGGGGCCGAGGTGACCAACAGTCGATCCTGGCCGGGATCGGCCGCCGTGACCTGGACGCGAGCCAGGTGGAGGCCATCGTCGATGTGTTCCGCACCACAGGTGCTGTCGACGAAATCGAGGCCCGGATCGGAGATCTGGTAATCGAAGCGGTGGCCGCAATAGACCCGCTTCCCTTCTGTGAGCAGGCAAAAGAAGCGCTGGCGTCGTTGGCCGACTACGTTGCAGCCAGGAACAGCTGATGGAGAACGGCTGGTGGAGCAGGTAGCGTCATCCCTCGCGGGCTTCTGAAACCTCGTCGACCTCGCGCCGATGGGGGTGTGAATGGTGACCGCACGACAACCGACCGCCATGGCCGCTGATATAACCACCGCGCCAGCAGAACTGATCACGATCCCCGCGCCCGACGTGGCGGTGGACGTCGACGAGCGACCCAGCGCCGCGGTGCGGCTGCGGGCCGCACTGCGACCCACGTCCACCAAGGCCCGCCTGCTCAGTCAGTCGGCCATGGCCTCTCTCACCGCCGTGATCGCCGCCCTCCGATGGGGCGCGGTGATGATCGGGCTGGCCTGGGCTGCGGCCGACGCCCAGAAGAGCATCGAGGTGGTGATCACGATCACCATCGCCATCTTCTTGACCTCGTGGCGCACGATCGTGCCCGTCCGCTTCGGCGAGCCCGGTCCCTGGCCGCTGGCCAAGGCCTGGATCGACGTGGCCGTCCTCGGCATCGCCGTCGGCGTCAGCGACGGCCTGTCCGGCCCGTTCACCGGGTGCCTCATCGTGGGCGTGGCCGTGGCCGGCTTCGGCTGGGGTCTGGGTGCCGGGATGTTCGGCGGCGCTCTCGGCGTCTCCCTGGCCGCCCTCAGCGCCCTGCTGTTGGGGCCCGCCGACGGCCTCAACACCACCGACCAGTTCCCGGGGCCGATCGTGGTGGGCGCCCTGATGGGGGCGGCCATCCTGCCCGGCCTGGCCCTGGAGCGGGTGACCGAGGTGGAGCTTCGGCGCAAGGAGATGGCCGACCAGCGCGACCGGCTGGCCGAGGCCAACGATCTGCTGTCGATGCTGAGCGAGCTGGCCCGCACCCTGCCCTCGTCGCTCGACATGAACGACGTGCTGGCCGCCACCCGCCAGCAGCTGATCGACACCTTCGGCGCCCAGCGCCTGGCCATCCTGTCCTACGAGGAGGGCTACTGGTCGCCCAGCTTCCAGGACGGGTTCGACATCCCACCCCAGGCCCGCACCCCCGAGCTGCCCAGCCCGCTCCACCTGGCGTCGGTGTCGGGCGACGTGGTGCTGGTGGAAGACCTGGCCACCGTGGGCCGGGAGGGCAGCGGCATCTACTCCCGGCTCGTGGTCAACGGCGTCGACATCGGCCTGGTGGCCCTGGAGCATCGGGTGGCCCGCCGCTACGAGTCGGCCGACGCCGACCTGCTGCGTTCGATGGCCGACGTGCTGGCCCTCACCCTGGCCAACGCCCGCTCGTTCCGCCGCCTGCGAAGCCTGGCGGCGGCCGAGGAGCGGAGCCGGATCGCCCGCGATCTGCACGACCGGCTGGGCCAGTACCTGACCTACATCGCCCTCGAGCTGGAGCGGATCAACAGCGAACGCGACGAGCCCTCGTCCGAGCTGAAGAAGCTGCACGAAGACGTGCAGGGCGCCATCGGGGAGTTCCGCGACACCCTGATCGAGCTGCGCACCTCGGTGAGCGCCGAGCGCCCGCTGACCGTGGTGCTGGCCGAGGTGGTCGACCGGTTCCGGCGCCGCTCCGCCGTCGACTGCGCCCTGAGCGTGCGCAGCACCCCCGAGCGGTTGCCGGCCATCATCGAGAACGAGCTCCTTCGGATCGCCCAGGAGGCACTGGTCAACATCCAGAAGCACGCCGGAGCCACCCGGGTCCACGTACGCTGGTCTGTCTCCGACGGGCGAGGAGTGCTGGTGATCGAAGACGACGGCCGGGGTTTCGATCCCGGCAAAGGGATTCGGGGATCGGCATACGGCCTGGTGGGGATGCGTGAGCGGGCGGCCTCGGTGGGTGCGATGCTGGATATCTCCAGTGCGCTGGGCCACGGTACGACCATTACCGTGCAGACGAGTCAAACATCGGAACAGGTGAAGAAACCATGATCAGAATCCTGCTGGCCGACGACCACGCGCTGCTGCGCGAAGGCTTGAAGAAGTCCTTCGAGTCGGCGGGCGACGAGGTTGTCGGCGAGGCATCCAACGGCGAAGAGGCCGTGGCCATGGCGGGCGAACTGTCGCCCCAGGTGGTCCTTATGGACCTGTCCATGCCGGTCATGGACGGCATCGAGGCCACTCGCCGCATCCGCGAGGCCCACCCCGGCGTCCGGGTGGCCGTGCTCACCATGCACGACGACATCGACAAGACCCGCGACGCCATCAGCGCCGGGGCCAGCGCCTACCTGAGCAAGGGCACTTCGTTCGCCGAGGTGCGGGAGACCGTGGTGCGGGTGGCCGAGGGCGACACCGTGTTGTCGCCGGCCATCGCCGGGGCCATGCTCACCACGATCCACGACACGGCCGACAAAGACGACCTCCTGTCGGACCGCCAGATCGAGATCCTGCAGGCCATCGCCGACGGGATGAGCACCAAGCAGGCCGGCCGGTACCTGGGTATCACCACCAAGACCGTCCACAACCACCTGAATGCCATCTACCGCAAGCTCGACGCCCAGTCGCTCACCCACGCCGTGCTGAGCGCGGTGCGCATGGGCATCATCAACCTCGACTCCAACGAGACCGAAACGGTCTGAGGCAGCCATCTAGATTTCCAAGGTCCGGGTGACGGCAAACCCCCGGGTCGAGCTCTGTGGAGCTCCGGTCCCCTCAGAGGCCGGAGCCCCACAGGGCTCGGTCAAACCGGTTTCCCACCCCACCGGCCGATCACCCGTGACATCACCGGAGGAGGTCGGCCCGCCACAGGTGGCCGACGGTGGCCTTGTCGGCCATGGCGGCGAACAGGTCGGCCCCCGGGGCCAGGGCCTCGATGCCGACCACCCACAGCGTGGCACCGTCGGGGCTGACGGCGCAGGCGATGGCCCGGCCCTCACTCCCGCCCGGTAGCACCAGCTCCACCTCGTCGGTGGGCCGGCCGGCCGGGTCGTAGCGCACCACCAGCGCCTTGCCCGGGTGGCAGACCCACACTCCAGCCCCGGCGGAGCCCGCCTCGAGGGCGAGGCCATCGGGGGTCTGGCGGGCGTAGGGGCGGGGCTCCCCGATCGAGCCGTCGGCCCACAGCCGCATCTGGACCACCTGGCGGGCGCTGCTCAGGCCGAGGTAGAGGATCTGGCCATCGGGGTCGACCCCGATCCCGTTGGGGAACGACAGCCCCTCGGCCAGCACCTGGTGGTGGCCTGGCCCATCGACCCGGATGAGACGGCCGCAGGCCGATATGGGTTCGCCGTGGAGCACCCGGGCCCCGGTGTCGTCGACGTAGACCCGGTCGACGGCGTCGACCGTGAGGTCGCCCAGGTAGCCGGTGGCCACGCCCGACAGGTCGGCGTAGGGCTCCAGCGGGCTGGCCGGGTCGGCGGTGGCCGTGACCAGGAGCTGGCGGTCGAGCATGGAGGCGACGACCAGGCGGCCGTCGCTCAACAGGCCCAGCCCGTTGGGCTGGCCCGGAACCTCGTGGAGCACGGTCAGCTCACCGGTGTCGGGGTCGGCGGCCAGCACCCGGCAGCCGATCATGTCGGAGAAGACGAGGTGCCCGTCGGGGAGGACCCGGAGGCCCTCGCCGAAGTGGAACCGGGCTGGTACGAGCACCCGGGCCGCATGGCGGCGGATGGTGCGCTCGGGCACGGCTCGGCCGGTGACCACGTCCCACACCCGGGCCGCCTCGACCCCGTCGGGGTCGGAACCGGTGGGGGCCCGCCAGGCCACGTGCTGGTCGGGCCGGACCAGGGTGAGCGTGCCCGGCCCGTAACGGGCCACCCCGTCGGGCTCGTCGACGTCGAGCACCGCCAGGCCCACGCCCCGGCGGGCCGCCTCTGCTACCAGGGTCGCACCCTGGGGGCCGGCCGCCGGGCCCGCTGCCGTGCGGATCAGGGTGAACATCGGGCCGAGCTGGTCGAAGATGGAGGCGCCGTCGGCCCGCCAGATGTGAGGCAGGCGGGCGCCGGGCCAGGTCGACTCCTCGTAGTGCTCCAGGGTGGAGGCCGGCGGGTCACTCGGTTCGTGGCAGATCACGGGGGAATCGGTGTAGACGTAGCCCAGCTGGAAGCCGGGGCACTCGAACTCGCCCAGGTTGGTGGCCCGGATCCGGGCCCCGAGGTCGGCCCGGGCCTCGGCGCTGGTGGCCAACTCGGCCGCCAGCTCGTCGTTCCAGGCCGTGAGGCTGTGCAGCTCCCGGCCCCAGCGGGCGGCCTGGGCCGCCACCTTGCCCCCGATCGGGGCCCGCTCGCTTTCGTAGGTGTCGAGGATCCGCTCGTCGAGCGAGCCTCTCAGCACGCCGGCCAGGCGCCAGCTGAGCGAGACGGCGTCGGCGATGCCGGCGTTCATGCCGAACCCGCCCATCGGGATCCACAGGTGGGCGGCGTCACCGGCCAGGAACACCCGGCCCTCCCGGAACTTCGTCGACACCAGGGCCCGGGGCGTCCACCGGGCCCGGCCCAGCACCTCATAAGCGATGGGCTGGCCGATGGCCCGGAAGATGGCCGGCTCGGGGTCGTAACCCTCCCTGGTCTCGCCGGGCGGCACCGGGGTGTGGATCAGCCACTGGTCGTACCCGTCGATGGCTATCAGGGTCACGCCGCCCAGGAAGCGGAGCATCCACCCCGGGGTGCGGGCCGCCAGGGGGGCGATGTCGGGCGAGCGGAAGAAGGTCGACACGGTGTCGCCCAGGCGGGGCACCCCCACCAGGCGGGCCCCGATGGCGGCCCGGACCACCGAGTTGGAGCCGTCGGTTCCCACCAGGTACCGGGCCCGGATCTCGTGGGCGGTGCCGTCGGCCAGGTTGCGGGCGGTGACCGTGATCCCCCCGCCGGGGCCGGGAGCGTGGTCGGTGAAGCCCTCGAAGTCCCACCCCACCCGCAGATCGACGCCCCACCGCTCGATAGCGTGGCGACGCAGCACGGGCTCCAGGTAGAGCTGCGACAGGTAGTGCTGGGGTTCGGGGGTGGGCCAGTTCGCCGCCACCAGGTCATCGGGTTCCCGCCAGCCAGCGGCCCGCCGAGACTGTCCGGCCAGGACGGCCCCGGTGGTGGAACGGCGGTAGCGGGTGAGCTCGTGGCCGTTGAGGGCGGTGAGGTACACGATGTCGGTGGAGTGGTCGGGCGGGAGGCCGGCCCGGCGGACCTCGTGGGCGCAGCCCAGGCGGCGCAGCAGCTCCATGGACCGGGCGTTGGTGGTGTTGCACCGGGGGTTGGGGGGCTGGGTGTGGCGCCGCTCCAGCACGATCGAGCCCACCCCGAGGCGGGCCAGGTCCATGGCCAGGGTGAGACCCACCGGCCCACCGCCGGCGATCACCACCGGGAGTTCGTCGTCGCTGCGTTCCTGGTCCGGCATCGGGACAGTGTGTCCGGCGTTCGTCGGGGCCCGCCAGTGGCGCCGGTACGGTGGACAGGTGAACGACCCACGGGAGCAGGCGGCCCGGCGCCGCACCTTCGCCATCATCTCCCACCCCGACGCGGGCAAGACCACGCTGACCGAGAAATTCCTGCTGTATGGCGGGGCCCTCGGCGTGGAGGCGGGGGCGGTGAAGGCCCGCGAGGGTCGGCGGTCGGCCACGTCGGACTGGATGGACCTGGAGCAGCAGCGGGGCATCTCGATCACGTCCACCGTGCTCCAGTTCCCCCACCGCGACAAGATCCTCAACCTGCTCGATACCCCCGGCCACCGGGACTTCTCGGAGGACACCTACCGGGTGCTGGCGGCGGCCGACGCGGCGGTGATGGTGCTCGACGCGGCCAAGGGCATCGAGCCCCAGACCCTGAAGCTGTTCGAGGTGTGCCGGGAGCGGGAGATCCCGTTCCTCACGTTCATCAACAAGTGGGACCGGCCCGGCCGCTCGGCTCTGGAACTGCTCGACGAGATCGAGGAGCGCCTGGTGGTGGAGCCCACGCCGATGACGTGGCCGGTGGGGATCGCCGGCGACTTCCGGGGCGTCATCCACCGGGGTACCGGCGCCTACACCCGCTTCGAGCGCACCGCCCGGGGTTCCACGATCGCTCCCGAGGAAGACATCGACGCCGAACGGGCGGCGGCCGAGGAGGGTCCGTCGTGGGTCGAGGCCCGCGACGAGGTGGACCTGCTCGACTCCCTCGGCCGGGTGGTGGACGCCAAGACGTTCCTGGCCGGGGAGTCCACCCCGGTGTTCTTCGGCTCGGCTCTCACCAACTTCGGGGTCCGGTTCCTGCTCGACGGCGTGGTGGATCTCGTCCCCTCCCCGTCGCCCCGGCTCCTGGCCGACGGCGGCCGCCGGGCCCTCGACGCCCCGTTCGCCGCCTTCGCCTTCAAGGTGCAGGCCGGCATGGACAAGGCCCACCGCGATCGGGTGGCGTTCGTGCGGGTCTGCTCGGGCCGCTTCGAGCGGGGGATGATCGTGACGGCGGAGCGCAGCGGCCGGCAGTTCTCCACCAAGTACGCCCAGACCATGTTCGGCCAGGACCGAGAAACGGTGGAAGAGGCGTACCCGGGCGACGTGATCGGCCTGGTCAACGCGAACGACCTGCGGGTGGGCGACGCCATCTACGCCGCTGAGCCGTGCTCGTTCCCTCCGCTGCCCGCCTTCGCCCCCGAGCACTTCATGCGGGTGCGGGTGAAGGACACCTCGAAGTTCAAGCAGTTCCGCAAGGGGATCACCCAGCTCGACGAGGAGGGGGCGATCCAGGTGCTGCGCGACGACATGGGTGAGACGGCTCCCATCCTGGGAGCGGTGGGCCCCATGCAGTTCGAGGTGGCCAGCTACCGGCTGGAGAACGAGTTCGGGGCCCCGGCCCTGCTGTCGCCGACGAACTACATGATCGCCCGCCGCACCGACGCCGCCAGCCGGGACCGCCTCCGGGCCATGCAGGGCGTCGACGTGCTGGCACGAGACGACGGCACCCTGCTGGCCCTGTTCGAGTCGAAGTACTGGATGGACCGGGTGATCGCCGACCATCCGGAGCTCACCCTGGAGCGCATGGTGGCCGAGGGCGGTCTGTGATCAGACCACTGGGGCCGGGGCGAGCTTGTCGGTGAACCAGTCGAGGATGATCTCGGCCCGCATGCGGCGGTGGACGGGGGAACCGTTGCGGCTCAGGTCGTGGGTCTCGCCCGGGAACCGGTAGAAGGTGACGTCCCGGCCCAGTAGGCGAAGGGCCACGAACAGCTCCTCGGCCTGACCGATGGGGCACCGCAGATCGTCCTCGGAGTGGATGATCAGCATCGGGCAGGCGATATCGGCCACCCGGGTGATCGGCGAGTGGCGCATGTAGACGCCGGGGTCGTCCAGGTGGGTGGGCCCGATCTCGGAGCGGAACACGGTGGCCATGTCGCTCGACTGCTCCAGCGTGATCAGGTTGTTGACCGCCCGCTCGGAACAGATGCCCCGGAACCGGGAGCTGAATCGGGTCGCCAGCTCGGTGGCCATGAACCCCCCGTAGCTGCCACCCAGCATGCCCACCCGGCCGGGGTCGCAGAACGGGTAACGCTGGAGCGCGGCGTCGAGCACGGCGATGACGTCGTCGACGTCGACCCCGCCCCAGCCGGTGCCGGGGGCCACGGGATGGGTGGGGCCGAGGATGGCCTGACCCCAGCGTTCCTCCCGGCCGCTGCCACCCCGGGGGTTGCTCATCACCACCACGAAGCCGGCGGCGGCCTGCATCTGGGCCTCGTCGAAGAACGACTCCCCGTACTGGGTGTGGGGGCCGCCGTGGACGTTGAGAAGCACCGGGTACCGCTCGTCGGGGCTGAACCCGGCGGGGCGCATGATCCAGGCGTCGATCTCGGTGCCCTCCTCGGCGCCGGGGCCCTCGGGGCAGGGGACGGCGAAGCGTTCCCAGCCCAGGGGCTGGGCCCCGGCCCGGTAGCGGTGGGCGAAGTCGGTGAGGCGGCGGGCCCCGCCGGCAGCAGCCGGGTCGAGGACGAAGACGTCAGCGACCTCAGCCACGGTGGAGGCGGCGTAGGCCACGGTGCCATCGGCGGCGTCGAAACCCTTGACGGTGAGGGGGCCGGCGGTGAGCGGCGCCGGATCGGCGGCGCCGTCGAGGGCCACCCGGTACAGGTGGGTGTTGCCCCGGTCTTCGGCCGTGGCCAGCAGGGCGCCGTGGTGCCACACCGGCGGGCGGGTCCCGGCGGTGCACTCGAAGCTGCGGTCGAGCCCGGTCGACAGCCACACCGGGGAGCCGCCGCCGGCCGGCACCAGGCCCACCTTGGCGTTCTGGGGGTAGGTCATCGGGTCGTCGAAGCCGATGCAGGCAACGGCGCCGGCCGGCCCGGCGCTGGGCCAGGCGTGGTAGCCGCCGCCAGGGGTGAGGCGGGTCACGGTGCCGTCGAGGGCCACCCGGTACAGGTCGACGGCCAGATCGAGGTCCCAGGTGTCGTGGCGGGCGGCACTCACCACCAGGCTGGCCGAGTCGGCGTCCCAGCCCGGGCTCTCGTGCTGGTGGTCGCCGGGGGTGAGGTTGCGGGGGGCGGCGGTGCCGTCGAGGGGGACGAGGTAGACGTGCTGGGGCCGGTCGAACACCCAGCCCTCGCCGTTGAGCCGGGTGAAGAACCGTTCGATCTTGCGGGGAGACTGCCATCTGGCGTCGCCGTCGGCCGCCCCCTGGGCCCGGTAGCGCTCATCCTGGGTGCGGCTGGTGAACGCCACCCACCGGCCGTCGGGGCTGACGGCGGGGCCGCCCACCCCGTCGGGCATGGTGGCCAGCGTGCGGGTCTCACCCGGGGCATCCACGGCCAGGGCGTGGAGGGTGGCCTCGGCCTTGGCTGGGCTGCGGCGGCTGGTGAACACCAGCGTGCGGCTGTCGGGGCTGAAGGCGGGGTTGCCGTCGTGCTCGCCTCCGGTAACCGGTCGGGGCGGGCTGGCGCCGTCGGCGGCAGCCATCCAGACCTGGGTGACGGTGGTGTTGCGCTCCAGATCGACCCGGGCCACGGTGAAGGCCACCCACTGGCCGTTGGGGCTGACCACCGGGTTGCCCGCCACCTGCACCAGGTGGCCGATGATCCGCTCGGCTATAGCGGTGTTGACCGCTGCGCCCTCGGCGGACTCGGCACCTTGGCTGGCCGTCATACGGCGGTCACCTGGAAGATGGCCTCGATCTCCACCGGGATGTCGAATGGCAGCTCGGCCATGCCCACGGCGGAGCGGGTGTGGCGGCCGGCGTCGCCGAACACCTCGTGGAACAGCTCCGAACAGCCGTCGATCACGGCCGGGGTCTGGTTGAAACCGGGGGCGCAATTGACCATGCCGAAGACCTTCACCACCCGCTCCACCCGGTCGAGCGAGCCCAGGGCGAGACGGACCGACGTGAGGATCTGGAGGCCGGTGAGGCGGGCGGCCAGCCGGGCCTGCTCCAGGGGCACGGCACCGTTGGGGCCCACCTTGCCGTTGATGCGTTCGGCCGGGTCGTCGGTGACCGGGCCGTGGCCGCCGACATGGAGCAGGTCACCCACCAGCACCGCCTTTTCGTAGAGGCCGGCCGACGGATAGGGGCGGGGCAGGACGATCCCGGCTGCGGTGAGACGTGCTTCGTGACTCATGGCCGCAGCGTAGCTGCCGGCCGGGTTGGGCCCCGGCCGAGATGGGGTCCGGGGGC
>CADEDH010000032.1:60807-72316 GCA_902826025.1 uncultured Actinomycetes bacterium
CGGGCGGTGGAGGGACGACGTCGTTCGTGCTGCCACGAGCTTCCTTGTTGAAGACTTGCCAACCTGTGCGTCCGATCACCAGGCAGAATGTCCCGGTGCGCCGTCGCCGTCGCCGCTCTCTGGTGCCCTCGTGGCTCCTGCCTGCCCTGCTGTGCACGTCCGCCGTGGGCTCAGCCGGCGCGCTCAAGGTCCATTTCGACGAGCTGCTGATCACGGCCGAAGCGGCCGGGCCGGAGTCGGCGGCCGGGCCCACGGTGGCTGGCCCCGGAGCGGGCGGCCCGGGCGGCAGCCGGACGCCCGACACCGCCCCCCGATCCGACGATGTGGAGGGCAACAGCCTGGAGAGCGAGCTGTTCGCAGGCGGCCCGGCCGGTGATCCCGGTGCTGGCGGGGGGCTGACGCCCGGTGGCCGCCCCCCGCTCCAGTCGGGCATCGCCGACCCGGGCCAGTTGGCCTCGGCCGTGGGGCTCGGGGCGGGGGCCAACCTGGATCTGTCGGCCGCGGCTCTTGCCGACCCCGGTTCCACCGGACCCACGGCCGGCTCGGGGGTCGATGGGGAGGGTCGCACGGTCGACCTGGTGCGAGCGCAGCTCGGCACCGACCCTCGGCAGTGGGTGGACCCCCGGTCGTCGCAGCGGCCGTGGAGCGATCTGGGGGCGGTGGAGGGGCTGCTGACGTTCCGAGGCAACCCCACCCGCTCGTGGTACGGGAGGGGGCCGGTGCCCGATCAGCCGGCAGTGCAGTGGTCGGTGGACATCGGCTGCTCCCAGTCGGCCGTGGGTAGCGAATCCAAGGTGTGGTGCGGCACGGGGTGGACGGGCCAGCCGGCGGTGTTCCGCTCCCCTGTCACCGACCAGTGGACGCTGGCCTTCGGGGCCTACAACCGGGCCGTCAACTTCCTCGACCCGGCCACCGGGGCGGCGGCCATGAGCCCGTTCCCCACCGGCGACATCATCAAGGGGTCGGTCACGGTCGATCCCGACGGGTACCCCCTGCTCTACACCGGCAGCCGCGACAACTTCTTCCACGTGGTGGCGCTCGACCGGGAGCAGCCAGCCGAGCTGTGGAACCTGTCGGCCTACGCCGTGCAGCCGACGCTGTGGAACAACGACTGGGACGGCTCGGCCCTGGTGATCGACGACTATCTGTTCGAGGGGGGCGAGAACGGCCGGTTCTTCGTGGTGAAGCTGAACCGGGGGTACGGGGCCGACGGCAAGGTGACGGTGGCCCCCCAGATCGTGTTCAGCACCGAGACGTGGGACGCCGAACTGCTGAACGCCCTGGGCGACCTCGACGTCTCGGTGGAGAACTCGGTGGCTGTCAGCGGCACCACGGTGTACTTCGCCAACTCCGGCGGCCTGGTGCAGGGGTGGGACATCAGCGGGCTGAAGGCCGGCCTGGCCCCCACGCGGACGCTGCGGTTCTGGACGGGCGACGACACCGATGCGTCGCTCGTGGTCGATGGCCAGGGAATGCTGTACGCCGTCAGCGAGTACGAGCGGGGCAACACCCGCAGCCAGGAGGTGGGTCAGATCATGAAGCTCGACCCGTCGAAGCCCGACGATCCGCTGGTCTGGAGCCTCCAGGCCCATGCCGGGTTGGAGTCGGGGGTGTGGGCCACGCCGGCGCTGTACACCGAACCAGGGGGTCGGGAGACCACGCTGATCGTGCCCACCAACGAGGGGTCGGTGCTGGCGCTCGACACGGCCACGGGGGCCGAGCGGTGGCGGCTCACGATGCAGGGGCCGCTGTGGAGCAGCCCGGTGGTGGTGGACGGCACCCTGATCCAGGGCGACTGCGCCGGCTCGCTGCACGCCTTCGACCTGGTCGGGCGGCCGGCAGCCGTCGGCTCGCCCCCGGCTGAGAAGTGGTCGGCCTATCTCGGGGGTTGCATCGAGTCGACCCCGGCGGTGTGGGACGGCCAGATCTTCGTCGGTACCCGGGTGGGCCGGTTCTTCGCCTTGTCGGACCCTGTGTCCGGCTAGGTGTTGGCGCCGGCCGGCAGCAGGCGTTCTGCGGATGCCGCCGGGGTGGCGGCGGGGCGGACGACCACCGGGCCATTACCCCAAAGGTGGAGGGGCCCGGTGATGGGCCCGGCGGCGAGGAAGGCGAGGAAGCCGAGCACGCTGCCGATGGCGGCCACGACGAAGGCCACGGTGTAGCTGGCGCCGTCGTGGACGAAGCCGAGCACGAACGGACCGCTGGCCACGCCGATGGTGCCGATCAGCTGGTTGAAACCGTAGATCTGGGCGTACTCCCGCACCCCGTATGCCTCGGCCAACAAGAGAGGTTGGAGCATCAGGAGGTTGCCCACGCTGACCCCCAGGAACACGGCGCTGGCCACGATGGCGGCCGAGCTGTGAGAGAGGGAGACGCACAGCAGGGCGATGGCCTGGAGGACGACCAGGATCATGGAGAACACCTTGGTCGGAACCCGCAGCACGATCAGGCCGCCCAGGAGCCGACCGACCACGCTGGTTCCGGCCAGCAGGGCCAGGGCCAGCGACCCTGCCTCGTCACCCGATCGTTCCTTGGCCAGGTTGAACAGATGAGCCAGGCCTCCCACCTGGGAGAAGAAGATCAAGGCATAGGCCAGGCACAGGAAGATGAAGAAGCGGTTGCGGCGGGCGTCAACGAAGGTGGCACCGGCCAGCTGGGCGGGTGACGACGGCCGGCCGGCCGTCGCCGCCGCCAGCGGCACGCCGTCGGGGCCGACGCCCTTCTCGAACGGGAAGGACCGGATCAGCAGGATGCCGAGGGGGACGATGCCGATGACCCAGATGAGAGCCATGATCGGGCCGGCTCCCCCCAGCTGATGGGTCTTGATCAGGTTCTTGGCCACCGGGGTGAGCACGATGCCACCCAGCGACAGGCCGGTGGAGGTGATCGAGATGGCCGTCTTGCGGCGGACGTCGAACCAGCGGGTGACGAGGGTGATGCTGGGCACGAGGCCGCACACCGAGAACGCCACGCCGAACAGGGCGAAGAAGAGGTAGTAGGTGAGGATGCTGTCGACCCAGCGCAGGCCGTACAGGGCGAGGGCTCCGAGGGCGCCGCCGGCCAGGTAGAACCAGCGAAGGTCGACCTTGTCCATACGGCGGGCCAGGAGGAAGCCGACGATGCCACTGATGCCGAAGAAGGTGGCGGGGCCGCCGGAGACGGCGCCCAGGGAGGCGCCGAGCTCGTCGTGGGCGAAGCTCAGGATCACCGAGGCGTTGTAGAAGCCGAGGCCGGAGCCGACCATCAAGATGATGAAGACGGCGCCCACGATCACCCACCCGTAGAAGAGGCCGCCGGATGGGGCCGGGGCATCGGTGGCGGGATGGGCCAAGTCGTCACGGTCGTCGACCCCGCTGGGGTCGGCTGGGGTGGTGGCCAGAGCAGGGGCGGCCACCACGGCGGCGATGTCGGTGCGGGCCGGGACCTCGGCGGTGATGGTGGCACCGAAGGGGAGGTCGGCACCGGCCGGCATGGTGGCCGCGCCGGCGGGCGCGCCCTGGTGGGTGGCGGGGAAGATCATGACCCCCTCGGCGGCGGAGTCGGCCGGGGCCGCACCGTTGCCGGGGGCGAGTGAGGTGTCGGGGTTGGCGACGAAGGCGGCGGAGCTATCGGCGGCGGCCGGGGTGAGGCCGGGGGCGGCGAGCGCGCCGTTGCCGGCGACGGCGGAGCCGGGGGGCGGCGAGTCGAGGATCTCGTCGAGCAGGTCGTCGATGATCGATGGCGGCCTCACCGGCTCGCCGCCGCCCCCTGTCGTGCCGACGGCGGGGACGGTGACGGCTGTGGCGACGGCGCTCGGGCCCTCGGGATCAGCGGAGCCGGTTTCGTCGAAGGCAGGAGCATCGGCGGCTGGGCTCTGGACGGCTGGCACCTCGGCGGTCGGGGGGCCGGCGAAGCCCAGTTCGGCGTCGAGGCCGAGGGGCTGGTCGGAGTCGAGCAGGGACGGGGGCTTCACCGGTTCGGAGGGGCGCTGCTCGTCGAGCAGGGAGGGGGGCTTCACCGGTTCGATGTGGCCGGGGGCCAGGTAGTAGCCGGTGGCGGGGGCGCCGTTGGTGCCGCCGTCGAGGATGGAGGGGGGCTTTTCGCTGGTGGCCGTGCCCTCGGGGCCGCGGGCCTGGTCGAGGATGGAGGGGGGCTTGGTCTCCCGGGTCTCGGGCCGGACGGGGGCAGTGGCCGCCAGGGAGGGGGATGCCTCGGTGGCCGGGATGGGGGTGGCGGCCTTGCCCCGCATGCGGCCAACGGTGCGCTCGAACCAGGTCTGGGAAACCTCGGCCTCGGCCACTGGATCGGGTTGGCGGCGACCGCCGTCGACGATCTCGGCGATGCGCTCGGGGTGGATTCGGACCTCGACACCGGTGCGCTCCTCCTGGAGGAGCATGGCCGAACGGGAGTCGCGCTTGGCCCAGCCCCGGTTCATGGCCTCCGTCATCTCCATGAGAGTGAGGTTGGCCAGGCGCATCGGGACGTCGTACTCCCGGGCCAGCTCCACGGCGAGGGCCACGTCCTTGCGGGCCAGCTCGAGGGCGAAGTCGGGCGGGTCGAAGCGGCCGGGAAGGAAGTTGCGGGAAAGGGTGTCGAAGGTGCGGCGGCGGCCGAGGGCGCCCATGCGGACCGCTTCCCACAGGGCCTCGGGGTCGACGCCGGCTTTCACGCCGAGGGTGAAGGTCTCGGCCAGCGCGGTCTGGAGGATGTAGCCGGAGCAGTTGTGGACGAGCTTGGCGATCGAGCCCGACCCGATCGGACCGACCAGGTGGGGGGCGTCGGAGAAGGAGCGGAGGACGGGGAGGAAGGCGTCGAAGGCCTCGGGGTCGCCGCCGGCCCAGATGGCGAGGCGGCCGGAGGCGGCGCCGTCGGGGCCGCCGGAGACGGGGGCGTCGAACACGTGGACGCCACGGGGGGTCATCTCGGCGTGGATGCGGCGCATGACCGTTGGGGAGTTGGTGGACAGGTCGAAGTAGGCCAGGCCGGGTAGGGCGCCGCCGATGATGCCGTTGAGGGACAGGGCGACCGCCTCCACCTGGGGCGGGCCGGGAAGGGAGGTGAAGATGACGTCGACCTGACCGGCCACGGCGGCCGGCGAGACAGCCCAGGACGCGCCGCGCTCCAGGAGGGGCTCGCCGGCGGCGGGATTGAGGTCGTGGACGACGAGTTGGTGGCCGGCGGCCAGGATGTTGCCGGCCATGCGGGACCCCATTGTGCCCAGGCCGATGAATCCGACTCTCATTCGCTGCGTTCCTTAAGGTCGGTGGGGCCGAACACGTCGAGCGCGACCCGGCCGGCGTTCACCGCGGTGGGCCAGCCGGCGTAGAAGGCGACGTGCGTGATCAGGCCTTTGAGCTCCTCTTCGGTGACCCCGTTGTCGAGGGCTCGGCGCATGTGGCCCTTCATCTCGTCGGTGCGGTAGAGGGCGGCCAGGACGGCGACGGTGACGAGGGAGCGATCCCGCTTGGTGAGGTCGGTCCCCTCCCAGACGTCGCCGAAGAGCACCTCGTCCCGCAGCCGCCCGAGGTTCGGGATGAACTCGTACACGGGCGAGACGGGTTGCGGCTTCTCCTGGTCGGTCACAACCGAAGCGTAATCTTGGTCGGCGGTCTTGCCCAAAGCTGTCGCAGCAGCGTAACGATCGCCTGGTCAGGACTTCCGGGCCGGTCGGGCGGTGGTCCGGGGTGCTCGACTGACGCTGTCGGCCGAGCCGAGCCGAGCCGCCGATGTCGCCGCCGCCGCCCAAGCTGCGCGACGGAACTGCGCCACCCACGCCATCTGCGTCACATTCTCGACGGATTCCGCAGATCTCGCGACGCAGATGGCGGCGCAGGCGCGCTTTCCGTGGCGCAGTTTGGGATGGGACCCGGCCGAGCGGGCGATACCCCAACCAGCTGCCGCCAGCGCCGCTAGCCTGGGGGGCCTCGGGGCTGTAGCTCAGTTGGCTAGAGCACCTGCTTTGCAAGCAGGGGGTCGTGGGTTCGATTCCCATCAGCTCCACCAAGTTTTCCCTGGTCAGAGGCTATCGAGGGCGAGTAGCTCCAGTCGATGCGCGCGCCATGCGCGCGCAGTTGTCGGTCAGTCCGTCTCCATGCCTCGGGTCTTCGTCGTTAACTTCATCCTTTCGATTCACTATCGCCCGGCGGCGGGGGCTTGGCGAGGTTCGAGCAGCATGATTCTCCTCGATGCACGGGTGGGACTCTCTCAGGCTCGACCCGCTCACTCGGGATCGCAGCCCAGGGCGGGATGGCAGCCAAGCTTCAACGAAGTTGGACTACAAACGGGGAGCTACAACGAAAGGGGCCTCTTCGTTGTAGCTTGCGGGGGTGGATCCAAAGCGCTTTGAAGCTCCCCACCTCGGCTCCGTCGTCAAGACCCCCGGCCCGCACGGCTACTGGGCCTACATCCCAAAGCCGCTCCCCCGCACCCTGCAGCTGACAACAAAGACGGTCCTGCTGTTGTCCAACGCCGACCGGGCCCTCGGCCGACTGTCAGGCGCCGGCCGCCTGCTACCCAACCCACACCTGCTCATCCGCCCCTACGTCGCCCGGGAGGCGTTGGCCAGCAGCCGGATCGAGGGAACACAGGCATCACTGTCTGACATCTTCGACGCCCGAGCCCGAGACTCCGCCGCCGGGCCGATCCGAGAGGTCACCAACTACATCGACGCCCTGGACCACGGACTCGCACTTCTCGACACATTGCCCGTGTCACGACGGCTCCTCTGTGAAACGCATCGAGTGCTCATGGACGCCGTCCGGGGCCAGGAGCGGCTTCCCGGAAACGTACGAACCTCCCAGAACTGGATCGGCTCGGCCGACAATCAGCCCGCCAGCGCAACGTTCGTACCCCCACCCGCTGAGGAAATGGAGCGGTCATTCTCCGATCTCGAGAAGTTCCTTCATACCGACACGGCGCTACCACCGCTCATCGAGATCGCTCTCGTCCACTACCAGTTCGAAACCATCCACCCCTTCCTCGACGGGAACGGCCGCCTGGGACGCCTCCTCATCGCCTTCCTCCTCCTCGAACGCGACCTGCTACTCCAACCCCTGCTGTACCTCAGCGCCTACTTCGAACGCCGACGCAGCGACTATTACGACCGACTCCAAGCCGTACGCGAGAAGGGCCAACTCGACGAATGGCTGGACTTCTTCCTCCTCGGCGTCACCGAACAGGCCACCGACGCCGTCACCCGAGCCGAGGCACTCGTCGATCTCCGAGAGAGCTTCAGACAACGCCTGCACGGCGACCGCTCACGAGCCATCGAAGTCGTCGACCTCGTCTTCGAGAACCCGGTACTCACCACCAGCTGGATCGCCCAACGACTCCAGATCACCGTACAAAGCGCGCTCAATCACATTCGCAAGCTCGAAGACCTCGACATCGTCACCGAAATCGAGGGCATCGCCGGACGGTCCAAACGCTGGATCGCCCGCGATGTCCTCAACTCGCTCGATCCAGACGAGCCACCCCGACTCAACAAACCAGACCACGATCAGAGATGACGACGGCCGCCGCGAGGCCGCTCCCGTCACCAGCATCCTCGCAGTCGAAGCAGCCGATCTGGTCGAGCGTCATTTCGCCGAACCGGCCGCCGTCGCCCCGTGACAGCACGCCGAACCCGGAGCGCGCCCCTGCTCGCCTCGGCCCGTACGGCCCGATCAACCCACGCCGGTCACCCAGCACCCAACTCCCGACTCAGCGGAACGGGCGCTTTCATGACCCAGACCCACGCCCGAGTCGCGCGCGCCACGCGCGCGTAGCAAAGGGCAGTACCGGGGTGAGCCAGCACTCACCGGGCGCACCGCCAACCTCTTCACCAGGACGTTTACCCGTTCTCCCTGGTCCGGCCCCTGCCACCCTGGGCGCTTTGCAAGCAGGGGTCGTGGGTTCGATTCCCATCAGCTCCACACGTTTGACCAGGTCACAGCCCATGTCGTGAGCGAGTCGCTTCTGGCGTACGCGCTGCCCGTGCGCGTAGGCCCTCCCGAACCACCGACTTGTGCGACGGTCCGACCCTCCACTCCGAACCGTTCCCTCCCTCTGTTGCGTCGTCGACCTCGGAATCGACTCTCACTCCAGTAACGTCCGGCTGCCAAAAGGCGGCGAGGTTCGGCCGTGACCCGCAGCTGTAGGCCGGTTCGATGGCCATCTTCGCTCGAGTCACGACCATCGAGCTGACGGGGTAGCGGCCGGGCGCCGACGGCGGCAGGCTGGATCGATGGCTGCCGACAAGACAACCGTGCATCGGTTGAAGGTCACGCTGCGAGGGGTTCGTCCCCCCGTGTGGCGCAGGGTGGAGGTCGCCTCGACCACGACGCTGCATCAGCTCTCCGCTGAGCTCGAAGCGGCAATGGGCTGGTTCGGGGGGCACCTCCACGCCTTTCAGGTTGACGGAACCACCTATCAACTACCCGCCGACGACGAGTTCGGCTGGCGGCCAACCAAGGACGAACGGCGAGCGGTGCTCGGCAAGGTCCTACCCGCGGTCAGCATCAAGATGCTGTGGGAGTACGACTTCGGTGACGGCTGGGCCCATGATGTCCTGGTCGAAGCGATCGAGCCGGCAGTTGCCGATGTCTTGTACCCGCGCTGCATCACCGGCCGACGGGCGTGCCCGCCCGAGGACTGCGGGGGCCCGTGGGGCTACGCCGACCTCCTGGAGGCCCTCGCTGATCCATCCCACCCTGAGCACGCCGCCATGCTCGAGTGGGCGTCACCTGCCTTCGATCCCGCCCACTTCGACCCGGACGGGGCGACCCACGCCATGCGCCTGGCCGAGCCCTGGAACATCGACTGAGCCCTCGCCTGGCGATGCGGTGGCGAGGGCGGCGTCGAGGAGTTGGGTGAGTGCGGTATCACCCCAGGACGAGCGAGCGCAGCAAACACGAGGGACCCGCCGACTGCGATCCGAGCAGCACCCTGCCAGGCGCCACACTGACAGGCATGCCATCGACCTCGTTCAACCTAAACCGGCCCCTCCAATTCGACAGCCCTCGCCCCCGAGTTCTGTACGCATCGGCCTGGCCAGTCCACCAGTAGCTTATGAGCCGTGCCCCTGACGCTGCCGCTCCGACCGGACCTCCCGCCCGAGGACGCGATCGTCGTGCTCCGGGCCGGTGTCATGAGCGCCGACACCGTGATTCGTGCTGCCGAGCGAACGTTCGCCCTTTATGCGGTCTACGGGATATCGGTCGAAGGGGTGATCGACACGAGCGTGCAGGAAGCATGCCGCAGCGAGCGAATCGCCAGCTATCGGCGGGTGCGGCTCTCAACGTTCGGGCGAGTCCGCAGCGCGGGTTTCGCTCTCCTCGCCACCTTTGACCATCCGCACTTCACGCTCGTGCTCGCTGATCTGAGCGAACTGACCCTGGCCCGCCTCGACCGGAGCTTCGACGAGCCCATCGCCAACCCCGGCCGACCACCCTTGGGCTAGTCTGATACAGCAAGGAGGATCCGCCATGGCCGATTCCTATGACATCGCTGTTGACTTCATGGACATGACCAACGACCGTCGACTCTGGGCCCGAGCGGTCGATGCCCGGCCCGGTGTCGAGCTTTCGGTGGGTCGCCACGTTGTCGTCGGCGACGAAGACGCCGACCCGAAGGTGGCGCGGATCGTTGCCATTGACGCCGACGGCAACGTCGAACTCGAAGTCCTCCCCGGCAGCGTCGAGTCACACGCCAACCGGCTCACCTCAGCCTGACCCCTCCATCGGGGCGATCCATCCGCCACCAGCACAGCGCCAAGCCGTCTCGACCTCCCTGCCGACGACGACATGGACCGCACCCGCTACGACGCCACCGGCGAGCGTCCAACTCGGCCGGCCAATGCGAGACGCCACGCCGCCGGCCCCGAGCGTTCTGAGCCGGGAACCGCGGGCCGATCCCCGCACGCCCGGTCTCGCCCCTGGGCGCTGCGGTGGGCGGGGCCATTGGTGGCTGGTCAGCCGGCGACAGGCGGTAGCGCGCTCGGAGGGTGTCGAGCGCCGACTCGTGTCGGCCCAAGTCGCCAGCTGACAACATCGAACGCGCGCGCCACGTGCGCGTAACAGAGGGCAACACCGGGCACCGGCGGGGCCCAATTGGGCTCACCACCAGACCAGTGATCAGGGCTTCCGTCCGTTCTCCCTGATCGGACCCCTGCCACCCTGGGCGCTTTGCAAGCAGGGGGTCGTGGGTTCGATTCCCATCAGCTCCACCAAGTTTTCCCTGGTCAGAGGCTCATCCATGGCAGTTTGTTGTGCCGATTTCGGACTGGTAGCCACAATTTCGACCCTTCCAGCAGGAAGTGGAATGCGTCCGAATCGTGTGACGGCGAGTTCGCTTGGTCGCCGAGGCACATGCCCGACCGAGCCAGTAGCCAACGCCCATCGGAGATACGGGTGGGCTTGGAATCGCCCCGCCCTCGTTGCGGTGACCCCGGAAGAGATATAGCGTAGACGCTATGTCGTGGGGGGAGGTCGAGCTCGAACCGGAAGTCGTCGACTGGTACCTGAACCTCAGCGAACCCGAACAGGCCCGGGTCCGGTTCCACATCGACCGGCTCGCCGAACTCGGCCCACTGCTCGACGAGCCCTACACCAGACAATTGCAGGGCAAGCTCCGAGAACTCCGCTTCTATCTCGGGACCGAGCAGACACGGATCACCTACTGGATCGCCCCCGGCCGACTGGTGATCCTCCTCACGGTCTTCACCAAGACCCGCCGCCAGGAACGCCAACAAGTCGAACGCGCCGCCCGAGCACTCGCATGACTGAACACCTAGGAGCCGACACCGATGACTAGCCGCACCAACTGGAACGATCTCCCCAAGCCGGACTCCGACGAAGCGCGAGCCGCCCACGACGACGAAGCCCGCATCAGTGAGTTCCGCGAGCTCGTGCACCGACTCCGCACCGAAGCCGGGCTCACCCAGGCCGACCTCGCCCAGCGCATGGGTACCACCCAATCAGCCATCGCGCGCATGGAAGCCGGCGGTACCCGCCCCACCCTCGAAACCCTCGAACGCCTCGCCACCGCTATCGGCCAAGAACTCGTCGTCGGCGTCGGCACCCAACTCAGCCAGAACCGAAGCATCGCCAAACTCGTCCGCCAAGGCCACGCCGTCGTCCGCAAAGCAAGCTGACCAGCGAACGAACGCGCCAGAAGGAAGGGGACGACTTATGAGCCTCAGCGGCTGGGAAGCGAGCATCCTTGAGCGGCCAGGAGCGGCCGGACGAGTACGGGAGATCGAGAAGGAGCTCAGACTGGCCGCCGGGCTCCCCCAACCGACCGGACCAGGCGACGACCTTCCGAAGGCGCCGTCCATCGACGCCTGACAATCGCCAGCGGTAGCAGCATCCGGACCCGGCCAACGCCAACCATGTGGTAGCCGAACTGGTAGCCACAGCACACGAGCACACCCAGCCCTCGACGGACGCCGACGAACAGCGGCGCCTGGCAAACGAGCAGCTACGGACGCCGGCGAACGCCTCTGCGGTACTTTGCAAGCAGGGGGTCGTGGGTTCGATTCCCATCAGCTCCA